>JAYPEK010000058.1:0-21804 GCA_038125725.1 Rhodospirillaceae bacterium
CTCCCTTAGGCAATCACCTCAATACGTCCCATGGGCGCTGACGGGGAACACAGCGGTGCCGGCGCTTCCGGATAAATGAAGCCCGCGTCGCGCAGCTCCAGCCCGCCGGAATAGGCGCCGAGCGCGGTGCCGGCATCGGCCTCGGTCGGCAGTTCGGCGAGCTTGCGCGCATCGGTGAGCGCCTGTTCGGCCTTGGCGAAGGATTGCGTGAGTTGCGCGAGGCGCAGCATCGGGCCCAAGCCCCGGGCGGCGAGGATGTTGCAGCCGATCAGCGAGCCCACGTCCAGGTGCCCGCCGACCACCAGCGTCGCGCCGATGGAAATGATGGCGACGCCCATCATCGCCTGCAGGCTCTGGGTCAGGGTCTGCCCCGCGCCCTGCATGCGCGCCACGCGCTGGCGCAGCATCTGCGCCTGGCCGACGTATTGCTGCCAGGACGCCATCACCGGGCCCTGGCCGCCGAAGGCGCGGATGGTGTCGGCGGCGCGGTCGACGGTGGCGAGCAGCGTGTTGCCGAGCCCGGCGGTCTGCGACAGTTGCTGCATGGGGCCCTTGAGGCGCGCCTGCGAATAGAGGCTGAAGCCGAAGGCGGCGACGATGAAGGCCATGGCGACGAGGCCGAGCCAGACGTTGAGGAGCGCCAGCGCGGCGACGAACACCAGCGCGAACGGCACGTCCATGACGGCGCCGATGTTGGGCGGGTTGAAGGCGCTCTCCACTGAATCGAGGCCGCGCACGGCTTCGCGCCGCTGGCCGCCCGGCAGCATCTCCAGCGCCTGTGCCTTGGCCGCCGTCAGCATGCCGAAGGCGCCGATGGCGCGTTCGCGGTCGCGGTCCTCGAGCGCGGTGGCGGATAGCATCAGCCGCGCCTGGCGGAATCCGGTCTCCAGCGCAATCGCCCCCACGACGCCGGCGGTCAGCGTGATCAGCGTCGCGTCGACGCCGTAGGAGACGTAGCGATTGAGCACCTGGATGACGAACAGCGGCGAGGCCAGCGCCAACAGGTTGGCGAAGAACGATGCCAACAGCAGCTCGGCGGTGACGCCGGGCCGCGCGGCCAGCCTCTGGAACAGTTCACGCATGGTGGCGCATCATCTCACAGGGAGGATTCCCAACGCAACGGAGTTGCACGCCCGGGTTGGATTCGCGCGTTCAGATCGCCGGCGGCTCGATGCCGTTCTGGCGGCACGCCGCGACCAGCGTATTGCGCAGCAGGCACGCGATGGTCATCGGTCCGACGCCGCCCGGCACCGGCGTGATGGCACCGGCAACCTCGACCGCTTCGGCGAAATCGACGTCGCCGACCAGCTTGGTTTTCGGCGTGCCGTCGTCCTTGAGGCCCTTTTCGGGCGCATCGACACGGTTGATGCCGACGTCGATGACGGTGGCGCCGGGGCGAATCCAGTCGCCCTTGATCATTTCCGGCCGGCCGACGGCGGCGACGACGATATCGGCCTCGCGGCAGCGCGCCGCCAGGTCGCGGGTCCGGGAGTGCGCGA
This sequence comes from Rhodospirillaceae bacterium, assembly GCA_038125725.1. GTDB lineage: Bacteria > Pseudomonadota > Alphaproteobacteria > Rhodospirillales > Casp-alpha2 > TMED8. The sequence continues at coordinate 1,500 of JAYPEK010000058.1, forward strand.
TGGTGACGGTGCAGCTCTCGGCCAGCAACAAAGCGGCCATCGGTTTGCCGACGATGTTGGAGCGCCCGACGACAACGGCGCGCATGCCGCTGAGATCGCCGAGCCTGTCCTTCAGCATCAGGATGCAGCCGTAGGGCGTGCAGGGCACCAGCGCGTCGCCGCCGGTCCACAGCCGCCCGACGTTGGTGACGTGAAAGCCGTCCACGTCCTTGTCCGGGTCGATGGCGGCCAGCACCTTCTGTTCGTCGATCTGGTCGGGCAGCGGCAGCTGCACCAAAATGCCGTGCACGGCGTCGTCGGCGTTGAGTTTCCCGACCAGCGCCAGCACGTCGGCTTCCGGCGTGTCGGCGGGGAGCCGGTGTTCGAACGATTGCATGCCGGCCTCGCGGGTCTGCTCGCCCTTGTTGCGCACGTAGACGGCGCTGGCCGGGTCGTCGCCGACCAGCACCACGGCGAGCCCGGCCTGCAGGCCGTGTGCGTCCCGGATGGCGGCGGCTTCCGTGGCCACGCGCTCGCGCAGGCCTTGGGCGAATGCCTTACCGTCGATGATGGTGTCCGTCGCCATGCTAGCCTCCCTGTCAGCTATTCGAGCGTCCGTGCCCAGGCCACGAGGGCGTCGAGCCTGTCGCCGGCCGGGTCGTCGATCAGGACGGTCTTGTTACGGTCCTTGGCGCCCTTGATCAAGTCCAGGCTTTGCATGCCCACCCCCCACGATTTCGATAGCAACTTGAGGAGCGCCTTGTTGGCCTTGCCTTTCTCCGGAACAGCGGTGACCGAGACCTTGAGCACGCGAGAGCCGTCGGCAAGGGTGTCGATGCCGGTGACGGCGTTCTTCGAGGCTTTCGGGGAGAGCCGGATGTCGACGGCAATGCCGGCTTGGGTGCGGCGGAACGGCAGGGGCGCGTCAGACAAACCGGAAATAGAGGTTGGCGATGACGCCGCGGACGAAGATCAGCCCCAAGATCAGCACCATGGGCGACAGATCCAGCCCGCCCAGGTTTGGCAGCGCGCGGCGGATCGGTGCCTGCAGCGGTTCGGTCAGGCGGTAGGTGAAATCGCCGACCATGTAGACGAAGCGGTTCGACGTATTGATGACGTTGAAGGCGACCAGCCAGCTCAGGACCACGCCGATGATCACGATCCACATGTAAAGTTCGATGGCGATCAGCAGCACTTGCAGCAGCGGGCCGAGGATGACGTTCATGGCTGGGGCTGATGTCCCTATAATCGTTGGCGAATCGCGAATAACGTAGGCCCACGGCGCGGACCGCGCAAGGCTGCACTGGAAACTTCGGGGCGCTTGACAAGGGGCGGCACCGACCACATTATCCGCTCGATTTCGCGCCGGGGGCCCAGCCGCCGGCCGGAGACCTACCCGGAAGGGGCCGTAGCTCAGTTGGGAGAGCGTCGCGTTCGCAATGCGAAGGTCAGGGGTTCGATTCCCCTCGGCTCCACCAAATCCCCAAAGCCTTGATGTCGAATTCCCTAGGGTGCCGGTCGCGGGCCTGTTGACGCTCCCCCATTGACCGGAGGGCCCGCTCAGTTCAAGAAAGATGCATCAGGGGGGGCACAAGCATGAGCATCGACTACACACCCGAACAGATTCAAATCCGCGAGAACATGGCGCGCATCTGTGCCAAGTTCGACGATCAGTATTGGCTGGAACGCGACGAGGACGGCGCTTTTCCGGAAGACTTCTGCCAGGCCATCGCCGATGCCGGCTACATGGGCATCGCCATGCCGGAGGAATACGGCGGCGCCGGGCTCGGTATCAAGGACGGCGCCGTGATGGCGCAGACGATCACCGAATCGGGCGCCGGCAACGCTGGCTTCGCCGCCGTCTCCATCGGTATCTTCGGCATGAACCCGGTGGTCGTGTTCGGCACCGAGGAGCAGAAGCGCCGCTTCCTGCCGCCGGTGGTCAGGCGCGAGGACGTCGCCTGTTTCGGCGTCACCGAACCGAACACCGGGCTCGACACAACGCGGCTCAAGACACGCGCCAAATGGGACGGCGAGAAGTACATCGTCAAGGGCGAGAAGATCTGGATATCCACCGCCCAGCGCGCCAACAAGATCCTATTGATCGCGCGCACCAAGGATATGAGCGAGACGGAAAAGCCCATTGACGGACTGTCGCTGTTCTATACCGATCTCAACCGTGACTATGCGGAAATCCGCGAGATCAAGAAGATGGGCCGGAAGTGCGTCGATTCGAACCAGATCTTTTTCGACGACATGCCGGTGCCCAAGGACCATCTGATCGGCGAGGAAGGCAAGGGCTTTCGCTACCTGCTGCACGGCCTTAACGCCGAGCGCATCTTTATCGCCGCCTCGATGGTCGGGCTCGGGCGCTGCGCGCTCAAGCGCGCCGCCGAATACGCCAAGGAGCGCATCGTCTTCGACCGCCCCATCGGCCAGAACCAGGCAATCCAGCATCCATTGGCCGAATCCTGGGCGGAGCTGGAAGCCGCCAACCTGATGGCCTTCCGCGCCGCCGATCTTTACGACCGGGGCGAGGAATGCGGGCTTGAGGCCAACGCGGCCAAGTACCTGGCCGCCGAGGCCGCCTTCAAGGCCTGCACCAACGCCGTCATGACCCATGGCGGCATGGGTTATGCCAAGGAATTTCACGTCGAGCGCTACCTGCGCGAAAGCCTGATCCATCGCATTGCGCCGGTGAGCCCGCAGTTGATGCTCAGTTACCTGGCGGAGCGCGCGCTCGGCCTGCCGAAATCTTACTAGGGAGGAAAAACGACAGATGTCCGGACTTTATTTCGAGGAATTCGAGGTCGGCATGGAGTTCAACCATGCGCTCACCCGCACAGTCACGGAGATGGACAACATCATGTTCTGCGCCATGACCCACAACCCGCAGCCGCTGCACCTGGACGAGGAATTCTCCAAGCAGACCATGTACGGCCAGCGGCTGGTCAATTCGCTGTTCACGCTCGGCCTGATGATCGGCGTTACCGTGCAGGAGACGACGCTAGGGACAACGCTCGGCAATCTCGGCATGACCGACATCCGTTTCAAGAACCCCGTGTTCCACGGCGACACGCTGCACATGATCACCCGCATCAAGGACAAGCGCGAAAGCAAGTCGCGCCCCGATACCGGCCTCGTCACTTTCGAGCACTTCGCCTACAACCAGCGCGACGAGGAGGTGGGTTACTGCGTGCGCGTCGGGCTGATGAAGAAACGGGACGCATCATGATCGTCCGTTCGTGGCTGTTCGTGCCCGGTGACAGCGAACGCAAGCTGGAGAAGGGGCGCGGCAACGAAGCCGATGCGCTGATCCTGGACCTGGAAGACGCGGTCTCCGACGACCGCCAGGAGATCGCGCGCGAAATGACCTGCGATTTCCTCAAGGCCAACCCGGACCGTTCGCGCCAGCAGCTCTGGGTGCGGATCAATCCGCTCGATTCGCCGCTGTCGTTGCCCGATCTCGCCGCCGTCATGCCGGGCCGCCCGGACGGCATCGTGCTGCCCAAGGTGGAGCGCGCCCAGGACGTCAACCGCCTGGCCGATTTCCTCTCCGTTTTGGAGGTGCGCGACGGAATCGAACAGGGCACGACCAAGATCCTCAGCGTTGCCACCGAGACTGGCGCGTCGCTCTTGACCTTCCACACCTACCTGGAAAACACCACCGAGCGGCTCACCGCCATGACCTGGGGGGCGGAGGATCTGGCGGCGTCGCTCGGTGCCAGCGACAACCGCAATCCCGCGACCGGCGAATACGACGATCCTTACCTAATGGCGAAGTCGCTCTGTCTCGCTGCGGCGCGCGCCATCGAGGTGCAGCCGGTCGGCGTCGTTTGGGTCGATTTCCGCGATCTCGATGGGCTGGAAAAGGATTGTCTGCGCGACCGGCGATCGGGTTTCGTCGGCAAGATCGCCATCCATCCGGCGCAGTCGGAGGTCATCAACCGCGCCTTCACGCCGTCGGATGAAGAGGTCGAGCACGCCGAGCGCGTGGTGCAGGTGTTTGCCGACAATCCCGGCCTCGGTACCGTCGGGCTGGACGGCAAGATGGTCGACATGCCGCACCTGAAGCAGGCGCGTAACCTTTTGGCATTGGCCGAACAGATCAAGGCGAGGGGGTAACGGGCCATGCCGGGAACGCTCGAAGGGATTCGCGTCGTCGACCTGACCACCGTGCTGATGGGGCCGTGGGCGGCGCAGATGATGGGCGACATGGGCGCCGACGTGATCAAGGTGGAGACGCCAGGCGGAGATATCTCGCGTGCCATGGGGCCGGGGCGTAACCCGGGCATGGCGGCGGTGTTCATGACCACCAACCGCAACAAGCGTTCCATCGTGCTCGACCTCACCCGTGACGAGGGGATGCAGGCGCTACGCCGTCTGATCGCCACGGCGGACGTGTTCATGCACAACTTCCGCCCCAAGGTGATGAACAAGTTCGGCCTCGACTACGCGAGCTTCAAGGAGGACCACCCGGAGCTGGTCTATTGCCGCGCCTACGGGTTCCGCTCCGACGGGCCGATGGCCGATAAGCCGGCCTACGACGATGTCATCCAGACGGCGGCGGGCTTCACCGACCTGATGATGCTGTTCGCCGATCAGCCGCGTTACCTGCCGACCCTGATGGCCGACAAGACGTCGTCCTATGCGGTGCTGTCGGCGGTACTGTCGGCGCTGGTGCACCGCGAACGCGGCGGCGGCGGGCAGGAGGTCGAAGTGCCCATGTACGAAACACTGGTCGACTTCATGATGGTCGAGCACCTCTACGGCGCCACCTTCGATCCGCCGATCGCGCAGATGGGCTACGAGCGGGTGATGAACACCGAGCGCAAGCCCTACGCCACCAAGGACGGTTATCTCACGGTGCTGCCCTATACCGACCGCAACTGGCGCGACTTCTTCACCATCGCCGGTCGGGTCGAGCTGATCGACGATCCGGTCTTCGCCACCCATGTGGCGCGGGTCAGCAATTCGGAGCGGGTCTATGCGGTGCTCGGCGAGATCGTTGCCACCCGCACGACGGCCGAGTGGGTCGAGGCGCTGGAAGCGGCCAACATTCCGGTGATGCCAGTGTTCTCTAAGGAGGACCTGCTGGATGAGACGCAGCTCAACGCCACCGGTTTCTGGCACATGATCGATCACCCGACGGAAGGGCGCATCCGTCTTGCCGATCCGCCGGCGCGGTTCTTCAAGACGCCGTCGACCATCCGGGACCTGCCACCCAAGTTGGGCCAGCAGAGCGCCGAGATTTTGGTGGAAGCCGGATATACGGAAGCCGAGATCGAGGCATTGATCTCGGCCGGTATCAGCCGTGTGGGCTAGCGAGACAGCCAGCCGCGCCCGGGGCCTGCCCGGCGCGGCCGGCAGATCGCGTCAGGCGGATTTCGCGTAGGAGCGGACCAAACGCAGGAAGTGCGTCTTGACGTTGTCGTCGGAGATCTCGTCGATCTCCTTGGCCAGCTTGATGGCACGCGAGGAAAGCGCCGGTTCCGGGTCGCCGATGCCGCCACGGCTCAAGCCTTCGAAGAAGAAGGTGATCGGCTGGTCGAGGACCTTGCAGATCTCCCAAAGCCGGCTGGAGCCGACACGGTTGGTGCCCTTCTCGTATTTCTGCACCTGCTGGAAACTGATCCCCAACGCGTTGCCCAGATCCGTCTGGGTCATTCCTTTGGCCAATCGCGCTTCGCGAACGCGCTGGCCGACGTGTACATCTGTAGGATGAGGCATAAGTGAGCATTCCCGGTCAAAATGATTGTTGCCGAACATTCTACATAACAGTGAATGCTGAGCAACCGTTTTTCTGGACAATTGCGTTCAAGCTATGACCTTCTAACCTCATGAAAAGATTAAAATAATTCAAAAGCAGATGGCGCGGGCATCCGCCCATTCGCGTCTGTTCGGCCTTTTGGCGCCGATCAATTCCCGCCGGCCGCGCGGTCCGGCGTCGCACTGCCGCCGAGCGCGCAGCAATTCTCCTGCAGATAGGCCGCCAAGCGGTCGACGGCATCGACGTCGGCGGTGTAGATCAACGAGCGTCCCTGGCGTTCGACCTGGACCAAGCCGGCCTGTTTCAGTTGTGCCAGATGGAACGAAAGCGTCGCGCCGGGCAGACCGAGAAGCTCGCCGATGCGCCCCACCGGCAGGCCGGCTGGCTGGTATTCGACCAGCGTGCGGAAGATATCCAGGCGCGATTCCTGGGCAAGGGCCGCAAGGGCGGCGATGGCGTCTGTCTTTTCCATGGCTGCACGCAGGGTCGCGCACCGCTCGGGGCATGTCAACGGGCCTCCGCAGCCGTACGATCCATGGGGAAAGCGCCCGAATGACGGCCAGGATAAGGGTTGTCTCCGGCGCGCCGAAGAGGCATCTTGGCACCTTCCCAACCAGCTCAGCCGGCCGCGGTCGCGAACGGAGATATTTGCCATGAATTTCGCCCCCAATTCCCCGGAAGCCCGGGACATCGCCTACCATCTGCACGGTCAGACGGATCTCAAAGCGCATGAGAGCAAGGGGCCAATGATCATCGGCAAGGGGTCCGGCGTGCGTGTCTACGACGAAGCTGGCAACGAGTATATCGAGGGTCTGGCCGGACTGTGGTCGGTGTCGCTGGGCTTCAATGAACCGCGCCTGGTGGAGGCGGCGAAACGCCAGCTCGAGACGCTCCCCTACTATCATTCCTTCGCCCACAAGGCGGCGATGCCGACCATCGACCTGGCGGAGAAGCTGATCGGCCTGGCGCCAGTGCCCATGTCCAAGGTGGTGTTCCAGAACTCCGGCTCGGAAGCCGTCGACACGGCGATGAAATTCGTCTGGTACTATCACAACGCCATCGGCAAGCCCGACAAGAAGAAGATCATCGCGCGCGTCAGCGCCTATCACGGCACCGGCATCGCGTCCGCCAGCCTCACCGGCCTGGCGCGCATGCACGAGGCCTTCGATTTGCCGATCACCGATCGGGTGCTGCGCACCGACTGTCCGCACTTCTACAAGTTCGGCGAAGAGGGCGAGACGGAAGAGCAGTTCGCGACCCGCTGCGCCGAGAACCTGGAGAAACTGATCGAGGAAGAGGGCCCGGAAACCGTCGGCGCCTTCATCGCCGAGCCGATCATGGGCGCCGGCGGCGTCATCGTGCCGGCGGCGACATATTTCGAAAAGGTCCAGGCAGTGCTGAAGAAGCACGACATCCTGTTCATCGCCGACGAGGTGATCTGCGGCTTTGGTCGCACCGGCAACATGTGGGGCTGCCAGACCTTCGATCTTGAACCCGACATGATCACCTGCGCCAAGGCGCTGTCGTCGTCGTACCTGCCGATCTCGGCCGTGTTCATCAACGACAAGATCTACCAGGGGGTGAAGGAGAAGAGCGGCGAGATCGGCGTGTTCGGTCACGGCTACACCTATTCCGGCCATCCGGTGCCGGCGGCGGTGGCGCTCGAGACCCTGAAGATTTACGAGGAGCGCGACATCGTCGGCCACGTCAGGAGCGTCGCGCCGACCCTCCAGGACGGTCTCCGGCGGTTCGCCGACCATCCGCTGGTGGGCGAGGTGCGGGGCGTCGGCCTGATCGGCGGGGTCGAGTTGATGGCCGACCGTGAGAAAGCGACTGCCTTCGCGCCTTCGGCCAAGGTCGGCCCGACGGTGCAAGGCATGGCCGAGGCGAACGGCCTGATCATCCGTGCCATGGGCGACACCATCGGCTTCTGCCCGCCGCTGGTGATTTCCACCGACGATATCGAGGACCTGTTGGGCCGCTTTGCCAAGACCCTCGACGATGCGCTCGAGTGGGCCAACGGCGAAGGCCTCGTCGGTTAAGCGCGGCAACGCCGGCAGCGCTGCAATATTGCCGCCAAAATTCCGCCGTAGCCTGCAACGGCGAAGACACGGAAACCGGAGGCTTCGAACCGGCATGCGTATTCTGAAGTCGATGCTGCCGTTGGCCGTGCTGGCCTTCATGGCCGCCGCGCCCGCCGGCGCCAGCGATCCGGCGCCGCCCAAGAAAGAGCAGTCGCCGCGCGAGAAGTTCGCCCTGCCGACGCACGTGCAGATGTCGCCCATGATGGTGCCGATCAACCACCGCATCATCAGCACCTCGGCGATCACTATTTTTCTGGAGCCGGTCAAGCGCGAGGACGTCGGGCGCATTTGCAACAACGTGCCGCGCATTCGTGACGCCGTGCTGCGGCTTTTGTCGCGCGATCCGATTCCGACCCGTGCCAACAAGTTGCAGCTCGACGGCCTTGCCGAGCGCATGATGCCGGCAATCAATGCCGTCCTCGATGAGGAGAAGATCAAGGGCGTGCACCTGGAGCCCGGCATGGTCAACCTGGCCGGGCGCGCCGGCGGTATTTCCAGGCTGCCCTTCGCCACCATCAACGGCTGCAGCGGCATCAAGGAAATCGAGGAAAAGCTCGCGGCCGAAAAGGCCAAGGAGAAGCACTGAGCCCGCTCTCGGCACCTTGACAGGCGGCCCAATCGGACCAAATCTAATCTCATGGACGGCGGTGCGATTTCGGCCGTGGTCCGACGGCGCTCCCGGACGGGAGGCCGCAACGGCGCTCGCTCATGAGAGGAGATAGACCATGTCGCGCATGTCCGCTTTCAACAGCCCGCTGCTGCTGGGCTTCGATCACCTGGAACGCATGCTGGACCGCGCGTCGCGCGCGTCGGCCGAGGGCTATCCCCCCTACAACATCGAACAGACCAGCGAAAACGGCCTGCGCATCACGCTCGCCGTGGCCGGTTTCTCCATGGACGACTTGAGCGTCACCATCGAGGACAATCAACTGATCATCCGTGGCAAGCAGGACGACGCCCAGGACGTGGACCGGGTGTTCATTCATCGCGGCATCGCGGCGCGCCAGTTCCAGCGCGCCTTCGTGCTGGCCGAAGGCATCGAAGTCACCGGCGCCGGACTCGACAACGGGCTCCTGCATATCGAGTTGGAGCGCATCCAGCCGGAACCGGAAGTGCGCACCATCAAGATCGAAAGCGGATTGAAGGGCGAAAAGCCCGGCGCGCGCCAGACCATCGACGTGGAAAGCAACTAACCGGCGCGGCAGCCCCGGAACCGATTACGACATCCGAAATCCGTCATCAGCCCGTCGCCTGGCGAGGGCCGTATAGGAGTTTCCCCCATGCATGACCATCCCCAATCGCAATCCGCCCTGGCCGCCGAAGCCAGTCAGAACTTCGCCCAATGGGGCCTCGGCGAGGTTGCCTATATCAAGCTGGAAAGCATCGGCGGCAAGCGGCTTTTCGTCATCCATGCCGCCGACGGCGAGCGCCTGATGGCCGCCGACAGTTTCGAATTGGCGGCCGCGGCGGCGGTGCAGAACGGCCTGATGCCGGTGCACGCGCAATAAAAAAAACGGAAATCGGCTAGGCCGCTTCCGTTTCCGCGTTTTCGGAAAGAATGGCGAAAAGCGCGTCCGGCGTGTCGGTGCCGCGCAGTTTCTCGCAGACCTTGTTGTCGCGCAGGATTCGGGACACCCGGGCCAGCGCTTTCAGGTGGTCGGCACCGGCCGATTCCGGCGCCAGCAGCAGGAAGATCAGGTCAACCGGCCGCTCGTCGATGGCCTGGAAGTCGACCGGCTGTTCCAGCCGCGCGAATAGGCCGTGCAGCTTTTCCAGCGATGACAGCTTGCCGTGCGGAATGGCGATGCCGGCGCCAACGCCGGTGGTGCCCAACCGTTCACGCTCCATCAGCACCTCGAAGATGGCGCGTTCGTGCTCGCCGGTGATGTCCGCGGCGCGGCGCGAAAGTTCCTGCAGCACCTGCTTCTTGGAGGTCGCGTGAAGATTGGCGACGACGGCATCCGCGGTGATGAGATCGGTGATCTCCATGCTCGTACCTTTTCGTCCGGTTGTGCCGGCCGGCGTCAGCTGCCGCTGTTCGCCGGATCGATCCAGCCGATGTTGCCGTCAGGGCGGCGATAAACGACGTTGAAACCGCCGCTGGCGCTGTTGCGGAACATGACCAACGGTGCGTCGGCCAAATCCATACGCATCACTGCCTCGCTCACCGTCAGGGTGGCGATTTCCGTCTGCATCTCGGCGATGATCATCGGCGGCTGGTCTTCGTGCGGCTCTTCGTCGGCCGTTTCCGGCTGGATCACGTACTGCTGCGCGGGCAGCAGGTTGTCGTCGTTACGGGCTTTCTGATGGTGGTTGGAAAGCCGGCGCTTGTAACGGCGAAGCTGCTTCGCCACCCGGTCGAGGGCGCCGTCGAAGGCGCCATAGGCATCGGCGCCCTGGGAGGCGCTCTGCACCACCAGGCCGCGCGGGCCCGGATGCACCGAAATATCGGCCTTCAGTTCGCCGCCATCGCGCGAAAAAATCACGGTGGCGTCGATGGCGTGGTCAAAATACTTGCCGACAATGCTGGTGAGGTTGTCCGTGGCGTGGGTGCGCAATGCATCTCCAACGTCCAAGTTCTTTCCTTTGACGGAGATATCCATGAATTACGAGATCCGTTGGCTAAAGCGGTTTTTGTCTTTGAATTATGGTTTCGCTGCCGACCTAGGCCGATGTCGAAAACCGCGAACGTCCCTTTCGACGTATACGCTGTTCCGGGCGCATCGCGGGCTAAACTCCCCTCGGGGCCGGCGAAGGCCAGGACATTAGTTGCCGAGCCACGGGGTGTCAACACTTCCGGAGCCCGATTGGCGGGGCGATTTTCTGCCCCTTGGCGCACCGCCGAAAGCCCCCGGCGGGGTGCCCTAAAGCGCTTTCTCCCGGCGCCGCTGCACTGATGACGGAATGCGCATGGCCTCGCGGTACTTGGCCACCGTGCGCCGCGCGATATCGACGCCGTCGGCTCTCAGCATGGCCACCAGTTTGTCGTCGGACAGAATTTTTTTCGGGTCCTCGGCGTCGATCAGCGCCTTGATGCGGTGGCGTACGGCCTCCGCCGAATGGGCGTCACCGCCCTCGCTGGACGCGATCGCGGGGGTGAAGAAGTATTTCAGCTCGAAGATGCCGCGGGGCGTGGCCATGAACTTGTTCGACGTCACGCGGCTGACCGTGCTTTCGTGCATCTCGATGGCTTCGGCGATGTCGCGCAGCACCAGCGGCTTCAGGTGCTGCACGCCGTGGGTAAAGAACTTCTCCTGCTGGCGCACCAGTTCGGTGGCGACCTTGAGGATCGTGGTGGCGCGCTGATGCAACGCCTTGACCAGCCAGTTGGCGGACTGGAACTGTTCGGTGATGTATTGCTTATCGGCTTTCGAGCGCGCCTGGGTGCGGATCTGGGCGTAGTACTGGTTGTTGACCAGGACGCGCGGCAGGCTGGCGCTGTTGAGTTCGATGATCCAGCCGCCGCCGGGGCGCGCGCGCATCAACACGTCGGGGGTGACGGGCTGCGCCACGTCGGCATCGAAGGGGGATGCGGGGCGCGGGTTGAGGGCGTGAATCTCGGCGATCATGTCGGCCAGGTCTTCGTCGTCGCAGCGGCACACCTGCGCCAGCTTCTTCATCTCCCGCCGGGCCAGCATTTCCAGGTTGTCGAGGAACGTCGCCATGCAGGGGTCCAGGCGGTCCTTGTCCTTGAGCTGCAGGGCCAGGCATTCACGCAGGTCGCGGGCGAAGATGCCGGGGGGATCGAACTGCTGCAGGCGTTCGATGACGCGCTCCACCTCTTCCATGGAACAGCCCATGGCCTCGGCGACGCTTTCCACGTCGCCGCTCAGGTAGCCGGTGTCGTCGAGCAGGTCGATCAACTGTACCGCGATCAGCCGCTCGTCGCCGCCGGGCAGTTCCATGGACACCTGTTCCAAAAGGTGGTTGCGCAGCGACGGCTGTTCGGTGAGCGTCTGCTCCAGGTCGGGTTCCAGCGTATCGAAACCGCCGCCGGACGACGGATAGGGGCTTTCGGCGAAGGCCGGTTCCTCCCAGGCCGACGGGCCGTCCAGATGGGTGTCGCTGGCGCCGTGTTCGTCGTGCGAATAAAGATTGTCGTAATCGGTGTCGTAACCCAGGTCCTGCTCCAGCGCCGCCTCCTGGGGGGCTTCGAAGTCCATGTCGGCGAGGGCTTCGGGATCGGGCTCGCCGTCGGCGACCAGGTCGTCGGCATGAACGTCCAGCGGCTCGTCACCGGCCTCGCCCGGCGCCGGTTCGTCGCGCTCCAGCATCGGGTTTTCGCTCAGCTCCTGCTCGACGTAGGCGGCGAGGTCCAGGTTGGAAAGCTGCAGCAGCTTGATCGCCTGCTGCAACTGGGGGGTCATGATGAGCGCCTGGCTCTGGCGCTGTTCTAGACGGGGAGCGAGGACCATGGGCCAGGGTCAGAGACTGAAGCGGTCGCCCAGGTAGACGCGGCGAACATCCTCGTTGCCGACGATATCCGTGGGCGCACCCTCCATCAGCATCATGCCGTCATGGATGATGTAGGCGCGGTCAATGACGTCGAGGGTTTCACGGACGTTGTGGTCGGTGATCAGCACCCCGATGCCGCGGTCCTTGAGGTGCGACACCAGGTCGCGGATGTCGCCCACCGCGATGGGGTCGATGCCGGCGAAAGGCTCATCCAGAAGCACGAAGTGCGGGTTCGATGCCAAAGCCCGGGCAATTTCGACGCGCCGGCGTTCGCCGCCGGACAAGGCCAGCGCCGGGGTGCGGCGCAGGTGCGTGATCGAAAACTCCGCCAACAGCGCGTCGAGGATGGCCTCGCGCCGGTCGCGGGATTTTTCAGCCACTTCCAGGACGGCACGGATATTGTTCTCCACCGTCAGACCGCGGAAGATCGAGGCCTCCTGCGGCAGGTAGCCGATGCCAAGCCGCGCGCGCCGGTACATGGGGAGCCCGGTAATGTCGGAGCCGTCGAGGATGACGCTGCCGTGGTCGGGCTGGATCAGGCCGGTGATCATGTAGAAGCAGGTGGTCTTGCCGGCGCCGTTGGGTCCCAGCAGGCCGACCGCCTCGCCGCGCTGCAGTTCCAGGCTGACGCCGCGCACCACGGGGCGTTTCTTAAAGCGCTTGCCGATGTTGATGGCGGAGAGGCCGCGGTTGTCCGCGACCAGGCGCGGGCCCTGGCTTTCGGCCTCGTCGGTACGGTGCGTCTGGACCGTGGAATCCGTCAAGCTTTCGTCCCCTGTCGGGCTGTTTTGGCGGTCTGTTTTTCAGTCCTGGGCGGTGGATCGCGCGACCGTTTCGATTACGGGTTCTTTCGCGGCCGCAAGACACCCCTCACACGATTTGTACCGCCGTTGGCATCAGATTTGCAAGTGTGAAGTCGGCTGATCCCCGTATTCAGGTTCACCTCGGCGCTGCAACCGTTCAGCGTGCTGCCGTCGCGCAGGATTTTGACGTCGCCGCTGAGCGTCGCGATTCCGCTGGCGACGTTGTAGACGCCGCGTTTGGACACCGCCGTGTCCTTCTGGGTGATGACCTTGACCTCGTCGAAGGCCTCGACCCGGTGCAGTTCGTTGGCACCCGTCTTGCCGCGCTTGAAGTATGCGGCGAGCACTTCGGCGCGCAATTCCCGGTCCTCGCGCTTGGCCATGGCGTTGCCTCGGGCGACCGCCATCTGGCGTTTTTCCCAGTATTCCAACTGCCGTTCGGCGGTGATCAGATCGGTGGGCGTCACCAGCTTCACCTGCTTGCCGCCGCTGAGCACCAGGATGCCGTCATCAACGTTATAGACGCCCTGGGCGCCGTAGGCGGTGCCGTCGGGCGACTTGATGCGCACCTTGCCAATGGCGTCGAGCCGCCAGATGTCGGTCTTGCCGTCGGCGTTTTCGCGGTAGTAGGCGCGCAGTTCGTCGGCGAATACGGTGACCTCGCCGCGCACCGCGCGGGCGCTGCCGCGGGCGACGAACACCAGCCGGTCCTGCTGCCATTCGATGCCGTTGTCGGCAAACACCTCTATCGGGGCGTCGCCGCCAGCGAAGTTCAGGCTCTGGGCGCGCGCACCGGTCGCCAGCGGGAAGGCGGTAACCGCCAGAGCCAGCAAAAAGGCGCGGAGGATATGGTGCGGGGCGCGGGTCATGGCGTCGGCGGCTTGGCTCCGGGATAGAGGGTGAGTTTCGATCGTCCCAGGAAATGTATAACTTTTCCTTTATTGACCATGCGGAACCCTGACGCTTCCAGCCGGCCGAACGGGCCCTGGCCCTCGACCGGGTCGTTGCTGGCGGCAGTGCCGGCGGTCAGGTCGATGGCGGCGCGTTCGGTGCGGAACTCGTAGCCGGAATCGTGGTAGAGGTTGACCTCGCCGGCAAGATTCAGCGTCTTCTCGGCGCGCGAATACTCACCGTCGTTGGCGGTCAGCACCAGCCAGGTGCCGTCTTCCAGGGTAATGTCGGCTTTCGGCATGACCAGTGTGACGCGCGTGCCCTGGTCGGAAATGTTGCGCGCCAGGTCGGCGGTGATGGAAAACGGCTGGTTGTCACTGTCGGTGCCGACGTAGCGCGGGTTGATCATCGATGGGTCGTCCGAGCCCGCCAGCTTCATCACCGTGATGCCGAGCCGGAAACGCAAATCGCCGGTGTTGATGTGCGGCCAGGCGACGACCAACGCGATTACCGCCAGCGCCGCCACCGGCAGCAAAAATTTCATCACGCCGACGAACCTGGAATAGGCGCGCGAGTGTCCCGTGCGATTGGCGAGCGCGCCATAGGCGGCGGCGCGTTCGCGGATATCGGCCGAAGCCGGCGCGGCGGGATGAAATTCGGTGGAGGTGGCCAATGCCCCGGCCCCGGATCAGGCGACGCCGGCGCGCAGGCAGTCGTGGATATGCAGGATGCCGAGCGCGCGGCGACCCTCGACGACGAACAGATTGGTAATCGATTTGTCGTTCATCACCGCCAGCGCCTCGCTGGCCAGCGCGTCGGGGCCGATGGTGGTGGGGTTGACGGTCATCACCTGGGCGGCTGTTGCACCGAGCATTTCCGGCGACATATGGCGGCGCAAGTCGCCGTCGGTAATAACCCCCTGGAAGCGCCCATCGGCGTCGACGATGCCGGCACAGCCGAAGCGTTTCTCGGTCATGGTGATCAGCACCTCCGACATTTGCGCTTCCGGTGTCACCAGCGGCAATTCGTCGGCGCCGTGCATGATGTCGGAAACCCTGAGCAGGCGCTGGCCCAGCTTGCCGCCTGGATGCAGGGCGTGGAAGTCGGCCGGCGAGAACTGCTTGCGTTCCAACAGCGCCACAGCCAGTGCGTCGCCGAGCGCCAGGGTGAGGGTCGTCGACGTGGTCGGTGCCAGACCCATGGGACAGGCTTCCGGCGCGTTCGGCAAGATCAGCGCCGCGTCGGCGGCCTCGGCCAGGGTCGAGCCGGCGACCGAGGTGACGGCCACCAGCGGGATCGAAAAACGCGCGCAATAGGCCACCATGTCGGCCAGTTCCGTGGTCTCGCCGGAGTTCGAAAGCATGAACAGCGAATCGGCGGCGGTGATCATGCCGAGGTCTCCATGCGAGGCCTCGCCCGGATGCACGAAAAGGGCAGGCGTGCCGGTCGACGCCAGGGTGGCAGCGATCTTGCGCCCCACGTGGCCGCTCTTGCCCATGCCCGACACCACCACGCGGCCTTGCGTCGTCGCCAGGATATCGAGCGCCGCGACGAAACTGGGCCCGAGCGAATTGGCGAGCTGAGTGAGGGCTTTCGCCTCGGTTTCCAGCACCCGCCGGGCCGAGGCCAGGTCGTCGTGGGCGGTCATTTCCGTCTCCGCCTCCAACGAGGCGCCTTCGCGGGTCGGTGTCATAAGCGTCGAGGGGTTCCGAAGTTTCCGATCATCGGCAGTGCCACACCGTGTCTCATACGCGGCGCTTCATGCCATCATGCGCCGAAGGGTCGGTTTGGTCAATGAATCCCGAGCCTTATGGCCAAAATGTGGCGCTGCTCAGTGGGCGAAAATGTCGGTTTCCGACCAGCCCTGCAGGTCCAGTTGTGCGCGGGCGCTGAGGAACTGAAAACAACGCTCGGCCAACTCCATGCGCCCTTCACGGACCAGCATCTCGTCCAGCCGTTCGCGAATGGCATGAAGATTGAGCACGTCGGCGGCGGCGTAGCGCAACTGCTCGGCGCTCAATTCGGCCGCGGCCCAGTCAGATGATTGCTGTTCCTTGGAAAGCTCGATGCCAAGCAGTTCCTTGGTTACGTCCTTGAGCCCGTGGCGGTCGGTGTATGTGCGCACCAGCTTCGATGCGATCTTGGTGCAATAGACCGGCGTCACGTCGACATCCAGATACTGCTTCAGGATGGCGACGTCAAAGCGCGCAAAATGGAAGATCTTCGGGGTCGCGGCGTCGGCCAGAAATGCTTTCAAGTTGGGCGCCGAATAATCGTCGGCGGCGAACTGCACCAGATGGCAGACGCCGTCGCCGGCGGAAAGCTGCGCCACGCAGAGCCGGTCGCGAAGCGGGTTCAGGCCCTGGGTCTCGGTGTCGATGGCGACGCCGTCGGGAAACTTCAGCCCAGCGGGCAGGTCGCCCTTGTGGAGCTCAATGGCATTGGGTTTCTTGGCCGGGAAATACTTCAACGCGCTTTCCCCCGATGAGCACTGGCCCGTTCAAAGTTGGGGCGTCTCACGAGAATGGTGCCCAGGAGAAGACTCGAACTTCCACGGCCTTGCGGCCACAGGTACCTGAAACCTGCGCGTCTACCAATTCCGCCACCTGGGCCAGGTGAGCTTGGCGCGCCAGCGGCGCTGGAGGCACTGCTTATTGTGCCAGCGCGCCGATGTCAATACGCGCGTGCGCGCGCGGGGCAAGCGATGTTATATTCCGGTTTCGGCAACGACACTCGGCAAGACCATCAGGCGGAGGAACGATGAGCAGACAGGTGGTGACGGTTTTCGGCGGTTCCGGCTTTGTCGGCCGCCATCTGGTTCACAAACTGGCGGCGACGGGCGCGGAAATCCGCGTCGCCGTGCGCGACGTGGAAGCGGCCATGTTCCTGAAGCCCGCCGGCAATGTCGGGCAGATCGTGCTCTGGCAGACCGACGTGACCAAGCCCGATCAGGTGGCGACGGCAGTGGCCGGCGCCGACGTGGTGATCAACCTGATCGGCATTCTGTACGAGCGCGGCCAGCGCAGTTTCCAGCGCATGCACGTCGATGTCGCCGGTTCCATCGCCAAGGCCGCTACAGACGCCGGCGCCAAGCGGCTTCTGCACATGTCGGCGCTGGGTGCCGATCCGGCCAGTCCGGCGGCCTACGCCCGTACCAAGGCCGCCGGCGAGGCGGCGGTGAAGGCGGCCTTTCCGGACGCCACGATTTTCCGCCCCAGCGTCATCTTCGGGCCGGAGGATAATTTCTTCAACATGTTCGCCGGGATGATGCGGTTCACGCCCGCGATGCCGGTGATCGGCGCGCCGTTGCTGCCGAAATTGTCCTGGGGCGAGGGTGGCCTCTCGGTCGATTTCTTCGGTGACGGCGGCTGCAAGTTCCAGCCGGTGTTCGTCGGCGACTTGGCCCAGGCCATGGTTGCCGCCATGGAGGATCCGGCGACCAAGGGCGCCTGTTATGAACTCGGCGGTCCCCGCGTCTACAGCTTCAAGCAGGTGATGGAATTGATCCTGGCGGCGACGGAACGCAAGCGCATCCTGGTGCCGGCGCCGCTCGGCGTGGCGGAGTTGAAGGCGATGTTCCTGCAATTGCTGCCGAAGCCGCTGCTGACGCCGGATCAGGTGAAACTTCTGGGTGTCGACAACGTGGTTTCGGGCTCGCAGCCGGGGTTGGAGGCGCTGGGAATTTCGCCGACCGCGGCTGAGGCGGTGCTGCCAACCTATCTCAACCGGTTCCGCACGCCCGCGCACCAGGGCGCGCACGCGGTCTGAGGCTTTCCGTTTCTTGATCGATCAGTAGCTCGGCGGCAGGCCGTCGCTGGTGCCCTCGGTCTCGCCCGCCGCGGCGGCGACGATCAGTTCGCCGAATTCACGCAGGAACACCGAGCCCTTGACGGTGCGCTGGATCAGTACGCTGCGGCGGTCGTCGTCGTCGGTCTTGCGGCGCACCAGGCCAAGTTCGCTCAACCGGTTGACGGCGCGGGTGATTGCCGGTTTCGAAACGTTCAAGAGATCGGCGAGGCCGCGCACGGTGTGCGGCGGCGGCGTCAGGTAGACGCTCAGCAATAGCGCCATCTGCCGCGCCGACAGGTCCGGCGCATCGGCACGCACGCTGGCGACGATGGCGCGGCGCCAGATGTCGAGGGCTTGTAATTCGTTGAGAACGACGCTGCTCACGCCCGCTGAATTCCCCGTCGGCACATTGTTTCGTTAACGTAACTTCTAAGGGATTTCAGCCGTTCCGGCAATCCCCTGGGCGGCAATCGTTTCGCCCTGGTTAGGTTGCGGAGCCGAAACGCGCTTGGAAGGCGTCGAAGGCGGCGCGCAGGCCCATGGCCTCGCCGCCTTCGGGCCGGCCCGGTTTGGCGCTGCGGTTCCAGGCCATCAGGTCGATATGCGCCCAAGGCACCGCCTTGCCGGCGGCGGTCTCTACGAAGTGTTCCAGGAACAGCGCCGCGGTGATGGCGCCGCCGTAGCCGCCTTCCGGCGCGTTATCAAGATCGGCGATCTTGCTCTTCACCAGCTTGACGTAGCCCTGCCACAGCGGCATCCGCCACAACGGATCGCCGGCTCGCTTGGCGCCGGCCAGAAGCTCGGCGGCCAGCGTATCGTCGTTGCAAAAGAGCGCCGGCAGATCGGTGCCCAGCGCCACCCGTGCCGCGCCCGTCAGCGTGGCGAAATCGAGGATCAATTCCGGCTCTTCCGTTGCCGCCTCAAAGAGCGCGTCGGAAAGGATCAGCCGGCCTTCGGCGTCGGTGTTGTTGATCTCCACCGTCAGGCCCTTGCGGGTCATAATGACGTCGCCTGGGCGCATGGCATTGCCGGCGATCGAGTTCTCCACCGCCGGGACCAGCACGCGCAGCCGCACGTTGAGGCCCGAATCCATGATCATGCCGGCCAGGCCCAGCACATGCGCGCCGCCGCCCATGTCCTTTTTCATCAGTTTCATGCCCGACGCCGGCTTGATATCGAGGCCGCCGGTATCGAAACAGACCCCCTTGCCGACCAGTGTCAGTTTCGGCGCCGCCGGATCGCCCCAGGTGATGTCGATCAGCCGGGGCGCGCGGTCGTGGGCGCGGCCGACGGCGTGAATGGCGGGGAAATTACCGTCGAGCAGATCCTCGCCGACGGTCACCTTGCATTCGGCGCCGTATTCGCCGGCCAGGCGCTCGGCGGCCTCGGCCAGGCTGTCGGGGCCCAAGTCGGCGGCGGGGGTGTTGATCAGGTCGCGCACCAGGTTGATGAAGCGGATGGTGCGCCGTGCATGCGCGATGTCGACACCAGCAGAGACAGCCAGCGTCGGCCGGCCCTTGGCACCGATCTCGGCGCGGTAGCGATCGAAGCGGTATTGCGCCAGGCCCCAGGCGGCGGCCAGGTCGGATGCCCATGCGGGATCTGCATCTGCGTCGAGCGCATAGGTGCCGACCGGCAGCCCGGTCGCCAGCGGTGCCCAATCCCAAAGTCCCGGCGCGTCGGGAATGCCGAACAGCACCTGCTCGATGCTGCCCGCCTCGCCGGGGACCAGGGCGATGGCGCCGGCCTCGCCGTTGAAATCGGTGGCGGCGGTCCAGGCCTGCAGGGGATCGGATTGCCGGGCGATCCATTCGGCAAAGGAGCCGGCTGGGATCGCGGTGATGGGGAGCGCGTCCGAGGCGCTATCGATCAAGGTATCAGCCATGCCTTCGCTTATACCAGTGCCGCCATCCAAATCAACGCAATCGGCTTTCTGCCGGCGCGGCGACGGAGTAAACTCAGGCTCATGTCGTTCACCTTGATCATCGGCAACCGCAACTATTCGTCCTGGTCGCTGCGCGCCTGGCTGGTGATGAAGCTTACCGGCGCCGCCTTCGATGAGGTGGTGATCCCCTTGGATCAGCCCGAGACGCACCGCGCCATCCTGGCGCATTCGGCCGCCGGCAGGGTGCCGGTGCTGCGCCACGGCGACGTGACGGTTTGGGATTCTCTGGCCATCGCGGAATACCTGGCGGAACTGTTTCCCGGCGCGGGCCTTTGGCCGGCGGCGCCGGCGGTGCGGGCCGAGGCACGCGCGGTGACGGCGGAAATGCATTCCGGCTTTTCCGCCATGCGCGGCGCGTTGCCGATGGACCTCCGTGCCATCCAGCCCGTGGATAAGGTCTCGGCGGCGGTGCGCGACGACATCGAACGCATTTCCAAGATCTGGACCAATTGCCGTCGCCGTTACGAAGGCAACGAGCCCTTCCTGTTCGGCCGTTTCGGCATCGCCGATGCTTTCTACGCGCCGGTGGTCGGCCGGTTCCGGACCTATGGCATCGAACTTTCCGGCGAGGCGGCGGCCTATGCCGACG
>JAYPEK010000059.1:0-21265 GCA_038125725.1 Rhodospirillaceae bacterium
AACCTCTCCGAGGGCCAGGTGCTCGACGGCGTGGTCAAGAACATCACCGATTACGGCGCCTTCATCGATCTCGGCGGCGTCGACGGTCTGTTGCACGTCACCGACATCGCCTGGAAGCGTATCAACCACCCGTCCGAGGCGCTGCAGATCGGCGAGACCGTGAAGGTCCAGGTGATCCGCTTCAACGCCGAAACCCAGCGAATCTCGCTCGGCATGAAGCAGCTCGAAGCCGATCCGTGGGACGGTGTCGCGTCGAAGTATCCGATCGGCGCCAAGTTCACCGGCCGCGTCACCAACATCACCGACTACGGCGCCTTCGTCGAATTGGAGCCCGGTGTCGAGGGTCTGGTGCACGTTTCGGAAATGAGCTGGACCAAGAAGAACGTCCATCCCGGCAAGATCGTCTCCACCTCCCAGGAAGTGGAAGTCATGGTGCTGGACACCGATTCCGACAAGCGCCGCATCTCGCTCGGCCTCAAGCAGTGCATGGACAATCCTTGGGAATCCTTTGTTTCCAAGTTCCCGGTGGATGCCGTGGTCGAGGGCGAGGTCAAGAACATCACCGAATTCGGTCTGTTCATCGGTCTCGACGGCGAGATCGACGGCATGGCGCACCTGTCCGACCTGAGCTGGGAGAAGTCGGGCGAAGAAGCGCTCGCCGACTTCAACAAGGGTGACATGGTCAAGGCAAAGGTGCTCGACGTGGACGTGGACAAGGAGCGCATCTCCTTGGGTATCAAGCAGCTCTCCGATGACCCGGTCGGCGGTGCGCTGGACGGCCTGAAGAAGGGCGCCATCGTCACTTGCACGGTCTACGACGTGGTCGACAACGGCATCGAGGTGCGCGTCAACGACAGCGTGCCGGGCTTCATCCGCAAGTCCGAACTGAGCCGCGACCGCTCCGAGCAGCGTCCCGACCGCTTCGCCAAGGGTGAGAAGGTCGATGCCAAGATCACCCAGCTCGACAAGTCCGGCCGCCGTCTGACGCTGTCGATCAAGGCGCGCGAAGTGGACGAGGAGAAGGAGGCCATGGCCGCCTACGGATCCACCGACGCCGGTGCGTCGCTGGGCGATATCCTGGGCGCCGCCATCGCCGAGAAGGCCGCCGAAGCGGAGAAGGAAGCCGCCGAGGAAGCCAAGCCGGCGAAGAAGCCCGCCGCCAAGAAGAAGGCCGCCAAGGCCGACGACGAAGCGGCGCCGGCCGAGGAAGCTGCCGAGGACGCCGCCGAAGCGGCTGCCGAGGAAGAGCCGAAAGAAGGCGACGCCTAAAGCCATTGCCGCCCCTGGGCCGCTTTGGTGGGCCCGGGGGCTGGCGCTCGGCGGAAACGGAAACGCTCCATGATCTCCGATCCGGACAGCATTATCGACAGGCGCCGTCTCAAGCGGCGCCTGAATTTTTGGCGGGTGCTCGGCGTGCTGGCGGTGATTGCGGCGTTGGCCGCGGCCGTCGGCCGCTTCGGCGACGACGGCGGGTTCACCGACCACGTGGTGCGGCTCCGAATTGACGGGATCATTCTAAACGACCCGGTGGTGTTGGAGGCCCTCGACGATACTGCCAAGGACAGTCATGCCCTGGCCCTGATCCTCGACATCGACAGCCCCGGGGGCACAGTCGTCGGCGGTGAGGGGCTCTATCGCGCCATCCGCGATGTGGCCGAGAAGAAGCCGGTGGTCGCGGTCATGGGCAATACCGCCACGTCGGCCGCCTACATGGCCGCGATCGCCGCCGACCGCATCTTCGCGCATGCCGGCACGGTGACAGGTTCCATCGGCGTCATCATGCAGACCGCCGACGTGACAGCGATGCTGGAAAAGCTCGGCATCAAGCCGGAAACCGTAAAAAGCGGCGAGCTGAAGGCACAGCCCAATCCCATGGAACCCTTCGGACCCGAGGCGCGCCAGGTCTCGCAAGCCGTCGTCTCCGATCTCTATGCCATGTTCGTCGACATGGTGCGTGAACGACGGGGCTTGAGCGAGGCGCAACTCGAAGGCGTTGCCGACGGGCGCATCTTCTCCGGCCGCCAAGCGCTCGACGCTCGGCTGGTCGATGCCATCGGGCGCGAAAAGGATGCCCTGCAATGGCTGGCCGAAACCCACGGCATCGACGCCGAGCCGACGATCAATGACGCCATCGAACCGGAAGAGGACGATTTGTGGCGCGACCTGGTCTCTGGAATGGTCGGAGAAGTACTTTTTTCTGAAAGGCTTAGACTTGACGGGATGATCTCTCTTTGGCACCCTGGCCTGAGATAATCAAAGCGCGGGCCCAGTGAGCGCCTTTGCCGGGCCGGCTAAAAGGAAAACTCAGGAACAACGGGTTGGGATGCGGTAGGGTCCGCGAGTTCCCAGGGGGTTTGAAGGTATGACCAAATCGGAATTGATCGCGCGCTTGGCTGCCGCAAATCCGCATCTCTACCAACGCGATGTGGAACGCATCGTTTCCACGATCTTCGAAGAGATTACCGCGGCGCTTTCGCGCGGCGACCGGGTGGAACTGCGGGGCTTCGGCGCCTTTTCCGTCAAGGCCCGTGGCGCGCGCACCGGACGCAACCCGCGTACCGGGGAAGCGGTCGACGTGGCGGAGAAGTACATCCCCTATTTCAAGACCGGCAAACAACTGCGCGAGAAACTGAATGCCGACGGCTGAGCAGGCCGTGATTCATTCTGGCGCTTGATCGGAGATCGGGCTTGCGCAAACCGGTGATTTCCAAGGTTCTTTCGTGGCTGGTGCTGGTGCCCAGCGCGGCGGCGCTGATCGTCTTTTCGGTGGTCAACCGGCACGCCGTAAAGGTCGATTTCTGGCCGTTCAATTTCGCGCCGGAAGTGCGCCTATTCGCCGTGGTGTTTGGCATTCTGGCCTTCGGCGTGCTGTGGGGCGGGCTGGCTGCCTGGGTCGCTGGCGGGGCTGCGCGTCGGCGCGGCCGCGAGGCGGCGAGGCGCGCGGATGGCGCCGAGATCGAGGCGCGCGCGCTGAAGCGCCGTGTCGAAAGCCTGGAGGCCGACCTCGACGAGGCCCGTCGTGCCGGCAAGACACCAGCCTTGCCGCCGGCGGACGCCGCCTGACCGGCGTGCTGAGTTTCTCCGCCGCCGGGGTCGCCGAGCGTCTCGATTATCCCTCACTGATCGATGCCCTTGACGCGGGCTTCCGCGCCGAGACCACCATTCCGCCGCGCCATCATCACACCGTCCCCGATACTGGTGCCGGACGCGACGCGACGCTGCTTCTGATGCCGGCATGGGATGCGCGCTTCATCGGCCTCAAGACTGTCGTGGTGGCGCCCGAGAACGCCGCCAAGGGCTTGCCCGCGGTGCAGGCCGGCTACCAGTTGATGGACCGCGAGACAGGACAGCTACTGGCCTTGCTGGATGGCGGCGAGTTGACCGCCCGGCGCACCGCCTGTGCCTCGGCGCTGGCGTCACGCTATCTGTCCAGGCCCGATAGCCGGCGCCTCACCATGGTCGGCACCGGCGTTCTGGCACCACATCTGATCCGCGCCCATGCCGCCGCCCGGCCGATTGCCGAGGTCGCGATCTGGGGCCGGAACGTCGAGAAGGCCAAGGCCCTGGCCGTCGAATTGGGCGGTAGCGGTGTTGCCGTTCGCGCGGAGGCGGACCTGGCAACCGCCGTCGCCGGCGCTGACATCATCTCCTGCGCCACTTTGGCCGAGACGCCGCTGATCGACGGCACCTGGCTGGGGCCTGGCCAGCACCTGGACCTCGTCGGCGCTTTCACGCCGCAGATGCGCGAAGCTGACGACACCGCGTTGCGGCGCGCCGACATTTACATCGATACCGAGGACGCCATGGAGAGCGCCGGCGAGATCTGCGACCCGCTGGCGCGAGGCGTGATAACCCGCGCCGATATCCTGGGCACGCTGTTCGATCTCGCGCGTGGCCAGGTGGCCCAGCCGCGTGCCGGCACCGACGCCATCACGCTGTTCAAATCCGCCGGTACGGCGGTGGAGGATTTGGCTGCGGCGGCGCTGGTCTACGGGCGAGCGTGAGGTTATAAGTCGAGACATGGATCCCCGCGAACGCATTCTCGTTGCCCTCGACACCACCGACGTGGACAGGGCCAAGGCCTTGGCGCTGACCCTCAAGGGCCATGTCGGCGGCATCAAGATCGGCAAGGAATTCTTTACCGCACACGGCCCGCAAGGCGTGCGCGAGGTCGCCGGCGACGGCCAACCGCTGTTCCTCGACCTCAAGTTCCACGACATTCCCAACACGGTGGCCGGCGCCATCCGTTCGGCGCTCAGGCTGAAACCGCTGATCCTCAATGTGCATGCGGCCGGCGGCGTCGCCATGATGAAGGCCGCCGCCGAGGCCGCCGCCGAAGCCGGCACGGAGCGGCCGCTGTTGATCGCGGTCACGGTGCTGACGTCGCTCGGTGACGACGACATGGCCGACATCGGCGTCGGATCGAGCGCTGCCGAACAGGTCGCCCGGCTGGCCAAGCTGGCCCAGGTCTCGGGCCTCGACGGTGTGGTTTGCTCGCCGCGCGAGATCGAACTGGTGCGCCAGGCCTGCGGCGCCGATTTCAAGACCGTGGTGCCCGGCATCCGGCCGGAATGGGCCGCCGCCGGCGACCAGAAACGCATCATGACGCCGAGACAGGCGGTCGACGCGGGCGCCGACTACCTGGTCATCGGCCGGCCGATCACTGGCGCCGACGATCCCGTCGGGGCCGCCGAACGCATAGGGGAGGAACTGAAATCATGACCCAGAACATCGACGTCAACGGCACCACCTTGGCCTACCGTTTCGACGGGCCCGAGGACGCGCCGGTGGTGATGCTGTCCAACAGCCTGATGTCCAATCTGACCATGTGGGACCCGCAGATCGACGCGCTGAGCGCCAAATATCGGGTGCTGCGCTATGACACGCGCGGCCACGGCGCGTCTGCCGTGCCGGGAGGTCCCTACACCATGGAAATGTTGGGCGAGGACACGGCGGCGCTGATGGATGCGCTGGGCCTCGAGACCGTGCATTTCTGCGGCCTCTCCATGGGCGGCATGATCGGCCAGTACCTGGGTGCCAATCACGGGCACCGGCTGAAGTCGCTGACGCTTTGCGACACCGCCTGCGTGATGCCGCCGAAATCCATGTGGGACGACCGCATCCAGACCGCGCGCGAAGGCGGCACCGGTGCCGCCGAGCAGGCGACGCTGGAGCGCTGGTTCACGGCGCCGTTCCGCGCCGAGGGCAACCCGGTGATCGAGAAGGTCGGCGTGATGATCCGGTCCACCGCCGTCGAGGGTTTCGCCGGCTGCTGCGCGGCCATCCGCGACATGGACCAGACGGAGACATTGTCGAAAATTACCACCGACACGCTGATTATCGTCGGCGAGGACGACCCGGGCACCCCGGTTTCGGCGGCGGAAGTGTTGAACGACCGTATCGCCGGCTCGAAGCTGGTGGTGATTCCCAGCTCCGCGCATCTCTGCAACATGGAACGGCCGGAAGCCTTCAATCCGGTGCTGCTGGAGTTCCTCGACGCCCACTAAGACGTCCCGACGCGCTCCGACGGAAATATCACCGTCGCCGTCGTACCCTGGCCGGCGGCGCTTTCGAGGGTGAACGCGGCATCGTGCATTTCCGCCAGCCGGGCGACGATGTGCAGGCCAAGGCCAACACCTTCGATCTTCTTCGACACCTGCGACGTCAGGCCGCTGGCGTTGGAGCCGCGCACGAAGGGCTGTAGGATGCGTTTCAGTTCGTCTTCCGGAATGCCGGGCCCGGTGTCGCTGACCCGCAACAGGCCGCGCCCGTCGTCGGCGATGTCCCAATGCATGGTGATGACCGGGTCGGGGCCGGCATATTTGATGGCATTGGTGACGAAATTGTCGAGGATCTGCGACAGCGCCGTTTCGTCGGCCAGGAGCCGCGGCCGGTCGGGCTCGGCAGCAATGCGGATGTCGACGGTGTTGCCGTCGGGCACCCAATGCTGGCAGCGCCGGCGCGATGACACCATGGCGGTATAGACGTCGAGGGAGGTCTCCGACAGTTCGTATTCGCCGCTCTCGATGCGCGACAGGTCGAGGACATCGTTGACCATGCCGACCAATTGCTGGCCGCTGTCGTGGATCAGTTGGATGTATTCCTCGTAGCGCGCGTCGTCGAGCGGGCCGAAGGTGCCGTGTTTCATGATCTCCGAGAACCCAAGGATGGCGTTCAGCGGCGTACGCAGGTCGTGGCTCATGTGCGCCAGGAACTCCGACTTGGCGCGGTTGGCGGCCTCGGCGTCCATTTTCGCCTGCCAGAGATCGGATTCCATGCGCTTGCGCTCGGAGATATCGAGCGCCACGGTGCCGACGCCGTAGGTCTCGCCGTCGCGTGACTTGATCGGAAATTTGATGACGATGCGGTCGAACTCGGTGCCGTCGGACCGGCGGATGTGCATCTCCGCCTCGATGGTCTCACCGGTTTCCAGGGCCTGTTTCTCGATGGCATCGACCGATTCCATCTGGCTTTGCTGCAGGCCCAGTTCGAACAGGGTCTTGCCGATGATCTCTCTGGCTGGACGGCCGTACCACTGTTCGTAGGGCTTGTTCAGCCACAGGAACCGGCCCTCGGTGTCTTTCAGGTTGATGCACACCGGGGTGTTGTCGAATACCGCGCGCAACTGCGCTTCGCTTTCCTGCAGGGCCAGTTCCATGCGTTTGCGGTCGTCGATGTCGAAAATCCACAGCATGGTGCATTCGTCGCCCTCGAAGACGATCGGCAGCGAACTCATGGATGCCCAGAACGTCGAGCCGTCCAGGCGCCGGCGCAGGCATTCGTACCCGCGCAGGTTATCACCGCGTCGGAAGATCGTTTCCAGCGACTTCATTTGTTCCAAGTCGGCCCAGGTATCGGCGATGTTGCCGGTCAGGAGCGTGTCGCCGGTGCCGGCGCCGAACAGATTCACCATCGCCCGGTTGACGAACTTCCGCCGGCCCGGCAGGCCGTCGCTGCGGTCGTCGGGGTGGTCGACGACGGCGATGGCCACCGGCGTATTGTCGAGGATGTCGCGCAGCTTGTCTTCGGCGCCGCGCAGCGCGGCGGCGGTGGATTTTTCGTCGGTAATGTTGGTGGCGCTGCCCCGGTATCCGGTGAAGCGGCCGGCATCGTCGAAGACAGGCACGCCGCTGGTGCGGAAATGCATAGTGCCCTGGCCGGGCCGATGCACCGAATATTCGAAATCCCGGAACGGCCGGTGCGCTTCCATGTCCGCCATGTGGTCAAGCCAGGCCCGCGAGCCGCGCTGTTCCAAGTCCAGTTGGTCCTCGCGGCGGTGGCCAAGGTAGTCGATGGCGGATTGTCCGGTCGCCGGCGTGAACCGTTCCGAAAGGTAGGTAAAGCGCAAATCCTCGTCCATTTCCCAGAACCAGTCCGAGGTGACGGTGGCGATGTCGCGAAACCGCGCCTTGCTCTCCTTCAGCACCTGACGGCGCACCATGGCAATGCGCAACAGCCAGCCGAGCGCCAGCGCCAGGATAAGACCGACCACCAGCACCATTTCGTCGGTATTGGCGGCATGGCGCTGGAGAGTGGCCGGAAGCGGCGCCAGCGTCAGCGTCCAGACGCGGTTGCCGACGCTAATTTCGCGCGGCGCGGTTCGGGTCGCCGATGCCGAACTGTCGCCGAAGACAGGAATGCCGGCGTCGCTGATGGTGGCTGTGTAGCGGCCCACTAGTTCCTCGGGAAAGGCGGCCTCGACCAGCGGCTCGGTGCGGAAGACGATGTTCAGGAACCCGCCCGGATTTCCCGCCATGGGCACGTAGGCGACGAATCCGCGCCCGCCCTGCGCCAGGGTAAATGGCGACGTGATCCGGTAGCTGCCGGCTTTTTCCGCAGCTGCCAGGGTGGCGCCGGGCGCGTCGAGCGTACGAACGTCGAGACCGATGGCCGCCTCGTTGCCGGCCAATGGCGAAACCAGGCGGATGACGCCTTGCCGGTCCATCCAGTTGATCGCCTGGATATTCGGAAACATCGCCAGGGTCGGTTTCGTGCAGGCGGCCAGCGCCTCGTTGTTCTTGATATCTTTTTCACTCAGGTCGCCGGCCAGATGCAGGCCGATCGCCAGGCGGGTCTCGATATGCGCCTCGATGCGGGCCGCCGCATGGGTGGCGTGGCCGTTCATTTCGTTTCGCAGGCGGATTTCCTGGTCGCTGCGGATCAGGTGCCAGGCGCCGACCGAAAGCGCGCCGATGCTCAGCGTCAGTGCAAGCGGCAGAACCAGTACGAGGCGGGATAGCCACGACAGGGGGTGCGGGGCGAGGGCAGAGGAACGGTTTTCGCTCATCTCGACCTACTGTGAAACGCCCTTTGGCCGGGGTCAATGATCAGGCACCCTCCCAGGCGCGGCTTGACGGCGTGCCCGAAAACCGACCATAAGGGCGGCGCTGGCGGTGGCCGGGAGGTCCTTCCGGCAATGATACCGGCATAACCCTGAATGCACCATGGCCATGCTTGTAAAAATCTGCGGATTGACCCGCGAAACCGACCTGGACGCCGCCATTGCGGCCGGTGCCGACATGGTCGGGTTCAATTTCTTTCCGGCTTCGCCGCGCGCGGTGACGATCAAACGTGCCGCCGAATTGGCGGCCCGGGTGCCGGAAGGCGTGATCAAGGTGGCGCTGAGCGTCGATGCCGACGACGAGTTGCTCCGTGACATCGCTGAGAACGCCGATGTCGACATGATGCAATTGCATGGTCATGAAACGGCCGAGCGCGTCGTCGAGGTGCGCCGTCGTTTCGGCCTCGAGGTCATGAAGGCGCTACCCATTTCCGATGCCGCCGATGTCCGCCATGCGCACGCCTACGAGACGGTCGCCGACAGCTTGCTGTTAGACGCCAAGCCGCCCAAGGGTGCGACACGGCCGGGCGGCAACGCCATCGCTTTCGACTGGCGCTTGATCGTTGGCGAGAAATGGACGAAACCGTGGCTGCTAGCGGGCGGCCTGACGCCGGAAAACGTTGCCGAAGCCATTGCCGTCTCGGGCGCCCGGGCGGTCGACGTGTCGACCGGCGTCGAAGATGCGCCCGGGATCAAGAGCGCCGACAAGATCCGCCGCTTCATTGCCGCAGCGAAAGCCGCCGAAAGTGCCGCAAACGGCTGAAAAAGCTTGCAATCCCGCGCCTCATGGCGATTCATACGGCATCGATTTCAAAGGTATGCACGATGATCAAAATGAACTCCTATCGGACTGGTGCCGATAAGGACGGCCACTTCGGCATCTATGGCGGACGCTACGTCGCCGAGACCCTGATGCCGCTGATCCTGGCCGTCGAAAAGGCCTATGCCGACGCCCGTGCCGACGATGACTTCTGGGCCGAATTCCATCACCTGATGAAGCACTACGTCGGTCGCCCGAGCCCGCTCTATTTCGCCCAGCGCCTGACCGAGGAACTGGGCGGCGCCAAGGTTTACTTCAAGCGCGATGAGCTCAACCACACCGGCGCGCACAAGATCAACAACACCATCGGCCAGATCCTTCTGGCCAGGCGCATGGGCAAGACCCGCATCATCGCCGAGACCGGTGCCGGCCAGCACGGCGTCGCCACCGCCACCGTCTGCGCGCTGTTCGGTCTTCCCTGCATCGTCTACATGGGCGCCACAGACGTCGAGCGCCAGGCGCCCAACGTCTTCCGCATGAAGCTGCTGGGCGCCGAGGTGCGGCCGGTGACATCGGGTACCGGCACGCTCAAGGACGCCATGAACGAGGCGCTGCGCGATTGGGTCTCCAACGTCGAAGACACCTTTTACATCATCGGCACGGTCGCCGGTCCGCATCCTTATCCGACGCTGGTCCGCGATTTCCAATGCGTCATCGGCAACGAGGTGCGCGAACAGATGCAGGAAGCCGAAGGCCGCCTGCCGGACGTTTTGGTGGCCTGCCTGGGCGGCGGCTCCAATGCCATGGGCCTGTTCCATCCGTTCCTGGACGACACGGACGTTCGTATCATTGGCGTCGAGGCCGCAGGCCACGGCATCGACACCGGCGAGCACTGCGCGTCGCTGACCGGCGGGCGGCCGGGCGTGTTGCACGGCAACCGCACCTACCTGCTGCAGACGGATGACGGCCAGATTCTTGATGGCCATTCCATTTCCGCCGGCCTCGATTATCCGGGGATCGGGCCGGAGCATTCGTGGCTCAAGGATACCGGTCGGGTCGAGTACGTGTCGGTCACCGACACCGAAGCGCTCGACGCCTTCCAGCTTTGCACCCGGATGGAGGGCATCATCCCGGCGCTGGAGCCCAGCCACGCGCTGGCGCATGTGGCCAAGGTGGCGCCGAAGATGGACAAGGACACGCTTCTGGTCATGAACATGTGCGGGCGCGGCGACAAGGACATCTTCACCGTTGCCAAGCACCTGGGCGTGGAGATGACTGAAGAATGAGCACCCGTATCGAACGCCGCTTCCAGGCGCTGAAGGAAGAGGGCCGTGCCGGCCTAGTGACGTTTCTCACCGCCGGCGACCCGGACGCCGAAACGGCGACCGAAATCCTCAAGGGGCTGCCCGCCGCCGGTGCCGACCTGATCGAGATCGGCGTGCCATTCTCCGATCCCATGGCCGACGGTCCGGCGATCCAGGCGTCATCGCTGCGCGCCATCAAGGGCGGCATGACGCTGGCCAAGGTACTGGAGTCGGTCCGTGCGCTGCGCGCCCAGGACGACGACACGCCGGTCATCCTGATGGGCTACTACAACCCGATCTACATCTATGGCGTCGACAGGTTCCTGGCTGATGCCAAGGAGGCCGGTGTCGACGGCTTCATCGTCGTCGATCTGCCGCCGGAGGAGGAAGGCGAGTTCTGCCTGCCGACCTTGCAGGCCGGGCTCAACTTCATCTACCTGACGGCGCCGACCACCGATGATGCCCGCCTGCCGCGCGTTGTCGAGCATGCATCGGGCTTCGTCTATTTCGTTTCCATTACCGGCATCACCGGCACCAAATCCGCCGCCGCCACCGATGTCGCCAGCCACGTGGCGCGCATCAAGCGCCATACGGATCTGCCGGTGGCCGTCGGTTTCGGCATCCGCACGCCCGAGCAGGCAGCGGAAATCGCTCGTATTGCCGATGCCGCCGTGGTCGGTACCGCGCTGGTCGAGGCGGTCGCCGCCGGCGCCGAAAGCGGCCGGGCGGCCGAGCAGGTGCTGCAACTGGTCTCGGATCTGGCCGAAGGCGTGCGCGGCGCGCGGAACTAGTCTAGGATGGACGCATGAACTGGCTGAAGAACTTCGTCCGTCCGAAACTGCGCGAGCTCGTCGGCGGCCAGAAGGAGGTTCCCGAGAACCTCTGGCACAAGTGCGCCGCCTGCGGCCAGATGATCTTCCATCGCGATCTGGAAAAGAACCTACGGGTCTGCCAGCACTGCGGCCACCACATGCGCCTGGGCGCGGCGGCGCGTCTCGATCTGCTGTTTGATGAAGACGGCTACGAGACCATCGCGCTGCCGGACGTGGTCACCGACCCGCTGAAGTTCAAGGACCTGAAACGCTACGCCGACCGCATCAAGGAGGCGCGCACCAAGACCGGCGCCCATGACGCCCTCAAGGTCGCCTTCGGCACCATGGGCGGCAACAATGTCGTCGTTGCGGTGCTCGACTTCGCCTTCATGGGCGGCTCCATGGGGCTCGCCGTGGGCGAGGGGCTTTTGACGGCGGCGCGCACCGCGGTCAGCCGCCACGCGCCCTTGGTGGTGATCCCGTCGTCCGGCGGGGCGCGCATGCAGGAGGGTATCCACTCCCTAATGCAGATGGCGCGCACGACCATCGCCGTCGACGAGGTCAAGAACGCGGGGCTTCCCTATATCGTGGTGCTGACCGATCCGACCACCGGCGGCGTCACCGCGTCCTTCGCCATGCTCGGCGATATCGCCATCGCCGAGCCTGGCTCGGTCATCGGGTTCGCCGGCCAGCGGGTGATCGAACAGACCATCCGCGAAACCCTGCCGGAAGGTTTTCAGCGCGCCGAGTACCTGCTCGAGCACGGCATGGTCGACATGGTGGTCGAACGGAAAGCACTGCGGGACACTCTGGTTCGGGTGATCGATCTGCTGATGAACAAGGCCGTCGATGAAGCCAGCGCGCCGGTCCCTGTCGTTCAGGATGAAGACCAGCCGCAGCTTGTCGAGGCCGAGATCATCGAAGGGCCGGTGGAACTGCCGCCGCCGCCCGACATCGCCGCGCCGAAACCGGCGCCGAAGGCCGAGGACGACGATGGTGGGAAAGAGCCGCCGGTCATCGACCACGAGCCCGATCCGAAAAAACTGTGAGCCCACCCGAAAGACCGCGCCGAAGCGACGCCGTCCTGGCGCGTCTGATGCATCTGCATCCGAAGCTGATCGACCTGTCGCTCGGTCGTGTCGAGACGCTGATGCAGCGGCTCGGCCACCCGGAACGGCAACTGGCGCCGGTGGTGCATGTGGCCGGTACCAACGGCAAGGGCTCGACGCTGGCGATGATGCGCGCCGCGCTCGAAGCGGCCGGCCGGCGTGTCCACGTCTATACCTCGCCGCATCTGGTGCGCTTTCATGAGCGCATCCGTGTCGCCGGCGAGCTGATTTCCGAGCCCGACCTGACGGCGCTGCTGGAGGAATGCGAGGAAGCCAACCGGGGCGAGCCGATTACTTTCTTCGAGATCACCACGGCGGCGGCCTTCCTCGCCTTCCAGCGCGCGCCGGCTGATATTGTTTTGCTGGAGACCGGTCTCGGCGGCCGGCTCGATGCCACCAACCTGATCGAGACGCCACGCCTGACGATCATCACGCCCATCTCTCTCGACCATCAGCAGTTCCTGGGCGACACGCTGGGCCAGGTGGCGGCGGAGAAAGCGGGTATCCTGAAACCGGGTGTACCCTGTGTCTTGGCGCGCCAACCGGCCGAGGCGCGGGACGCCATTGCCGCGCGCGCGGCGGAGATCCGCGCGCCCTTGATCGAGCAGGGGCGTGATTGGCATATCGCGCAGCACGGCTCAAACCTGGTGTTCGATGACGCACGCGGACGCAAGCTGTTCCCGGCGCCGTCGCTCGCCGGCCCGCATCAGGTCGAGAACGCCGGCCTCGCCATCGCGGCGCTGATGCGCCTGGGCGAGCTGTCGCCGAAACCCGCCGCCATCGCCGACGGTATCCGGGGTGCCCAATGGCCGGCGCGGCTGCAACGGTTGACGCAGGGCCCCCTGATCGACCTGTTGCCGGACGGTTGGGAACTTTGGCTCGACGGCGGCCACAATCCGGCGGCCGGCGAGACGCTCGCCACTCATGCCGGCAGCGCCTGGCGCGACCTGCCGCTGCATCTGGTCACCGGCATGATGAACTCCAAGGCTGCGGGCGATTTTCTTACCCCATTGAAAGGCGTCGCGGAGAGCATTGCCGCCATCGCCATTCCCGGCGAGGAAAACAGTTTCAGTGCCGATGACCTGGCGCGTATCGCCGGCGGCCGCACCGACGCCTCGGCCATCGACGCCATCCGTCATATCGTCGAGAGCCATGCCGGTCCGGCCCGGGTGCTGATTTGCGGATCGCTCTATCTTGCCGGTACCATCCTCGCCGACAACCAGTAGCGAGCAGGAGACAACCATGACCACCACCCGCCAGGTGCTGTTGAAGAGCCGCCCCGCCGGTGCCGCAGGGCCCGAAAACTTCGCCATGCGCGAAGCCGAACTGCCGCCATTGGAACAGGGCGACATCGAGGCCCGCGCCATCTACATGTCGGTCGATCCCTACATGCGCGGCCGGCTGGATGCGGAGAAATCCTATGCCGCCAATTTCGAACTCGGCGAGCCGATGATTGCGCGCTGCGTCGGCCAGGTGACGGAGAGCCTGAACCCCAAGTTCCAGGCCGGCGACTTGGTGGTCGGCATGATGGACTGGGCCGACCATAGCGTCGTCAAAGGCGGTAAGGGGCTGGCCCGGGTCGATGCGTCGCTGGCGCCGCTGCCTTATTTCTTGGGGCTGTTGGGCATGCCGGGGCTGACCGCCTGGGTCGGCATCCGCGAAATCGGCCAGCCCAAGGAGGGCGAGACCCTGTTCGTTTCCGCCGCATCGGGCGCGGTCGGGCAATTGGCCGGGCAAATGGGCAAGATCGCCGGTTGCCGGGTGACTGGCTGTGCCGGGAGCGCCGACAAGATCGCCTACGTCACCGATGAGCTCGGCTTCGATGCCGTCTTCAACCACCGCGAGGAGGTGGACTATCTGGCGGCCATGCAGCGCGTCGCGCCCGAAGGCCTTGACGTCAATTTTGAGAACGTCGGTGGCGCCATGCTGGAAGCGGCGCTGGAGCACGCCAACGACCATGCCCGCTTTATCCAGTGCGGCGCCATCAGCCAATACAACTTGAAAGGCGACGAGCGCTACGGCGTCAAGAACCTGGAACATCTGCACCGAAAGCGCATCACCATGCGCGGCTTCATCATCACCGATCACTGGCAGCGCATGGGCGAATTCCAGGAAGAGGTCGCGGGCTGGCTCCGCGACGGCCGCATCAAGTACAAGATCGACGTCACCGATGGGTTGGAGAATGCCACCGACGCCTTCCTCGGCCTGTTGGCGGGCGAGAACTTCGGCAAGCAGGTGATCCGCATCGGGGCCGATCCCGATTGATCGGCCATCCATGACCGAGGCAGCAACCGACAGCGACGAATTTGCCATCCCGCCCGAACGGCGCCGGCGCACCCGGCGCTTCGCGCTCCGCGTGCTGCAAATCCTGGCCCCCGCCCATATCTACGTCGGTTGGAGCCTGCTTCCCGATCTGCCCGGCCCGGACGTTTACAAGATCGCCGGCGGCCTGTGGCTCTTGGTTTCTGTGCTGATCATTCCCTACGGCACTCTAGCGCGGGTCTTCATCCATCGTCCGGGGCTGATCGACGCGCTGGTCTGGGCCGGGTCGCTGGCCATGGGTTGGTTCTCGTCGTTGCTGGTGGCGACGCTGCTGCGCGATCTCGTGACCCTGTTGCCACCGTTGCGGGGTTACGACGGGGAAAGCGCGCTGGCGGTGCTGGCGGTGTCGCTGCTGGTGACAATGGTCGGGTTCGTCAATGCGCGGCGCGTGGCGGAAGTGGTGCGCGTCCGCGTCCCGGTGGTCAACCTGCCGGCGGTATTGGAAGGCTTCACCCTCGCCCAGATCACTGATATTCACGTCGGCTCGACCATCAAGGGCGACTACGTGCGCGGCATCGTCGAGCGGGTCAACGGTCTCGGCGCCGATGCCGTCGCCATCACCGGCGACGTTATCGACGGTCGGGTCGATCGGCTGGCCGGCGACGTCGCCCCCTTGGGCGATCTCAAGTCCCGTCACGGGACCTTCCTGGTCACCGGCAACCACGAATACTATTCCGGCGCGCCGGCCTGGCTGACGCATTTTCGTGGCCTCGGCATCCGGACGTTGGAGAACGCATACGCCGTCATCGAACACGATGGCGAAAAATTGGTCATCGCCGGCATTAACGATTTCAGTGCTGGCGGCTTCGACGCGGATGCCGCCAGCGATCCGGCCAAGGCGCTCGCGGGCGCGCCCACGGATGCGCCGCGCGTCGTTCTGGCGCATCAGCCGCGTTCCGCCCAGGCGGTGGACGAGGCCGGTGCCGACCTGCAATTGTCCGGCCATACCCACGGCGGCCAGTTCTGGCCCTGGAACCATTTCGTCCGCATGCAGCAGCCCTATACGGCGGGCCTGCATCGGCACGGCAATCTCTGGGTCTATACCTCGCGCGGCACCGGCTACTGGGGGCCGCCGAAGCGCTTCTTCGCGCCGTCGGAAATCACTCTGATTACGCTCGCGCGCGCCGACTAGGCGCCGATCATGGCGTAGGTCGCCTTCATCACGTCGCTCTCGGGATCGGCGAGCAGTTCCGCCATGTCGAAATGGTTGAGGCCCGGCACGTCGATCTCGGTGACGCCGTGGCCCAAGCGCTTGAGCTCGGCCGCCCAATCTTTGGAGTGGCGGCGGAATTCGATTTGTTCCTTGCCGCCGTAGGCGACGATCATCGGCGGCATGCGGTCCGGAATCTGGCGCATGGCGCTCAACCGGGCTTCGGCCGCGTCATCCAGGTGCAGATAGCCATTGCGCGACGAGAGCCGTACCGGCGCCATGTCGTACATGCCGCTGACCGCCACTGAGCCCTTGACCGCATCGGCCGGCAGGTCCCAATCCTTGGCCCAATCCGTGACGGTCAGCAGCCCGACCACATGCGCACCCGACGAATGGCCGGCCAGGTACATCCGGTCCGGGTCGGCGCCGAAGTTCTCGGCATTGTTCCAGGCCCACTGGACGGCGGCGCGGCATTGCCGCACCTGTTCTTCTAGGGCAACGCCGGGCACCAGCGAGAAGTTGACCGAGAGATAGGTGATGCCGCGCTCGACGAATGCCGGTGCCTGGTAGCTGTTGTCGTCCTTGTGCCAGCGGGTCCAGGCGCCGCCGTGGATGTAGATCACGAAGGGCGCGTTCGGCTGAGCGGCGGGGAAGATATCCAGCACCTCGTCCGGCGACGGCCCGTAAGCAACGTCGAGGCGGCAATCCAGCCGCTCGCGGACCTGGGCGCTCATTTCCGCCTCGCGTTCCTTGTAGTCGTCGGCGTTGGGCACCAGCACGCGCTGGTCGTACTGGCGGTCGAGCGCTTCCTGATCGTAGTCGAGCCAGACCTTGGCGGCGGTTTCGGACATGGTCGATGCCTCCCTCAATTCCAGGCCGACGATCATACCGCATGGGCCGAAGCGGGCAACCGAGGCGGTTTGCGCTTCCATTGACGGAGGGATATGCTTTTCCTCATTCGTCACAGGTGGGGAAAAGGTGCACCATGTTCGATCTTGAGCGTTTCATCGACGACTGCAAAAAGGCGGTCCAGGCAACCGACAGCCATACGGCGGTCAAGGAACTGGTGGAGGCTGCGGTCTCCGACCGGCCGGCACTGATGAAAGCCTTGGGCGAGCCGACGCGCGGCAGCGTCCAGCGCCTTCATGTAGCCGACGACCTGACGATCATCAATCTCTCCTGGGCGCCGCGCATGACGCTGAAGCCCCATAACCATAACATGTGGGCGGTCATCGGCCTTTATACGGGACGCGAGGACAACATCTTCTGGCGCAAGGTGAAGGATGCCGACGGCGGTCTCGTCGAGGCGGCCGGCGCCAAGTCGCTGGGCGAAGGCAACGTGGCGCCCTTGGGCCGCGACGTCGTGCATTCGGTGACCAACCCCCTGGACCGCTGCACCGGCGCGCTGCATGTCTACGGCGGCAACTTCTTCGAGGAGCCGCGCAGCGAGTGGAACCCGGAAAACCTGTTGGAAGAGCCCTACAACGTGGAACGCAACATGGCGCTGTTCGAGGAAGCCAACCGCTTTTTCGACGCCGCCTGAGCATCGCGGCGTGATCAAGCCGGCGGACATGTCCGGCGCCACCCGCGGCATCCTCCTGATGCTGGCGGCGACGCTGCTGGCGGCGTTCATGAACATCGTCGCCCGGCATGTTTCCGCCACCGTGCACCCTTACATGGTGGTGTACTTCCGGGTGCTGTTCGGGCTGTTGTTCATCGGCCCGTTCGTGCTGCGGTCGGGATTGGCGGTGTTCCGCACCCGGCGCATCGGCATGCACCTGTTCCGCGCCTCGCTGAACGTCGTCAACATGATGTGCTTCTTCTCCGCCGTCGCCATCACGCCGCTGGCGGAACTGGTGGCGCTCAACTTCACCGCGCCCGTGTTCGCCACGTTGCTGGCGGTGCTGATCCTGCGCGAGGTCGTCGGCGTCCGGCGATGGGCGGCGATCCTGGTCGGTTTCGCCGGCGCCATGATCATCGTACGGCCGGGTTTCGGCGACGTGTCGCCGGGCCACCTGCTGGCGCTCGGCTCGGCGATTTCCTGGGCCTGTGTGATCCTGGTGGTGAAGGATCTGAGCCGCACCGAATCGTCGATCACCATCGTCGCCTACATGACCGTGCTGATGGCGCCGGTGTCGATGGTGCCGGCGCTGTTCGTCTGGCAGTGGCCGACGCCGGCGGAACTCGGCTGGCTGGCGGTGATGGGCGTCGTCGGCACCGGCGTGCATTTCACTGTCGCTCAGGCACTGCGCGAGGCGGACCTTTCGACCATCCTGCCGTTCGATTTCACCAAGCTGATCTGGATTGCGATCCTCGCCTACCTGATCTTCGGCGAGGTGCCGACCATCGCCACTTGGATCGGCGGCACGGTGATCTTCGCCAGCGGCATCTACATCGCCCAGCGCGAGGCCATGGCCAGGCGAAAGGGCTGAGCGGCGATGGCGGAGATGCGAACCTTCGAGCTTAAGGTCAACGGCGAGACCCGCGAGATCACGGCTGATCCGGCGGCGCCGCTGCTTTTGGTGTTGCGCAACCAGTTGGGCCTGACCGGCGCCAAGTTCGGCTGCGGGCTCGAGCAGTGCGGTGCCTGCGCTGTCTTGGTCGATGGCGAGGCGGTGCTGACGTGCAACGCCGCCGCCGCCGACTTCCAGGGCCGCGACATCGTTACCGTCGAGGGCCTGGCCGCGGAAGGTGCCCTCAACGCGGTGCAGCAGGCCTTCATCCTGGCCGGGGCGGCACAGTGCGGCTACTGCTTGCCCGGCATGGTCGTCGCCGCGACGGCGCTGTTCGATGCCAATCCGCAACCCAGCGACGATGAGATCAAAGACGCGCTCGCCAGCCAACTCTGCCGCTGCGGTACCCACGCCCGCATCCTCGCCGCGCTCCGGGAGTTGCGCGATGGCTGACAACCCGAGCCTCAAGAACAACCCGTCGCTCGACGCCTGGCTGGCGCTCACCGGCGACGGCGAGATCGTCGCCCGGCCGGGCAAGGTCGATATCGGCCAGCGCATCTCCACCGCGCTCCGTGCCATTGTCGCCGTCGAGATGGGCGTTCGGCTGGACCGTGTCCGCATGGCACCGCCATCGACCGATACGCATCCTGATGAAGGCGTCACGGCGGGCAGCAACTCCATTCAGCAGTCGGGCGGCGCGCTTCGCGCGGCGGCGGCGACGGCAAGGCGGCATCTTCTGGCGCGGGCGGCCGCGAAGCTGGACGCCGACCCTGAATCACTCGAAGTTGCCGACGGGCTGGTGACGCTCAAGGGCACCAACCAGAGCGTCTCCTATTGGGAGCTGATGAAAAACCGGCCCTTCGGTATCGAGGTCGATGCCGATGCCCCCCATATCGCCCGGGAGGCGCATCGCCTGATCGGATCGGAACTGGCGCCCGCCGGCATTGCCGATATGGTCACGGGCGGCTTTCGCTTCGTGCACGATCTCGCCTGGCCCGACATGCGTCACGCACGGCCGGTGCGCCCGCCGCGTTATGGGGCGCGGCTCGAAGGCCTGGATGAAGCCGCCGTCGAGCGCTTGCTTGCGGACGGCGTCTCGGTGGTGCGCGACGGGTCCTATCTGGCGGTGGCCGCCGATGACGAATTCGCCGCCATCCGGGGCGCCGAACGCTTGGCCCGTGCCGCCCGGTGGTCGGGCGGCGCGTTGGACGACGCCGACATCTTCGTACGGGTCAGGACCAATGAGCGGATCAGCCTGCCGGTGGCCGGCGGCAAGCCGGCGCGGGAACCGGTTCCGCCGCTTTTTGGCGATGCGACCCTCACCGCCAGCTATGAACGCCCCTACCTGATGCACGGCTCCATGGCGCCATCGGCATCGGCCGCCTTGTTCAAGGACGGGCGCCTGCAAGTCTGGACCCACAGCCAGGGCATCCATCCGTTGCGCCTGACCTTGGCCGAGGCGCTTGGTCTCGACGCCGGCGCCGTTACCGTCAACCATGTACCGGGGGCGGGATGCTACGGCCACAACGGCGCCGACGACGCGGCCTTCGACGCGGCCATGGTGGCCGGCGCGCTGCCCGGCCGGCCGGTGTTGCTGAAGTGGACGCGCGAAGACGAGCACGCCTGGGAGCCTTACGGCTCGGCCATGGCCATGGACCTGGCGGCCCGGCTGGACGATCAGGGGCGCATCACCGATTGGTCGCACGAGAGTTTTTCCGACACCCACGTCGCCCGCCCGCGTCCCGGTCCCGGCGGCGCCGGGCCGGCCAGGTTGGTGGCGCTCCGGCATCTGGGTGATTCCAAGCCGACCTTCACGCCCCAGCCCAACATGAATTTCGAATCCGGCATCCACCGCAACCTGACACCAGGTTACGACGTCGACCGGCCGAGATTGGTCAAACACCTGGTGCGCGGGATGCCGCTCCGGACCTCGTCGCTCCGCTGCCTGGGCGCGGGCGGCAACGTCTTCGCCATCGAGAGCTTCATGGACGATCTGGCCGCCCACGCCCGCCGGGACGCGTTGCAGTTCCGCCTCGATCATCTTTCCGACCCGCGCGCCCGCGCCGTCCTGGAAGCCGCGGCGGCCGGCATCGGTTGGGGGCGGCCGGCGTCGGAGGGCAGGGGCCTCGGCCTCGCCTACGCCCGCTATGCCGCCACCAAGGCCTACGCGGCGGTGGCGGTGGAACTTTCCGTCGGCGACGACGCCCGCATCCGACTGCACCGCGCCGAGATCGCCGCCGACGTCGGCGAGGTCATCGACATGGCCGGCGTCCGTTCGCAGATGGAGGGCGGTTTCCTGCAGGCCGCCAGTTGGGCGCTTTATGAACAGGTCGCCTTCGATGCCGGCGGCATCACCAGCCGCGACTGGGAGAGCTACCCGATCCTCGGCTTCGACAACGTCCCGGAGATCGCTGTCACCGTCATCGACCGTCCGGACGAGCCGCCGCTCGGCGCCGGCGAGGCCCTGGGCGGCCCGACGCCGGCGGCTATCGCCAATGCCGTCTACCGTGCCAGCGGCCTCAGGCTGCGGCGCATGCCGTTCACGCCGGACGCGCTGCGCGCCGCCGCTATGGCCTAGTGCCCGATGTCACGGCACTGACACCCTCGGGCGTTACCCTGGCCCAATCCACTCATGGGATGACAGGCCGGAGCCTTGCACACCCGACGCCGCTTTCTCTCGCTGCTGGCCGTTTTCCTTGCCGG
Organism: Rhodospirillaceae bacterium; assembly: GCA_038125725.1. Classification (GTDB taxonomy): domain Bacteria; phylum Pseudomonadota; class Alphaproteobacteria; order Rhodospirillales; family Casp-alpha2; genus TMED8. The sequence goes on from JAYPEK010000059.1 coordinate 20,955, forward strand.
CTTTTTCGTTCGCCGCCCGGCCAAGGCATCCCAGCGGCTTCGGAAATGGCGCTGCGTCAACGAGGACTGCGAACCCTACATCTACGACCCGGCCAAGGGCGCCGAGAACGTCAATGATCCCGACCATCCGGTGCCGCCCGGCACCCGATTCGAGGACCTGCCGGCGGACTGGGTCTGCCCGGTCTGCGGTGACCCGAAACACCTGTTCCAGCCGTTGGACGAATGGGTGACGGCGTAGGCGTGCCGAGAGGCACCATCGTCATGCGCGGGCTTGATGTATGGACCGGAGAGATAGCTGACAGTTGTTCGGA
>JAYPEK010000060.1:0-20812 GCA_038125725.1 Rhodospirillaceae bacterium
GGCTTCCTCACCGAAGGCGTGACCAAGGCGCAGGGCGCGGCGGCGGAAGGCATCCGCACCACGCTGCACTATGCCGATACCCTGGATAACCCGGCCAACCGCGCCTACCGCGCCGCCTATAAGAAGGCCTACGGCAAGGAAGCCGACGTTTACGGCGTGCAGGGCTTCGACGCTGGACAGTTGATCCAGGCCGGCGTCGACGCGGTCAAGGGCGACGTGGCGGCCATGGGCGACATGGTCAAGGCCATGGAAGGCGCGGTCATCGATTCGCCGCGCGGCCAATGGGTGCTGTCGTCGGCCCATAACCCGGTGCAGAACTTCTACCTGCGCCAGGTCCGGAACGGCGTCAACGAAGTGGTGCGCCTGGCCGAAGAGAACCTGGCCGATCCGGCCAAGGGCTGCCGCGCCTAAGGGCGGGGCACCCGGAAGGGAAAGACGGCCACGGGCGCACCCTGCCCGTGGCCGTGTCTTTATCCGCAGCCGCCCGACCGACCCGCAACAACGACGAGCCTGAACCGTGGACGGCCTGTTTTTCCTGATCCAGACTTTGAACGGCGTACAGTACGGCCTGTTGCTGTTCCTGATCGCCAGCGGGCTTTCCATCGTCTTCGGCATCATGGGCGTGATCAACCTGGCGCACGGGTCGTTCTACATGGTCGGCGCCTACCTGGCCTATTCCCTGACGCAATGGACCGGCAGCCTGCCGCTGGCGCTGATCCTGGGCATTCCCATGACCATCGCGCTCGGCTTCGTCATCGAGCGGCTGTTTATCATCCACCTCTACCACCGCGACCACCTGCAGCAGGTTTTGCTGACCTTCGGGCTGATCCTGATCTTCAACGAACTGCAGCAGGTGATCTGGGGCGGCGATCCGTTGGCCGTGCCGGTGCCGGAACTGCTCAAGGGCTCGATCCCGCTCTCCGATACGCTCAGCTATCCCGTCTATCGGCTGTTCCTGTCCGCCGTCTGCCTGGTGCTGGCCGGCGTTATGTATGTGGTCATTGGTCACACGCGGCTCGGCATGCGCATCCGCGCCGGTGCGTCCAACCGCCAGATGGTGGAGGCGCTGGGTATCAACGTGCGGCTTTTGTACTCCGTCGTCTTCGCCATCGGCGTGGCGCTGGCCAGCGTCGCCGGCATGCTGGCGGCACCCGTCGAGACCGTCTACCCCGGCATGGGCGAACAGATCCTGATCGTCTGTTTCGTCGTCGTGGTCATTGGCGGCATCGGCTCCATCCGCGGCGCCTTCATCGGCGCCATCGCCATCGGCTTGGCGGACGTCTACGGCCAGGTGTTCCTGCCGGATATCGCCAGTGTCGCCATCTACGGGCTGATGGCGGCGATCCTGCTGTGGCGCCCGGCCGGCCTGTTCGGGAGGGACGGATGACGGTGCTGCCATCGAAACGCGTCCTCGTGCTATTGGCGCTGTTCGCGGCGGCCTTGGCGCTGGTGCCGCTTTCCGGCGACAAGTACTGGATCAAGCTGGCGACGCGGATGATGGTGCTCGGCATTTTCGCCATGAGCCTGGATTTCATCGTCGGCTTCACCGGGCTGGTGAGCTTCGGCCACGCGGCGTTCTTCGGCATTTCCGCCTACATGCTGCATCTGGTCTCGTCGGAGGAAGAGGCCGTGAACCTGCTCTGGGCGCTGCCAGCCTGCCTTGCCGCCACGGCCCTGTTGGCGGCGGTTGTGGGCGCGCTCAGCGTGCGCACGCGGGGCATCTATTTCATCATGGTGACCCTCGCCTTCGCGCAGATGGTGTTCTACTACTTCCATGATTCCGACATCGCCGGCGGTTCCGACGGCGCCTTCATCTATTTCCCGCCGGCGCTGATGGCGGGCGAGTGGATGGCGCTGGATCTCGGCGACAAGAACGCGCTCTACCTTTTCTGCCTGGGCAGCCTGGTGGCGCTCTATGCGCTTCTGGTGGTGGTGCTGCGCTCTCCTTTCGGTCAGGTAATTCAGGGCATCAAGGTCAACGAGCACCGCATGCGCGCGCTCGGCTACAACACCTACCGCTACAAGTGGGCGGCTTTCATCATCGCCGGCGTGGTCGGCGGCTATGCCGGCTTCCTGTTCGCCTGCATCGACGGCTTCGTGCCGCCGGAACTCCTGAGCTGGCGGGAATCGGGTTTGGCGCTGGTGATGGTGACGCTGGGCGGCATCGGCACGCTGTTCGGGCCGGTGCTGGGCGCCTTCGCGCTCCTGGGCGTGGAGGAACTGCTGCGCGACCGGCACCTGTTCGGCGCGCTCGCCGAACATTGGCAGATGATGCTCGGCGCCTTCGTCATCGCCGTGGTGCTGTTCATGAGCAACGGCATCGGCGGCCAGATCATGCGGGTGCTGCGGCGCCGGGGCGAGGAAGAGCCGTCATGACCGAGCCGCTGCTCCGCACCAAGGATCTCTCCATCAATTTCGGCGGCCTTCGCGCCGTCCACAACCTCAATATCGACGTCCGCATGGGCGAGATTCACGCCATCATCGGCCCCAACGGCGCCGGCAAGACGTCGCTTATCAACCTGCTGTCGGGCGATCTGCTGCCCACCGGCGGGCGGGTCTATCACCGGGGCGACGACATCACCCAATACCGTTCGCACCGGGTGTCGGCGCGCGGCATCGGGCGCAGCTATCAGATCACCAACATCTTCCCGGAATTCACCTGCCGCCAGAACTGCTGGCTGGCGGCGCGGTCCCGGCGCGGATCGGCCATGCGTTTCTTCCGCCCCGCCGGCGCCGACGCCAAGACCCGCGCGGCGACGGAAGAGGCGCTGGCCATGGCCGGTCTGGCCGAGCAGATCGACGTGCCGGCCCGGGTCATGTCCTACGGCGAGCAGCGGCAACTCGAGATCGCCATGCTGTTGGCGCTGGAACCGGAGGTTCTGTTGTTGGACGAGCCTTTGGCCGGCATGGGGCCGACCGAGTCGCAGGAAATCATCGGCCTGATCGAGCGCCTGAAGCCGGACCATGGGATTGTCTTGATCGAGCACGACATGGACGCCGTCTTCGCCATCGCCGACCGGCTGACGGTGATGGTCAACGGCGAGTTGTTGGAATCCGGCACGCCCGACGAGATTCGCGCCAGCGAGCAGGTGCGCCAGGCCTACCTGGGCGACGAGCTGGAACTGGAGGCGTCGCTATGAAACCCGACGTCATCGTGCTGGACGACGTGCACACCTTCTACGGCGCCAGCCATATCCTGCACGGCATGAACCTGAAGCTACCGGCCGGGGCCTGCATGAGCCTGATGGGCCGCAACGGCATGGGCAAGACGACGACGCTGAAGACCATCATGGGCCTGGTGGCGCCGAAGCAGGGCAGCGTCACCATTAAGGGCCAGGCGGCGGCGGGCATGGCGCCGAATACCATCGCCCAGGCGGGGATCGCCTACGTGCCGGAGGGGCGCGAGATTTTCCCAAACCTGAGCGTGCGCGAAAACCTGCTGATCGCCGCCCGGCCCGGTCCCGACGGACGGGGCGACTGGACGCTGGAGCGCGTGCTATCGCTGTTTCCGCGCCTGGCCGAGCGGCTGAGCCACTGGGGCAACCATCTGTCAGGCGGCGAGCAGCAGATGCTGACCATCGGCCGCGCCCTGATGACCAACCCGGACGCGCTTTTGCTGGACGAAGTAACGGAGGGCCTAGCGCCCCTGATCCGCGACGAAATCTGGTCGGTGATCGAGGTGATCAAGGGCGAAGGCATGGCGACGCTGATCGTCGACAAGAACGTCGCCAAGCTGATGGCGCTGGCCGACCGGCACCTGATCGTGGTCAAGGGCGAGGTGGTGTTCTCCGGCGACAGCGCCGAACTGGCGGCATCGCCGGACGTGCTGCACCAGCACCTTGGCGTTTAAACGGGGCGTCTAAACCGGAATCTCCCGGCAACGGATCATCGAGGCGATGCGGCTGGTGAGCACGCTGTCGCCCGACTGGTTCTTGAGGTCGTGTCCCTGCAAAAGGATGCCCCGGTCCGGCTTGGAGCGCGAACGCCGCGCCTCCAGGATGGTGACGTGGTTGGTCAGCGTGTCGTCGGGATAGACCGGTGTGAGCCAGCGGGTCTCGTCCATGCCGGGCCCGCCGAGCGCCACGTCGCCCTCGAACACGCCCTCCTCCACGAACAGCTTGAAGGCGATGGCGAGCGTCTGGAACCCGGACGCGATGACGTCGCGGAACGGGCCGTGACTGGTGGCGTAGGCTTCGTCGATATGCATGGCCTGGGCGTCGTACATGCGTGCGAACGCGACCAGGTCTTCGCGCCGGAGCGTATAAGGCTTGGTGACGATCACCTCGCCCTCGCTGTAGTCCTCCAGAAATCGCCCACTCATGAACAGGTCTCCTCAAGAAAGGCCCGGATGGCGGCCAGAGTTTCATCGGGTTTGTCGCGCTGCGGCGAATGACCGCATCTGGGCAATTTCAATAGCCGCACCGGCCCGCCCGAAGCCGCCTCGATACCGTCGATCTGCGCCATGGTGCCATAAGCGTCGTCCTCGCCCTGGATGGCCAGCACCGGGCAGCGGATTTGCGGCAGCAACGCGCGGATGTCCCAATCGCGGAAGGCGGGCTCAAGCCAGATGTCGTTCCAGCCCATGAAAGCGTGTTCGGGGTCGTCGTGATAGCGGCCGAGCTTCTGTTTCAGGTCGGTGGCGTGGAACTGCTGGCGTGCGAACTCGATGGACTCGATGGAGATCGGCTCGACCATGATGTGCGGCGCCATCACCGCCACCGCACGGACGGGAGTATCAGGTTCGGCCGCATGGATCAGCGCCACCGAGGCACCATCGCTGTGGCCCAGCAGTACCGGCGCATCGAGGCCCCAGATTTCGAACAGCCGGGGCAGTGTCTCACGCGCTTCCGCGTGCATGTAGTCGACGGCGTAGGAGGCCGGCCGGGGCGACGAGGCACCATAGCCGCGCCTGGAATAGGCGAAGACCTGAGCGCCCGTGGCGGCGGCGACGCGGGCCGGGAAATCGCGCCACATGCTGACCGAGCCCAATCCCTCATGCAGCATGACGACGCTGGGCGCATCCGCCCGAGCGGGTTCGAAACGGACGAACTCAAGCCCATGGTCGTCCAAGTCGGCGTGGCCGGTCTCGGCGGGTTCGGGGAGTGAAATCTGCGGCTCGGCGCTCACGAATGGGGGTCCCGTTTCGGTCGGTGTCTGAATTACGCCGCCGATTGTAATCCCTCGCCGACAAGGCTCAAGCCGCGAGGCGCCTACCAGAACCCCTCATGCGCCTTGACGATCTCGGCCTCCAGCGCCGGAAACGGCCCCAGCACCTCGACCGGGCGGCGCCCGGCGGCGAACACGTCATGGCAGGGCATGTCCATGGTCAGGTTTTCGGGGTTGTCGCCGGTCAGTTCCGCCAGTCGCCGTTCGGTGATGCCGAACACCACCCGGCCGATGCCCGACCAATAAACGCCGCCGGCACACATGCAGCAGGGCTCGACCGAGGTATAGAGCGTGCAGCCGGCCAGGAAGTCGGCATCAAAGGCCCGCGCCGCGGCGCGCGCCACGTTCAGCTCCGCATGGCCGACGCCCTTGTCGTCCAGGTAGGTATTGCCGCTGGAGACCAGCACCGCGCCGTCCGGCCCCACCAGTAGCGATCCGAACGGGTGATTACCCGCCGCGCGGGCATTGAGCGACAGTTGGATGGTTTCGCGCAGGAAGTCTTCGTCGGCCGTCATCACGCTCAGTCGCTCCGGGCACGGAAACCGCTGACGATGCCCCAGCCCAGAATGGCGATGGCGGCGATCAGGAAGCCGGCGCTGATCGGGCGTTCCAGGAACACCATGAAGTCGCCGCGCGACAGCAACAGCGCACGGCGCATGAATTCCTCGATCATCGAGCCGAGCACGAAACCGATCAATAACGGCGCCGGTTCGAACTTGAACAGCCGCATCACATAGCCCATCACGCCGATGACCAGCATCACCCAGATGTCGAAAACGCTGTTGTTGATGGAATAGACCCCGACGCAGAGCAACACCACCACCGTCGGATACATCAGGTGATAGGGTACCTTCAGCACCCGCACCCAGATGCCGATCAGCGGGATGTTGAGGATCAGCAGCAGCACGTTGCCGACCAGGAAGCTGCCGATCAGGCCCCAGAACAGGTCCGCGTGCTCTGTCATCAGGCGGGGGCCCGGAATGATGCCGTGGATCATCAGCGCGCCCAGCATCAGGGCCATGGTGGCGCTGCCGGGGATGCCCAGCGTCAGGGTCGGGATGAAAGCGGTCTGGGCGGCGGCGTTGTTGGCCGATTCCGGCGACATGATGCCCTCGATGGCGCCCTTACCGAACTGATCGCCATTCTTGGAGACGCGTTTCTCAATGGCATAGCCGACGAAGGACGCGACCGTCTGGCCGGTTCCCGGGAGTGCGCCGAAGAACGATCCGATGGAGCCTGAGCGCAGCACCGGGCCGATGGAGCGGAACCATTCGGACCGGGTCGGCAGGAAGGAGGCGAAGTCGATCTTGTGCTCGACGCGCTTGCCCAGGTTGGTGTGGATCGAGCTCACCACCTCGGAGACGCCGAACAGGCCCATGGCGATGATCACCAGGCTGACCCCGTCGCGCAGTTCGATCAGGCCGCCGGTGAAGCGCTCGACGCCGGTGTTGATGTCGACGCCGACGGTGCTCAGCATGACGCCGACGCTGACCATCAGAATGCCCTTGAGCGCGCCGCCCTGGCTGACGATGGAGGCGGCGATCAGCCCCAGCACCATGACCGAGAAATATTCCGCCGGCCCGAACGACAGCGCCACCGTCGCCAGGATAGGCGACAGGAACACCATGACGATCACCCCCATGATGCCACCGCAAAAGGACGCAATGGCGGTCATGAACAACGCGACGCCGGCGCGGCCCTGCTGCGCCATGGGATAGCCGTCGAGGCAGGTGACCGACGCCGACGGCGTGCCAGGAATATTGAGGATGATCGAAGCGATGGAACCGCCGTATTCGGCGCCGTAGTAGACACCCGCCAGCATCACCAGCGCCGTCGCCGGTTCCAGGTGAAACGACACCGGCAGCAGCATGGCGACGGCCGCCAGCGCGCCGATCCCCGGCAGCACGCCGATGAAGGTCCCCAGCGTCACGCCGACGAAGCAGAATAACAGGTTCATCGGCGAGAACGCGGTTTCCAGCCCGAGCATCAGGTTGTCGAGGGAAAGTCCTTCCATGTCACGGCGTCCTGAAGGTTTCGACGGGCAGTTGCAGCGCCAGGATGAAGATCACCCAGACGGCGCCGGCGACACCGACGGCGAGCAGGAATTTCTCGGCGAAGCACATGCGCGAATCGGCGAAACTCGAGACCAGCACCGAGAGAAACGCCGCCGGGATCATGCCGAAATTCGGCGTCACCATGGCGAATGCCAAAACTCCGGCACTGACGGCGGCAAACGAACGCAGGTCCGGCCGGCCGTTTTCGTCTCGCCGCAGGAAAGCCTGCACGATGACCGCCGCGGCCAGGACCGACACCAAGGCGCCGAGCATCAGCGGGAAATAGCCCGGCCCCATCCGCCGCGCGGTCCCCAGGTCGAGATCCAGCGCACCAGTGACGAAAAACAACCCCAGCCCCAAGAACAGCAGGCCGCCGGTCGCGGTGGTCCAGCGCGCGATCATGAAGCGTCTCCGCCAGGCTGGTATTCGGGCTGGTACTCGGGACCGTCGTAGCTTTCCGGCACGCTGAGGCGCCCGCCAGCCAGTTCGCGCTCGATCTCGCGGACCGCGCCGAGCACGCCGTCCGTGACGTCGTCACGGCAGCGAAGCGCGACCGCCGATCCGTCCATCAGGCCGATGGTCACCTTTTCCGCCGGTTCGATGCCGTTCTCGGCATCCTCGACGGCGCGTTTGATTCCGGCGCCGATGTCGGCGACCGCCGACGCGATGAAAACGTCGGGTTCGATGCCGCACCAGTCGGTGGCGTTGCCGATCTGCGGGCGTTCGGCCTCGCGGCAGGCTTCGATGGCGCCGGTGCGGCCACCGTTGAGCATGGTGAAGATGATGTCGGCACCGTCCGCTAACTGCGATGCCGCCCAATGCTTGGTGACCGCGTTGTCGTCCTGAGTGCCGCAGAACGAGGTCAGGATGCGGATATCCGGCCGCACCAGGCGCGCGCCCGCGACGTAGGCGGCACGGCCCCGCTCGCCCGGCCGGACCCGGTGGCCGGACAGGTGCCCGATGACGCCGGTTTGCGACCAACGCGCGGCGAAGGCGCCGGCCAGGAAGGCCGATTCTTCCTGCCGCACTTCGTAGCTGAAAATGTTATCGCCTTGCACCGAGCCCTGGATCACCGCGAAACGCGTGCGGGGATGGCGGGCGGCGACCTCTGGCGTCACCCGGTCGCCTTGGCCACCGACGAACAGCACTAGGTCGGCGTCCGCGGCGGTGGCGTCCAGGCGCTCGGCCATCACGGCTTGGTCGTAGGGAATATCGGAAACCACCGCAACATCGTGGCGACCGGTCTCGCGCACGGCCTCGACGCCGGCCAGGGCACTGGCGTTGAAACCGTTGTCGTGAAGTTCTCCGACGAAGAAGGCGGCGATTTTCATGCTCGGACTCCGTATTTCTCGATAGCCATGCCGATCATCGCCGGCCCTCTCCGTGGGTGGTGCTTACTTCTTGGCGCCGGTGGCGACGACCAGCGGCTTCCATTTTTCGATCTGGCCGGCGACATAGGCCTGGAACTCGGCCGTCGTCTTGGGCTCATGGATCAGGCCCCAGGTGTCGAACTTGGACTGCACGTCGGCGAGCTTGAAGATTTCCGCCAGCGCATCGTCGATCTTCTTGGCGATGGCCGCATCGAGGCCGGCCGGCGCCGTCAGGCCGAGCCAGTTTTCGGCGACGATGTCGTAGCCCTGTTCCTTGAAGGTCGCCAGGTCCGGGTTGGATTTGGTCCGTGCCGACGCGCTGATGGCGAGGGCAACGGCGGTGCCGTCCTGCAGGGCGGGAACGTTCTGCGGCAAGGCGTCGAACATGATCGGAATGACGCCGGCGCGGAAATCCTGGCGCATCGGGCGCGAGCCCTTGTAGGGGATGCTGACCAGCTTGATATCGGCCATCTTGTTGAACTGGAAGCCGATGACGTTGCTCCAGGAACCGACGCCGGAAGAGCCGAAGTCGAACTTGTCGGGCGCGGCCTTGGCCATGTCGACGAAGTCGGCGAGCGTCTTGATGCCGAGCTTCGGCGAAACGAACAGGCCGAGATACACCGTGCCGATATAGGAAACGTGGGTGAAGTCCTTGAGCGCATCGTAGGGCAGCTTGGAGAACAGGGTCGGCGCGATGGAATAAGGCGCCAGGTTGGACAGCATGAAGGTGTAGCCGTCGCCTTTTTCGCGCTTCAGCGCCGAGGCCGCGACCGTGCCGCCGGCGCCCGGCTTGTTCTCGACCACGAACTGCTGGCCGAACTTGTCGCTCAGGTGCTTGCCCAGCAACCGGGCGACCAGGTCGCTGGAACCGCCGGGCGGGAACGAAACCAAGATCCGGACCGGTTTGGAGGGCCAGCTATCCGCTTGGGCGGCGGGCCCGAAGACCGCGCCGACGATCAGGCCGACGATCAGCCAAATTCTCAATGCCATGATGATGCTCCTTTAGAACGCGTTGCGCCGCGGCCCGGCGCCTGACGGATTCCCCGGAGTGATGATCGGATGGCCGGGGTCTGGGCCGCAGGCTTTCCATTGCCAATAGCACTAGCAGCCTTTTTGCGTTCTAAATAGATCAATTTAACGCCCATAGTGATGCCAAAACGGCATCACCTGTCCTGATCTGCCTGGGCGCGGCTGTTCAATTCGTCGACGGCGATGTTGATGAAAGCCCGGACCGCCGCCGAAAGCGCGCGGCCCTTGCGGATCTGCAGGCTCAGGTCACGGACCACGGGGCCGTTGTGGGAAATCGGGATATGGACCAGCCGGCCGGCGGCCAATTCCTCCTCGAAGCCGAACATCGTCTGGAAGGTGACCCCCAAGCCCCGGAGCGCCAGGTTCTTCATCAACTCCAGCGAACTGGTTTCGATGATGGTCGGCATGGTGCGCCCCAATTCCCTGAGCGTCGGCTCCAGCAGCGGGCGGATCGACAGGTTTTCGTCGCCCATGATCCAGGGATATTCCATGGCATCCAGAAGCGCGATCTGGCGTTCGCCGGCAAGTGGGTGATCGGGCGGCATGATGGCGCCGATATGGAATTGCCCGAAGGCGAGTTGCTGGATCGCCGGATTGGCTTCCAACGAAAACGCCAGGCCGACATCGGATTCGCCGCCGTCCAGCAGCGCCGGGATGGCGTGCGACTTGATCGTCTGCACGGTGAAATGCACGAACGGATGGTCGTCGCGCATCCGCTCGATGATCGCCGGCAGAAACTGGTGCGTCAGCCCCTCCACCGCGACGACGCCGATTTCGCCCCGCCGGCCGCCCTTGAACTGCGCCAGTTCGTCCTCGAAACGATGCGCGTCCTGCAAAACGGTGGTGACGTGACGCGCGAACAACTCGCCGGCCTTGGTCAGCACCAGCCCCTTGGCGCCGCGTTCGAACAGCGGCGCCTCGAACTCCTCCTCGAGTTTCTGGATCTGGCGGTTGACCGCCGACGAGGCGACGTTCAATTCCCGCGCGCCGCCGCGAATCGATCCAGCGCGGCGGACGGCGTCGAAATACTTGATGGCGGCGGCGTGGATGCGCATGGGGATTCGGTTATACCGTCGAAGGGTCCAGAGGGACCAGTCTACCCCAATCTCCGGAAAAAGTAGGGATCGGTCTTGCGCTGCTGATCGGACGACGCCTGGGCCTTGCGAAACGCCCGGAACGGCCGGAACGGCGACCGGCACGAAAGGCTCAGGTACAGCCGGGTCCGCCAGGTTTCACCGAACCGACCGTAGTCCACCTCTTCGAAGGCGTAGTAGCGGCAGAGCAGCCGGATCGCCTGGCGCACGCCAGGCATGTAGGAATCGTCGAATACGATCATGCCGCCGACCGGCATCATCTCGTCCAGCAGGAAAAGCTCGTAGGCCAGATGATCGAAGGTCTTCCAGCCGTCGAGGAAAGCGAAGTCGAAACTGTCGCCGCGTTCCCGCAAGCGGCGGATGACGGAAGACGAATCCTCCAAGAAAAGCTCGTGCCGGTCGGCCATGCCGGAACGCTCAACGCAGTTCCTGCCGACATCGATCGCGTGGCCGCCTTGCGAATTGTCGATGGAAACCACATGGCCGGCTTTCGCCGCTGTCGCCGCCAACATGTAGACGGCGGTGCTGCCGGTGGCGAAGCCGGTTTCCAGGCAGCGCACGTAACCGCTCTGTTGCACGGCGAGATAGATGAAATCACCCTGATGCGGCGGCACGAACGGCAGCGTCGGATCCCGGGCGTCGTCTTGCTGCGCTTTCAGAAAACGCCGTGTTTCCTCGGTTTCCTGTAGCGGGTCATAGCGCAGATTCATGTTTGGAAATGCTTTGGGGAAATGGTGCCGCGGAGTGGAATTGAACCACCGACCCCGCCCTTACCAAGGGCGTGCTCTACCCCTGAGCTACCGCGGCTCCGTTCGAAGCGCGCGCAAGATGCCACAGCCCCCCCTCGGGTGCAAGCACCGAGGCACCCGCTTGACCGGGTTTGCCGGAGCCCCCAGGATGGTCCGGTTTCCACCCCTTTGAAAGGCCGCGAATGGCTTCGCAAGACAACGACCCGGCGAAATCAGGCAAGGCCGGAAAGCGCGCCGAGCGCGACCAGCGCCTGGCCGAGGCGTTGCGCGCCAACCTCAGTCGCCGCAAGGCTCAGGAACGCGCCCGCAAGCTACCGGAAAGCGAAAGTGACCCGCAGGAATCCGGCTGACGGCCCTTCTTTCGTCATATTCGCCGGCCATAACCGAGCCAGGCTTGTGCGATCCGGCGAGGTTCTCTACAAGCGGACAATCACCGGAGGCGAACACCACCCATGGATCGGATACGCGTACGCGGAGGCCGGCGGCTGGCCGGAGAAATCGAAATCAGCGGTGCCAAGAACGCCGCCTTGCCGCTGATGGCGGCGACACTGCTCACCGATGAGCCCCTGACCCTGAAGAACTTGCCCAAGCTCGCCGATATCGCCTCGATGGCGGATCTGCTGCAGGGCCTCGGCGTCACCATCAAGCTGAACGGCGAGAACGGCAACGGCGGCCGCACCGCTGAGCTCAGCGCGACCTCCATCACCGAAACCACAGCACCTTACGACGTGGTTCGCAAGATGCGTGCATCCGTGCTGGTGCTGGGCCCGCTGCTGGCCCGTCATGGCCAGGCTAGGGTGTCGTTGCCGGGCGGCTGCGCCATCGGCACCCGGCCGGTCGATCTGCACCTGCAGGCGTTCGAGCAACTGGGCGCCGAGATCGAATTGGCGGAAGGCTATATCGAAGCCCGCGCCCCCGGCGGTCTCAAGGGATCGCATGTGATCTTTCCGATGGTCACCGTTGGCGGCACCGAGAACGCGCTGATGGCCGCCTCGCTGGCGGCCGGCGAGACGGTGATCGCCAATGCCGCGCGCGAGCCGGAAATCACCGACCTGGCGAATTGTCTGGTCGCCATGGGCGCCAAGATTGGCGGCATCGGCACAGATACACTGCGCGTCGAAGGCGTGGATAGGCTTCACGCCGCCACCCACGAGGTGCTGCCCGACCGTATCGAAATCGGCAGCTACGCCGTCGCGGCGGCGATCACCAGCGGCGAAATCGAACTCAAAGGCGCCCGGTTGGAGCTGCTGGAAACCGCCGCAAAGACCCTGACCCGCGCCGGCGCCAAGGTGATCGAGACGCCGGGTGGGCTCCGCATCGTCGGACCTGAAGGCCGGCTCAAGGGTGTCGACCTGATGACCGAGCCGTTCCCAGGATTCCCCACCGACATGCAGGCGCAGTTCATGGCGATGATGGCGGTGGCCGAAGGGGCGTCGATGATCACCGAAACCATCTTCGAAAACCGCTTCATGCACGTTCCGGAGCTCTGCCGCATGGGCGCCGACATCAACGTGCATGGCTCGTCGGCCATCGTGCGCGGTGTCGAACGGCTGTCCGGCGCACCGGTGATGGCGACCGACCTCAGGGCGTCGATCTCGCTGATCCTGGCCGGCTTGGCGGCCAAAGGCGAGACCATCATCAACCGGGTCTATCATCTCGATCGCGGTTATGAGAGAGTGGAGCAGAAACTCGCCGCCTGCGGCGCGGATATCGAACGTTTTTCGGATTGAGGGATGCGGTACGGCCCTAGTTTCGACCTCGGCTCCAAGCGCCTCGTATTTCTGGTTTTGGTGGCCGGCGTCATTGCCGTTTCGCTTCTTAGATACGCGCAGTTTTCCGAATTGGATCCGCGCATGGACCAGGCATCTTTCGGTGTCTGGGTGCAGGATTTGATCGAAGCCCCGCGATTGATGCCGAATGCAGTTGATGGCATCGGCTTCAAGGAAGAACTGATGCGCGATGAAGACAGCGCCCTCAACGTTCTATTGCGCCGTCTCTATGTCGTTCACGACCATATCTTCGTCCTGCTCAGCGTCGGATGGTTTACCGCCTGGTCGGCCATTTTCGGCTGGAACATGCCCGGCCAGATCGCCATCAGCATCATTTCCGGCACCCTCGCCGCGGCGGTCATCGCTTGGCTTCCCTGGGTTCGAGGTCGTGAAAATGCAAGTCCCCCCGACGCCCTCGCGCCTTGGATCACCTTTGCGGTTTTTGCCATCGCCGCGAGCAACGGATACCTCAACTTGTTTTCCGCGTTGGGGGTTCACAATGTCGGGCTTCTCGGCTTGGCATTCGGTTTGGTGGCAACGCAAGCGTGGCTTTGGCGCTGGCAGAACGATCGCGAGCTTTGGCCCGGCTGGGCCAGGACGATGGGCCTCATCGCGGCACAGGCTGTCGCCTACTACTCACATTACACATCGGTATTTCTGCTGCCCCTGGCGACGGCATTGACCATCGCGGCATCGCCGACCCGTCCGAATTCAGCGAAGTGGCGGATGGCGCTCTCTTTTGCCGGTGCCGGTTTACTGACCGCCACGCCGTTCTTGGCCCTGACGATGATCGCTCGGCCTGAGATCGCCACCGACCAAGATGCCCTTTCGCGGCTGGCTTGGGTTTTGTCCAAGGAAGGATATTCCGCGGTGGAACTCATGCTCCGGGTATCGCGTTGGTGGACGACGATGGCCGACTATGGCACGCTGGCGGGGATACTCCTGGGGCTTGGCGGGTGTATCTATCTGGCGGTCAAGGAAAAGGCATTGTTGCCGATTTCACTGATCGCCGTACACCTCCTCGTGAGCGTGATGATCCCCGGCTTCAGTCAATTTGATCGCACCGGAAGCTATACAGTCCTGGTGCTCTGTTTGAGTGCCGGGTGGCTCGCGGTGGTTTTGGCGAATACCGTGCTCGTTGCCTGGCGTTCTGGAAAGCGGCCGAGGGCCGTGGGCATTGGCCTGGGGCTCGCCCTCCTGGTGGCCAGCCAGATTGGCATAGAAGCCGAACGCCTTGCCAATCCGTCTCGTGTCAGCGGCTGGAGCCATCTCCTTCGCTTTCCCGGCGAAAACCGACGCTTGGTGCGCGTGATCGAAGACGCGGTGCCCGAGGGCGCGCTGTTTTTCGCATGGAATTATCAATTGGAATACGCGATCCGTGTTCTCAGCAATCGCCTGCGCGGGGAGACGCGCACCTTGCGCCCACTTGAGTCGTTCGTACGTGAACATGAGGCGGGCCGGTTGCGGAATTATGCCAAGAAGCACGGCATCCAACTCACTGCCGATGCGCCGATCTACCTACTGGTGCCGGACCGCATCGAACCACGGCTCCACGCCGTGGCGGGATCCGTCTTCGGACCCGACGGATTGAGTACCCGCGCCCAGGTGAGACTCCATCGCGTGATGACGCTCAAGTGGAAGCGCAGCTTGTCCCCCACCGATCGGTACGGCCTTTTCGTCATTCCGTAAGCCGATGTTTGAATCCGCCCCCGGTTTTCACTATGAATGCCGGGCAAGCGGAGAAAGAAACCATGAGTGCCAACGATTCCCTCGTGCTGGCCTTGCCCAAGGGGCGCATCCTCAAGGAAGTGATGCCCCTGGTGCGCCGCGCCGGCATCGAACCGGAAGCCGCCTTCGACGATCCGGCAAGCCGGCAATTGCGGTTCGCCACCAACGTCCCTAACCTGGAGATCATCCGGGTGCGCAGCTTCGATGTGGCCACCTTCGTCGCCTTCGGCGCCGCCCATATGGGCGTTGCCGGCAACGACGTCCTGATGGAATTCGACTATCCCGACATCTATGCGCCGCTTGACCTGGATGTCGGCCATTGCCGGCTGTCCGTGGCCGAGCCCGACGACATGGTCGGCGACGACGACCCGCGCACCTGGTCGTCGGTGCGGGTCGCGACCAAGTACCCGAACCTGACCGCCAAGCACTTCGCCCGGCGCGGCGTGCAGGCGGAATGCATCAAGCTCAACGGCGCCATGGAACTGGCGCCGACACTGGGGCTTTGCCGGCGCATCGTCGACCTGGTTTCCACCGGCGCCACGCTGAAGGCCAACGGGCTCACCGAGATCGAGAAGATCTGCGACATCACATCGCGCCTGACCATCAACCGCACCGCCTGGAAGACCCGCCCGGCCGAGATCAACGGCTGGCTCGACAATTTCGAGGGAGCGCTCCATGACCTTGCGGCTTGACCGGAGCGCCGCCGACTTCGAGGCGCAATTCCAAGCCTTCCTGGGCGCCAAGCGCGAGACCGAGGCCGACGTCAACGACGTGGTCGCCAGAGTGCTCGCGGCCGTGCGCGCGCGCGGCGATGCGGCTCTGGTCGATTACACCCGCAAGTTCGACCGCTTCGAACTGGAAGCTTCCGGGCTTCGCTTCACCGCCGATGAGATTGCACATGCCAAGCGCGATTGTGCGCCCGAGACCCTGGAAGCGCTCGACGTCGCGGCGACGCGTATCCGCGCCTTCCATGAAAAACAGCTGCCCGACGACCTGGACTTCACCGACGAAGCCGGGCTGCGGCTCGGCTACAAATGGTCCGCGGTCGGCGCCGCCGGACTATACGTGCCGGGCGGCACGGCGGCCTATCCCTCATCGGTGCTGATGAACGCCATCCCGGCCAAGGTGGCGGGCGTTCAGCGGCTGGTGATGGTGGTGCCGACACCGGACGGGGTCATCAACCCATTGGTGCTGGCCGCGGCCGAGCTTGCCGGCGTCGATGAAATTTATCGCGTCGGCGGCGCCCAGGCGGTGGCGGCGCTGGCTTACGGAACCGAAACCATCCGCCCGGTGGACAAAATCGTCGGCCCCGGCAATGCCTATGTGGCCGCCGCCAAGCGCCAGGTGTTCGGCACCGTCGGCATCGACATGATCGCCGGCCCGTCGGAAATCCTGGTGCTTGCCGACAAGGACAACGACCCAGCCTGGATCGCCGCTGACTTGCTCAGCCAGGCGGAACACGACACCGCTGCGCAGGCGATCCTGATCACCGACGATGCGGCCTTCGCCGACGCCGTGGTGGCGGCGGTCGACGGCCATCTCGCGACGCTGCCGCGCACCCAGACGGCGGGCGAAAGTTGGCGCACCTACGGTGCCGTCTTCACCGTCGCGTCACTCGAGGAAGGGTTGCCGCTGGTCGACCGCATCGCGCCCGAGCACTTGGAGATCGCGACTGAGAACGCGCGCGGCCTGGCTGGCCGGATCAACAATGCCGGCGCCATCTTCATCGGCCGCTACGTGCCGGAAGCGCTGGGCGATTACCTTGCCGGTCCGAACCACGTTCTTCCGACGGCGCGTTCGGCCCGGTTCTCGTCGGGCCTCGGCGTGCTGGATTTCATGAAGCGCACTTCCATGGTCGAATGCAGCGCTGAAAGCTTGCGCCAGGTTGGCCCGGCGGCGGTCACCTTGGCACGTGCCGAAGGCCTGGACGCGCACGCGCTGTCGCTGTCCATCCGGCTCAACCTGCCGGACCCCGCGTGAAGGACCCGGGCCCGTGGAAGACCGTCAGCGCATCGCCAAAATCTCTTTGGACGAGCAGTCGGTCATCCGCCGCAGCGCGCAGGTGGAGCACGAGCGCAAGGTCGCCATCTACGACCTCTTGGAAGAGAACGAATTCACCCTGACCGACGGCCAGCCGGGTCCCTATCACCTGCACCTGGGGATCGAGGACAACCGGTTGATCTTCGACGTCCGCGACGAAGCGGAAGAACCCATCAAGCGGGTGATGCTACCGGGTTCGACCTTCCGCCGGGTGGTGAAGGATTACTTCCTGATCGTCGAGAGCTATTTCAACGCCATCAAGACCAAGGCGCCGTCGCAGATCGAGGCCATCGACATGGCCAGGCGCGGCATCCACAACGACGGCGCCGATCTTTTGATGGAGCGCCTGGCCAGCGACGTGGAGATGGACAAGGATACCGCCCGGCGCCTGTTCACGCTCGTCTGCGTGCTGCACATCCGGGCCTAGGCGTCCATGGGCGATCTCCCCTCCGCCGTATTGTTCGCCTGCACCATGAACGCCGTCCGCTCGCCGATGGCGGAAGGCATCCTCAAATTCCTCCACGGCACCCGCATTTACGTCGATTCCGTCGGCGTGCGCTCGAGCGAGGTCGACGGCTTCGCAATCGCCGTCATGGACGAGATCGGCATCGACATTTCCGGCCACAAATCCAAGACCTTCGACGACCTGGAGGACAGCTATTTCGACCTGATCATCCCCATGTCGCCGGAAGCCCAGCACCGTGCGGTGGAAATGACGCGGGTGATGGCCGTCGAGATCGAGTTCTGGAACACCTTCGATCCTTCCGTCATCGATCCCGATGACCGCGATGCGCGCCTCGCCGCCTATCGCCAGGTGCGCAATCAGTTGATGGAGAGGATCGAGGCGCGTTTTCCACGCACCCTGGCCGTCGACACCTGACGCGGAAACGCCGAAACCCGGTCACAAGCCGCCCAATTCGCGGCAAAATCCATGAAAATTCTTGACCCTTCACGATTTGGCGGCATGTTAGGGGGCCTTCACGGGCATTTCACGCAACGACCTTGAGAGAGACATGGCCAAAGAAGAGCCGTTGGAGTTCACCGGCACGGTCACCGAAATCCTTCCGAACGCGATGTTTCGCGTGAAGTTGGATAACGATCACGAGATTCTCGCCCACACGGCGGGGAAAATGCGCAAGCACCGCATCCGCGTGCTGGCCGGCGATCGGGTGAACGTGGAAATGACTCCCTACGACCTGACCAAGGGTCGCATCACCTTCCGCTACAAGTAACAGGACCGGTCCATGACCGGTCGTTTGATTCTCGCCTCCGCATCCCCGAGACGACTGGCGCTGCTGGCCCAGGTGGGCATCACGCCCGATCAGGTGGTGCCGGCAGACATCGACGAGTCCCCTTTGAAAGGCGAATTGCCGCGGCAGGTGGCCGAGCGACTTGCTGCCGAAAAGGCCGAGGCCGTCTGGGCACAACACCCGGATGCGGTCGTGCTCGCCGCCGATACCGTCGTCGCCTGCGGGCGCCGGATACTCGACAAGCCCGCCGATGAAAGGGATGCCCGGCGCACGCTGCGGCACCTTTCCGGCCGCCGGCATCGGGTCTATGGCGGGATCTGCATCGCCGCGCCCGGCGGCCTCCGGCGCGCGCGCGTGGTCGTCACCCAGGTGCAGTTCAAGCGCCTTGGCGACGACGAAATCACCACCTACCTGGAAAGCGGCGAATGGCAGGGCAAGGCCGGCGCCTATGCCATCCAGGGCCGCGCCGGCGCCTTCGTCAAGAAGATCAACGGCTCCTACGACAACGTCGTCGGCTTGCCATTGTATGAAACACTGGCGCTGCTCAACGGGCTCGGCCTAACATGATGCAACGTTAAGGGATCCATGCTGAGCGACCATATCTTCATATCCGCCTCTCCGGGCGAGGTGCGCATCGCCGAAACCGCCCAAGGTGAGCTGACCGCCTACACCGTGCACCGCGCCAGCGCCGAAACCCGCGTCGGCGACGTCTATCTCGGCCGCGTCGAGGCCGTGCTGCAGGGCATCCAGGCGGCCTTCGTCGATATCGGCGAAACACGGGCCGGCTTCCTGGCGCTGCCCGAGGCGCGCCCGTTCCGCCCCGGCAATCCGGGCGATGCCGAGGACGACATCGCCGACTACCTGAGCGAAGGCGATACGCTTTTGGTGCAGGTGACGCGCGACGCCGAAGAAGACAAGGGCGCCAAGCTGACCACGCGCATTAGCCTGACCGGCCGTGACCTGGTGTTCACGCCGCTTTCGGAAGGGCTTTCGGTGTCGCGCCGGATCGGCGGTGACGCCGAACGCAAGCGCCTGCAAGCGGCCATGGCCGGCGCCATGGCGGAAGGCGACGGCGGCTTCATCGTGCGGACCGCCGCGGCGGAAGCCGAGGACGACGAACTGGCCCATGAAGCGGCCAGGCTGCGCACGCGCTGGGAAGAGATCGAGGCGGCGCGCGATCAGTCCCGCGCCCCCGCCCACCTGCATCGCGACGTGGAGCCGGCGCTCCGGGTGCTGCGCGAGCACGGCGGCGCCGACCTGGAAGCGGTCGTCGTCGACGATGCCGACCTGTTCACCCGCCTGCAAGCCTTCGTCGCCGCCGAAATGCCAGACTTGGCCGAAGTGCTACGCCACCACGCCGGTCCCGAAGCGCTGTTCGCCGCCGAAGGGATCGAGGACGCCGTCGAGGCCCTGCTCGACCCGCACGTGACGCTTGCCTGCGGGGGCAGCCTGATCATTTCCGAAACCCCGGCGCTGACCGCCATCGACGTCAATACCGGCGCCGCCGACTTCGGCAACAAGGAAACGACGGCGTTGGAGGTCAACATCGAGGCGGCACGGGAAATCGCCCGCCAGGTACTGTTACGCAACCTGAGCGGCCTCCTGGTGGTGGATTTCGTCTCAACGCGCCGGCGCGAAAGCCAGAGCGCGCTTGCCGAGGCGCTGGAAGCCGCGCTCGCGGAAGACGCGCTGCGCCCCAATCTGGTCGGGTTCACGCGTCTGGGACTGGCGGAAATCACCCGCCGGCGCCAAGGTGCCAGCCTGACCGAATTGCTCTGCGGCGAGCCCGCGGCACCGGAAAGATCGCCGGAAACCGTCGCGCTGGCGACATTGCGCGCGGTACTGGCCGAAGCACGGCGGCAAACGGCGCCGGGCTACGTGCTGGAGCTCCCGAGCGCCGCTGCCGATGCCCTCGCCGGCGCGCAGATGAACGCCCTCACAGAAGCGCGGCGTCGGCTCGGCGGCAACCTGGAAATCGCGGCGCGGCCGGAACTGGCGGCATCGGTCTATTTCGTGCGCGCCCGGGGAGGAGAGTGAGGCATGAGCGAATCCGACAATGTGGTTCCGCTGAAGCGCCAGAAATGTCCGATCTGCTCGAAGCCGGCGGTCGAGGATTACCGGCCGTTCTGCTCCAAGCGCTGCGCCGATATCGATCTCGGGCGCTGGCTCAACGAGGACTACCGCATCCCCGCCGAAGAGGCCGCGGAGTTGGACGACGACGAGTTCGCCGACATCTGAAACCGCGCCGCGGCCGCGTCAAAAACTTGCCCTCAGGGCTCTTGTCAGGCCGGGAAATATCTTTTAAAAGCCCCGGGTGTCCCGCCGTTGTCACATCCCGGCAACATCCGGTGCGGGGCACGAATTCTGCCGGTTCCGGGCTTTTCCGGAACGGCCGGCGCCCAGGTAGCTCAGTTGGTAGAGCAGCGGATTGAAAATCCGCGTGTCGGTGGTTCGATTCCGCCCCTGGGCACCACTCTCTCTACAACTCATTGTTCTATAACGCCTTTCCTGTCCGTCATCAAAACATTTGGGACGCCTGAGCCTGTATTCTA
This sequence comes from Rhodospirillaceae bacterium, assembly GCA_038125725.1. Lineage (GTDB taxonomy): Bacteria > Pseudomonadota > Alphaproteobacteria > Rhodospirillales > Casp-alpha2 > TMED8. The sequence goes on from JAYPEK010000060.1 coordinate 20,802, forward strand.
ACAGAGGATCT
>JAYPEK010000061.1:0-20558 GCA_038125725.1 Rhodospirillaceae bacterium
GCCACAGTACAAGGCGCGCTTCATTCGATTGTCGATGAAATGTCGCATGTCATGGACTGGGCGACACGCAAGGTGCTGTCCTGGCGCCTGTCCAATACTATGCACGCCAGCTTCTGCGTCGAGGCTTTGGACGAGGCCATCGCCAAACACGGGGCGCCGGAGATCATGAATACCGACCAGGGCAGCCAGTTCACCGGTGCCAGCTGGATCACGACACTGACCGAGGCCGGCGCGCGGGTCTCCATGGATGGGCGCGGACGCTGCATGGACAACATCTTCATCGAAAGGCTCTGGCGGTCGCTGAAGCAGGAGGCCATCTATCTGACGGAATTGCAGGACGGCTTCCAGGCCCGCAAGGTCATCAAGGAATGGATCGGCTTCTACAATCACCATCGGCCGCATTCCGCCCTTGAGCATCGAACCCCGGCGGAGGCATACTGGACTGGCAGAACCGAAGTGCAGGCGGCATGAAATCTAAACCGGATACACCTTAATATAGACGCCAACCTGTCCGAATAACCGGGACCACTTCAGGAGCTTGAAACGTCGAATGTCGGAAAACTGATCCGTAAGCGGACAGTCGGGCGCTGGGGACCGAATAGCCGCTCAGGGTCACCTCCGGTCTTTCGTTTACGGAAATCTTGATGTCCGGTTTCTGATCAGTTTGCCGACATTCACCGCCAGCACAGAGAATGACGCCTCCTGGCTAGCTTCAGAACTCCGCAACTGCGCCCAAAGTTGTCAGCTATTGGAGGCATGGCGGAATACGCCGCAACGGCCTATGAACATAATAGGAATTTATTGACTTTTATTGATTTTATGCTATAGTACCGATTCGCAGCGTCGGTCGTCGGCGCAGGCACGCTATTTCACAATCGAATAGGTTTTGGACCGGGGCCGATGCCTGCCGAAAGCAGGCGGGTTGGTGCCGGTATTGGGCCATGCTTCCCGCCTTCACGGGGTGACGGAAAAAATGCTGAGGCAAAATTGGGTTCATTTCGTTATTTTTTTTATGATGTCATTGAATCCAAAGCGTTTCTGACCCCCGAAAAACGCTTCCGAAACGAACCTCAATCGGCCAGTGTCCGTGCCGCGATCTCGGCGTAGACGGCGGCCGCGTCGGCCAGGGCGTCGAGGGACACCCATTCGTCCTGGCGGCCGCTCATGCCCAGTTCGCCAGGCCCGATGATGACGCGCGGAATGCCGAGCGCCGGCACCAGCACGTTGGAATCGGAAAAATAATGCACGCCGCCGGGCGCCTTGGCGGCGCCGGTGATGGCGGCGAGGGCGTCGGCACAGGTGGCGACGAACGGGTCGCCGGCGGGGGTCTCCACCGGCGGCTTGTCGTCGATCACCTGGAAACTGAAGCCGTCGCCGGCCATGGCGGCGAGCTTGTCGATGACGGCATTGCCGGGTTGGCCCGGCAGCGTGCGGATATCCAGCGTCGCCCGCGCGCGGTCGGGGGCGATGTTGGGGGCATGGCCGGCGTGCAGGCCGTTGACCGCCAAAGACGGCTGGCCCAGCAGCGGGTGCATCTGCCCTTGGAACAGATCGCCCGGCAGCGTCTCCAGGAAGTCGATCAGGCGCCGGATGGCGTTGGTATGAAGGGGATTGGCACCGCCCGACGCATGGCCTGTCTCGCCATGCGCCGTGACTTCGAGCCAGAGCGCGCCGGTCTCGGCCGTCAGGATATCGAGCGACGTCGGCTCGCTGACCAACAGCCAGCCGGCATCGGCCAAGGCGCCGGTCTCGAGCATGCGTTTGGCGCCGATGCAGCCGGTGCTCTCGCCGGCGGAAAAGGCGAGGACGAGATCGCCGGAAAGCGGCGTGGCGCTGCCGGCCAGTTTGGCGGCGGCGGCGATCATCGCCGCCAGGCCGCCTTTCATGTCCGCCGCGCCGCGACCGTAGAGCCGCCCGTCGGCGATCTCGGCGGCGAAGGGCGGATGGCGCCAGTCGCCGTCGCCGGTCGGCATGGTGTCCATGTGGGCGGAGAACACCAGCGCCGGCCCGCCGCCGCCCTTGATCCGCGCCAGCACGTTGATGCGGCCGGGCATGAACTCGTCGGTTTCGACGCGGAAGCCGAGCGCGGTCAGCCGTTCGGCGACGAACGGTGCGATATCCGATTCGTCGCCCGGCGGGTCCGGGCTCGGGTGGCGGATCAGTGCCGCCAGCAACTCGGTGAGGTCCCGGCGTTCGGCCTCGGTGAGTTGCCAGCGGCTCACCTCAGTACCCCGTGGAGAAGTCGACGATGTTGAGCGGTGCGTCGCCGCGTTCGATGCGGCGGATGTTGTCGGCGACGTATTCCGCCGCCGAGTGCGCCACCGTCAGGCTCGCCACGTGCGGCGTGACGACGATTTTGGGGTGCGACCAGAAGGGGTGATCTTCGGGCAACGGCTCGACATGGAAGACGTCCAGCGTGGCGCCGGCGATGTGGCCGGCATCGAGGGCTTGGATCAGGTCTTCGTCGACCACGTGGGCGCCGCGCGCGCAGTTGATGACGGCCGCGCCTTCCGGCAGCTGCGCCAGGGTCTCTTTGTTGATGATGCCGCGGGTCGCATCGGTCATCGGCAGCAGGCAGATCAGGATGTCGGTCCTGGCCAGGAAGGGCCCGAGCCCGTCGGCGCCGTGGAACGAGGTGACGCCGGGCATGTCCTTCGGCGTCCGGCTCCAGCCGGCGACATCAAAATCCAGCGCCACCAGCTTCTCCGCCGCGTCGCCGCCAAGCTCGCCCAGCCCCAGGAAACCGATGCGCCTGAGCCGCGGGTCTTCCTGGTGCATGCGTTTCCACAGGTGCTTGGCGCGAAACTCGGCATAGACGCCCATCTTGCGGTGATAATGGATCACCCAATAGAGCACGTATTCGGTCATGCCCTGGGTCAGGCAGCGGTCGACCAGCCTGGACACCGGCACGCCTGCCGGCAGTTCGGGATCGGCGGCCAGGTGATCGACGCCGGCGCCGAGACTGAGGATCGCCTTCAGGTTGGGATAGCGTTTCAATTCTCCCGCCGGCGGCTTCCAGACCAGCGCATAGTCGATCTCTTCGGGGGCGCCGACCTCGTCGGGCCAAAGCCGGAATTCAAGCTCCGGGATCTGCTCGGCCAGTGCGTCCTTCCAGCGGCTGGCCGTATCCTCGGCGGAAAGAAATAGTAATTTCAACGGCTTAATATCCTTTTGTCGATCATTCTATTCGGTAACGTTTGGAAACTTTGTGCCAGGCGTCAGCCTGAGTATCATTCTTGAAAGCCAAACGAAAGGGACGGGGAGGGGTTTCGGACATGGCGGACATCATCGGCTTTTCGACCCGCGAACGCTGGGGCAGCGAGCCGACGCCCGTGGTCTACCGGATCGACGAGGCCGACCGCATCTGCTTCGTCAATCCGGGCTGGCGGGTGTTCGCCGCCGAGAACGACGACTTGAATGCGCCGGAACATTATCTCGGCCGCTGCATCTGGGATTTCATGGACGCCACCGACGGCGTCGTGCTTCTGCACCAGTTCCTGGCGCACGAGGTCCGCGCCAGCGGCCGCGCCGTGTTCGTCCGCTTTCCCTGCGATACGTCGGACATGGAGCGCGACATGGAAATGTCGATCATGAAGGCCGGCAACGACAACCTGATCTATTGCACGCGCCAGCTCGATCTCCGTGAAAAGGTGCCGGTGGAGGCGCCGGAAACGAAACCGCTCAAACTGTGCCGGTCGTGCGCTAAGCTGGAAACACCGGCGGGTTGGTTCGGGGTTTTCGACCTGATCACCCGCGCACTGATTACTATGGACCGCGCGCCGATGCGGATCGAGGAAACGACCTGCCCGGATTGCCGGTAACCGTCGTTGCCGTCGCCGGCCGGTCCGCCAGGGGGTGGGAACAATGACGGACCGGGACCAATCGACGCAGTTCTATTCGTCCAGGATTTACGGCGCCGACGAGGACCGGTCCCGGCGGCCGCGCCCCAATAAGACCATTGCCGAAGCGGCGCGGGAAACGCCGGTCTATGCCGAGTGCGACATCCTGGTGGTGGGCGGTGGTCCGTCCGGTACGGCGGCGGCGGTGGCGGCGGCCCGGTCCGGCGCCGATGTCATGCTGATCGAGCGCTACAACCATTTGGGTGGGCTTTCCACCGGCGGGCTGGTGCTGTGGATCGACCGCATGACCGACTGGACCGGCCAGCAGGTCATCGCCGGCTTCGCCTGCGACATCTTCGACCGTTTGCCCGCCGACGCCGTGCAGGGTCCGGCCCGCGCCGACTGGGGCTCCAAGGATGCCTCGACGGCGGCCTATTGGTCGCAGCGCACGGCCGCCTTCCACGATGTCGTTACCTGGTCGCCGACCATCGATCCGGAAGCCTTGAAGACATTGTCGATGGAAATGCTGTTGGAACGGAACGTGCGGCTCACCTTCCACGCCTGGGCGGTGGAGCCGATCGTCGAGGACGGCGCCATGCGCGGCGCCATCTTCGAAAGCAAGGAAGGCCGCCACGCGGTGCTGGCCAAGCTGGTGATCGACACCACCGGCGATGCCGATTTGCTCTACCGCGCCGGCATGGCCATGGACGACGACATCGACGCGGACAACATCCACCACTGCCTCAACACCGCCTTCATGATGGGTGGCGTCGACATGGAGCGCTGGCTCGATTTCAAGGTGAACGAGGAGCAGGGCTTCGCCGAATTCATGGCGCTGGGCCGCGAGGCGCTCAAGTATTTCGACAAGCCCTTCGTCTCCTGGCGGGGCGACGTGGCGCTGTTCATGGGGCCGAGACTGTCGGGCTACAGCGCCGTCAACGTCGAGGATTTGAGCACCGTCGAGGTGCGCTCGCGCCGGCTGGCGGCGGGCTATGTGGAGATGTACCGCCGCCATGCGCCGGGGTTCGAAAACGCCTACCTGATGCTCGGCGCGCCGCAGATCGGCGTCCGCCACTCGCGCCGCTTCCAGGGGCTCAACCGGGTCACCCGCGCGCAATGGGACGAGGGCAAGGTCTGGGACGACGAGATCGGCGTCTCCACCTCGCTCAGCCCGAAGTTCCCGAACATCTCGGTACCCTACGGTTCGCTGGTGCCGTCGGGACTGGACGGGGTGCTGGGCGCCGGCCGGCACGTCGCCTGCGACGCCAGTTCGCACACCTTCCTGCGCGAGATTCCGCAATGCTGGCTCACCGGCCACGCGGCCGGCGTGGCGGCCGGGCTCTGCCTGGATGGCGGCGTCGAGCCCCGCGAACTCGATGCCAGCCGCGTGCAGCGCGAACTGTTGAACCAGGGAACTTACCTATCCCCCGCCATCCAGGACAAGCTGGCGCCGGAAGCGGCGGACTGAGCGCGCCTTAAGTGCTGACGACGCCGCTCTCGTCGGCGGCGAGATCGAAGGCGGCGGCCATCAGGGCGCGGGTGTAGGGGGTCTCGGGGTTGTCGATGACCTTCTCGGCCGGGCCGGCTTCGACGACCTTGCCGTCCTTCATGACGATGACCTCATGCGCCAGCGCGCGGATCACCTTGAGGTCGTGGCTGATGAACATGTAGGCCAAGTCGTGCTTCTTCTGCAGGTCGCGCAACAGATCGGTGATCTGCGCCTGCACCGACATGTCGAGCGCCGATGTCGGCTCGTCGAGGACGATGAACTTGGGCTTCAGCACCAGCGCGCGGGCGATGGCGATGCGTTGGCGCTGACCGCCGGAGAACTCGTGCGGATAGCGGTCCTGCAAATTGGGATCGAGGCCCACTTCCTTCAGCGCCTCGCCGATCAGTCGGCGCCGCTCCTCGTAGTCGCCGCCGAGGCCGTGCACCAGAAGCCCTTCTTCGATGATCTGCCCGACCGAGAGGCGCGGGCTCAAGGAACCGAAGGGGTCCTGGAAGACGATCTGCATCTCGCGGCGCAAGGGCCTCAAGTCCTTGAAGCCGAGGCCCTGCAGGGGGGTGTCCATGAAGGTGATGGGTCCCTCGCTGCGTTCGAGCCGCAGCAGCGCGCGGCCTAGCGTCGACTTGCCGGAACCGGATTCCCCGACGACGCCAAGCGTGTGGCCACGGCGGATGGCGACCGAGATGCCGTCCACCGCCTTCACATGGCCGGCCGTGCGGCGCAAGAGCCCGCGTTTCACCGGGAACCAGACCTTGATCTCGTCGCCGCGCATGATCTCGGTGGCATCGGCGGGCGCCGGGTCCGGCCGGCCCTTGGGCTCGGCGGCGAGCAAGTGGCGGGTGTAGTCGTGGCTGGGCTGCTCGAACACTTGGCTCACCGGACCCTGTTCGACGATCTCGCCGTCGTTCATGACGCAGACCCGGTCGGCCATGCCGCGCACGATGCCGAGGTCGTGGGTGATGAACAGGATCGCCATGCCGAGTTCCGATTGCAGGTCCTTCAGAAGCTTCAGCACCTGCGCCTGTACCGTCACGTCGAGCGCCGTCGTCGGCTCGTCGGCGATCAGCAGGTCCGGGTCGTTGGCCAGCGCCATGGCGATCATCACGCGCTGCTGCTGGCCGCCGGAGAACTCGTGTGGCAGCGCCGACAGCCGTTCCGTCGCGGCTTCCAGGCCGACGAGATTGAGAAGCTCGATCACGCGGGCGCGCGCCTCCGCCGGCGTCATCGCCTTGTGCAGCAGGAGCGTCTCGGCGATCTGCTTCTCGATCGAGTGCAGCGGGTTGAGGCTGGTCAGCGGTTCCTGGAAGATCATCGCCATGTCGGCGCCGCGCAACTCGCGCATGCGGCTGTCGGGCGCGGACAAAAGCTCCTTGCCCTTGAAACGGACCGCGCCCTCCGGGTGATGCGCCAATGGGTAGGGCAAAAGGCGCATGGCGGAAAGCGCGGTCACCGACTTGCCGGACCCCGACTCGCCCACCAGCGCCACCGTCTCGCCCTTTTCGATATGGAAGGAGACGCCGCGCACCGCCTTCACTTCCTTCTCGCCGTGGCCGAAGGAGGCGTGCAGGCCGTCGATTTCCAGAAGGTGGTTCATCTGTAGACCTTTCTCGGATCGAAAGCGTCGCGCACCGCTTCACCGATGAACACCAAAAGGCTGAGCATCAAGGCGATGACGACGAAGCCCGACAGCCCCAGCCACGGTGCCTGCAGGTTGGCCTTGCCCTGGTTCAACAGCTCACCCAGCGACGCCGAGCCCGGCGGCAGGCCGAAGCCCAGGAAGTCCAGCGCCGTCAGCGTGGTGATCGAACCCGACAGCGTGAACGGCATGAAGGTGACAGTGGCGACCATGGCGTTGGGCAGCACGTGCTTGTAGATCAGCTTCAGGTCGGAAACGCCGAGCGCCCGGGCGGCGCGAACGAAATCCAGGTTGCGCGCGCGCAGGAACTCGGCCCGCACGACGCCGACGAAGCCCATCCATGAAAACAGCAGCATCAGGCCCAATAGCCACCAGAAGTTCGGCGTGATGACGCTGGCCATGATGATCAGCAGATAGAGGATTGGCATGCCGGCCCAGATCTCGATGAAACGTTGGCCGACCAAGTCGATCATGCCGCCGTAGAAGCCCTGGAAGGCGCCGGCGGAAATGCCGACGGCGGCGCTCATAATCGTCAGCACCAGCCCGAACAAGACGGAGATGCGGAACCCGTAGATCAGCCGTGCCACCACGTCGCGGCCCTGGTCGTCGGTGCCGAGCCAGTTATCGGCGCTGGGCGACGCCGGTGCCGGCTGCTTCAAGTCGTAGTTGACGGTGTCGTAGCTGAACCGCACCGGCGGCCAGAGCATCCAGCCCTTTTCATTGATCAGGTTCTCGACGAATTCGTCGCGATAGTCGGCTTCCGTCTGAAATTCGCCGCCGAAGGTGGTTTCGGGGTAGACGGCGAAAGCGGGGGTGTAGAGATCGCCGTCGAAATAGACCAGCAGCGGTTTGTCGTTGGCCACCAGTTCCGCGAACATGGAAACCAGGAACAGCGCCAGAAATATCCAGAACGACCAGTAGCCGCGCCGGTTGCGCTTGAAGTTGTCGATGCGACGGCGCGTGATCGGCGTGATGCGAAGCCCCAGGAACCGATGCGTGCGGAGTGCATCGGCGGCCGTATGGGGGGAGATTTCGGGGCGCGCGTCCATTTCAGACGCTCCTCGATTCGAAGTCGATCCGGGGATCGACGATGTGGTACATGATGTCGCCGACGATGCCCATCAGCAGCCCCAGCAGGGTAAAGAAATAGAGCGTGCCGAACATCACCGGATAGTCGCGCGTCAGCGCTGCCTCGAATCCGAGCAGCCCGAGGCCGTCCAACGAGAAGATCACCTCGGTCAGCAGCGCTCCCGTGAATAGGACCCCGATGAAGGCCGACGGGAACCCGGCGATGACGATCAGCATGGCGTTCCGGAACACATGCCCGTAGAGCACGCGCCGCTCGGTCAGGCCCTTGGAGCGGGCGGTGACGACGTATTGCTTGTTGATCTCCTCGATGAAGGAGTTCTTGGTCAGCATGGTGAGCGAGGCGAAGCCGCCGATGATCATGGATAACAGCGGCAATGCCAGGTGCCAGAAATAGTCCGTCACCTGTTCGTACCACGGAAGGTGATCCCACCCTGGCGAGACTAGCCCGCGGAGCGGGAACCAATCGAAATAGCGCCCGCCGGCGAACAGGATGATCAGCAGCACCGCGAACAGGAAACTCGGGACGGCGTTGCCGAAGATCACCACGCCGGACGTCCAGACGTCGAACTTGGTGCCGTCGCGCACCGCCTTGGCGATGCCGAGCGGGATGGAGATCAGATAGACCAGGATGGTGGTCCAGAGCCCGAGCGAGATGGAAACCGGCATCTTGTCGATAACCAACTGCGCCACCGAGCGGTCCTGGAAATAGCTGTCGCCGAAATCGAAACGGACGTAGTTCTTCATCATGATCCAGAAGCGTTCGTGCGCCGGCTTATCGAGGCCGAACTGCTTCTCGATCTGTTTGATCAGGTCCGGGGGCAGCCCCTGGGCGCCCCGGTAGCGCGAGTTGACATCGCCGCCGGCACCGGCGCCGACGCCTTTCGGCGGCGCCGTGGTTTTCACCTCGCCGCCCGCCTGTCCGCCGACCCGCGCGGTGGCGGAAACCGCGTCGCCCGTGAGCTTGGCGATCATCTGCTCCACCGGGCCGCCGGGCACGAACTGCACGACGACGAAGTTGATGACCATGATGCCGAACAGCGTCGGCACGATGAGAAGCAACCGGCGGAGGATATAGGCGTACATGGAAACGGTGGATCCCTAGTCTTTCCCGGAAGCTAATCTGCCCTTCAACGCCTCCGCCTTGGCGGAGTCCACCCACCAGGCGGAGAATTGATAGCCTTGGATCGGCGTCACCTTGGGGCGGCCGAACTTGTTCCAATAGGCGACCCGATCGGCGGCGATGTGCCAATGCGGGATCAGCCAGTGGCCCCATTGCAGCACCCGGTCGAGCGCGCGCGTCGCGGTGACCAGCGCCTTGCGGTTTGGCGCCGAGATGATCTTCTCGATCAGCGCGTCGATGGCCGGGTCCTTGATGCCGATGAGGTTGCGCCCGCCTTCCAGATCGGCGGCGTGCGTGCCCCAGAAACTGCGCTGTTCGTTGCCAGGCGACAGCGACTGGCCGAAGCTGCCGACCACCATGTCGAAATCGTAGGTATCGAGCCGGCGCTGGTATTGCGATGAATCGACCGTGCGCACGCTCGCCTTGACGCCGAGCTTCTCCAGGTTCTTGGCAAAGGGAAGCGCGATACGCTCGAACAGCGGGCTGACCAGCAGGATTTCGAACTCCAGCTTTTTGCCCGTCGTCGTGTGCACTCGCTCGCGGCCCTGGATTTTCCAGCCGGCATCGGTCAGCAGTTTGCTCGCCGTGCGCAGGTTCCTGCGCACCTGCTTCGGATCGCCCGATTTCGGCGGTTCATAGGCCTGGGTGAAAACCTCGTCCGGGATCTTGCCGCGCCAGGGCTCCAGCAGTTTCAACTCGTCGGCGTCCGGCAGGCCGGTGGCGGCCAGTTCCGAATTGTCGAAATAGCTGCGGGTGCGGGTGTATTGGCCATAGAACAGGTTCCTGTTCGACCATTCGAAATCGAAGGCGTAGGCCAGGGCGGCGCGCACCTGGCGGTCCTGGAAGATTTCGCGGCGCGTGTTGTAGACGAAGGCCTGCATTCCCGACGAGCGGTTGTTGTCGATGGTTTCCTTGGTGATCAAGCCGTCCTTGATCGCCGGTATATCGTATGCAGTCGCCCAGTTCTTGGAGGAATTCTCGGCGCGGAAATCGTATTCGCCGGCCTTGAAGGCCTCGAGCGCGATGGTGCCGTCGCGGTAGTAGTCGTACCGGATTTCATCGAAGTTCGAGAAGCCCTTGTTCACCGGCAGGTTTTCACCCCAGTAGTCCTTCACCCGCTCGATGGTCACCGAGCGGCCGGGCTCGAAACTCTTGATCTTATAGGCCCCCGAACCGAGCGGCGGCTCCAACGTCGTCTTGTTGAACTCCCGGCCCGCCCAATAGTGCTTCGGCAGCACGGTCAGTTCGCCGATGATAAGCGGCAGTTCGCGGTTGTCGCCCGGCTTGAAATTGAAGCGGACGATGTCGTCGCCGATTTTCAGCACCTCTTTGACGCTGCCGTAATAGAACCGATAGAACGGCTGGCCGTCCTTGATCAGGGTGTTGAAGGTCCAGATCACGTCGTCGGGCGTGATCGGCTGGCCGTCGTGCCACTTGGCCTCCGTCCTGATCTTGAAGGCGACCCAGGAGCGGTCGTCCGGCATGTAGACTTCTTCCGCCAATTCGCCATAGAGCGTGAACGGCTCATCGGCGGCATGCGCCATCAGCGTGTTGTAGATCGAACCCGATCCCGCCGCCGCGTTGCCCTTGACGATGAAGGCGTTGAAGGAATCGAAGGTGCCGATCGACGACATCCGCACCTTGCCGCCCTTCGGCGCGTCGGGATTGACGTAGTCGTAGTGCTTGAAACCGGCCGGGTACTTGAGGTCGCCATGCATGGCGATGCCGTGCCTGCCCTCGACGCCGTCGAGACTGCCGGCGAAGGCGGAAACCGGAAGCGAAACCAAGGCCAAGAGGCCGAAAAGCGGAAGTTTTTTCATCATGCACCGATATTGGTCGCCAACGGGTGTGGGTTCAAGGTATGGCGGCAAATTATGGCGGTCTTGTGACCGTGGGGGAAGGGCGATGAAGGGGGGCGTCAGCCCTTGAGCGCGGCCATCGCCGGGCCGTGCATGCGCGCGTCGCCGCAGGCCAGCACCGTGCCGTCGCTTTCCAGCCCGAGCGGATTGCCGTGCCAGTCGCTCATGATGCCGCCGGCGCCTTCAACCACCGGCACCAGCGCGATGTAGTCGTAAGGCTGCATCTTGGCCTCGCAGACCACATCGGCGAAACCGTTGGCGAGCAGGCCGTAGCCCATGCAGTCGGTGCCCCAGCGCAGGAACTGCACTTCGCCCTTGAGGCGTTCGAAAGCGGGAAGGTGGTCGCCCAGGAACATGTCCGGCGAGGTCACCAGCATCCAGGCCTTGCCAAGCGTATCGCAATTGCGCGTGTTGACGGCCGTGCCGTTGAAGGTAGTGGCATGGCCCTTGGCGCCGACCCAGCGCTCTTCCAGTGCCGGCATGTCGATGATGCCGAGCACCGGACGGCCGTTGTGCAGGAGACCGATCAGGGTGCCGAACAAGGGCTTGCCGACTAGGAACGATTTGGTGCCGTCGATGGGGTCCAGCACCCAGACGTACTCGGCGTCGGTGCGCACCTGGCCGTATTCTTCGCCGTAGATGCCGTGGTCCGGATGTTCGGCCTCGATCAGCTTGCGCATCGCGGCTTCGGCTTCGCGGTCGGCGACGGAGACCGGGCTTTCGTCGTCCTTGACTTCGGTCGTGACCGGCGTGCGGAAATAAGCGCGCGAAATGGGGCGCGCGGCATCGACCAGTTTGACCGCGAAGGCGATCAGGTGTTCAGGGCAGGTATCCAACGGGGATGCTGGCTTACGGCAGCGCCTTGGGCGAATCGCTCAAGGAGCGCAGGTAAAGCAGCATGGCGGCGCGCTGGTCGGCCTTTTTGAGGCCGGCGAAGCTCATCTTGGTGCCGGGGACGAAATCCTTCGGCTTGGCCAAGAACGCGTCCAGATCGGCAAAAGACCAATCGCCGCCCTTGTCCTTCATCGCGCCGGAATAAGCGAAGCCGCCGTGCGAACCCTTGGCGCGGCCGACAATGTCCCAGAGGTTGGGGCCGACCTTGTTGGCGCCGTCTTTTTCGGCGGTGTGGCAGGCCTTGCACTTGCCGAACAGCTTCTCGCCCTTGCCGGCGTCGGTCGACGCCAGCATGGCCAGCGCATCCTCGGCGGTGGCGGTCTCCTGCTTGGCGGCAGCCTTGCCTTCGCCGCCTTCAGCGGCGGCAACCGCATAGGCGGGCTCTTCCAGCGCTTCGGCATGGACGAGCTCGTTTCCGAGCATGTTGCTGACGAACACCAACCAAAGGGCGGCAAGAATGCCGAGGCTCGCCTTGTGATACCATTCGTAGTGCATGGGACCGGTCCTCTCGATCGAAAAGTGGGGGGAATTTAGCCGTTCAGTCCGGCTCGTGCAATCACTGGATAATCCGGCGCCGGATGCGTAATCTCGCGCCATGACCAGTTCCTTTTCCTCCGTCGTCGTGATTCCGGCGCGCCTGGCCTCGACCCGGTTGCCGGACAAGCCGCTCGCCGATATCGCCGGCGCGCCGATGATCGTCCAAGTTTGGCGCCGCGCCATGGAGGCCGAATGCGGCCCCGTGGTCGTGGCTTGCGCGGAAGCCGCCATCGCCGACGCGGTCACCGCCGCCGGCGGCGACGCGGTGCTGACCGATCCGGATCATCCGTCCGGCTCCGACCGGATTTTCGAGGCGCTTGAGCGCTACGATCCGGACCGGCGGTTCGATACCGTCATCAACCTGCAGGGCGATCTGCCGACGCTGGAACCCGCCGCCGTCCGTGCCGTGCTGGAGCCCTTGGCCGATCCGGCCGTCGATATCGCCACGCTGGTGGCAGAAATCACCGAGCCGGACGAGCGCGCCAACCCCAATGTGGTCAAGGCGGCGCTGGCGATGGCGCCGGGCGGCCGCGTCGGGCGGGCGCTTTATTTCAGCCGTGCCACCATTCCCTGGAGCGACGACCCGGAAGCCGCGCTCTACCATCACATCGGCATCTACGCCTACCGCCGCGACGCGCTGGCACGTTTCGTGGCGCTGGCGCCGGGGCACCTGGAGCGGCGCGAACGGCTCGAGCAACTGCGTGCGTTGGAGAACGGCATGATCATCGCCGCCGCTTGCGTTGACACCGTACCATTGGGCGTCGATACTCCCGCCGACTTAGAACGCGCCCGGCGGATTCTCTCTGCAAACTGAAGGCGCTAACCGGACAAAGACGATGAGCGACCCCGCCAACACCATTTCCTTCCAGGGCATGCCCGGGGCCTATTCGATGATGGCCTGCCGCGCCGCCTATCCCGACATGACGCCGCTGCCATGCCGGACCTTCGTCGATGCCTTCGAGGCGGTGGAGGAAGGGCGCGCGGCGCTGGCCATGATTCCCATCGACAACTCCGTCGCCGGGCGGGTCGCGGACATCCATCACCTGATGCCGGAATCGGGACTGCATATCATCGGCGAGCATTTCCAGCGGGTGAACCACCAGCTTCTCGGCGTGCCCGGCACCAGGATCGAGGACCTCACGCAGGTGCACAGCCACGTGCACGCGCTCAACCAGTGCCGCAAGCTGATCGCCGAGATCGGCGTCGAGGCGGTGGTGCACGTGGATACCGCCGGCGCCGCCAAGGACATCGCCGCCAACGGCGACAAGACCCAGGGCGCGATTTCGTCGGAACTGGCAGCCGAGCTCTATGGGCTGGACATCCTGCGCTCCGACGTCGAAGACGCCGAACACAACACCACGCGCTTCGTCGTCCTGGCGCGCGAGCCCATCGATCCCGGCGCCGATCGCGACGACGTCGTCACCACCTTTGTCTTTGGCGTGCGCAACATTCCCGCCGCGCTCTACAAGGCGCTCGGCGGGTTCGCCACCAACGGCGTCAACATGACCAAGCTGGAAAGCTACGTCGACGGCGACTTTGTCGTTGCCCAGTTCTACGCCGACGTGGAGGGCCATCCGGAGCAGCGGCCTTTGCAGTTGGCGCTGGAAGAGCTCGATTTCTTCACCAACGAACTGCACATCCTCGGCACCTATCCCGCGCATCCGTTCCGCAAGCGCGGCGGTTGACGGCTCACAATTGACGCGGCCAGGCCTTGACGCGGCTCGGCCGGCGCGCCATCCTGCAAAAGAACAAATTAAGAACTTTTCCGGTGGGGCATGACCGAACCGCGATCGATCGTCTTGTGCCGCGATTGCCTGGATCTCTCCGTCGGCAGCTATGAGACCTGTCCGGCCTGTGGATCGGTACGCATTATCCAGCATGCGGAACTGGACCGGCTGCATATCGCGCATATCGATTGCGATGCCTTCTACGCCAGCGTCGAAAAGCGCGACGACCCCAGCCTTAAGGACAAGCCGCTGATCGTCGGGCATCCGGGCGGGCGCGGCGTGGTGACGACCGCCTGTTACATCGCGCGCAAGTTCGGGCCGCGTTCGGCGATGCCCATGTTCAAGGCGCTGGAGCTTTGTCCGCAGGCGGTGGTGATTCCCCCCAATATGGCCAAGTACAAGGCCGTCAGCGACCAAATCCGGGCGATCTTCCGCGCCGCCACGCCGCTGATCCAGCCCGTGTCCCTGGACGAGGCCTACCTGGATCTCTCCGATGACGCCCGCGCCGAATTGGAACCCGCCGCCGACGGTCCGCCGGCCGTCGCCTTGGCCGAGGTCGCCCGCCGGATCGAGCGCGAGGTCGGCATCACCGTCTCCATCGGGCTCTCGCACAACAAGTTCCTGGCCAAGCTGGCTTCCGACCTAGAGAAGCCGCGCGGCTATTCGGTGATCGGCGAGGCCGAGACCAAGACTTTCCTGGCGCCTTTGCCGGTGCGCAAGATCAACGGTGTCGGCGAGGTGACGGCCAGGAAGCTCACCGACCTCGGCATCGAGACCATCGGCCACCTGCAGGAATTGCCGGAGGCCGAACTGGTCGGGCTGTTCGGCAAGTTCGGCCGCCAGTTGGCCGGCTACGCCCAGGGGCTGGATGCGCGCAAGGTGTCCTCCGGCGGGCCGACCAAGAGTGTCTCCGCCGAAACCACCTTCGCCCAGGACATCAACAGCGCCGATGCACTTCTTGCTGCCGTGACGCCGCTCTGTGCGCGGGTGGCGGAGCGCTTGGTGCGTGGTGGATATGCCGGCGGCACCGTCGTCCTG
The DNA here is from genome assembly GCA_038125725.1 of Rhodospirillaceae bacterium. Lineage (GTDB taxonomy): Bacteria > Pseudomonadota > Alphaproteobacteria > Rhodospirillales > Casp-alpha2 > TMED8. The sequence continues at coordinate 15,247 of JAYPEK010000061.1, forward strand.
AAGCTCAAGACCCAGGACTTCAAGCTGCTGACCCGCAACCGCCAGCTTGCCAACCCGACCCAGCAGGCCGAAGTCATCCTCGCGTGTGCCCGCGACCTGATCGAGCGCGAGGCCGATGGCCGCTACTTCCGCCTCATCGGTATCGGCGTCAGCGATATCGCGCCAGCCGCCGAAGCCGATCCGCCGGACCTGTTCACGGGATTATGATCGCCCCTCCCGTGGTGTTTTGGACCGATCGGTTCCATAATCCGATCTCCAATCAGCAAGGAGATCCCATGTCCTATTTCAATCACGTGATTCCCCGCCAACCCGTCCCGTCGCTGGAACTGCCGTTGGTCGGCGGCGGCACCTGGTCGTTGGCCGAGCAGCGGCCTGAGAACTTCACCATGGTGGTGTTCTACCGCGGCTACCATTGCCCGATCTGCTCGCGCTACCTTGGCGATCTCAATCGCAAGGCCCAGAAGTTCGCGGACCTCGGCGTCAACATTGTCGTCGCGTCCTCCGACGGCGCCGAGCGCGGCGAGCGGGCGAAGGCGGAGTAGGAACTCGATGCCATCGACGTCGCCTACGGCGTCGAACTCGACAAGGCCCGCGCGTGGGGGCTCTACATTTCCACCTCAAAGGGCGAGACCTCGACCGGCGTGATGGAACCCGACATGTTCATCGAGCCGGCGCTCTACCTGATCCGCCCGGACGGCACGCTCTACTTCGGCACCGTCCAGACCATGCCATTCGCCCGGCCGTCATTCGCCGAAATCCTGGCCGCTGTCGGGAAGGTGGTGGAGACCGGCTACCCGGCACGTGGCGAGGTTGTTTCCGTCGCCGGATGAGGCCGATGAGCCTATAGGGTCCAGTTGATATTGTAAGTCGACGGTGATGGCCGACACAGCTTGACCCTCCTTACCTGATATGTCTCCCGCCATACGGACGTAATCATTCAATCCGATTGAAGGCAGGCGACATGAATAAAAGGCGGGTTTGCAAATCAGCTGTTGCGGCATTGGCCCTTGTTGGTCTCGCCGCGTGCGTGGAAACGGCGGGATTCGGTGCGCCGCCGGCTGTCCGTAACGACCTAGCCCGCGCGGAGGCCGACGATGCCAACGCGCAATACCGGCTGGGCATCCGATACACCAACGGCCAGAGCGTCGAGCAGGACTATGCAGCGGCAACCCGATGGTTCGTGAAGGCGGCATCCCTGGGCCATGCCGACGCGAGTTACATGGCCGGCATCAACCTCTATACCGGCCGGGGCGCGGGGGTCGATTTCCCGCGTGCGCTCGCAATGTTCCGCGATGCCGCCCGGAAAGGGCACATGCAGGCACGTTATCAGTTGGGCGACGCCTATGCGAACGGGCGGGGGGCGCCCAAGAATCTGGCCTGGGCGGCAAGATGGTACGAACAGGCCGCGCGCCAGGGCCATGCGGCGGCGATGATGGCCTTCGGTGTCATGCGGGCCAGCGGGTTGGGTGTTGCCAAGGATGCGCTCGACGCCTGGGTTTGGTTGGAACTTGCGGCGCGCCGCGCGGAGCCGCAAGCCGCCCAGGTTCTGGATCGTGTCGCCAAGGGGCTTGCGGCCACTCAATTGGCCGACGGCCGCCGGCGGGCGGATGGTTGGAAACCTGAATCGATCGCCTTGCCGGCCGATACCGCGACGCTGCGCTTCGTCCAGCACGCGCTGAATCAAATCGGTTTGGCCGCAGGTCCCGAAGACGGTGTTGCCGGGCCGCAAACCCGGCGCGCCGTCCTTGCCTATCAGGCCGGCAAAGGGTTGGCGGTTACAGGGGATGTAAGCGACCGGCTGACCGAGGCGCTGGTTGCCCAGACCGCCTCGGCCACCGAATAGTCACGCCTCAACGCTGCTATTGCCCTAGCAGATTGTTGACCGCTGCCGCGACGGCGTCGTTGGTACCTTTGTTGGCGGCATCCGACAGGGCTTCGGCCTCGGCTTCCGCTGCCGCACTGACGGCGGCTTCGGCTTCCGTGGTTTGTTCCGCGAAGCTTGCCGCCTCCGCTTCCGACTGTTGAGCCTGCGCCTCGGCTTCCGCCGCAGATTGCGCGGCCGCTTCCGCTTCCGCCGTGGCCGCTTCCGCGGCCGCCGTTGCCTCGGCTGCCGCGGCTGCCGCCGCTTCGGCCGCCGCCTGTGCCGCGGTGTCTGTCGGATTGGCTTCCGCCACCGCTGCCGCGGCTTCAGCTTCCGCCGCCGCCGCTTCCGCTTCAGCGGTGGCCGTCGCCGCCGCGGCCTGTGCCGCTTCAGCGTCGGTTTCCGCCTGCGTAGCCGCCGCCTGCGCATCGGCTAGCGCCGCTAGCGTCGTCGCGACGGCTTCCGTCACGGCGGTCTGTTGGGCCTCCAGGCTCGCCAGCGCATCGGCCGCGGTTTGTGTCGCAGCGACTGCGTCGGCGTAGGCCGCGACCAGGCCGACCCTCGAGTTCGGCGCCGCATTCGCCAACGCCGTCGGCGATGCATGGGCCGCGTTCACGGCGCCGAGCGCGCTCGCCACGGCACCGTGATTGTTGCCTTTGTTGCCGCCGGCATTGCCGTTTCCATTTCCGTTGCCGCCCGCGTTGGCGCTGGCGCCGTTGGCGTTGCCATTGCCGCCGCCATTGCCGCCGCCGTTTCCACCGCCGCCGCCATTGCCGCCACCGTTTCCACCACCGCCGCCGTTGCCGCCGCCGTTTCCACCGCCATTGCCGCCTTTTGCCTGCGCGCTGACCTGGGCCAGGCTCAGATCATCGACCACAAGGGCATAGGGTAGGGCAATCAGTGCCGTGGCCAGTGCCGCCGTGAGGGCTGTTTTCATGAAAAATTGTGACTTCATCGTCGGTCTCCCGTGATTTCAGTCCCGACTCCCACTTTCGTACAATGGTATTCTAACCTCGCCGGGGCGGCTTGGCTATGATGGGGGTCACAGTCCGCGAAAGGGAGCGGTATCAGCCGACGTCGTCGAGCCAGCTCTGCACCAGCCAGCGCGCGATGGAATCGCGCCTCGGCAGGCGCGGCTGGTCGGCGCCGGCCTGGTCCCACTCGACGAAGGCCGAGACCTCTTCCTTGGTGAACCAGCGCGCGTCGGCGATCTCATTGGGATCGCAGGTGATCTCGGTGGTCGACGCGGTGGCGCGGAAGCCGAGCATCAGCGACGACGGGAACGGCCAGGGCTGCGACGCCATGTAGCGCACGTCGGCGACGCGAACGTCGACACCGACCTCCTCCTTGACCTCGCGGGCGACGGCTTCCTCCAGGCTCTCGCCGGGTTCGACGAAGCCGGCGAGCGTCGAGTAGAGCGGGAACTCCCAGCGCCCGGAGCGGCCCAACAGGCAGCGGGGCGGCGTCGTGGCGTTGCCCGGGTGCTCGACCAGCATGATCACGGCGGGGTCGGTGCGCGGGAAGCTCGGCCGCTCGCAGCCGGGGTTGGTGCACATGCGCACATGGCCGCCCTCGCGGCTTTCCGTCGGCGCGCCGCAGCGTCCGCAGTAGCGATGCGTGCGGTGCCAGAACGCCAGGCCGCGGGCGTAAGCCAAGAGGCCGGCCTCGTCGCGCGGGATCAGCCAGCCGAGCTTGCGCAGATCGACGAAAGACCCACCTTCGCCGGCGAGCGTCATGGCGTCCTGCTCGTCCATGTGGCTCAAGTCGGCGCCGAACAGCGGCAGCCCCTCGTCGTCGAGGCCGAGGAACACCAGCTCGTCCGCCGCTTTCGCCAGGCCCGGTGCGTCTTCGCGCTTGGGCAGGAGCGCGCGCGGTCCGTCCGCCGCCTCGGTGACCAGGCTCATGTTACGCCACACGGCGACGATGCGCCCGCGGCCATCGCGCCGCTTGAACGCGAGCCAGGCCTCGTCCTTGCGGTTGAGGCTGGCGCGGTCGAGGCTGACGCCGGTGTAGATGAGCGATGAGAGGTCGGGATCAGTCATGGCGGCAAGTTGGCACAGCCGGCGCCCCGCGGCAACCAATGGCGCTGGGAAATGTTGTCAGCCGGGGATTCGTTGTAAATTAAGCGATTCGCGGCGTTTGCCCGCCCGCCGGAGACGGATTTCGAATGCCGAAGACGCCCCCTCAGTTCCTGCGACCCGCACTGCTGGCGGCGGCGCTTATGCTGGGCGGCTGCGAGTCGCTGCCGACCCTGAGCGAATTGAGCGCCGCGCTGCCGGGGCTGCCGGGCTTCGGCGCGTTGCCCAAGTTCTCCTTCATCGACCGGCTTTCCGGGGCGCGCACCTGCGCCAGCGTCGACGAGGATGACGTCCGCCAGGTCAACTGGACCCGCGTGCCGGAGGTCAACATGCGGGTGCGGGCCGGCGAGTTCGAGCCGATGATCGTGCAGTTGAAGCAGGGCTGGCCCTACAAGTTCAACATCCGCAACCGCGACGACGAGGCGCGCATTTTCGCCGCCGACGCGTTCTTCGCCAACATGGCGGTGATCCGCATCACCATCGACGGCAAGCGCCAGGACGAGACCTGCGTCGCCAAGATCCGCATTCCGGCCAAGAAATCTGCGGAGCTGCGCCTGGTGGCGGCGCGCGACGGCCGCTACGAGTTCGAGGACACGGCAATCCCGGTGGTCGGCCTGTTTTCGCACGGCGCCAACGGCCTGATTATCGTCGAGGAACGCTTCGGCGTCCGCTATCAGTAGCTCCATCGCGATATACCTCCGCTTCTGTCTTGGTTTCTCCGGCCGCGCCCTGATATAGTGCGCCCCGGAAGGTTGGCGCCGGACGGGCTTCTCGCCAACCCGGTCAGGTCCGAGAGGAAGCAGCCGTAACGAGTTTCCGCCCGGGTCGGTGTCCAGCCTTCCACCTCGACCAGGGAGTCCACAAACAAAAGACCCGCGCCGCATGAGCGATACCGAGCCAGCCGACGCCGCCCAACCGCCATCGGACTCGGACTCTCTTTCCTCACCATCCCCCGCACCCGGCGACGACGCCTACCAGGTGCTGGCGCGCAAGTACCGCCCCACCACCTTCTCTGGCCTGATCGGCCAAGACGTGCTGGTGCGCACGCTCACCAACGCCTTCAAGACCGGCCGCCTGGCGCATGCCTTCGTCCTCACCGGCGTGCGCGGGGTCGGCAAAACCACCACCGCCCGCATCGTCGCCCGCGCGCTCAACTGCATCGGCCCGGACGGGCAGGGCGAGCCCACCACCGAGCCCTGCGGGGTCTGCGAGCATTGCAAGGCCATCGCCCAGGACCGCCACGTGGACGTCCTGGAGATGGACGCCGCCAGCCGCACCGGCGTCGACGACATCCGCGAACTCATCGACGGCGTGCGCTACCGGCCGACCTCGGCGCGCTACAAGGTCTACATCATCGACGAAGTGCACATGCT
>JAYPEK010000062.1:0-20144 GCA_038125725.1 Rhodospirillaceae bacterium
CCGCCGTTGCAACGCCGGCCCCCGCGCCGCAAGTGCCCACGCAACCGCCGCCGCCCGCGCCGGCATCGGGTGGAGGCGGTGCCCAGCCGCCCGGCCCGCCGCCGGGCTCGGAATCAGCCGCCTTGCCGCCGGAACGGCCGCCGCTGCCCAGCGACGAAGACATCCGCCGCGGCGCCATGGCCGGCCTGAAGGAGGCGACGGACCTCTCCAACTGCGTGCTGCCGTTGCTGGAAGCGCTCAACTGGCGTGGCGATCCGCGCCACGTGGCCGAGGCGCTGCCGCACTTCATCAACAACATCGACATCACCTCGTTCCGCAACATCATGGCGACGCTGCATTACGAGAGCCGTCCGGTGCGGCTGCGCGCCGGACGCGTCGATCCGCGCCTGATGCCGTGCCTGTTCCTGCCCGACGGCGGCGGCGCCATGGTGATGCTGAGCCGTACCCAGGACACGATCCAGGTGTTCGATGGCGAATTGGACGGCCACCGCGAGATTCCCGCCTCGAAGCAGCAGGGCACGGTCTACTTCTTCTCCGCCGTCGAGGCCGAGGACCTGGTTTCGGCGCAACAGAAAGTCGGCTGGTTCCGTGCCATCACCGAGCGCTTCCGAAGCCTGTTCTACCAAACGCTGGGAATCACCCTGATCCTCAACCTTTTGGCGCTGGCGACGCCGCTGTTCGTGATGGCGGTCTACGACAAGGTCGTGGCCACCGGATCGCTGCCGACGCTCGCCTATTTCGCCGTCGGGGTCGCTATCGCCATCGGCTGCGACCTGATCCTGCGCTCCGTGCGCGCCAAGATCCTGGCCTTCGTCGGTACCAGGCTCGACAACATCGTCGGGCTCGCGATCTTCCATAAGATCCTGTTTTTGCCGCCGGCCCTGACCGAGCGCTCCACCGTCGGCGCCCAGGTGGCCAGGATCAAGGACTTCGAGACCATCCGCGACTTCTTCACCGGCCCCATGGCGTTGACCCTGCTTGAAGTGCCGTTCGCTTTCATCTTCCTTGCCGTGATCATCTCGCTGGCCGGGCCGCTGGTCTGGATTCCGGTCATCATGGTGGCGCTCTACGGCATCCTGGCGCTGGTGTTCACGCCCCTGATCCGGGCCACGGTGGCGCGCGCCGCGCGGGCATCATCCAGGCGCCAGGAACTGGTGGTCGAAAGCCTCAACAACATGCGCGCGGTGAAGTACTGCGGCGCCGAGGCGACATGGCTCGACCGATACCGCGATCTGAGCTCGAAGTCGGCACTCAACGGCTTCTATACCTCGCAGCTTTCGTCGCTGGTGCAGACGCTGTCACATGTCCTGATGGTCGCGTCCGGCGTCGGCACCATCGTTTTCGGCGTGTTCCGGGTGCTCGGCGGCGACATGACCGTGGGCTCGCTGGTCGCCACCATGATGCTGGTGTGGCGGGTGCTGGGCCCGCTGCAAACGGGTTTCATCTCGATGTCGCGGATCACCCAGGTACGGTCCTCCATCGGCCAGATCAACAACCTGATGAACATCCGCGCCGAGCGCGAGCAACATTCCCAGGCAACACCGCTGAAGCGCTTCGAGGGCTTCGTCAGTTTCCAGCGCGTGTCGATCCGCTACAGCCCGGAAGCGGACCCGGCACTGGTCGGCGTCACCTTCGACGCGGAACCGGGCGAGGTGATCTGCGTCGTCGGCGGCAACGGCTCGGGCAAATCGACGGTGCTGAAGCTGCTGGCCGGCATGTACCAGGCCCAAGCCGGCTCGATCCGTATCGACAATATGGACATTCGCCAGATGGACACGGTGGAACTGCGCCACGCCGTCGGTTACGTGCCGCAATCGCTGGAGTTCTTCTACGGCACCATCTCGCAGAACCTGCGCATGGCGCATCCGACGGCCACCGACAACGATCTACGCTGGGCCTGCTACAAGGCCGGCGTGTTGGACGATGTGCTGGCGCTGGAGCAGGGGTCGGGCAAGTGGAAGCGCACCGGTTTCGATGTGCGGATCGGCGACTCCGGCGTCGGATCGATGCCGACCAGCCTTTTGCAGCGCCTCAACCTGGCGCGCGGTTACCTGAAACAGGCGCCGATCATGCTGTTCGACGAGCCCGGCAACGGTCTCGACTTCGAGGGCGATCAGGCGTTCATGCGCATGGTCGACGAAATGCGCGGCGAGCAGACGGTGCTGATCGTCACCCACCGCCCGAGCCACCTGCGCATCGCCGACAAGATTCTGTGGCTGGAATACGGCAACGTCCGAGCCTACGGCCCGGCCGAGGATGTCCTTAAGGAAATGCCAAAGGATTTCCTGTAAGAGGTTGATGCATGAGTGAACAGGCGGTCATAAACCAAACCGAGTCCGGCGACGTCACCGAACCGCCGCGCAAGGTCCGTCGCGGCGACCGCCAGACGCGGTTCCTCGCGCAATCGGTGATCCTGGAAGAGGCCGGGAGTTCCGGGCTGATCCGCATCGCCATGGTGACCATCGCCGTCGTCATCTGCGCTTTCCTGGTGTGGTCGGCTGTGACCAACGTCGATGAGGTGGCGATCGCGTCGGGCGAGGTGGTGCCGACCGGCCAGATTCAATCCATCCAGCACCTCGAAGGCGGCATCATTTCCGAAATTCTGGTGCAGGACGGCGAGGAAGTTGAGAAGGAACAGGTGCTGATCCGCCTCGATCCGTCGGCGGCGGCGGCGGAATTGAACCAGATGAAGGCGCGGCGCACTGGCCTCGAGTTGCAACGCGAACGGCTGCGCGCGCTTGGAACCGGTTCGGAGCCGGATTTCTCCTTCGTCGGCAGCGAATACAGCCAGTTGGTCGATGACCAGGTGACCATCTATCAAAGCGCCATCGAGGCGCTGGAAAACCGCCGCAAAGTGGTGGTCACTCAGATCGAACAGCGTAAACAGGAATTGGCGCTCTTGGAAGAGCGCGAGGACACGCTTTCGCGCACCTCCGACCTGCGGCTCGAGGAATACGAGATGCGCGAGGACCTTTTCCGCCGCGGCCTGACGACACGGATTTCCTACTTGGACGCCAAGCGCGCGCTGAACGAGACCCGCGGCGAACTGGCCAACCTGATCGTCGAGCGCCAACAGACCCAGGAAAGCCTGGCTGAGCAGAAAACCCGGCTCGAGGAAATCGATACCGACGCCAAGGAACAGTCCCTGGCCGAAATGGGCGCCGTCACCAACGAACTGTCGCAGGTCAACGAGACCTTGAGCCGGCTGTTCAACCAGGTGCGGCGGCTGGAAATCTCGGCGCCGGTGCGCGGCTACGTGAAGGGCCTGCAGGTGCACACCGTCGGCGGCGTCATTCCGCCCGGCGCCGTGATCATGGAGATCGTCCCCACCGACAAGGAACTGGTGGTGGAGACCAAGATCACCACCCGCGACGTCGGCCATGTGCGCGTCGGCCAGCCGGTCACCATCAAGGTCACCACCTACGATTACGCCCGCTACGGCGGCATTTCCGGCGAACTCAGGGACGTCTCGGCCTCCACCTTCGTCGACGAAGCCACCGGCGACCCCTATTACAAGGGCATGGTCGCCATGGACCGCGGCTATGTCGGGTTCGACCCGGAGAAGAACCGGGTGAAGCCGGGCATGACCGTACAGGCAGACATCAAGACCGGGCGCAAGACGCTGCTGGAATACCTGATGAAACCGGTGGTCAGTTCGGTCAAAACCGCTTTCCGCGAACGCTGACGCGGCGTTTTTACCTGGCCGGTCGACCACGCTATACTGCGCGCGCATGGAAAAGGAACCCGCATGACCTTCGCGTCGCGCTTCGCCTGCGCCCTCGGCGCCATCGTTCTGTTTTTATCGGCGCCGCAGGCAACGGCGGCGGACTCCATTTCGCTGAACATCGGCACCGGCTCACCGAGAGGCGTCTATTATCCCACCGGCCGTGCCATCTGCCGCATGCTCGAGGCCTACGGCCGCGCCCAGCGCAAGGACTATGCTTGCCAGGCGCGGGAATCGCTCGGCTCGGTGGCCAACCTGCAGGGGCTCGCCGAGGGACAGATCGATCTCGGCATCGTGCAATCGGACACGCATTACCAGGCCTTTAAAGGTATCCGGAAGTTCCAAGACAAGCCGATCACCGAGTTGCGCTCGATGTTCTCGCTGCATGCGGAATCGTTCACCATCGTCGCCCGCGCCAACCTTGGCGCCCGGCGGCTACGGGATCTCAAGGGCCGGCGCATCAACGTCGGCAAAAAGGGTTCCGGCCCGCGCGAGACCTTCCTGGAACTGATGGCCAGCATGGGCTGGGACGCCAATGAATTCGGCGGCTTCACCCAGTTCGGCACCCGTGACCAGGTGAAGGCACTGTGCGATGGGCGCACCGATGTCATCACCTACGTCGTCGGCCATCCGGCCAGCGCCATTCGCGAAGCCTTGCAGGACTGCAATACCAACCTGATCAGCGTTTATGGGCCGGGCGTACAGGCGTTGCTGAAAAAGTGGCCTTATTACCGTGACGCGCAGATTCCGGCCGGGCTCTATCGCGGCACCACCACCGATATCCGCACCTTCGGGCTCAGCGCCACGCTGGTGACCACGACCAAGCTGGACGCGGATACGGCCTATGCCATCACCGCCGCCATCTTCGGCCACCTGAGCAAGTTCCGCTCCATGCATCCGGCCCTCAAGTACCTGAGCGACGCGGAAATGGTGCGCGACTCGCTTACCGCGCCGCTGCACGAGGGCGCCTTGCGGTATTTCCGGGAGAACGGGCTACTCTGAGCCGGGATCGGGCAGGACGGCCGCCATCTCCGCCGCCAGATCGATGATCCTGACGGTTTCCGACCAAAGTTCCATTCCAGGGATATCATCCAGCGCCACCCACCGCGCGCCCATGGCGTCGCCGCCCGGTCGCAGGGTACCGCCGGTGGCGCGCGCCACCACGTCAACCAGGGTGTAGTGATACTGGATGCCGCCATCGTCGTCGCGGCGGATCGAATCGACCACGTCGACAAGTCCGATTACTTCGATATCCAGGCCGGTTTCCTCGCGTGCCTCGCGAACGGCTGTCTCGAACACCGTCTCGCCCAATTCCTGGGCGCCGCCCGGCAGGCTCCAACTGCCGCGCCGGGGCGGCTTGCCGCGCTGGATCATGACCACGCCGTCGGGCCCCAAGATCACCGCGCCGACGCCGACGAACGGCCGGTCCGGGTATTCCCTAGGCGACATGCCCGTCCCCCCTTAGTTTCGCCATAGTGCCGTTCTATTCTTGTGGATGCCGCTCAGATTACCCAGTACCATAGCGGCTCGGGCTCGCGAAGCAATCACGGCCCGGCGCAAGACACGTGGTTGGGCAGGAACCGGGGTGGTAGAGGGCGTAATCATGGCTTCCCAGATATTGCAGCGGCAGACATTCAAGCCGGGATCGAAGATTTTCAAGGAAGGCGAGATCGGCACCATGGCCTATGTCGTCCAGGAAGGCGAAGTTGAGATCATCAAAGAGATCGACGGCAAGGTCACGGTTCTCGGCAAGGTGGGCCAGGGCGGCATCTTCGGCGAAATGGCCCTGATCGATGAAAAACCGCGCATGGCCTCGGCACGGGCCTCCAGGGGCACCACCATCATCTGCATCACCAAGACCATGTTCGACGAGAAACTCAAGAAATCCGATCCGTTCATCCGCGGGCTCTTGAATATCCTGGCGGATACGGTTCGCTCCCTGAGCAGCAAGTAAGGGCAACAGCGAATAAGCATGGCCGAAGAACAGCAAGCCACCGACAACCCGCAGGCGCCGAAAGCACGCACGTTCTCGTTCACGCAGCGGATGCGCGCCTATCTGCTTGCCGGCATCCTGATCACCGCGCCGATCTCGATCACTTTCTATCTGGCCTGGGTGTTCATCGGCTTCGTCGATTCCAAGATCACGCCGCTGATTCCGGTGAAGTACAACCCGGAAACCTACCTGCCGTTCGCGGTGCCGGGATTGGGGCTGCTGATCCTGATGCTCGGCCTGATCCTGATCGGCGCGCTGGCGGCCGGCTTCCTGGGCCGGGTGTGGCTGCGCATCTCGGAGCGCGTGCTGTCGGGCATGCCGGTGATCCGCAACGTCTACGGCGCGGTGAAGCAGATCCTGGAAACCGTGCTGGCGCAGCAATCCAATGCCTTCCGCGAGGCGGTGCTGGTCGAATATCCGCGCCGCGGGCTCTGGGCCATCGCCTTCATCACCGGACGCACCGAGGGCGAGGTGCAGAGCATCACCGAGGAAGAATGCATCAACATCTTCCTGCCGACGACGCCGAACCCGACGTCGGGCTTTCTGTTGTTCGTGCCCAAGGCCGACCTGATCCCGCTTTCAATGAGTGTCGAGGAAGCGATCAAGATGGTCATCTCGGGCGGCATCGTCACGCCGCCGGACCGCCGTCCGGAGGAAGAAAAGGGCAAGGCCATGACCTCTGCCGCGGCCTACGAGGAGGTCGACATCATCCGCGAGAAAGACGCGGCACCGGTGCTGGTGGCAAAGGGCACCCGGCCGCGCCAGATGCAGGACCGCATCCGCGCCGAAGCCGCCGGCGACGACGATTCCGAAGAAATTATCGGCTGATCGAGGTGAGCGGGCGGTTCAGCCGCCGGCCATCTTGCGAAAGCGCTTCAGGTCTTCCTGGCGCTCGAAGCGGATCATCACGTCATCGGCGGCAAAATCGCCGGCGCTGGTGCCGCTGGGGTCGACCTTGAAGGCGTAGCCGCCGGCGCAGTTGGACTGCAGCCAATCGCTCAGGTCGTCGAGGCTGCCGGCGCATTTGTATCGGATGTGAAAGCGGAAATCGTTCGGTGTCATGGCCCAGGCGGCGATCAGCTAACGCCCGGCGAGTATGGCGGAACTGCCGGGCGGCGTGTGTGTCGTTCTGTTTCACAATATTGCAGGCGGCCGTCACGACCGCTCTTTGAGGCCCCGGGCACGCATCCGCCAGAGCAGCAGCTCGATCCGGTCCTGGCCAAAGAAGGGCTCTCCATCGAACACCATCAGCGGCACGCCGCCGTGCCCGGCGGCATCCTGCGCCGTTTCGTTGGCATGAATGCGGGCATCGATGGCGTCGCCGTCGCGCGCCGCTTCGGCGACCATTGCATCCGCCTCGAAGCCGGCTCGCGTCAAGGCGTCGGCGATGCATTGGGGCTCCTGCCAGTTGTCGGTGCCGCCGTCCCAGATACGGCGCGAAATCTGGTCCAGATAGGCGAGCCCGCGGCCGCGCTCGGCGGCCAACTGCGCCAAACGCGTGATCAGGCGGATATGCGGCTGGTCCTCGGCGATGACGCCGGTCTCCAGGTTCTGGACGATCGGGTCCGGCACCGGGCGGCGGTAGGCGATGCCGTGGTATTCCGCCAGTCTGGCGGAATCGAGAAGGTTATAGGGCCGGTAGTGCTTGGAGGCGCGGACGCGGAAGAAGTCCGGATCGCGCACGGCAATGGGGTAGACGACGTGGAGATCGATGCGCACGTCGTAGTCGCGCTCGATCGCCAGCATGCGGTCGAGCGACAGGTAACAGTAGGGGCTGCGCATGGACCAGTAGAGGTCGAAGGAAAGCGTCGTCATCGGTGTCCTTTCGGTTGGGTCTTAGCCGGAGCGCAAATACCGCACGGCGGCGTCGCGCTCGAACAGGTAGAGGAGCGTGCGTACCGCCTGGCCGCGCGGGCTTTCCAGCTCCGGATCGCGCTCCAGCAGCAGCGACGCATCGTCGCGTGCGGCGCCGAACAACTCCACATGCGCCTGCAAATCGGCCAGCAGGAAGGTCGGCATGCCGCTTTGCCGGGTGCCGAGCAGTTCGCCGGCGCCGCGCAGTTTCAGGTCTTCCTCGGCGATGACGAAACCATCGTCAGTGTCGCGCATGACCTCGAGCCGCTTGTGCGCGGTTTCGGTCAGCGGTTGCGCATAAAGCAAAAGACAGCTCGACGCCTTGTCGCCGCGCCCGATGCGCCCGCGCAACTGATGCAGTTGCGCCAGGCCGAAGCGTTCGGCGTGCTCGACCACCATCACGGTCGCGTCGGGCACGTCGACACCGACCTCGATCACCGTGGTCGCCACCAGAATATCCGTGCCGCCTGTGGCGAAGGCGGCCATCACCTTGTCTTTCTCGGCGCCCTTCATCCGCCCGTGCACGAGGCCGACGCGGTCGCCGAACATTTCGCTGAGGTGCGCGTGGCGGGCCTCCACGGCGGCAACGTCGAGGCTGTCGGATTCCTCCACCAGCGGGCAGACCCAGTAGACCTTCTCGCCCTTGTTCAAGGCCCGGCCAATGGCCTGCGTCACCTCGTTCAACCGGCCGAGCGGGATGGTCACCGTCTTCACCGGCTGGCGGCCAGGCGGCTTTTCCATCAGGCGCGAGACATCCATATCGCCGTAGGCCGTGAGCATCAAGGTGCGCGGGATCGGCGTCGCGGTCATCACCAACACGTCCACGGCGTGTCCCTTGGACGCCAGGGTGAGGCGCTGATGCACACCGAAGCGATGCTGCTCGTCGATGACGGCGACGGCCAGGCTCTTGTACTCGACATCGTCTTGAAACAGCGCATGCGTACCGACCGCGATCTGCGCCGCTCCCGACGCCAGCGCTTCCAGCGCGGCGGTCCGGGCTTTGCCGCGTTCGCGCCCGGTCAGCACCACGATCCGAAGCCCCGCCGCCTTGGCCAGCGGCTCGATGGTCGCCAGGTGCTGGCGCGCCAGGATCTCGGTCGGCACCATCAGCACAGCCTGGGCACCGGCCTCGACGGCGATCAGCATGGCCATCAGGGCGACGACCGTCTTGCCGCTGCCGACATCGCCCTGCAGAAGCCGCAGCATGCGTTTGTCGCTGGTGAGGTCGCCGGAAATCTCCTCCAGCGCCTTCTTCTGCGCAGACGTGAGTTCGAACGGCAGCGAATGGGCGATCCGGGCGCGGAGTGCGCCGGTGCCCTGGATCGGCCGGCCGCGCTGGGCGCGCATGTGGCGGCGGATCAGCGCCAGGGCGACCTGGTTGGCGAACAGCTCATCGTAGGCCAAACGTTGGCGGGCAGGGGCTTCCGGCAGCAATGCCGCCTCGCTGTCCGGCGCGTGCGCCGCCAGCAGCGCCGCTTTCCACGTCTGCCATTTGTTGCGCGCCACGTACTCGCGGTCGGCCCATTCTTCCAGTTCCGGCACCGCTTCCAGCGCGCCTTCGACGGCGCGGCCGAGCACTTTCTGCATCAGCCCGGTGGTCAGCGGATAGACCGGTTCCACGGTCTTGAGTTTCTCCAACTCGTCCAGCGTGCCGATATGGTCCGGATGCGCCATCTGGATTTCGTTACCGAAGCGCTCGATGCGGCCCGACACCACCCGCTGTTCGCCCTCCGGCAGGGTCTTCGTCAGGTAGTCCTCGTGCGCGTGGAAAAACACCAGCGTCAGCTCGCCGCTGTCATCGGAACAGATCACCTTGTAGGGAAGGCGCTTGTTGGGCGGTTTCTTGTGCTGCATGACGCGCAACGTGATGGTCGCGACGGCGCCGGTATGGGCGTCGGCGATTTTCGGCGCGTAGCGGCGGTCGATCAGCCCCGACGGCAGATGCCAGAGCAGGTTGACCAGGTGCGCGCCGCAGAGTTTTTCGATCAGCGTGCCAATGCGCGGCCCGACGCCCTTGAGGGCGGTGACGGGTTTGAACAGGGGAAACAGAATCTCCGGGCGCATGGTGCTCGCGTGCTGACAAACGGGATGGGAGCGCGTATATCGTAGGCCCCTCGCATCGGCTGGCAACGGAAAACCTCGGAATACGATGGACGCAAGGCGCAAGAAACTCCTGTTCCGCTCCCAGCATTGCGGCATGAAGGAAAACGATTTCCTGCTCGGCCGCTTCGCCGCCGAACACATGGCGACGCTGGAGGAAGCCGATTTGGCGGCCTTCGAGGCACTGATCGAGGAGCCGGACAACGATATCTACAACTGGGTGACCGGCAAGGAAGCGCCCCCGGCCCGGCACGACACCGCCTTCCTGGCCCGCCTGATCACCTTCAACGACTGTTCATGACCGGGGTCCCCACTGACGCCATCCGGCCCGGAGAGACGCTGCTGTTGGCCGGCGTCGCATCGGGCAGCGAAGCCCTGGCGCTGGCCGACTTGGCCGCCGGGGGCCGCGACGTGCTGTTCATCGCCAGCGACGACATGGCCCTAGCGCGGACCCAGCAGGCCATGGCCTTCTTCGCGCCCAAGACCGTCTGCCTGGAGTTTCCCGCCTGGGACTGCCTGCCTTATGACCGGGTGTCGCCGCTGGCGGCCATCGTCGGCCAGCGCCTGCATTGCCTGGGGCAGCTTTCGCAAGAAAGCGCCAATAGCGGCCGCGTGGTGCTGGCGACGGTATCCGGCGTGCTGCAACGCGTACCGCCGCCGGAATTGCTGGCCGCGACGCGCTTGACCCTCAAGCCCGGCACCCGCATCGATCCCACAGAGCTCGCCCGGGTGCTCGATCAGGCCGGCTACCGGCGCGCCGAAACGGTAATGGAGGCGGGCGAATTCGCCGTGCGCGGCGGCATCGTCGATATCTTCCCGCCCGCGCAGCCGAATCCGCTGCGCCTGGATTTCTTCGGCGACGAGCTCGATACGCTCCGGTCCTTCGACGCCGCCAGCCAGCGCACGCTCTCGGGCGCGCCGCCGCCGGACGGCATCACCATCGGCCCGGTCAGCGAAATCGGGCTCTCCGAAGACGCCATCTCGCGCTTCCGTTCGGGCTATCGCTCGGCGTTCGGGGTCTCGGGTAGCGACGACCCGCTCTACGAGGCCGTCTCGGCGGGCGAGCGGCTGATCGGCATGGAACATTGGCTTCCGCTGTTCCACGAGCGGCTGGCGACGCTGTTCGACTACCTGCCCGGCGCGGTGGTGGCCCTCGACCACGAGGCCGAACCGGCGCTCGACGCGCGCTTCGAGCTGATTGCCGAGTACTACCAGGCACGCCTCGACGTCACCGTCGCCGCCGGCGACGACGCCACCATCTACCGCCCGGTGCCGCCCGACACCCTGTTCCTCGGTGCCGACGATTGGAGCGCGACGCTTTCCGAGCGCGCCGCCGTGCAGCTTTCGCCCTTCGCCCAGCCGAGCGGCGAACGTTCGCGCGACATGGGCTGCCACAAGGGCCGCGACTTCGCCGACGTGCGCGTGCAACCCGACGCCAACGTTTACGACGCCGTCCGCCAGCAGATCGCGGCCGAGCAATCCCACGGCCGCCGCGTGCTGATCACCGCCTATACCGAGGGCTCGCGCGACCGGCTCGCTGGCCTGATGACGGAGCACGGCCTGGAAGCGCTGGCCATGGTCGAGGACGCGCCGCACCTGATGGAACTGCCTGAGGGCGCCGTCGGTATCGCTGTCCTGGGGCTTGAGGCCGGGTTCACCAATGCCGGCCTGGCGGTGATCTCCGAGCCCGACATCCTGGGCGACCGGCTGACGCGGCCCGGGCGCCGGCGCTTGAAGGCCGAGAACTTCATCGCCGAGGTTTCCAGCCTCAACGCCGGCGATCTGGTAGTGCACATGGACCACGGCATCGCGCGCTTCGACGGGCTGCAGACCATCGAGGTCACCGGCGCGCCGCACGATTGCCTGCGTCTGGTCTATGCCGGCGACGACAAGCTGTTCCTGCCGGTGGAGAACATCGAGGTGCTGTCGCGCTACGGCTCGGAAGAGGCGGGCGTGCAGCTCGACCGGCTCGGCGGTGCCGCCTGGCAGGCGAGGCGCGCCAAGCTCAAGGAACGGGTGCGCGAAATGGCGGCGGAATTGATCCGCATCGCCGCCGCGCGATCCCTGAAGAAATCCGACCCGATCCCGGTTCCGCCGGGCGTCTTCGACGAGTTCTGCGCGCGCTTCCCCTTCAACGAAACCGAGGACCAGGAACGCGCCATCGCCGACGTCTTGGCGGACCTCTCGCAGGGACGGCCGACGGACCGGCTGATCTGCGGCGATGTCGGTTTCGGCAAGACCGAAGTGGCGCTGCGCGCCGCCTTCACCGTCGCCTACGACGGCAAGCAGGTCGCGGTGGTGACGCCGACGACACTGTTGTGCCGCCAGCACTTCCAGGTGTTCAAGCAGCGCTTCCAGGGGTTCCCGGTGCGCATCCGTCAACTGTCCAGGCTGGTGACGGCGAAGGAAGCCAAGGAAACCAAGGAATCGCTGGAAGCGGGGCAGGTGGATATCGTCATCGGCACGCATGCGCTGCTTGCAAAGGACGTGAAGTTCCGGGAGCTCGGCCTTTTGATCGTCGATGAGGAGCAGCATTTCGGCGTCGCCCACAAGGAGCGGCTGAAGAAATACCGCGCCGGCATCCATGTGCTGACGCTGTCGGCGACGCCGATCCCGCGCACCCTGCAACAGGCGCTCACCGGCATCCGCGACATGAGCCTTATCGCGACGCCGCCGGTGGACAGGCTCGCTGTCCGCACATTCGTGCTGCCTTTCGATCCGGTGGTCATCCGCGAAGCCCTGATGCGCGAGAAGTTCCGTGGCGGGCAGAGCTTCTATGTCTGTCCGCGTATCGCCGACATCGCACGCGTCGAGCAGCGGTTGAAGGAACTGGTGCCGGAGCTCAAGTTCGGCATCGCGCACGGCCAAATGCCGATCAAGGACCTGGAGGACACGGTTTCTTCGTTCTACGAGGGCAAGTTCGACGTACTGTTGAGCACCAACATCGTCGAATCGGGTCTCGACCTCCCCAGCGTCAACACCATCATCATCCACCGCGCCGACATGTTCGGCCTGGCGCAGCTCTACCAGCTCCGGGGCCGGGTAGGGCGCTCGAAGATCCGCGCCTACGCCTACCTGACGCTGCCGCCGAAACAGAAGATCACGCCCACCGCGCAGCGCCGGCTGGAAGTGATGCAGACACTCGACAGCCTGGGCGCCGGTTTCTCGCTCGCTAGCCACGACCTCGATATCCGCGGTGCCGGCAACCTGTTGGGCGACGAACAGTCCGGCCATATCCGCGAGGTCGGCGTCGAGCTCTATCAACAAATGTTGGAAGAAGCGGTGGCGGAGGCGAGGGGCCTCGACGACGGCCATGCGGCGGAGGCCGAATGGAGCCCGCAGATTTCCTTGGGCCTCGAGGTGCTGATCCCGGATACCTACGTCGCCGACCTGAGCGTGCGCATGAACCTCTACCGGCGCCTCGCGGGCCTCAACAGCCGCGACGAAATCGACGCCTTCGCCGCCGAACTGATCGACCGCTTCGGCCCGCTGCCGCAGGCGGCTGAAAACCTGATGCAGGTGGTGGCGTTGAAGGCGCTATGCCGGCGCGCCGGCGTGGACAGGGTGGATGCCGGGCCGAAGGGGGCGGTCATCGGCTTCCGAAACGACCAGTTCGCCAATCCCGCCGGCCTGGTCGCCTGGTTCGCGGCGCACCAGGGCACGGCCAAGCTGCGCCCGGACCACAGGCTGGTGTTCATGCGCAAATGGGACACTCCCGCCGAGCGCCTGGAAGGCGCGCGCTACCTGGTCGGCGAACTGGTCAAGATCGCCACCGAGGAAGCGGCCTGAACGCGTTGATTCAACAGATTGTTGAGAAATCTCAGGGCCGAAGATATTGGTCCAATTCAATATTTTCGATGTCGCAAACCCGCTGGATGGCCGGCCGTTGCGCCATTTCACGCATGAAGCGCCGAAGGTTTGCGAATGACGTCGGCGGCCGGGAAATCCTGCCGCACCACAGCGCCAGCATGAAAAGAAAGTGATCGCAGGCACTGACGCTGTCGCCCAGCAAGAACCTGTTCTTGCCGAGTTGTTCGTCCAAGAGAGCGAGAATCCCCACCAACCGCGTGTCCTGGGCCGCCTTGATTCGCTCGGCGTCCTTGGTGTCGGTGGTGTGTCTTTCCGGATACTGCCACAGCATGAACTCCGCCTGCAGCGTATTGTTGAGGTAGGCCAGCCATTGGAAGAACAGCGGGCGGTTAGGATCGCCGGGCGGCGGCATGAACCGCGACGCGGCGTCGAGTTCGCAGATGTAGATGCAGATGGCCGGGCTTTCGAACAGAACGAGTTCGTCATGCACCAGCGTCGGAATGCGACCCGCCGGGTTCAGCTTCAGGTATTCCGCGGATTTCTGCGCATTTGAACTGCGATCGACAAGCCTCAGCACATAGTCGGCATCCGTCTCGACCAGCAGGAAGTGCGGCGCAAGGCTGGCGTTATCCGGGAAATAGTGCAGTTGAAGCATGACGGCCTTCCAGGCGTTTCGCCATGAACGTACCGGCGTTCCATGTCGTCAACAAGAGCAAGGCATTCCCCCGAAAATCACACCGCGTTTGGTGTATATCCAAACCAGGGTTAGTATTGATCTGATCCTATTCCCGGTTTAGTGCTGCGCTTGACATGGCCGATAGCAATTTACAGTTCCTGACCATTCCGCTCGACGACCTGACCGACGAGCAGGTGGAGCTGTTGGCCTATTGGAAAAGCCTGCCGGCGAAGGGCGGCATGCCGTCGTGGCGGGACTTCGAACTGCCCATGGTGCCGGCGCGGTTGCTGCCCTCGACGCTGGTCATCGATACGGCGCCCAAACCGGAAGATTGCAGGTTTCTCTATTGGGGCACAGGCATGACCAAGGTACAGGGCGCCGACAAGACCGGCCAATGCCCCTACGACCTGCAGCCGCCGGAACTGGGCCGGCGCATCCGCGAGGATCACCAGCAGGTCCGCGACAGCAAACAGCCCTCCGCCGGAGTCTACGGGTTCACCTCGGCCAATTCATTCCAGCAGGTGCAAAAGGTGCTGCGGCTGCCGCTATCCGACGACGGCGACACCGTGACGCAGATCGTCATCTGCATCGATTATTCGGAACCGATCCTCGACACCATGCGCGCGCGCGGCCTCACCGCGCAGGAAGCCATCCAGCACCTGAAGGGGCGGTAGCGCTAGAGCTTGGGCCTGACGATGAACGGACTTTCCGCCAGCGGCTGGCCCGGCGGCTCCATCCTGAAAATCTGGCGGAGATGCGCCTCGTCCGGGCCGTCGCCGATGCGAAAGGCGCGCGCCCAGGCGAATGCATCGGCGATGGGGGTGTCGGGGCTGCCGCCCATGGCGCCGAAGAACTGGATGGCACGCTCGGCGATCTGCTGGTAGACGCGTGCCACGTGCACCTTGATCAGCGAGATTTCCCGCCGCGCTCCGGCCTCGCCCTGGGTATCCAACAGCCAGGCCGTCTTCATCACGGTCAGCCTCGCGGTCTCGATCTCGATGCGGGAAAGGGCGATATCCTGCTGCACGGCGTCGTATTCGATCACCCGCTTGCCGAAGGTCTGACGCTCGGCGGCGCGCGCCTTCATCAGATCCAGCAGCATCTCGCAATGGCCGATGGCGCGCATGCAGTGGTGCACGCGGGCCGGCGCCAGGCGCACCTGACCGACACGGAAGCCGTCGCCCCAGCCGCCGAGCAGGTTTTCCGCCGGCACGCGCACGTCCTCGAACAAAATCTCCGCCGGCGGCGCGCCGGATTCCATGAAACCCATGAACGGCAGCGCCCGCACCACGGTGACGCCCGGCGTATCCATCGGCACGATGACGGCGCTGTGGCGTCCGGTGCGGTCAGCGAATTCACCGTCGCCCTCGTCGTTGCAGCCAAGCAAGATGACGTAGCGGCAATCGGGATGCGCGGCGCCGGTGCAGTACCACTTGTGGCCGTTGATCACGAGGTCCGGGCCGTCGCGGCGGATACGGGTGGCGATATTGGTGGCGTCCGACGACGCCACGTCCGGCTCGGTCATGGCGAAGCCGGTGCGAAAATCGGCCTCCAGCAACGGTGCCAGCCAGCGCTCGCGCTGCTCGGGCGTGCAATAGGCCGCGAGCGCGAACATGTTGGGGACGTCCGGCGGCTGGCAGTTGAAGACGCGCGACGACCAGACCACGCGGCCCATCAGCTCCGCCAACGGCGCGTATTCCGTGTGGCTCAAGCGCGTGCCGGGGTCGCTGTCGAGCAAATCCGGCACCGCCATGTTCCAGAGCCCCTGGCGCCGCGCTTCCGCCTGGACGTCGGCCAGGAACGGTGGATCGAGTTCCCCCGCGCCCTTGACCGCCAGGTGCCATTCCCGGTTGCGTGGCAGGATGTGGGCGTCGAAAAACGCCTGCAACCGCGCAAGGTATTGCCGCCCGCGTTCGGGCAATTCGAAATCCATGGATGGTCCCCCGTAAGTATCCCTTAGTGTACGACGCCGGCCGGCGTGTCGGGCACAAAGACCTGCGGATCGCCGACCGTCAGGTCCAAGTCCCAATCGGCCTTTTGCGCCAACGAAATCATCATGTGGCAAAACGCGTGCAGCAGCTTCTTGTTGAGGCCGAACTGCACCGACATGTTGTCGGCGGTCTTCAGGCTCAACACCGTGTTGTCGGGGTCGATCGGCTTCACCTGGCCGCCGGTGACCAGCAGCGGGCCCGAGTTGGAGGTGAGGTTCACGTTATCCTTGGCATGGCTCTTGGAGAAGTCGCTCGACTGCACCGCCTCCTGGTGCTCCATGGCCTTCACCGCGTCGCGCACGTCGGGCATCAGGTCCTTGCGGATCTCCGGGTTGCGGTCGAGGGTTTCCATCAGTGCACCCCACAGGATATTGACGAAACGCCGCGTCAGCCAGAGCTGGTATTCGGTGTTCTCACCCGTGCCGATGCGCAGCAGCATACGATCCTGAACCGGATCGAAAGTGAGGGTGAGCTGGTGCAGCGTGGCGGCCATGGCCTCATGATCGCGCGGAACGGGCCGGATGAAAAGGGGGCAGGGCTCAGGCGGCGTCGCCGGCGACCAATGCGGCATCCAGCATGCGCGCCAACACCTGCGGTTCCTGGGCGCCGGCGATGACCATGCGGTCGTTGAACACGAAGGCCGGCACGCCGTTGACGCCGAGCCGGTGCGCGCGGGTGTTCTCGTCATAGACGGCATCGACATCGGCGTCGCTGTCCAGGTGGCGCTCGACGGCGCCCGCATCCAGGCCGCAACCGGTGCCGATCTCCATCAAGACATCGCGCGCGCCGGTATCGCGGCCATGCAGGAAATATTCGACGAACAGCCGTTCCACCACCGCGTCGGCGGCGCCTTCGCGCGCCGCCAGCATCACCAGCCGGTGGCCGTCGACGGAGTTGGGGGTGCGGTGGATGCGCTCGAAGGCGAAGTCGATATCCACCGACTGGCCGGTCTCGGCGATGGTGCCGTAGATGCGCCGCACCCGCGCCTCGGAGCCGAACTTACGCACCAGGTAGGCGGTACGGTCGATGCCTTCCGGCGGCATTTCACGATTGAGCAGGAACGGCCGCCATTGGAACCGCGCCTCGATGCCGGGACGCAGCGCGAGCGCGCGCTCCATGCGGCGTTTGCCGATGAAACACCAGGGACAGATGGTATCGAAGACGACCTGGATTTCCATCCGCCGCTCCTCGCGCTCAGTCCACGTAGCGCCCGAAACGGACGGCGGAATGGCCGCGCGACTTGATCCGGTTGGGCATGATCAGCACGCACTCGTCATAGGGGGTGGAGACTTCCTTGTCGCCGTCCCAGCCGATCACGGTGCCGCCTTTTTCGATCACCTCGAAGCCGGTGTAATTGTCCTTCCAGGTAAAGGGCTGGTCCGCCTCAATCGTATAGGGACCGGAGACCTCGATCACTTTTTGCGCGGGCGCCGCCGCGACCTTGATATGCTCGGCGACGAAATCCGCATCGACGACACCGGTGACTTCCAGGAACTTGAGCATCACGTCATGCGCCACCTGGGCGGAACGCGCCTCCCAATGCTGGCCGCATTCCACCAACAACGCGTTCTTCGGCGACGCCGGATCGCCGAAGCCGCCGTAGTCGCGCATGCGCTTGCCCGCCGCGTGGCCGGCATCGCAGACCACGTATTCCGGGATCGTCAGTTGGCGCGCGAAGGCACGGCCCTTTTCCAACCGTCCCGACAGCATCAAGGGCTCGCAAAACGTCGTCATGGAATGGATGTCGAGCATCAGATCGACCGTATCGAGCACCGGGCGCAGCTCACGCGCCCGTTCGGTCTCGTTCGTGATTCGATCGCCTTCCAAGGTCGAAACGTCCCAGACGCGGTTGATGTCCTCGTCGACGAAACGCGACGCCAGCGGGTTTTCCGCGTCGAACGACTGGTAGGCCCGCCAGTTGGAGAACCCCAGCGTCAGCTTGCCCTGTTTCGGCATGACGCCCTGCTTGAACAGCCAATCGACGGCGATGGCGCCGCAAAGCTCGTTGCCGTGGGTGACGGCCATGACCATGACGTGCGGGCCGGCCTCGCCGCTATCGAAGGTGGTGACGTAGGGGACGCCGGTGTTACCGGCCGCGTAGGCGGTGATGTCCACGGGTTCGATGTCGACGGGAAAAGTAGGGGTGGTCATGGGTGGGTCGGATCCTCGGATGTTCGGTTGGGGAAAAGATGCGCCATTCGGGCTCAGGCGGCAAGGTGCGCGGGTGGCGTCGCCAGCAGCGCCATCAGCTCGGCCAGGTCGCGGGTTTCGGAAAGCGCGGAGAAGCCCGCATAAAGCCGCCGGGTCGCCTCGGTGCCGAGGGTGGGGACGCAACAGTCCTCGAACTTGCGCCAGCGGTCGTCGTCGGTGAAGGGATCGGCCAGCGTGCCGCGCGGATGGGTGCGGGTGATACGGAGTTCTTCGCCCGACTTGAGCCGCACCGTCAACTCGTGCGGGAACTCGCCCGACGGGTCCAATTCGCTCTCGGGCGGCGTCGCGGTCATTTCCGTGAGCGTCAGCAGCGCCCGGATTTCCGGGTCCATGACCGCTTCCGGCGTGAAATCCTTGAGGCTCAGGAACCCGCTCTCCAGCGCCACCGCCAGGCAATAGTGCATGGAGAAGCGCGCCTCCATCTCGTCCTTTGGGTCGGGGAAGCAAAGGTTTTTCAGGTTGGTGGTGTTGACGCGCGCATGGATGTGCTCGACGTCATCGGCGGCGAAGCCGTGCCGTTTCTTCAGGTCCAATAGATTGTCGATGCTCTTGTGCGCCGAGCCGCAGCAGGGATGGCACTTCGGCGCCAGGCCGACGGCCTCGATGACGTGCGGCGTGCCGGTTTGCGAGTCCCCCAGCGGGAATTTTTCGAAATCCCACCCCGGCGGTGCGTCGCCGCCGAACAGGTTCAAGAAGCCGTAGGCGTTTTCCAGCACCTCGGCCCGGCCGGTCAGCCCGTCGCGTGCGTAGGCCGCCGCGATCACCGCGTTCTGCGCCGCCATGCCGGCCTGCATGGGCTTCGCCTGCGAACCGAACTGGCCCTTGAGCCCGGCCGCCATGGAGACGCCGAGGCTCATGGCGTTGAGCATCGCATCCCCCTTGAGGCCGATCAGCCTCGCGCAGGCCGCCGCCGTCCCGATGCAGCCGACCGTCGCCGTCGCGTGCCAGCCCTTCAGATAGTGCGAGCGGTTGACGCCGCGGCCGAGCGCCGCGTGGCATTCCAGCCCGACCAGGTAGGCATCGACCACCTGGGCGCCGGTGGCGCCGGTTTCCTCCGCCACCGCCAACAGCGCCGGCACCAGCACCGCCGAGGCATGGGTGAGGGCGGCGAGGAAATTGTCGTCGAAGTCCTGGGCATGTGCCGCGG
This sequence comes from Rhodospirillaceae bacterium, assembly GCA_038125725.1. GTDB lineage: Bacteria > Pseudomonadota > Alphaproteobacteria > Rhodospirillales > Casp-alpha2 > TMED8. The sequence goes on from JAYPEK010000062.1 coordinate 19,507, forward strand.
TGCCGTTGGCGTAAGCCGCGAATGGCGCAGGGCCGCGCAGGCCGTCACCGCCGACGAAGGTGGCGCCGGCGTGCGTCCTGGACCAGCCCGAAAGCGTCGCCAAAACGCGCCGCGCGGCCTCGTCGCCGGCGCCGGAGACCATGCAGCCGACGGTATCGGCAATCGCGTGTTGAGCGGGCCTAATACAACTTTCCGGCCAGGCGCCACTGACGTCCGAGGCCCAGGCGGCAATGGTTTCAAGGCTTGTGGCGTCGGTATTCATGGATCGGACCTCCCGGCGGTCGAAAAGTTCATCGTTTGGCTGGAAAACGATCTTCACCTATTCCCCCACGCGAACCAACGTTTTTAGTTGCCCGCGAGTTGGGGTTCATGCACCATCACCGTCAACTGGTTTACTCAGTTCATTGATAACCAACCTATAACCGTATCTTCACGGGAGGGATTACCCCATGCACTTCAGAAAAACCTTCGCCATTGCGGTCTCGGCGGCGGCCCTGACCATTGCGTCCGGCGCGTTTGCGCAGACGCTGAACGTCGGGCTCGGCTCCGAGCCGACCTCCATCGACCCGCACTACCACAACCTGGGTCCGAACAACCAGATCGCGCAGCACTTCTTCTCGCGCCTGATCGAACAGGAC
>JAYPEK010000063.1:0-19855 GCA_038125725.1 Rhodospirillaceae bacterium
CGCGCTCCTATTGGGACTGGCCGTCGATGATCGCCAACAACAAGACCGGCTACTTCCCCTACACGCCGGCGACCAACCTCCTGTATGGACTCAAGGAAGCGCTCGCCATGCTGTTCGAGGAAGGGCTGGAGAACGTCTTCGCCCGCCACGACCGCCACGCGGAAGCGACACGGCGCGCCGTGCAGGCCTGGGGGCTCGAAATCCTCTGCAACAACCCGGCCGAATATTCCTCGGTGCTGACCGCCGTCATGGTGCCGGACGGACACGATGCCGACCATGTGCGCGGCGTGATTCTCGATAACTTCGACATGTCCCTGGGCACCGGGCTCGGCAAGGTGAAGGGCAAGATCTTCCGCATCGGGCATTTGGGCGACTTCAACGATCTCACCCTGATGGGCACGCTCGCCGGTGTCGAGATGGGTCTCGGCATCGCCGGCGTGCCGCACCAGAAGGGCGGCGTGCAGCAGGCCATGAACTTCCTCGCCGGGGACGCCTGATGACTAAAGAGAACGCCATGGAAACCGCCAAGCGCATTGCCGCCGGCGCGCCCTTGGTGCACCGTTGGCACAAGAAGTTCCTGCGGCGTTCGGGCGGCCCGACGCCGAAGTTCTGAGGCAAGTGACGGCGCCGGACGCCGGCGCACGGGGGATATGGAAGACAATGCAGAAGACCGGACCGCTCACCGGCGTCAAGGTGATCGAGATGTGCCACGTCATGGCCGGGCCCACCTGCGGGCGGATGCTCGCCGACATGGGTGCCGACGTGATCAAGCTGGAACGCGTCCCCGACGGCGACGACACCCGGCGCATGCTGCCGCCCGACATCAAGGGCGAGCCCGCCGCCTTCATGATGATGAATTCGAGCAAGCGCGGCATCGCCGTGGACCTCAAGAACGAGCGCGGCAAGGAAGTGCTGAAGCGTTTGCTCGCCACCGCCGACATCGTCACCGAGAACTACCGCGCCGACACCATGGCCAAGCTGGGGCTCGGCTATGAGGAGCTGAAAAAGGTCAATCCGGCGCTGGTCTATTGCGCCATCTCCGGCTTCGGCCGCACCGGTCCCTATGCGTCCCGCGGCGGCTACGACCTGATCGCGCAAGGCATGAGCGGCCTGATGAGCTTCACCGGCGAGGGCCCAGGCCGTCCGCCGGTGAAAGTCGGCGCGCCGGTCTGCGACATCACGGCCGGCATCCTCGCCGCCATGGGCGTCTTGGCGGCCTATGTGCACCGGCTGAAAACCGGCGAGGGGCAGATGGTCGATACCTCGCTCTACGAGGCCGGCATTACCTTGAGCTACTGGCAATCCGCCATCGCGCTCGCCACCGGCATCGCGCCCGGCCCCATGGGCTCGGCGCATCCGCTGAACGCGCCCTACCAGGCGGTGGAGACGGCGGACGGCTGGATCACCTTTTCCGGCGCCAACGACCGCAACTGGAAGCGGCTGTTGGAGCTCTTGGGCCTCGACGAACTGGCCGACGATCCGCGCTTCCATGACAACGCCGGGCGCATGGGCAACCTGGACGAACTGATGCAGCTTCTGTCCGTGGAGTTCAGGAAGAAGCCGCGCGATGCCTGGCTGGCCGAACTGGAAGCCGCAAAGATCCCGGCCGGTCCGGTGTTCGATGTGAACGAGATGCATGCCGATCCGCACACGCTGGCGCGCGACATGGTGGTCGAGGTCGAGCATGATCGCATCGGCGCGGTGAAGACCATCGGCTGCCCGGTGAAGTTCACCGAAACGCCGAGCGCCGTGCATTCCGCCGCCCCCGTCTACGCCCAGCATACCCGCGAGGTATTGGCCGAGTTCGGCTACGGCGCCGACGAGATTGAGAGCCTGGTCGCCGACGGCGCGGTCATCGCCCACGACCGATTGTAGGGGATCAGGCCTGCATCCCGGGCAGGGTGCGCACCCGTTCGGCGATGAAATCGACGAAGGCGCGGATGCGCGCCGGCAGGAACACCGCCGGCGCCCAGACCGCCATCATCGGCATCGGCTCGTGGCGATAGCCGGGCAGTACCTCCACCAGTTCGCCCTTGGCAAGCGCTTCGGCCAGCGCCCAGCGCGGCCCTATGTGCAGGCCGAAGCCGCGCCGCGCGGCATCGACCAGCGACGTGACGGCGTTGATGGTGACGCCACCCCGGCGCCGGATTTCATGACGGGTGCCGTCGGGGCCTGTGAGCCGGAGCGGCTGGTGACGGTTCTCGCTGAGGAAAAAGACATGGTCGTGATCGGCCAGGTCGTCGGCCTTTTGCGGGGTGCCGCGCTCGGCCAGATAGGCGGGGGCGGCCACCAGCACGCGTTCGGCATGGGCGAGCGTGCGTGACATCAAGGCCGAGTCTGGTTGCTGGCCGACCCGGATGGCGACATCGACGCCGGCCGCCACTAGGTCGATGCGCTGCGCCGCCAGTGTCAGTTCCACATCGAGCCCCGGATGCAGTTCCTTGAAATCCATCAGCCAGCCGGCCAGGTACATCTGGCCGAAGTCGATGGTGGAATTGACGCGCAACAGCCCGCGCGGTCTCTCCGCCTCGCCGGCGACGTCGGCCTCCAGCGCATCGATCTCCGCCATCAGGGCGCGCAGCCGCTCGTAGTAGCGCCGCCCCGCTTCCGTTGGGCGGGTGTGGGCGCGGGCGCGGGCGCGCTCCAACAGCTTGGTGCCGAGCCGCGCCTCCAGGGCGCTCAGCCGGCGCGATATGGAGGAGGGCTCCAGGCCCAGTTCCCGCGCCGCCGCGCGGATAGTGCCGAGCTCGACCACGCGCAGGAACAGCCGCAGCTCCGCGTAGGGACCGAAAGGGGTCATGAAGGGTCAGACATATGTTGCATTTCACGCAACATTTATTTGCTAATTCGAAAATATCCAGACGAGATCGCAACAGCTAGGGTGCCGGTCAATGGATCAACACAGACAGATTTCCTTGAAAGGACCCGAACATGACCCAAGACCTGCATGGAAAAGCCGCCCTGGTTACCGGCGGAAGCCGCGGCCTCGGCCGCGCCATTGCCCTCGAACTGGCCAAGGCCGGCGCCGACGTGGTGATTACCTACCGGAGCGAAGCCGAAAAGGCCGAGGCTGTCGCCGCCGAGATCGCCGCGCTCGGCCGCAAGTCCGCGGCCCTGCCCGTCGATCTGGAGGGCACCCATGACCTGCCGCGTTTTCTGGGCGACCTCTCCGTCGCGCTCACCGGCGTGCGGGGATCGGATAACCTCGATATCCTGGTCAACAATGCCGGCATCCAGCGCGGCGGTGTCCTCGGCCAGGTGAGCGAGGACGACTTCGACGCCATCATCAACACTAATGTGAAGGCGGTGTTCTTCCTCACCCAGAATCTGTTGGAAAAGCTCAATGACGGCGGGCGCATCATCCTCATCGGTTCGGGCCTGTCGAGGTTTTCGCTGCCGCCCTATATCGTCTACGGCGCCACCAAGGCGGCGCAGGACGTGTTCGCGCGCTACATGGCGAAGACGCTTGGGCCGCGTGCCATCACCGTCAATACCGTCGCGCCCGGCGCGCTGGCGACCGATTTCAACCGCGCCGCCTTCGAGGCCAATCCCGCCATCGTCGAGATGATCGCCGGCAATACGGCGCTCGGCCGCGTCGGCGAGGCCGAAGACGTACCCGGCACCGTGGCTTTCCTCGCCGGCCCGGCGGCGGGCTGGGTCACCGGCCAGCGCATCGAGGTCTCGGGCGGCATGTTCCTCTGATCGCCGCCCCTTGCGGCGAGGCGAAATCCGGCTACCTCAAGGACGAAGGTTGTTGGGGGAACAACGGCCGGAGTTCGCCATGCCCGAGAGTCATTCCGAAAGCTATCACGTCGTCTGCCCGCACTGCGCCACGACCAACCGTATCCCCGCCGCCAAGCCCGCCCATGAGGCCAAGTGCGGCAACTGCGGCAAGCCCGTCTTCGACGGCCATCCCGTCGCCCTCGACGCCAAGGCCTTTCAGCGCCAGGTGGCCAAGAGCGACATCCCCGTCGTCGTCGATTTCTGGGCCGAGTGGTGCGGGCCCTGCAAGATGATGGCGCCGGAGTTCGCCCGCGCCGCCCACGACATGGAGCCGCGTGCGCGCTTCGCCAAGGTCGACACCGAGGTGGAACAAGGCATCGCGGCGCAGTTCGGTATCCGCTCCATTCCGACGCTGGTGATCTTCAAGGGCGGGCGCGAGATCGCGCGGCAATCGGGCGCCATGCCGGCGTCGCAGCTCAAGAGTTGGGTCGGGCAGTACGTCTAGGAACCGGCCTAGCGATCCTTGAAATCCGCCTTGCGCTTCTCGGCGAAGGCGGCGATGCCTTCCTTGGCATCGTCGGTTGCGTAGGCGAGCGCGCCGATATCGGCTTCCACCTTCTGGCCCTGGTCGAGCGGCAGTTCGCCGGCGCGGGTGACGGCGTCGCGGACCATCTTCAGGACAGGCAGCGAAAAGCCGGTGAAACTGCGGGCGAAATCCTTGGCCGCATCAACCACGCTACCATCCTCGATGACGCGGCTTAGCAATCCCAGTTGCAGCGCCTCTTGGGCTTCCACCTGGCGGCCGGTCATGATCATTTCCAGTGCTGCCGTCTCGCCGACCAGGCGCGGCAGGCGCTGGGTGCCGCCGTAGCCGGGCGTCAGGCCGAGCTTGATTTCCGGCAGGCCGACGCGGGCGTTGGAAGATGCGAGGCGGAAGGTGCAGGCCATCGCCAGTTCCAGCCCGCCGCCGAAGGCGAAGCCGTTGATGGCGGCGATGGACGGGATGCCGAGGGCGGCCAACCGGTCGAAGGTGCGTTGGCCGCGTTCCAGCAGGCGCTTGTGATCCAGGACCGAGGCCCCTTGCAGCTCCTTGATGTCGGCGCCGGCGCAAAAGGCCCTGTCACCGGCACCGGTGAAGATCAGGCAGCGCGCGCTTGAGCCCGCCGCCTGATCAATGGCGGCATTGATCCCCGTAATCACATCGGCGTTGAGGGCGTTGAGCGCGTCCGGGCGGTTCAGCGTGACGACGCAGAACTCGTCCTCGAAGCTGACGTCGACAGGCATGGGCGGTTATTTCGGCGCGATGACCATGACCATCAAGCGGCCCTCGGTCTTGGGCGTCTGCTCGATCTTGATCACCTCTTCCATTTCCTCGCGCACGCGGGTCAGCACCTTGAGGCCCAGTTCCTGGTGGGCCATTTCGCGGCCCCGGAAACGGATGGTCATTTTGACCTTGTCGCCATTCTCGATGAACTTGCGCACGGCCTTCATCTTGACCTGGTAATCGTGCTCATCGATGCCCGGCCGCATCTTGATTTCCTTGACCTCGATGGTCTTCTGCTTCTTGCGCGCCTCGTTCGCCTTCTTCTGCTGCTCGTACTTGTACTTGCCGTAATCAAGCACCTTGCAGACAGGCGGATCCACCTGGGGGGAAACCTCCACCAGGTCCAGGCCCGCCTCTTCGGCGATCTCTAGAGCGTCTTCCCGGGAAATCACGCCGTGGTTCTCACCTTCGGCGTCGATGACGCGCACCTTCGGCACGTCGATTTCATCGTTCACCCGCGGACCTTCCTTGGTCGGCGGCTGATTAAAAGGTCGTCTGGCGATCTCGCCGTCTCCTATCCAGTTTTATACCAGTTGAAATCGTAAAATCCCGGCGCCGTCCCGCTCTAGTCGGCGGGGCTTTGCGCTTCGCGGCTCAGTCTAGCAACAGCCTCTTCCAACGCAAGGATTTCCTGATCCTTGCCACCGAGCCGTCTCAGCGCCACCGTGCCGTTTTCCGCTTCGCGCGCGCCGACGACCATGATCGCCGGCACCTTGGCGTGGCTGTGCTCGCGGATCTTGTAGTTGATCTTCTCGTTCCTGATATCGGCCTCCGCCGTCAGCCCGGCATCGGCGAGCGCCTTCACTACCTGCTCGGCATAGGCGTCGCTCTCGTTGGTGATCGTCGCCACCACCACCTGCAAGGGTGCGAGCCACATGGGGAAGCGCCCGGCGTAGTGCTCGATCAGGATGCCGATGAAGCGCTCGAAGGAGCCAAGGATCGCCCGGTGCAGCATGACGGGGCGGTGCTTCTCGCCGTCCTCGGCGATGAAATTGGCGTCCAGGCGCTCGGGCAGCACGAAATCCACCTGCAGGGTGCCGCACTGCCAGTCGCGGCCGATGGCGTCGCGCAGCACGAATTCCAGCTTCGGCCCGTAGAAGGCGCCCTCGCCCGGGTTCATCACCAGCTCCGCGCCGGCGGCAAGGCTGGCGTCACGGAGCGCCTTTTCGGCCCGGTCCCAGGTCTCGTCCGTGCCGGCCCGGGTTTCCGGGCGGTCGGAGAACTTGATGACGAACTCGTCGAAGCCGAAGTCCTTGTAGACCGAGGCCAAGAGGTCGATGAAGATTTTCGTCTCGCTCTCGATCTGGTCCTCGCGGCAGAAGATATGCGCGTCGTCCTGAACGAAGGCGCGCACTCGCATCAGCCCGTGCAGCGCGCCGGAAGGCTCGTTCCTGTGGCACGACCCGAACTCGGCGATGCGCAGCGGCAGCTCCCGGTAGCTCTTCAGGCCCTGCTTGAAAATCTGCACGTGGCCAGGGCAGTTCATCGGCTTGATCGCCAGGATCTTGTCCTCGGCTTCCGAGATGAACATGTTTTCCCGGAATTTCTCCCAGTGGCCGGAATCTTCCCAGAGCGAGCGGTCGACAAGCTGCGGCGTGTTCACTTCCACGTAGCCGGCTTCGTCCAGGCGCTTTCGCATGTAGTTCTGGATGGCGCGGTAGAGCCGCCAGCCCTTGGGATGCCAGAACACGGCGCCGGCGGCCTGTTCCTGCTGGTGGAACAGTTCCATCTCGCGGCCCAAGCGCCGGTGATCGCGCTTCTCGGCCTCTTCCAGCATGGTCAGGTACTGGCGCAGCTCCTTCGGGTTGCGCCAGGCCGTGCCATAGATGCGTTGCAGCATCTCGTTGTTGGAATCGCCGCGCCAATAGGCGCCCGCCACCTTCATCAGCTTGAAAGCCTTGCCGATCTTTCCCGTCGATGGCATGTGCGGGCCGCGGCAGAGGTCCGTCCAGTCGCCCTGGGTATAGATGGAGACGTCTTCGTCGGCCGGCAGGTCGCGGATGATCTCCGCCTTGTAGGCCTCGCCCTTGGATTTGAAATACTCCACCGCCTCGTCGCGGTCCCAGACCTGGCGCACGAAGGGTGAGTCGCGGTCGACGATCTCCGCCATTTTGGCCTCGATGGCCTCCAGGTCGTCGGTGGAGAAGGGCTCGTCGCGGGCGAAATCGTAATAGAAGCCGTTTTCGATGTTGGGGCCGATCGTCACCTGGGTGCCGGGGAACAGTTCCTGCACGGCCTCGGCCAGCACGTGGGCGGTATCATGGCGGATCAGGTCGAGCGCCTCTTCCTCGTCGCGCTCGGTGATGATCGCCACCTGGGCGTCCGCGTCGATGACCGTGGACAGATCGACGATCTTGCCGTCCAGCTTCAGCGCCAGCGCGGCCTTGGCTAGACCGGGGCCGATATCGGCGGCGATGTCGGCGCCGGAGACCGGGTTTTCGAATTCCTTGATGCTACCGTCCGGCAACGTAATGCGCGGCATGTCACGCTTCCTTCTACAAAAATCGATGGAACCCTATTGGGTTCATGGTTGCTGTCAAGCGCCGTGCCGCCGGATAACGGGGCGGCGCTGCAGTTGAAAGGGGAATTCGGGCGGGGGTGAAGGGATGCCGCGCCGTTCAGGGCGTCAGGCAGCCGTGATCCCGTCCGTGCCGGTAGTTCGGCCGGAAGCGCGGGTCAGGAGGCAAAGGATCGCTTGCGTCATCATGGCCGCCTTTTACACCAGACCACCGGCGATTGTCGAGGTTCTTGGGGAACCGGCGAAAATGCCCGCGCCGGGCACGGTTTCCGACCGGGCGAACGATGCCCACACCACCGGAGGTCATTGCATTTCGGGATGACCCGGCCCTACAATTCCCCATCGTTTCCCCGTGAATTGACGGACCTTCCCTCCTTGGCCTCGAAACGCCCTCTCGCCGTTGCCGCTCTCGCCATTGCCGCCGCCGTCGGCGGATGGTGGGCCTACACCCATGGCGCCAATGACGGCGGCGCGCTGCAAGTCAGCGGCAACGTCGACATCCGGCAGGTCGATCTGGCCTTTCAGGTGGAAGGGCGCATCCGGGAAATGCCGGTCCAGGAAGGCGACCGCGTCAACAAGGGCGATATTCTCGCGACGCTTGATAGCGGCTATTTCGAGGACGCCTTGGCGCTGGCGCGCGCGCGGCTGGCGGCACAGCAGGCTACTCTGGCCAAGCCCGAAGCCGGCAGTCGGCCGCAGGAAATCGCCAGCGCCCAGGCCGATCTCGCCGCCGCCGAGGCCGTATTGGCGAACGCCAAAACCGTTTTCGAGCGCCAGGACAAACTGGCCAAGACCTCCGCCGCGTCGCGCCAGGCGCTGGACGACGCCCGGAGCGCGCTCCGCCAGGCCCGGGCGCACCGCGATGCGGCCAGCGAGGCGCTCGATCTCGTGCGCGCGGGATTCCGCGACGAAGAGATCGCCGCCGCGCGCGCCTCCATGAAGGGCGAGGAAGCGACCGTGGCGCTGGCGGAACGGCGGCTCAACGATGCCAAGCTGAACGCCCCCACCGCCGGCACCATCCTGACCCGGATCAAGGAGCCCGGCGCCGTCATCGCCAGCGGCACGCCGGTCTTTTCCATGTCCATGACCGATCCGGTCTGGGTGCGCGCCTATGTGTCGGAAGCCGATCTCGGGCGCATTCATCCCGGACAAAAGGCCCGCATCGTCACCGACAGCCGGCCCGACGCACCCTATGCCGGACATGTCGGGTTCATCTCGCCGACGGCGGAGTTCACGCCCAAATCGGTGGAGACTCGCGACCTGCGCACCAGTCTCGTCTATCGTTTCCACGTCGTGGCCGACAATCCGGACCAGGGCCTGCGCCAGGGAATGCCGGTGACGGTGATCCTGGATGAAGATGCGCCTGCATCGAAACCGTAGGGGGCGTCGTGGACGCGCCACTGGTTCAAATTCAATCGCTCAGCAAGCGCTTTAAAGGCGCCCTCGCCCTCGACGGCCTGACCGCCGACATTCATGCCGGCCGCATGACTGGCCTTGTGGGGCCGGACGGCGCCGGCAAGACGACGCTGATGCGGCTCATCGCCGGGCTTTTGCACGCCGACGCCGGCCGGCTCACCGTCTGCGGCTTCGACCCGGCCGAGGACACCCAGGCCGTTCACGAGGCGGTCGGCTACATGCCGCAGAGCTTCGGCCTCTATGAAGACCTGAGCGTCTTCGAGAACCTGAAGCTCTACGCCGACCTGCGCGGCGTCACCGGTGCCGACCGGCAGGAAACCTTCGCGCGGCTGCTGGACTTCACCAACCTGGCGCCTTTTCAAAAACGCCTTGCGGGCCGGCTGTCGGGCGGCATGAAGCAGAAGCTCGGCATCGCCTGCGCGATGATCGTCAAGCCGCGCCTATTGTTGTTGGACGAGCCCTCCGTCGGCGTCGACCCGGTATCCAGGCGCGAGTTGTGGGGCATGGTGCAGGACCTGTTGGCGCAGGATATCGGCGTGGTGTGGAGCACCGCCTATCTGGACGAGGCGGAACGGTGCGACGACACGCTACTGCTGGATGAGGGGCGTTTGCTGCATGCCGGCCCGCCGGCGGACCTGTCGAGCCGTGTCGCCGGGCGCACCTACATGATCCCGGAGCCCGAGGATAAACGCCGGGCGCAACTGGAGATGGAAGCGCTGCCGGGCGTGATGGATGCATTGATCCAGGGACGCAGCATCCGGCTCGTGCTCAACGAAGGCGCGGCGGCACCCACCGGCGCCAAGGCGATACCACCCCGGTTCGAGGATGCCTTCGTCGCGCTGCTGGAAGAACAGGCCGGCGCGGCGCACCCGCACCTGGCGCATCGGCAATCTTCTGACGGAGGCGGACGCGCGGCGGACGGCGCGACGGTGATCGAGGCCCGCGGCCTGACCCGTATCTTCGGAGATTTCACGGCGGTGGAGGACGTTTCGTTTTCCGTCGGCAAGGGTGAGATCTTCGGCCTCCTGGGACCCAACGGGGCGGGAAAGTCGACGACCTTCAAGATGCTCTGCGGGTTGCTGCCGTCGAGCGCCGGAATCGCGCGGGTCGCCGGTATCGATCTCGCCGAGGCGCCCTCCGAAGGGCGCGCCAAGATCGGTTACATGTCGCAGAAATTCTCGCTCTACGGCCAACTCAGCGTGCGCCAGAACCTGTCCTTCTTTTCCGAGGTCTATGGCCTGAAGGGGAAGGCGCGCCGGACTGTCATTCAAGATGTTCTGGACGGCTAGGGGCTGGCGCCCTACGCCGGCGACAATGCCGAAGACCTGCCGCTGGGATTCAAGCAACGGTTGGCGCTCGCCTGTGCCACCATGCACCGGCCGGAAATCCTGTTTCTGGACGAACCGACTTCCGGCGTCGATCCGCTGACCCGCCGCGAATTCTGGCGCCGCATCAACGCCCTCGCCGCCCAAGGCGTGACGGTGCTGGTGACCACCCATTTCCTCGACGAAGCCGAATACTGCGACCGCTTGGGTATCGTCTACGAAGGGCGGCTGATCGCCGACGGCGCGCCGGATGCCTTGAAAGACCGGTTCCGCTCCGATGCGCGGCCCGATCCCTCGTTGGAGGACGCCTTCATCCAATTGATCGAATCGCACGGCCCCCGGGAGGCCGCGGCATGAAGGCGGGTCCGGTGCTCAGGCTGAAGGGGCTGGTTGCCAAGGAATGGCGACAGGTGGTGCGCGATCCCTCGTCCATCGCCATTGCCTTCGTGATGCCGATGATCTTGCTGTTCCTGTTCGGTTACGGCGTTTCGCTGGATGCCAGGAACGTGAAGCTGGCCTTCGTGACGGAAGCGCCGAGCCAGGCGGCCTCGCGGCTGGCGGCGTCGTTCGAGCATTCGGCGTTCTTCGATCTGTCCCGCGTGGCCACCCGCCAAGAGGCCGAAGCCGGCCTTCTGGCCAGGGAGTACCGAGGCGTCCTGGTTCTGGCGACCGATTTCGACAAGCGCCTGGCCGCCGCCTGGGAAGGGCGGGCGGCGGCGCCCATCCAGTTGATCCTGGACGGCACCGACGCCAATACGGCGCGCCTCGTGCAGGGCTATGTGCAAGGCGCCTGGGCCAAGTGGCTGCAACTGGAGGCGTTGACGGAGGGCCGGCGCATCGATATCGCGCTGACGATCGAGCCGCGCGTGTGGTTCAACGCGGAAGTGCGCAGCCGCAACTTCCTGGTCCCCGGCCTGATCGCCATTATCATGGCCTTGATCGGCACGCTGCTGACCGCCTTGGTGGTCGCGCGCGAATGGGAACGCGGCACCATGGAGGCGCTGATCACCACGCCGTTCACCCGCCTGGAGCTGCTGGTCGGCAAGCTCACCCCCTATTTTCTGCTCGGCATGGGCGGCATGGCGTTATCGGTCGGGATGGCGGTGTTCGTGTTCGAGGTGCCGTTGCGCGGATCGTTCCTGGTCCTGACCGGCGTATCCGTGGTGTTCATGATCTCCGCGCTGGCGCTGGGGCTGTTGATCTCGACCCTGGCCAAGAACCAGTTCGTGGCCGGGCAGATCGCCCTGGTATCGGCCTTCCTGCCGGCATTCATGCTGTCCGGTTTCCTGTTCGAGATCGGCAACATGCCGGCCGTCATCCAGGGCCTCACTTATCTGTTCGCGGCGCGCTATTTCGTCTCGGCGCTTCAGACCCTGTTTCTGGCGGGCAAGGTCTGGAGCGTCATCATCCCCGATCTCCTGGCCATGGCGGCGCTGGCTGCCGTCCTGTTGCTGATCACCGCGAAGCGCACGCCCAAAGGGCTGGACTGAGGAGGAACGGGACGCGAGCCATGTGGAGACGCATCCGCGCATTGGTAATCAAGGAATTCCTGGCGGTGTGGCGGGACAAGCGCAGCCGCTTCGTCCTGATCGGACCGCCGTTGTTCCAACTCGTGGTGTTTTCCTACGCTGCGACCTTCGACATCAAGGATGCCGCGATGGCGGTGCTGGACCTGGACGGCGGACCCGAAGCCCGACGCCTGATCGACGACTTCGGGAGTCCGGCGCCTTCGAGATCGTCCGGCACCTGCGGGCGAGCGGCGAGATCAAACCCGTCATCGATGCCAAGGACGCTTCCGTGGTGATGGTGATCCCAGAAAACTTCACCCGCCGGCTGAAGGGCGGCTCGGCGGGGGTGGAACGGGGCCGGCCCGCCGTCGTTCAATTTATCACGGACGGACGTACGTCCAACTCGGCGCAGGTTCTGGCCGGATATGCCAACACCATCCTGGAGCGCTACAACGCCGAATGGCTGAAGCGGCATGGCGGCAAGCCGGTTCCGGCCACCGTCGTCGTCACCCGCTGGTTCAATCCCAACCTGGATAGCCAGTGGTTCATCGTCTTGGGGCTGGTCGCCGTCCTGACGCTGGTCGTGGTGCTGATCGTGGTGGCGCTTTCGGTGGCGCGGGAGCGCGAGTTGGGCACCTTCGACCAACTGCTGGTCACACCCATGCGCCCATTCGAGGTGATGATCGGCAAGACTCTCCCCGGCCTGGTGATCGGGCTCGGCGAGGCGACGCTGATTTTCGCCGTCGCGGTGCTGTGGTTCGAAATCCCGTTCCTGGGCTCGGTGCCGCTGCTTTACGGCGCGCTGGTCGTCTATCTGCTGGCGGTCATCGGGATCGGGTTGATGATTTCGTCGCTGGTCCGTACCCAGCAGCAGGCGATCCTGGGGGCGTTCCTGTTCATCGTGCCGGCGGTCATTCTTTCCGGTTTTGCCTCGCCCGTCGAAAACATGCCGGACTGGGTGCAATGGCTGACCCATGCCAATCCCATCCGCTATTTCCTGATTATCGTGCGCGGCATTTTCCTTAAAGGCTTGCCGGCCGATCTGGTGTTCGAACAGCTCTGGCCGATGGCGGTCATTGCCGCGGCCAACCTGGGTATCGCCGCCGCGCTGTTTCGGCGCCGGCTTTACTGACGCGGTTGATAAAAGGGGGCGGTTAGGGCGCCAGCACCGCCAGCACCTCGTCGACGGAAAGATCGTCCAGCGACGGGCGGCGCAGAATTTTCACGCTGCGGCCACGCTGGCCGCAAAGCGCCGGATCCGACTCGTCCGAATAGAGCACCACCGACTTGCAGCCGACGGCGGCCAGAAGATGCATCGGCCCGGTGTCGTTGCCGACGGCGGCTTCCGCCCGGCGGCCGATTTCCGCCAGTTGCAGAAGCTCCGTCCTGCCCGCCAGATCGATGGCCTCGGGGACGGCCGCGGCGATGGCGGCAGTGGTGTCTTTCTCGTCATCGCCGCCGACCAATACCGGCCGGACGCCCAACGCCGCCAGTTCACGGGCGAGGGCGAGATAGTTTTCCACGGGCCAGCGCTTCGCCGGCCGGTGCCGCGCGCCGCCGGGGGCCAGGACGCAGAATCGTTCCGGCAATCCGAGTTTCGAGACGTCCGCCGTCGCCCAGCTTAGGTCCAGTTCGGCAGGGTCGTCGAACCCCGCCATCTTGACGCCGGCCTGGGTCAGTTGTTCCTTCTGGCGCTCGACGGTGTGCATGGCGTCGCGGTTCGGGTTGGTGTGCGGATGCGAGCAGCCCTTGGCGATGCCCGACCAGAGCGGCGGCTTCGTGGGGAAGAACAGGCGGAAATAAAGGGAACTACGGTCGGATGTCTGCAGGTCGTAGACACGCTGGATGGTGGTTTTCCGGAGCCAGCGCCGGAGCGAGCGCCACTTGCCCACCTCCCACAGCTTGGGCCGGGAATCGAGCCACACCTGATCGACGTAGCCGGACGCCTCGGCGAACTCCACGAAAGCGCGCGTGGTGAGAAGCACGATGCGTTCGCGCGGGTGATGCTTGCGGATCGCCGCCATCGGACCAAGCGCCTGCACGAAATCGCCGAGCGCTCCCAGCTTGATGACCAGGATCACCGGACCGCTCAAGCGCGGCCCCGCTCGTGCAGCACTTCGTTGTAGACCTCGAGGGTCTTTTCGCACATGGCCTGCTTGGAGAAATTGTCACGCACGTTGGCGATGGCGGCCTCCGACAGCGCCGCGCGCTGGGTCTCATTCAGCGCCAGTACCTTGGCCAGGGTTTCGGCCAGCGGATCGACCTGGCCGGGCGGCACCAGCCAGCCGGTCTTACCCTCCAGCACCGTCTCGGTGGCGCCGCCGTGTTCGCTGGCGATGACCGGGCGGCCCAGCGCCTGCGCCTCGACGATGACGCGGCCGAAGGCTTCCGGGTCGGTCGATGCCGACACCACCACGTCGGAAAGCATGTAGGCGGCGGGCATGTCGTCGCAGTGATCGACGATGCGCACCACTTCGCCCAGGTCGTACTTCTCGACCAAAGATTCCAATTCGGCCCGGTATTCGGTGCGGCCCTGGTCGGCGCCGACGATCAGGCAGCGGAGATCCTTGCGCTCGAGCTTGGCGACGGCCTGGATGAACACGCCCTGGCCCTTCCAGCGGGTCAGCCGGCCCGGCAGCATCACCACCGGCATGCCGTCCGTGAGGCGCCAGTCGTTGGCCAGCTTGATCACCCGCTCGGCGCTGACCTGGGCGGGATCGAAGCGGTAGAGATCGACGCCGCGCGGAATGATGCGAATCTGGTTCGCCGGCACGCCGTAGATGCGCCGCATGTGGCTGGCGATGAAGGCGGAAATGGCGATGACCCGCTCGCCCCGGGTCATGATCGCGTTGTAGCGCCGCTTCAGGAAATTGCCGGCGTTGTAGGTGCCGTGAAAGGTGGTGACGAAGGCGCGTCCGGTGCGTTTCGCCGCCAGCCAGGCACTCCAGGCCGGCGCGCGCGAACGGGCATGGATGATGTCGACGTTCTCGGCCTCGATCAAATCCGCCAGGCGCTTGATGTTGTTGTACATCACCACCGGGTTCTTGGAATCCATCGGCAGCGTCACGTGTTCGGCATGCACCCGCTGCAACTCGTGCACCCGGCCGCCACCGGCCGACGCCACGATGGCACGGCCGCCGGCCTCGACGATGGCCTCGGCGATCTCGACCGTGCCGCGCTCCACCCCGCCGGACGAGCCGAGCGCCGGCAGCACCTGCAGCACGGTGGCCTGGCGCGCGGGAATTTCCAAGGAGGTGGTCTGGTCCGGGCGATCGTTCATGGTTTATAAATTCCGAAAGCACCCGCTACGTCTTTGACAAGGATCATGCCGTCCCATGAACGATACCCCCAAGGATACCCCGAGCGACCCGAATGCCGCACCGGATAGTCTAACACGGGATGACGGCGCGACTATCGCCTACCACCGCACCCCTGGCAAGGCGCCGGGGGTGGTGTTCATGACCGGCTTCAAGTCGGACATGATGGGCGGCAAGGCATTGGCGGTGGAAGCGCTCTGCAAGCAGCTTGGCCACGCCTGCCTGCGCTTCGATTATTTCGGCCACGGTCAGTCGTCCGGCGCTTTCGAGGACGGCACCATCGGCCGCTGGGCCGACGACGCCGTTTACGCCATCGACCAATTGACCGAAGGGCCGCAGGTGCTGGTGGGCTCCTCCATGGGCGGCTGGATCATGCTGCTTGCGGCCCGCGCGCGCCCGGAACGCGTCGCCGGGCTGTTGGGCATCGCCGCCGCGCCCGATTTCACCGAGGACTTGATACCGGCGGCGCTCGGCGAGGCGGAGATGGCGAAGCTCACCGAACAGGGCTTCATCGAGATTCCCAACTGCTACGACGACCAGGAACCCTACCTGATCCGCAAGCAACTGCTGGACGAGGGGCGCAACAATCTTCTGTTGCGCGATACCATTCCCATCGAGGTTCCGGTGCGCCTGATCCAGGGCATGCGCGACGAAGACGTGCCGTGGAAGACGGCGCTTTCCATCACCGACAAGATCGCCAGCGACGACGTCGAGGTCACTTTCGTCAAGGCCGGCGATCACCGATTGTCGGAAGAGCACGATATCCGCCGCCTGGAACGCACGCTGACGGCGCTGCTGGCGGAACTCGCCTGAACTAGTCCGCCCCGGCCAGCGCCCGGAGCCCTTCGCGGTAGGTGGGATAGGCGAGGCTGACGCCAAGCTCATCCTTGATGCGGTCGTTCCTGACCCGGCGGTTGTCGTGCCAGAAGGTGAGCCCCATCGGCGTCATGGATTTTGCCGCTTCGGCAAACGGCACCAGGGGCGGCACTTCGGCACCCAGCAATTCGCAGCCAAACGCCGTCACCGTCGCCGGTTCCACCGGCTCGTCGTCGCAGACGTTGTAGATGGCGCCGGGATTGGGTTTTGCCATCGACGCCATCAGCACGGTGGCGATGTCGTCGACGTGGATGCGGCTGAAGCGGTGGCCGGGCTTGTCGATGCGCCGCGCGCGGCCGGCCTTGATGCGTTCCAGCGGCGAGCGGCCGGGGCCATAGATGCCGGCGAGGCGGAACAGATGCACGGGCAATCCGTGTTCCTCATGCAGCTTCAGCCATGCCATCTCCGCCTGGGCGCGGTGCTGGCTGCGCTCGACGTTGGCCTGCACCGGCGTCGTCTCGTCCACCCATTGGCCGCCGGTGTCGCCGTAGACGCCGGTGGTCGAGAGATAACCGACCCAGGAAAGGTCCCGGCGCTGCGCCAAGATGCCACCGAACGCGGCCAGTACCGGATCGCCGGCCTTGCCGGGCGGCACCGAGGAAAGCACATGCGTCGCGCCGGCAAGCCAGGCCGCGTCCGCCGCGTCGCCACCGGCGAAGAGATGCGCGTCGATGCCAGCGGCGCGCAGGGTCTCGGCCTGTTCGGCCTCGCGGCAGGTGCCGGCGATTTTCCAGCCCTCCGCCTTCAGGCGGTCGGCCAGGCGCATGGCGCTGTAGCCCAATCCGAAACAGAATAGCGATCCAGGTTCCATGGTTTGCTCCTTCTCGGCGATAAGGTAGTGTCCCGGCTTGAAATGTCCATGATCCGGTTCCTCCCTGCTCTCATTCTTGCCGGCCTGCCGCTCGCCGTGCCGGCGGCCGAGCCCGGCCAGGCGGCTCGCTACCGCGCCTGCATGGAAAAGACCGAGACATACCCCAAGGACGCCTTCGAGGACGCCATCCAGTGGCGCGACATGGGCGGCGGCGGCGCGGCGGAGCACTGCGCCGCCACGGCGCTGATCCAGATCGGCCTCTACAAGGACGCCGCCGACCGGCTGGAGCGGCTGGCGCAGCAAATCAGGCAGGAACCGGCCTTCAAGGCGGAGCTATTGGGCCAGGCGACTCAGGCCTGGCTTTTGGCGGAAATGCCGGCGCGGGCCGAGGCGACGGCGACGGCGGCGCTCGGCTTGCTGCCGGACAATGTCGATCTGCTGCTCGACCGTGCCGAGGCCCGCGCCGCCTTGGCCGACTATGCTCAGGCGCGCGCCGACCTGGATGCCGCCATCAAGCTCGATCCGAACCGTGCCGACGCCTTCGCCTTCCGTGCCGCCGCCAGGCGCTACCTGGACGACGCCAAGGGCGCCATGGCCGATGTGGAGCAGGCGCTGAAGCTCAACATCAATCACCCACCGGCGCTTTTGGAGCGCGGCAACCTGCGCCGCCTCGCCGGCGACGACGACGGTGCGCGGGCCGACTGGCTGATGGTGTTGTCGCTCTCGCCTGAAGGGGCGGCGGCCGACGCGGCGCGCGGAAACCTGGAGAAGATGGACGTCAAGGTCCGCTAGGGCCGCGTGCCGGGGCGCATTTGCCTGGCGGCGTCATTTCCAGCAGACTGAAGCCATGCCGGAAACCGCCGCCAGCGCCGAAGCGCCACCCGAGGCCCTGAATGCGGATGGGGAGCCCCGTCGGGTCGGTGTTGAGATCGAGTTCGCCAACGTCACTGTCCGCGACAGCGCGGCCCTGGTCGAAGACCTGTTCGGCGGCACGCAGGAACCGGAAAGCGACCACCGGGTGGTGATCAGCGGAACGCGCTTCGGCGACTTCAACGTGGAACTCGACTGGCAGGGCGCGCACAAGAAAAACGACGATGCCATGCAGGCCGAGACTGAGATCGACCTCGAGGGTAGCGCCCGCGCGATCGCTGGACACGTGGTTGCGGGCCTGGTGCCGACGGAGGTGGTCTGCCCGCCGATCCCGTGGAACGAACTCGATGCCCTCAATGCCCTATTTGACGCCCTGCGCGCGGCGGGCGCTGAAGGAACCGAAGCCGGCTTGCTGTACGGTTTTGGCCTGCATCTCAACCCGGAGGTCGCCGAGCAATCCGCCGACTACGCGCTTCGGCACCTGCAGGCCTATGCGATCTTGGAGGAATGGCTCCGCCGCGAGATCGACATCGACCCCATGCGCCGTGCCTTGCCGCATATCGATCCGTTTCCGCCCGACTACCTGCGCCGGATCATGCCTGACGATTACGCACCCGACCTGAAGCCGCTGATTCGCGAATACGCGGAGGGGAACCAGACCCGGAACCGCGGCTTGGACATGACGCCGCTGTTCCGGCATCTGGACGAGGACACGCTGCTCTCGGCGATGCAGGATTGTGGTCTGATCAAGGCGCGCCCGACCTTCCACTACCGGCTACCCGATGCTCGCCTATCGGAACCCGGATGGAATGCCGTCGTTGAGTGGAATCGATGGCTCGAGGTCGAGAAGCTCGCCGCCGACCCCGACCGCCTGGCGGCGCGGCGGCGCGCCTTCAATGAATGGCTGGAAAAACCGGTTTATGAACGGTGGCTTGAAGCCATGCCGGATCCGCTAGCTTGAGGGTCCTTTGTGCCAACGCGGTCGTCCGGTTGGGCTTGCGCCGGGACCGCCGGTGGTGAATGCTTCCGTCTTCACGCCAGCTTGGGGGACCAAAGATGCTGAAACTCTACTTCTCGCCGATGACCAGTTCGCTGGCGACGCATATCGGATTGATCGAATGCGGCGCCGAATTCGAGCTCTGCCCGACGCTGATCGGCAACCAGGAAACGCGCACGCCGGAATATCTCGCCATCAACCCGAACGGCAAGGTGCCGGCGCTGGTGACCGAAAGCGGCCATGTCATCACCGAAGTGGCGGCGACACTTTATTACATCGCCAAGCGCCACCCGGAAGCGGGCCTCTGGCCCGACGGCGATCTGGAAGCGGAAGCCGATGTGATATCCTGGATGTCGTTCACGGCGTCCACCGTGCACGGCTCGCCGCCCAAGGGACCGGAAGCCGTCGCCGACGCCTTCCGCGTCGCCAACGAAAGATTGGGCGACCGCGAATGGGCCATCGGCCGCTTCACCATCGCCGACATTCACCTGTTCCGCGTCTATTGGCGTTTTCGCCCGACCATCGATGCCCAACCCGGCACCTATCCGGCGCTGGAAGCGCATCACGAGCGCATGCTGGCGCGGCCTGCCGTGCAGAAGGCGATGGAAATCGAGAAGGGTTACGAATAGCGGGCGGCGTGGGGTCACAAAACATTCACGCCCGGCGATTTACGAGTTTCCTTGATATTCGCAACTTTGAATGTTTACAATTTCCGGGTCGGCCGATGTTGACGAGGGCATCGGCCAGATGAATCGCGTGATTGACCGCCGGGCGCTCCGATCGCTCACGGTCAACCGAATATAAATCCGGCATGCGTCCGGGGCTTGGGGACAGCCCGGGGTGCGTAAAGAACAAGAACATGGAACCCAAACCCGCCGCCACGATGCGATCGTCCCTGGAACTGATTTCCGTCCTCTTTGCCTTCTGGCTCATATTGAACGGCAGCCTTGCCGTTGACGTCCTCGCTGTCGGTGCCCTGGTCGCGGTGGCGATCGCGTTGCTGTTCCGAAACGGCCTCTCTTTCCTGGCCGACGCGCGGCTGACACCGGCGGGCGCGGTGGCGACGGTCATGTACTTCGGCCATTTCCTGAAGGAACTGGTCCGCGCCAACTTCAAGCTGTCCGTCATCAAAACATTTGGGACGCCTGAGCCTGTATTCTAACGGAGGAT
>JAYPEK010000064.1:0-19471 GCA_038125725.1 Rhodospirillaceae bacterium
ATCCTCCGTTAGAATACAGGCTCAGGCGTCCCAAATGTTTTGATGACGGACACTTCGGCAAGAACAAGGACGTCATGCACGTCATCGACAAGCGCAGGCTGGAGATCGTCAAGACGCTGCGCCCGGAACCGGGCAAGACCGCGGCGCACGTGGAGTTCACCCGCGACGGCGCCTACGCGCTGGTCAGCATCTGGGAGAAGAAGGGCGCGCTCGTCGTCTACGACGCCAAGACGCTGGAGGAAGTGAAACGTATCCCGATGAACAAGCCGTCCGGCAAGTACAACGTCTACAACAAGATCAACCTGTCGGAAGGTACCTCGCACTGACGAAGCTTTAACCGCGCAGCACCTGCATGGGTGAAAAGCCGCCCCTCTAAATCTCCAACACCAGCTTGCCCTGGGCGCGGCGGCCGGCCAGCGTGGCCAGGGCCTCGCGGGCCTCTGAGAGCGGGTAGGTCCGCATCACCTCGGGCCTGAGCTTGCCGGCGTCATAGGCGGCAAGCAGGTCCTGCATGCGCTTGCGGGTGTCGTCGGGGTAGCGGCGGCTGTGTTCGCCGAAGACGACGCCGACGACGGAGAAATTCTTCACCAGGATCATGTTCGCCGCCACCTTGGGGATGTCGCCGGACGCGAAACCGACCACCAGGATGCGACCCTCCCAACCGACGCAGCGCACGCTCTGGGTGAAGGCCTCGCCGCCGACCGGATCGAAGACCACGTCGACGCCCTGCTGTTCGGTCAATTCACGCACTTTGTCGCGCAGGTCCTCGGTCCGGTAGTTGACCGTCTCGTCGGCACCGTGCGCGCGGCAAAGCGCCAGCTTGTCGGCGTCGCTGGCGGCCGCGATCACCAGTGCGCCCAGCATCTTGGAAACCTCAATGGCGGCCAGGCCGGTGCCGCCCGCCGCCCCCAGGACCAAGACCGTCTCGCCCGGCTGCACCTTGCCCCGGTATTCGAGCGCGAAATGCGCCGTACCGTAGCCGACGTAGAAGGCGGCCGCCGTCACGTAGTCCATGGAATCGGGGATCGGCGTGACGATGGCGGCCGGCAGCACGATCTGCTCTGCGTGGGCGCCGCCGTAGCGCGCAAAGGCCAGCACCCGGTCGCCGGGCTTGAGATGCGAGACACCGGCGCCGCATTCGATAATGTCGCCGGCGACCTCGAGCCCCGGCACGAAGGGAAGCTCCGGCTTCACCTGGTACTTGCCCTCGACCATCAGGATATCGGGGAAATTCACTCCCGATGCCTTGACCGCGATACGGACCTCGCCGTCGCCGCACACCGGGTCGGCGATCTCGCCGACCTCCAGGTTGTCGATACTTCCGAGCGTGGGACAGAGCAGGGCCCGCATGTTTGTTCTCCTTGAGACTTGGTTCGAGTTTATTGCCCGTTTTCGGCCATGGCGCGGAGCTCGCGGCGCATCAACTTGCCGGTAACCGTCAGCGGCAGGGCGTCGGTGACGATCAGGCGGTCCGGCACCTTGTAGCGCGACAGGTGCTCGCGGCAATGCGCCAGAAGAGCGTCCGTATCGACGCTGGCGCCGGGCCGCGCGCTGACGAAGGCGACGATGACCTCGCCCCGCGCCGCGTCTTCCAGGCCGGTGACGCCGGCGAGCGCGACGGCCTCGTGCTGTTGCAGAATCTCCTCGACCTCGGCCGGCGAGACGTTGATGCCGGCGCGCTTGATCATCTCCGAGCGCCGCCCGGCGAAACGCATTTCGCCGTCCGGGCCGAGCGAGCCGAGATCGCCGGTGCGGTAGTAGCCGTCGGGCGTGAAGACCTCTGCGTTGAAACGCCCGCTGTCGCCGTCGTAGCCCCGGGTCAGGTACCCGGTGACCTCGATCTCGCCGACCTCGCCGGCCGGCAGTTCGGCCCGCGTTTCGGGATCGGTGATGCGCAGCGTGACGCCGGGCAGCGGCGGCCCCTGGCATTGGGCACGTTTCTCCAGCGGCCAGTCGTGCGGCGTCACGCAGCAGTTACCGTAGCATTCCGTGCCGCCGTAGATGTTGCAGATGTCCGATGCCCCCAGTTCCCGCGCCGCCTTGATCACGTCATCCGGCGCGCCGATGGTGACGCCCGTGCGCAGCGACTGGGTGCGTGCGGGCCGGAAATCCGGATGCGAGACCAGGGCGTTCGTCATCCCCGGCAGGGTATAGAGACCGGTGCAGCGGTGGCGTTCGATCAGATCGAGCGCGCCGCCGGCATCGAAATGCCCTTGCAGGACCATCGTCGCGCCATGCGACAGCACCGCCGGCAGGGCGTTGACCGCGCCGTAGGACCAGAACAGCGGCACCGAAATCAGCACCCGATCGCCCGGCCGCAAACCCTGGCGCTCACCGATATTGAAGCCGTTCTCGATGGCCGCGAAATTGTCCAGCGGCACCGCCTTCGGGCGGCTGCTGGAACCCGACGTATAGAGGATCACCATGGTGTCGTCGGCGCTGGCGCCCGACCCCGGCGCCTGATAGGGCAGCGGCGGCAGGCTGCATAACGCAAGATATTCCTCGCCGCCGATCGCGATCACCCCCCGCAGGGCCGGCGCGGCGCCGGAAACCTGGATGGCGTCGAAATCCTCAAGGAAATCGCGCTCACCGAAATTCTCGATGGAGAACAATTGGGAGACGGCCGAATCGGCCAACAGGAACTCCAGTTCGCTCCGTGTCGACCAGGTGCTGAACGGCACCAGGGTCGCACCCAGCGCGTTGGTAGCGAAGAAAACCTCGAGCCATTCCCCCCGGTTGTCGCAGAGCAGCCCGACCCGGTCGCCGCGCCGCACGCCCATGTCCCGCATGCCTTGCGCCAGGCATCTGGCCCGGTCGGCCAGGCCGGAAAACGAAACGGTTTCCGCGCCGTCGATCGCGGCCGCGCGGTCGGGCGCCGCCGCCGCTTGTTCGAGAAGCAGTTCGAAGGCTGTACGACTGTAGGGCGTTTTCATAGGATACCGGGATAGAGGGCTGTCATTGGAAGCAACGATAGCAACTGTCTAAACTCCGGTCCATGCACCCGCGCAACCGATCCCGAGGAACGCCGAATGCCACTCCATGTCAGCCAACCCGCCAGCCATGTCGCGCTAGTGACCATCGACAACCAGGCCAAACGCAACGCCATGCCGCGCGAGATGATGCGCGAACTGGCCGGAATCTGGGAGCGGCTGGCCGCCGACGGGGACTGTCGCGCCATCGTGGTCACCGGCGCCGGCGACAAGGCCTTTTGTGCCGGCGCCGATATCGGCGGCGATCTGTCGGCAAGCGAGGAGATGGCCAGCATGATCAATCGCTCGCTCTTGAAAACCATCGCCTATCCGAAACCGATCATCGCCGCCGTCAACGGCGACTGCGCCGGCGGCGGCGTGGAGCTGCTGTTGGCCAGCGATATCCGCATCGCAGCCGAGCACGCGCGTTTCGGCCTGCCGGAAGTGAAATGGTCGATCTATCCCTTCGGCGGCGCCACCGAGAAGCTGGTGCGACAGATCGGCTACGTCCACGCCATGGATCTGATCCTGACCGGCCGGCTGATCGACGCGCCGGGCGCACGGGCGATCAACCTGATCAACCGGGTGCGGCCGGCCGCAGATGTCCTCGACGACGCCGTTTCCACCGCCGCCGCCATCGCCGCCAACAGCCCCTCGGCGGTACAGGCGGTAAAATTGCGCATCGCTGAGGAAATCGCCGATCACGCCAGCACCTGGGAGGCACGGGACCAGCAACTGGGCGACCAGGTGCGCGCCAGTTCGGACTTTGCCGAGGGCGTCGCCGCCTTTCGAGAGAAGCGACAGGCCGACTATGGTTGAAATCCTGGTCCAAACGGATTGACGACCGCGATTGTCTCTTTAACCATTGGTGTTCCGATAACTGACCTGGTTTTACGCGCATGAGCATTCACGCCGCCCTTCATCACAGGACGCAGTACACTTATGACCGAAAGGTAGAAATGGGGCCGCAGGTGATCCGCCTGCGGCCGGCGCCGCACGCGCGCACCCATGTGCTGAGCTATGCGCTGAAGATCGAACCCGCCGAACACTTCATCAACTGGCAGCAGGACCCGCACGGCAATTACCAGGCCCGCGTCGTCTTCCCGGAGCCTGGCGCGCCGTATCGCCGGCAAGGCGCTTCTTGCCGGCTTCCAGGAACTCCTTCGACCAGCTGTAGTACAGGCTCTCCGCGATACCTTCGCGACGGCACAGCGCCGCGATGCTCTCTTCGCCGCGCAGCCCCTCAAGGACAATCCGGATCTTCTCTTCCGTTGAATGCTTGCGCCGTGTCTTGCGGCGGATATCCCGGACAACCTTCTCGGCCGGGTCTTTCTTGCTCATCGATTTCTGCCTCATCTTCGTTCCCTTCGGTCACTACGATGAGCCAGAAATCCTCCCTTAGGCAATCACCTCAATACGTCCCATGGGCGCTGACGGGGAACACACAAAATAGCAGTCCGTCTTTGCCCCTTTCTCGGTATCGAGACTGGGTATGTAGCCAGAGTTCACCTTGTGAGCATTGGTGACAATCTGGCTCTCAGCAGCTTGGCGGAATATCTCGGTCAACCTAGCTACCGGGACGGCTCCTGAACTGATCACGTCAGCGAGTACTTGCCCTGGCCCCACAGATGGTAGCTGATCAACATCGCCAACGATGATCAGTCCCGCTTTATCGGGCAAAGCTTTCAGAACGGATGCCATCAGTAAAACATCGACCATTGACGTCTCGTCTATGACCAAGAGGTCGCATTCGAGAGGCTCCTCTGCACCACGTTTGAACCCACCCTGTTTGGGATCAACTTCCAGAAGTCGATGGATCGTCTTGGCTTCAATGCCAGTGGTCTCGGCCAGGCGTTTCGCGGCCCTGCCCGTGGGGGCGGCCAGGGCCACATTGACGGATTTCACCGTGAGGATACCAAGGATCGCATTGACGAGTGTCGTCTTGCCCACGCCCGGCCCACCCGTGATCACCATGACCTTCGACGAGATGGCCCTCCTTACCGCTTGGCGCTGGCTGTCGGCGAGATTGACGTCCAGTTTCTTCTCGATCCACGGTATGGCGATCTCAGCATCTATCTCGGGCCAATAGGACTTTCCTGTCGCCAGTATCTTTAGGCGCTCAGCAATCAGCTTTTCAGCATTCCATAGATGGCCAAGGAATATGCAGCGTTGTCCGCCCATGGTATCGGCGACTACGGTTTCATCCTGGAGTTCTTGGTGGAGGGCATCACGAAGGATGTCGGTTGGGATTTCCAGTAGCTTTTCGGCAGCCGGCAGAAGATCGTCTTCAGGAAGACCGCAGTGCCCCTCGGTAACGGCTTCGGTCAGGGTATAGGAGATGCCCGCCCGGGCTCTGATCATGGCGGTCTTTTCGACGCCTAGCTTTTCAGCAATCTGATCGGCGGTCTTAAACCCAATGCCCTTAATGTCGCGGCCCAGCCGGTAGGGGTTCTCGCTGACCAAGGGAATGGCATCGGCGCCATAGGTTTTATAGATACGAACAGCCCGGGATGTGCCAACGCCGTGGGATTGCAGGAACACCATAATCTTACGAATGGCCTTTTGGGCGGCCCAGCCAGAGGTGATCCGATCAACCCGCTTGGGCCCAAGGCCATCGAGCTTTAACAATCTCTCGGGCTCATTCTCGATTACATCGAACACCTGTTCGCCGAAGGCTTTGACCAGCTTCTTGGCAAAGTGGGGCTCAATGCCCTTGATCATGCCACTGCCGAGGTACTTCTCAATCCCATCAAGGGAACTCGGCGGCATGACCTTGAGGAAGGTGGTTTTGAACTGCATGCCGTGGTCACGGTTATTGTCCCACCGGCCACTGCACTGGATGAACTCCCCAGGCTGAACCGAAGCGGCGGAGCCGATGACTGAGACCAATTCTCTATGTCCGCGCACTTTGACCCGAAGCACGCAGAAGCCCGTTTCTTGGCTATGGAAGGTCACACGCTCAACCAGCCCTGACAGAGGCTCACGGTCATGATCGTGGTGTGACGATCCTCTCACTGGCCGACTAAACCCCAGAACATGGATTTCCGGCCATGCTTGGCCTTCAACCGCTCTACGTAGGCTTCATGGGTTTCATGCGGGGCAAAGTCTTCAATTAACGCTGCAAGGCTGGCGCATTCACGTAAATGACGGGCGGAATGGCGATATCGGGTTGATCTCGCTTTCCCCAAGGCGAAGTCAATGAGAGCCCGGTGAAGCAATGTCGAAGCCAGGGGGTGTTTTGCCGCTAGAGCGTCTGCTGCAGGCGGCAAGAACTCGTACAAATTACCATCCAGTTCTTCAAAGCGGGCCAGAACCAATTCAGCGGCTTTCTCGAGGTTTGGCCAGGACACCAGAAAGATTAGAGCGATGTGAACATTTGAATGCTGGAGGGCCACCTCCATCGCGCGGTCTTCGGTTTCCATATCTTCAAAGTCAGGCAGTTGTTTGAGATAGGCACGCAGATGCTGGTCGTTCAGAGAGCGTTCAAAGCAAGACCAGCGGAAATCCTGAGCCTCTTTGTCATTGCCAAGGGCTTCAAGCACCTCAATTCGTGTCTTCTCCCATTCGAAAGGTATCCAGTTCGCCCGCTCTTCGTCGACGGCATTGATCGCTTCCCAAGCCTCCTCAGCGCGGCCTGCCGCCAAGAGACGGTGGGCAATTTCTGTCGCCACTGTGGGGACGGTTTTGGCGTTTTCGCTCTTTTGGGCGATGAAGGCGTCTACGTCTCCTTGAGCATCGGCGATTTCTTGAAGCGCGAGCGAGATCATACTCGAACGACTGCTTTCGGCGTAATCATCGGCGTAGATGGGGCCACTAGAACTAACACCGATAATCTTGCGGTCCTTTGGTTTTGACGTGGGTTCCTTGGATAGGGCCACGACTTGTTCCTTGAGGTGTTCGAGCCCCGTCTCGCCAAGGGCCGGGGTCAGCGATCTGATCAAATAGTCGTATTGGCCGTAGTCGTTCTGGGTCAGCGCATTGAATATCTGACTGGCCAGCGTTTTGGGATCGGGGTTGGCGCTAAGGGCAACTTCCCCAAGGTCATCGACTGCGTTGTGAAACACATCAACCACACGACCACTGCCATCATCGCATCGTTCGAACACTGAATTGGCGAGTGCCGCAAATCGCCACAACAATTCAACGGCCTCGGCGGGGTTATCTTTGGCAACCTGGTCGACGATGGCGCTGCGTTGGAGCTCAAGGTCTCTGATGAGCTTCTTGATCTGGTCCCACTCAACGAAGGAATTGGAGCGGGCAATGGTGGCTAGCCGCTTGCGGATTTCTTTGGCGACTTCACCGGAACCTTGAGCACCTGCCAGTTCCAGCCGTAACCGGCGTTTCGCCTCATTGTCGCCTCTGGTGATCTCCATCAGCAATTCTGAAAGACGGGTAGCTCCCAACGCTTCCAGGTTTGTTGCATTTAAGGTTTTTTTCGACGCCAAGGCCGGTCTCTCCTGCGATCACCATACTGGGAAAACTGACAGGCTCGGAAGCTCGTCAGACGTGATCGACAGATTATGAACCACCATGCCCTGTTGTTCTAGGAAACGGGATGGCAGGCGGTGCCGACCTCGGCGCAGGGCTTTAGCCAAATTGAGAAAGCGGACCTTAATAGCGCTGCAAGGCCATCAGCAGCGGAAAGAAATCGCCGATCCCACCGACGGAAGAGATGTGCCAGTAGCAGACCTATATGAAACAGCGTGTCCGATGTCGCCAAGGACAATCGACGAGGTGTAAGAGATTGACACCTTCTCACCTCTATGGCGCCAACCGACTTTCCACCAATCGCACCCAATAGCTTGCGCCGATACTGAGCGCTTCGTCGTTGAAATCGTAGTGGGCGTTGTGCAGCAGGCAACCGCCCTCGCCAGGGCCATTGCCGATCCATATATAACAGCCCTGGGAAGCATTCATCATGTAGGCGAAGTCCTCGGCCGCCATGCTTGGTGTCGGCATCAGATCGACGTTGTTGGCACCGACAACCAGAGATGCGGCCTCTATCGCATGTTCGGTCTCTGCTGCGGCGTTGATTACCGCCGGGTAGCGATAATGGCGTTCGAGCGAGATTGTCGTACCATAGCCTTCAGAAATGCTCGTCCCCAGTTCCTGCATTCGCGTCCAAACGGTGTCGCGCACCTCTTCTTCGAATGTGCGGATGGTGCCGCGGAGTCGCACGCGATCGGGAATGACATTCCATGCATCGCCGGCATCAAGTTGCGTAACGCTGATGACCGCCGCATCTTGCGGATCGAGATTGCGGCTGATGATGCTTTGCCATCCATTGACGACGCCAACCGCGGCAACCACCGGATCCCGGCTGAGGTGCGGCATGGCGCCATGGGCTCCACGGCCCTCGACAACTGCCTCGAAAGTATCGAACGCAGCCATCATCGGGCCGGGTTTAATGGCGAAAGTCCCGACAGGCATCCCCGGCCAGTTATGCATCCCGTAGACGGACTCCATAGGGAATTGGTCGAATAGCCCCTCTTCGACCATAACCCTTGCACCGCCCTCATTTTCTTCAGCCGGTTGGAAGATGAAATAGACCGTACCTTTGAAGTTCTTGTTCTCCGACAAGTGCCTAGCCGCACCCAGTAGCATCGTCGTATGCCCATCGTGCCCGCAGGCATGCATTTTGCCAGCGTGGGTCGATCGATAAGGCAGGTTGGTGAGTTCCTCGATGGGCAACGCATCCATGTCGGCGCGCAATCCGATGGCTGGACCATCGCCATTCGAAAGCACGCCGACGACACCGGTCGTCGCCAAACCGCGATGGACTTCGATGTCGAACTCCCGCAACAGACCGGCAACCTTTTCCGAGGTCCGAACTTCCTCGAATGCCATTTCCGGATGGGCATGGATATCGTGACGCCATTCCGCCATCTCGGCTGCGGCAGCCTCGATCTCAGGGATGATTCCGCTCATTTCAGCGTCACCTGTAAGCTTTGATCAGCGCCTGCGTGCCGTCTTCGCGCGCGCCCTCTTCCGCAATCCTGGAATAGAGACTTTTGGCCAATTTGAGCGCCGGCAGGTCGACGCCCATGCCTGCGGCCTCCTTGGCGGCGATGGTCATGTCCTTGATGAAGTGGTGAACGAAGAACCCGGGGGCGAAATCTTCAGCCACCATTTTCGGCCCCAGGGCATTGAGCAGAAAACTTGCCGCCGCGCCGGTGCCCACGCACTGCAAAACCTTCTCCGGCTCCAAACCGGCCTTCAGTGCGTAGGAAAGCCCCTCAGCGGCGGCTAGCATGTTGCCGGCAACGACAATCTGATTACACATCTTGGTGTGCTGCCCAGCGCCGGCGCTTCCTTGCAGAACGATGTTTTCGCCCATGGCTTCGAACAGCGGCAGGATATGTTCAAACGCGGCCTGATCGCCTCCCACCATGATCGCCAGCTTCCCATCACGGGCGCCGACATCGCCGCCGGATACCGGGGCGTCGAGCGCCTGCAGGCCCCTGGCCTTGCCTGCCTCTGAAATACGGATGGCAAGAGAAGGCTCCGAAGTCGTCATGTCGATCAGATAGGCACCGCTGCGGGCGTTAGCGACCAGTCCACCGTCGCCAAGGTAAACCTCCTCAACGTCCTTCGGGTAGCCGACGATGGTGATTACAACGTCAGCATTGGCGGCAACGGCGGCGGGATCGCCGTGCCAGACGGCGCCTTTGGCGACAAGTTCATCGGCCTTCGATTTCGTCCGGTTGTAAACGTGCAACCTGTATCCGGCCGCCTGAATATGCCCAGCCATGTGCCGGCCCATAATTCCCAGGCCGATAAAGCCGACCTCCGTCGTTTCTGGCGTCACTGTCATGCCTATTTCCTTCTCAAATCCTGTCTCTAAGTTTCCCGCGGATCGCATCGGGAGTTAAAGGGTGCCGATCGAAAACAACGTCTAAGGGCGCCAAAGCATCGTTTACCGCGCCCGTGACCGCACCGATTGCGCCCATGACTCCGCCTTCGGCCATCCCCTTCAACCCCGCCGGCGTCCGTTTGTTGGGCGTGCTAAGGTCCAGGATCTCAATCTCTGGCGCCTTGTCCGCCGACATCACGAGGTAGTCGGCAAGGGTGCCCGTCAAGTTCTGGCCGTTCTCGTCATATACGACATGCTCGAATAGGGTTCCGGACAGTCCCATGATCGTCGCCCCCAATTGCTGCCCCTTGACGATGGTCGGGTTCAACATGGTGCCGCAGTTTTCCACGATCAAATATCGCGGAATGACGATCTCCCCGGTATGGACGTCGACTTCCACTTCACAGATATGGACCAAATTCGAATAGGTCATGGCCGGCGGGTCGTAGGCCTTGAGTGTCTCCAGGCCCGGATCCATGCCGTCCGGGAGCCTGGTCGGATCCAGATAAGCGACGCGCGCAATGTCGGCCAACGTCAGCTCCGTGTCGGACCAGGCATCGTTTGCGAACTGTTGCACCACGCCGTCGGCCAGACGCAGCCGCTCAGCTGAATTCAACCCCATGAGATTGGCTGCAATCTCCAAGGCTTTGCCTTGCACCGCCTGCGCCGCCAAATAAAGCGTGCCGCCGCCGGCTGTGCCGCCGCGCGCGCCGCGAGATCCCATGCCGTAGGGAGCGACATCGGTATTGCCCAGCTCGATGGCGACGTTCGCTGGATCGATCCCCAGCCCTTCGCCGACGGCTTGCGAAAACGCAGTCTCGTAGCCTTGACCGGTGGCCATGACGCCTGCCGAGGCACGAACAGCGCCGGACGGTTCGACCTTGACCCATGCACATTCGTGTCCGGAGCCCGGAATGCCCGCCGCCTTATAGAATTTCGAACCGTACGTGGTCGATTCGACAACGTTGCAGATACCGACCCCACGATAGACGCCGTTTTTCCGATCCTCTATCTGGCGGCGACGAAAAGCCTCGTAGTCAAACGCCGCAAGTCCCTTTTCCATGACTTCTGCGGGATTGATATCTTCCAGCGTCTCGCCCGTGGCCATGGTGTAGGGAAGGTCGTTCCCGCTGAGTATATTGCGACGACGCACGTCAACTGGGTCGAGTCCGAGATCGCGCGCAATCGCGTCCATCGTCCCCTCCATGACCCAACTGGTGATCGCCATCGGAGCACGCATTGGGCCATTGCCACACTTGTTGGTGAGGGCGATCTTGACGTCAAAGGCATAGTCCTGAACTCGATATGGGCCCGTCAGGATCATGGCGATGACCCGCGCGAGATAGTTGGCGGGATAGAAGCTGTAGGCACCGAAATCCTCATACAGCTCCAGTTCCAAAGCCAGAAGACACCCATTGGCGTCCACGGCGGCCCGGGTTCTGGCCACGTTTTCGCGCGCATGTGATGCGGCCGAGAGGTTTTCCAAACGGTCCTCAC
This sequence comes from Rhodospirillaceae bacterium, assembly GCA_038125725.1. Classification (GTDB taxonomy): domain Bacteria; phylum Pseudomonadota; class Alphaproteobacteria; order Rhodospirillales; family Casp-alpha2; genus TMED8. The sequence goes on from JAYPEK010000064.1 coordinate 11,320, forward strand.
GCCAACGCGCCGGACGTTTGAGGTGCCGGGCCAGGGCCGCAACGGTCAGTTCCTCCCGATATACGGCGATCTTCTGACCGAAACCGCCGCCGACGTCCGGGACGATGACAGTAACTTCCGACTCTTTCATTCTCATCCGTCCGGCCATGACGGACCGATACGGATGGGGTGCCTGGTTGCCGACGTGAAGAGTCAAATGACCCCGGCCTTCGTCCCAGTCGGCGAGAATGCCACGCGTCTCCATCGGCAAATGGGTCTGGCGGTGCGATCGAAACTCGGCTTCGACGACGCGATGCGCTTGTCTCATCCGCGCAGCCGTATCGCCATGGGCGAAAGTTTGGTGGGAGACCAAGTTCGACGTCAGAGCGTCATCGACTTTTGGCGCCGACTCTTTCATTGCCTCAAACATGTCCGCAACAACGTCAAGCGGCTCGTAGTCGACCATGACGAGTTCCGCGGCGTCTTCCGCGAGATATCTGTCCGTGGCGACGACGCACGCCACCGGGTCCCCTTGAAACCGGACCTTGTCGACGGGGAGCGTTGCCATTTCCATCGGTTGCAAACCATCGATCGGCGGCGCCATGCGCAGCGGCGCCGTCCATTGGTTCACCTGTTCACCGGTGACCACTGCAACAACCCCCGGCATCTGCTCCGCCTCCGAGATATCTATCGATAGGATGCGGGCATGTGCATAGGGACTGCGAACGAAGCAGACGTGAACCGTCCCGGGAAGGTCGATGTCATCCAGATAACGGCCTCTTCCGGTCAGAAAACGCCGGTCCTCCTTTCGCGGCAACGGCTTGCCGATGACGTTGAAGGGAGCACCTTCGTTCATGACTGGCCACCTTCGCTTTTGCCACCCCGCATGCGCTCGGCCGCAACCTTCACGGCCCTGACGATGCCTTGGTAGCCGGTGCATCGGCACAAATTGCCGGACAGTACATCGCGAATTTCCTCGTTCGTGGGATCGCGATTTTCTCTCAGGTAGGCCTCGAAGGTCATGATAATACCTGGCGTGCAAAATCCGCATTGCAGGCCGTGCTCTTCATGAAGGGCTTGCTGCAAAGCCGTGTATCCGCCGTCCTCATCGGCGATTGCCTCGATGGTTGTGATCGACTTGCCGACAGCCTGGACCGCAAACGTCAGACATGACCGCTGCGACCGCCCATCGACCTGGACAGTGCAAGCGCCACAGACACCGTGTTCACACCCGACATGCGTTCCGGTCAACCGGGCATCCTCCCGGATCGCATCCGACAGCAGCTTGCGCGGCTCCACCAGCATATCGAAGTCTTGCCCATTGATATTCAAGGTGATGGCGACTTTCTCCATGATCAGCCGTCTCCTCCACGACATCGTTGGATGGCGGTGTTGAGCGCCTGCTTTGTCAGATGGGCAGCCATTTCCCGTCGGTATTCGGCGCTGGCATGCATATCGCTTTCCGGAGATCCGGCCGTGGCCGCTAGATGGGCAACCTCGTCCATCCAGGTGGCGTCCGGCGCTTTTCCAGTTGCGTCGCGCTCCACATCGTTCAGGCGGAACGGCGTGACGTCCATGCCGCCCAGGCAGAGACGCAGGCGTTCGATCGTTCCGCCGGAGGCCAGGGCCAGCGTCACGGCAACAGTGACGATGGCGAAGTCACCGGCTCTCCGGCTTATTTGCTGAAACGCCCAACCCTCGTCCGCAGCGAGGACGGGAAAAACAAGCGAGGTAAGGATTTCGTCTGGCTCGAGATCAACCGTGTAGATCGACTGGATGAAATCCGCCGCCTGAACCCGACGTTCGCCACGGCTCGATCGAACAACCATTCCGGCGTCCAGCAAAATGGCGATCAACGGCCATTCCGCCGCTGGATCGGCATGGCTTACTGATCCACCAATCGTACCGCGATTACGGATGGCGTGGTGGCCGATGAACTTCGCCGCCGTCGGCAGTATCGGGCATCTTTGGACTAGAACTTCCGCAGCGACGATATCCGCGTGGCATGTCATCGATCCTATGGTGACTTGCTCGCCATTCTCGGAAATTCCGGTGAGTTCAGGTATGGCCGCGATGTCGACGATATGATCCGGGCGCGCCATGCGAAGATTCATCATCGGGATCAGGCTTTGTCCACCTGCCAAGATCTTCGCGTCGTCGCCGTACTCGCCCAACAAGCCAAAGGCAGCATCAAGGCTTTCAGGCGCATGGTATGTAAACCTACCCGGTTTCATGTCGCCCTCTTATCAGCCCCACAGCATTGATCGCCTGGTTTCCTTGTCGAAAACGTGCAGGCGGTTACGGTTGACCTCCAGTGAGACGCTGTCGCCGTCCTTGTGCTTGTGCTCTTTGCCCAAGCGGAAAAAGACTTCCGTGCCCTCGATGGTCATGCTCAGATATTGCTCCGAACCCATCGGCAACACCGTGTCAACGGTACCGCTCACAGCCGACCCGGGCATCGCGGCCCCTTGCTCGTTGACGTCTTCGGGCCGTATGCCAAGGGTAACCGCGCGGCCGGTATGAGCCTGAAGTTTGACGGTCATGTCTTCAGGGAAGTGCATGCGGAAACCACCTTTTTGGAAAACCATCTTGCCGCCCTCAGCCGCCAGTTCACCTTCGAGTAGGTTGATCGGCGGATTGCCTAGGAATGACGCGACAAATAGGTTTTCCGGTTTCTCGTAAATCTCATCGGGTGTGCCGATCTGCTGCACAACGCCCTCTTGCATGACGACGATACGGTCAGCCAGGGTCAACGCTTCGGCTTGGTCGTGGGTGACATAGACAAAAGTCGTCTCCATGCTGTGATGGAGTTGCTTAATTTCGGCGCGCATGGAAATTCGCAAGGCGGCATCCAAATTTGATAGCGGCTCATCCATCAAAAACACCGAGGGTTGGCGCACCATCGCGCGCCCTAGGGCGACACGTTGGCGCTGGCCGCCGGAAAGCTGGCTTGGCAGGCGGTCGAGCAGATGTTCGATGTGCAGTCGCGCGGCCGCATCGCGGACCCGCTTATCGATTTCAGCGCGATCGTACTTCCGCATTTTCAGGCCGAATGCGATGTTGTCGAAGACGTTCTTGTGGGGGTAAAGCGCGTAGCTCTGAAACACCATGGCCACGTCTCGGATATGCGGCGGCATGAAATTGACGATCTGTTCGTCAAAATAGATGTCGCCTTCGGAAAGCTCTTCCAATCCGGCGATCATATTGAGGGTCGTCGTCTTTCCGCAGCCCGATGGGCCCAACAGCACCAAGAACTCCTTGTCGACGATCTCCAGGTTGAGACGATCGACGGCTTTTACGGAGCCATAATACTTGGTGACGTTATCGAACAGGATCCTGGCCATAAGCGTGCTTAACCTTTCACGGCGCCGGCTGTCAGGCCGGACACGATGTAGCGTTCGAAAAACAGAGCCAGGATGACCGGCGGGATGATCGCCACCACGCCGGCGGCGTTGATGAATGAAAAGCTGATGGTGAAATCCGACGTAAACGAGGCGACGACGATGGGGAGCGTCTGCGAGGCAATGGTCTGCGTGAACATCAAAGCCAATAGAAACTCGTTCCAACTGGTCAGGAATGCAAACAGCATAACCGCGACGATTGACGGCAGCGCCAGCGGCAGGAACACCTGGGTCATGGTCTGAAACCGCGAGCACCCGTCGACGCGGGCGGCCTTGTCCAGCTCATCGGGCAGCGATTCGAAATAGCTGACCAGGATAAACACGGTGAACGGGATGGTGACCGCCAGGTAGGTGATAATAAGTGATAGCACGTGGTCAAGGAGCCCGAGGTTTTTGATCACCAGGAAGAACGGCACGACCAGCGCAATATCAGGTATGACCCTTGTCGTTAGAATCGTATAGACGGACGCCTGCCGCCCCCAGAACCTTATTTTCGCCATGGCGTAGGCGGCTGGTATACCGACCAGCAAGTTCAAAATCACGACCGACACCGAGACGATGAAACTGTTCCACATGGACGGCACCAGGTCTTTGGCCGTCGAGGGAATATAGCCGCCGGCGGCCGGATCGACCTTGCGGCGCGTGTCATAAGTGACCTCTTCGAACTCCTGGAAGAAGATCGCGTCGAAATTCTCCAGGGTCGGTTCATGCGGGATCCAATGCGGCGGCACCGACACGATCTCGGCCTCCGACTGGAATGATGACGACAACAGCCAGGCAACCGGCGCCAAAACGTAAACCAGCAAAATCAGAGACGAGGAGAAAATCACGGCGTTGCGTGTACGTTCCGAGAACCGCGACTTGAACCGCCATTTCTCCGCGCGTTCTGAAAAGAGGGTGGATTGGGCGCTCATTTCAGATCTTACGTCCCAGCGTCCTGATGATGGCGTAGGCCAACGCGAAAGTCACAATCGCCAGGATATAAGACATGGCACTGCCCGTGCCGAACGAAAGATTGCGGAAGGTCTCCACATAGATTTGCCAGGAAATAACATGCGAGGCGTCCGCGGGCCCGCCTTCGGTCAGCAGGAAAAACAAATCGAAATGTCGGATGGCCATCATCGTTTCATAGATCATCACCAGCATGAAACCGGGTTTCAGGGATGGCAGAGTGATATGCACGAAGCGCTGCAGCAGGTTGGCGCCATCGACCCTGGCGGCCCGGTACAGGTCAGCCGGAATGGACTTCATGGTCACAAGAATCAGAATCGCCGCCAACGGTACTTCTTTCCAGACGAACGCGTTGGAAATTAGCGGGATGGTCTTTCCTGGGTCACCCAACCACGTAACGTATTTGTCGATCAGCCCCAACTGCATCAAAAGGCCATTCAAGGCGCCGTATCCGGAATCGTAGATCCATTTCCACAATAGTCCGTTGGCGACCGTCGGAATGGCCCAGGGGATGAGGATCACGGCGCTAATAAAGCGCCGGCCACGGAACGTTTCGTTCAGCAAGAGGGCGATGAACAGCGCCAGGATCAAAATAGCGCTAACCGAAATCAGCGTGAATGAGACGGTGCGAAGCACGGACTCCCAAAACAACTCGTCACCGAGAACCTTGGTGTAGTTGTCGAAGCCAACGAACGGAACGCGATGTGGACGCGTCAGTTTGAGACTGAAAAAACTGGTGTAGAGGGAATAAACAATCGGAAACACCGCGACGACGGCCAACACCGACATCACCGGCAATATAAACAAACCGGCACTGCGGGCTTCATAATTGAAGCGCCGGGCAAGCCTATATCTCAGGTTTTTCATGTTTGCCGACATGGGCGCCCTATCCAACAACATCGCGTAGGCGCGGTCGCGCACTTGAAACCATCAAGATTGCGGACGCACTGGCCGCCCCGTCCTCGAAGCCGGGGCGGCCCGCACCTTGAGGAGGATTAGCCGAATTCTTTCTTCAGGCTATCCCATTTTTCTCCGGCCTTGGTCATCGCTTCTTGCGGGCTCATCTTGCCCACGATAGCAGCCTGCCACGACGAGGCGTGCGTTTCCTGCCACTCGCCGTACCAAGGGGTCACGACATCAGACTTCAGCGCGAGCGCCTGTTGCGCCTTGATCACGTCGACATCGGCATAGCTGTTGTAAGAGGCCTGCACGTCCTTGTCGTTGAACAGCGGCTTGACGCCGAAACCGGCACCGATATCGGTGAACAGGTACTTCTGGAACTTGTATTCGCCGTTCGCCCGGCCGCCGAACCATTCGATCAGCTTGGCGGTGCGCTCCGCTTGAGCTTGGTTAGCGGCGGTCGCGGCGCTCATGCCATGGAACCGCATCCAGCCGACCGTGTTGTGGGCGCCACCGTCTCCGCTCGGCATCAGGACCTGTTTACAACGACCGGCAATCTGGGACTGCTTCGGATCGTTGATCGGGCGCATCCGGTACTTCGGCTCCAGGGCGAACGCATGGTTACCGGATTGGAATGCCTTAAGGCCCGTCAATTCGCCGGTTTCGACACAGGCGGGAGAGACGATCTTGTGCTTGTGAACGGCATCGACCACCCACTGCAGCGCCTTGACCGCGCCCTCGGTCGGCGACTGCATGCTTGCGTTTCCTTTTTCGTCGGTAAACCGGCCGCCGTGGGAGTAAACCATCGCGGCAAGGAAATTCATCAGCCAGCTTTCGTTCGCCAGGGCGAGCATCAGGGGGTATTCGGAAATACCGGCCGCCTTGATCTTCAGACATTGCTCGGTGACTTCATCCCACGTCGCCGGCGGCGTGGAGATGCCGGCCTTCCTCAATGCCTGTTCGTCGTAAAGGAACGCCATGAAGTCCGTGTAGTAGGTCAGGCCATACTGCTGACCTTTGTAAGTCATGGAATCGTTGCAGAAGTCTTCCGCCTCGGCATTGTACTTCATCAGATTGTCGAACTTGTTGATCGGCGCGATCCAACCCGCGTCGGCAAATTCGGGCAACCAGGCATCCGACACCCACATCATGTCGATCGGTGCATTGCCGACAAACTTGGTGATGATGTTGTCGCGGTAGTTGGCCCATGGCGCATTCGCATAGGCAACATCGATACCCATGCTCTTCTCGAATTCCGCGACATGGCTCTTCACCAGATCCACGGCGGCGGACCAAGCCATGAAATTCACGGTATTGCCCGCGGCCAAAACCTTGTTGAACACGGCACTGCTGCCAAACGCGCCAACGGCACCAGCCGCAGCGGAAACTTTCAGGAACTCGCGCCGGGCGAGCTTGCTTACTTTTCTGGCCATGAATAACCCCTAATCTCAGTGTGGTTGAACGAACCTTCCGGGAGCAGCTTGAGGCGCTGCATGTCATCATTGGAAAAAACACTAGCAGTCATTAAAAATGTCGTCAACTGACGACATGCGGCTCCGGAAAGTCTCGTAACCGCTGCGCCGCCATGTGCGCCCGTCGATGCCTGCCCTACTTTCCGGCTTCACCAAGCGTCAGCTAAGGGAGGTCCGCCAACTAGGCTTCGTTCTCGATCATCGCCGGCATGCCGGCGACAAAACTTGCCACATGGGCCTTGATCAGCCGTTCATGGGGAACGGTGTGAGGCCCGTGGTAAATATGTCGCCGAATGGCGAGGTGAGAAATGGCGCCATGCAGGTTCCAACCAAGCTCGCGTTTGAAGTCGGGGTCATCGGGTGGACGAAGACTGAGTTCGAAGCACGTCTCGTCAACGATGGTCTCCAACAATTTCATCAAGATCGCGGCAATGTAATTGGGCGCCATATCGCCTTCCGCCAACGCGGAATATAGAAAAAGCCTAAGCCACTTGCGGGTTAGAACCTTATTGTAATAGTTCTCGTAGAACGTTGTGAGCCGCTCGTTGATGGATACGTTTCGATCCGTCAGGTTGCCCAGCCAAGCCCCTTCAAACGGCCCCAAAATCGTACGTGCATAGACCTCGGCTTGCAACGCGGCCTTGTTCGGAAAGAAACGATAAAGCAAACGTTGAGAGATGCCGCAGGCAGCCGCCAACTCACGGGTTTGACCGGTCAGTCCGTACTCAGAAAAAAACTCAGCCGCCTGGGTCAGGATTTGTTCGCGCCGTTCGGCGCGCGGCAATCGCAAGTTGGTTTTGGTCGATTTTTTATGTTTCGGAGCTTTCTTCAGTTTGGCGGATCGCGCCTGCATGCATTGATCTCCGTTGATTATGATTTCGAACAGTCTGGCGGATTAGGTTTTTATCGTCAATTGAAGACAAAATTTCTTTAAACCGTCTCCAGCTTGGCACTATGATGTCCACGACCGATCAAGTGAATAATAAGCTATGGAGAGTGATCGCCATGATCTACGAACACCGGACCTATCGAGTCACGCCCGGCACCCTACCGGAATTCATGAAGATTTACGACGAGCACGTTTTTCCCGTGATCAGTCGCTATGCGAAACTGGTTACCGCCGGCGCGACGGAATCCGGCACACTCAACGCCGCGGTTTTCGTATGGGCCTATGAAGGGTTTGGAGAACGGACCGAACAGCGGGCCAAGCTGGCGAGCGATCCGGATTGGGGTCCTGCGGTCGGCAGGATCTTGCCGTTCTTGGTTCATCAGGAGAGTTTTTTCATGAACCCAGCCCCCTTCGCGCCGGAAGTATAAGACTTCGCGCCAGTGCAAACCGAATTGGTTTGAAGCGACTAGGAGATTTCTCCGTGGATCTTGCCGGTGAATATCATATGGTGCTGTCAGACCAATTCGAACTCGTCTCTGTTTACCCCTAATCCGCCCCAA
>JAYPEK010000065.1:0-19390 GCA_038125725.1 Rhodospirillaceae bacterium
AGGTGGTCGGCAACCAGACCCGCGTCAAGGTGGTGAAGAACAAGCTGGCGCCGCCCTTCAAGATGGTCGAGTTCGACATCATGTACGGCGAGGGCATTTCCAAGATGGGCGAGTTGCTCGACCTCGGCATCAAGGCCGGCATCGTCGAGAAGTCCGGTTCCTGGTTCTCCTGCGATTCCGTCCGTATCGGCCAGGGCCGCGAGAACGCCAAGCAGTTCCTGCGCGAAAATACGGAAATGGCCGAGGACATCGAGCGCCGCATCCGCCAGAACGCCGGCCTGATCGCCGAGGAGATGATGGCCGGTCCGGGCGAGATGTCGGAAGATGAAAGTGTCGCCGATGACGCCGCCGACGATGCCGGCATCGACGAGGACGCCGCCGAATAGGGCGCGCCCCACGCTTGGGCGCATTTGAGCCCGCGTTTACACGTTTCCACGATCGTCACCTCAACTCACGGCCGCCCGGTTCGCCGGGCGGCCGCTTTGTTTTTTCCCGCATCGGCGACGGCGCGGCGCCCCTGGACAGCCGCCTCCGCCGGGGATAAAACCTTGGTTTCGCGCGGGAAAAGGCTTATCTGATCTTCGCGCTTAAACAGCCAGCCGGGACCGAACCACATGCAGACCGTCAACGATATCCGCAAGGGCTTTCTGGATTACTTCGCCGCCAACGGCCATGAGGTCGTGGCGTCGTCGCCCCTGGTGCCCAACAACGATCCCACGTTGATGTTCACCAACGCTGGCATGGTGCAGTTCAAGAACGTCTTCACCGGGCTCGAAACGCGGCCCTATTCGCGCGCCGTCACCTCGCAGAAGTGCGTGCGCGCCGGCGGCAAGCACAACGATCTCGAGAACGTCGGCTATACGGCGCGCCACCACACCTTCTTCGAAATGCTCGGCAATTTCTCCTTCGGCGATTACTTCAAGGACCTGGCCATCGAACTGGCCTGGAACCTGGTGACCAAGGAATTCGGCCTGCCGCAGGAAAAACTGCTGGTCACCGTACACACGTCGGACGAGGACGCGGCCGAGCTCTGGAAGAAGATCGCCGGGCTCTCGGACGACAAGATCATCCGCATCCCGACGTCGGACAACTTCTGGGCCATGGGCGATACAGGCCCCTGCGGACCCTGTTCCGAGATTTTCTACGACCACGGCGACCATATTCCGGGCGGACCTCCGGGTTCGCCGGACGAGGACGGCGACCGCTTCATCGAGATTTGGAACCTGGTGTTCATGCAGTTCGAGCAGGTGACGGCGGACGAGCGCATCGAACTGCCGAAACCCTCCATCGATACCGGTATGGGCCTTGAGCGCATCGCGGCCGTCATGCAGGGCACGCACGACAACTATGAAACCGACATGATGCAGGTGCTGATCAAGGCGTCGGCCGAGGCCGCCGGCGTCGCCGCCGACGGCGATCACAACGTCTCGCACCGGGTCATTGCCGATCACCTGCGCTCATGCTCGTTCCTGATCGCCGATGGCGTCCTGCCGTCGAACGAGGGTCGCGGCTACGTGCTGCGCCGGATCATGCGCCGCGCCATGCGCCATGCCCACATGATGGGCTGCGAAGAGCCGATGATGTGGAAGCTGGTGCCGGCGCTGGTCGGCGAGATGGGCAAGGCCTTTCCCGAACTGGTGCGTGCCGAGCCGCTGGTGACCGAGACCCTGAAGCTCGAGGAAGGGCGCTTCAAGAAGCTCCTGGACCGGGGCCTCAAGCTCCTGGACGAGGCCACCGACGACATGGCCGAGGGCGCTGCGCTCGACGGCGAGACCGCCTTTAAGCTCTATGACACTTATGGTTTTCCGCTGGACCTCACCCAGGACGCGCTGCGTCCGCGCGGCATCAGTGTCGACACCGACGCCTTCAACGCCGCCATGGAACGCCAGCGCGCCGAGGCCCGCAAGGCCTGGGCCGGTTCCGGCGACGCCGCCGAGGACGGGCTCTGGTTCGATCTGAAGGACGAACTGGGCGCCACCGATTTCCTCGGCTACGAGACCGAGAGCGCAGAGGGCAAGGTGGTGGCGCTGGTCAAGGACGGTGGCCGCGTAGATAGCCTGGCCACCGGCGAGAGCGGTTTCGCGCTGGTCAACCAGACGCCGTTCTACGGCGAGTCCGGCGGCCAGATGGGTGACACCGGCCGCCTTGCCGCCGACGGGCTCTCCGTCACCGTCACCGATACGCAAAAGCGCGTCGGCGCCCTGCACGTGCACGCCGTCACCGTTGATGAAGGCACGCTCCTAACAGGCTCGGAAGTGGCGCTCGAGGTCGATCACGCGCGCCGCTCGGCGCTTCGTGGCAACCACTCGGCGACGCACCTGCTGCACGAGGCGCTGCGCCGGCACTTGGGCGAACACGTGACGCAGAAAGGCTCCCTGGTGGCGCCGGATCGGCTGCGGTTCGATATCTCGCACCCGAAGGGGATCGAACCCCAAGAGCTTGCCGCCGTCGAGGCAGAGGTGAACGAGCGCGTCGCCGTCAACGCGCCGGTGGTGACGCGGCTGATGGAGCCCGCCGCCGCCGTCGAGGCAGGCGCCATGGCGCTGTTCGGCGAGAAATACGGCGACGAGGTCCGTGTCGTCTCGATGGGCGGCGAGAGCGACGGCGGCAAGACCTATTCCACCGAGCTCTGCGGCGGCACGCACGTGAAGCGCACCGGCGACATCGGGCCGTTCAAGATCGTTTCCGAATCCGCCGTTGCCGCCGGCGTGCGCCGCATCGAGGCGCTCACCGGCCCCGGCGCCATGGCGCATTTCGACGCCGTCGAGGATGCGCTGAACCGTTCCGCTGCGCTGTTGAAGTCGAAGCCCGAGGACGTACCGGTTAGGGTCGAGTCCCTGATAGAAGAGCGCCGCAAGCTCGAGCGTGACCTGGCCGAGGCCCGGCGCCAGTTGGCCACCGGTGGTGGTGGTGCGGCGCCCGAGGCGCAGGACGTGGGCGGCATCAAGTTCCAGCCGAAGCTGCTCGACGGCATGCCCGCGAAGGACCTGAAGAACCTGGCCGACGACATGAAGAAACAGTTGGGCTCCGGCGTCGTCGCCGTGGTCTCCAACTCGGACGGCAAGGCCTCCCTGGTGGTCGGCGTCACCGACGACCTGACCGGGCGCATCAGCGCCGTCGACCTGGTGCGTGCCGGCTCGGCGGTGGTCGGCGGCAAGGGTGGCGGCGGCCGGCCCGACATGGCCCAGGCCGGCGGTCCCGACGGAGGCAACGGCCAGGCGGCGCTCGACGCCATCCAGGACGCGCTCGCCCAGGCCTCGTGATGTTCTCTTGACCGGCGGGCGGGCGAGGGCCACTTTGTAAGCATGCGAAGATTCTTGCCTACCAACATCGCCAGGGGCATAGATTGGCGCTCGCCGGAGACGCTGCTCTTGCTCATGGCCATCGCCATGCCCTTGAGCTTCGCCGCGTGGCGCGGGCTCTTGAACAATTTCGCCGTCGAGGTGGTGAACTTCGACGGCAAGGACATGGGCTTCCTGCAAAGCCTGCGCGAAGTGCCCGGCTTCCTCAGTTTCGGCGTTGTCTTCGTCATGCTGTTCATGCGCCAGCAGCCGCTGGCGCTTTTGTCTTTGCTGTTCTTAGGCCTCGGCGTCGCCATGACCGGCATCCTGCCGAGCTACTGGGGACTGATGTTCACCACCTTCATCATGTCGGTGGGATTTCACTACTTCGAGACCACGCACCAGTCGCTGACCCTGCAATGGATCGACAAGGACCGGGCGCCCCTGGTCTTCGGGCGCATCGTGTCGGCGCGCTCGATCACGTCGGCGATCGCCTTCGGGCTGATCTTCCTGGCGCTGGAAACCACCGACGTGCAGTACCACTGGCTGTTTATGGTCGCCGGCGGGCTGACCATCGCTATCGCTTTCTACTGCTGGCAGGCCTACCCCGAGTTCAAGGCCGCCGCGGAGCAGCGCCGCACCATCGTTTTCCGCTCGCGCTACTGGCTCTGGTATGCGCTGACCTTCATGTCGGGTGCCAGGCGGCAGATCTTCGTCGTCTTCGCGGTGTTCCTGATGGTCGAGAAGTTTGGCTTCTCGGCCTCGGAAATGAGCCTGCTGTTCCTGGTCAACATGGCCGCCACCTTCTACATGGCGCCGAAGATCGGCCGCTTCATCCAGCGCTTCGGCGAACGGCGTTCGCTGATCCTCGAATACACCGGCCTGCTGGCCGTCTTCACCGGCTACGCCTTCGCCTCCGAAGCCTGGCAAGGCATTACGCTCTATCTGCTGGACCACGTCTTTTTCGCCATGTCCTTCGCCATCAAGACCTACTTCCAGAAGATCGCCGACGCCGAGGACATCGCGTCCTCCACCGGCGTCAGCTTCACCTTGAGCCACATCGCCGCGGTGTTCATCCCGGCGGCTTTCGGCTTCCTCTGGCTGGTCTCGCCGGCCTACGTGTTCCTGGCCGGCACCGCCATGGCCGGCGTCTCGCTGGCGCTGGCGTTCCTGGTGCCGCGCCATCCGACGCCCGACAACGTGGCGCTGGTGGCATTCGGAAAACCCGCGCCGGTCGGTGCTGAATAAGCAAGGATAACTCATGAGCAAACGTTTCGAAGGCACGGAAAACTACGTCGCCACCGAAGACCTGAAGATCGCCGTCAACGCCGCCGTGGCGCTGGAGCGCCCGTTGCTGGTCAAGGGCGAGCCCGGCACCGGCAAGACGGTGCTGGCGCAGGAAATCGCCGGCGCGCTCGGCGCGCCGCTGCTGCAGTGGCACGTGAAATCGACCACAAAGGCACAGCAGGGCTTGTATGAATACGACGCCGTGGCGCGCTTGCGCGATTCACAACTCGGCGACGCGCGCGTGCACGACATCGCCAACTACATCCTCAAGGGCAAGCTCTGGGAGGCCTTCACCTCCGAAGAGCGCCCGGTGCTGTTGATCGACGAGATCGACAAGGCCGACATCGAGTTTCCGAACGACCTGCTGCTCGAGCTCGACCGCATGGAGTTCCACGTCTACGAGACCAAGGAGACCATTGTCGCCAAGCAACGCCCGATCGTGGTCATTACGTCCAACAACGAGAAGGAACTGCCGGACGCCTTCCTGCGCCGCTGCTTCTTCCACTACATTTCCTTCCCCGACGAAGACACCATGCGCGAGATCGTCCAGGTGCATCACCCGGACGTGCAGAAACGCCTGGTGTCGGAAGCCATGAATGTCTTCTACGGGCTCAGGGACGTGCCGGGCCTGAAAAAGAAACCCTCGACCTCGGAACTCTTGGACTGGATCAAGCTGCTGATGGTCGAGGACATCCCGCCCGAAGCGCTCCGCTCCGACGATCAGAAGGACCTGATCCCGCCCTTGTATGGCGCGCTCCTGAAAAACGAGCAGGACGTCCACATGCTCGAACGCCTGGCCTTCCTCAACCGCCGCGAGGGGCGCTGAGGTATTGCGAGCCGCGTTAGCCGAGAAACTCGGCGCGCGGAATTTCCCGATCCAGGAACGTGACCAAGTCCGCGAACAGCGGATGGTCGCGGTTGGCGTAGGGGAGCATCAGAATGACCATCAGGTTCCATGGACGGCGTTCGGAAACATGAACATGTTTCCAGATGTGATTCCGCATCCAATTATCCTGGTCTTCCGGCGTCGTGCCGTCTTCGATGTAATAGGTGAGCGCGCCATTCGGGACCCGGAACACCCGAGTGGTATCATCATGGAGATGACGTTCACTCTCGAATTCCTCGATTCGTTCGTCAATGACGTTCCATAGCGGTTCGAGCAATCTCGGATCGGAGGTCGGGACTTCGGTGCCGTCCTCTTCATCTACGATGTTCAAATGCGTGAGATAGAAGAAAATGCCAGCGTGCAACCCGTCGCGGTCGAAGCTGCCGTACCATTCGTTTTCCTTAGCCTCTTCGCCACCGTAGGTCGACACGCCCAGGGACTTGGGAAGAACCATCAGGAACTTGTCCTCAAAATTCCACCGCTGCAGGGTACCAAAGGTCTGCTCCGCCTCCTGGCGCTCTTCACGCTTGAACGGTTCCAGCCGCGCAGCGCGCACTTCACGGTCGACGATTTCGACCAAGCGCTGGATTTCAGGATCATCGAGGATGGAATTGGGAAGAACGAGCGAGAAGACGATGAAGCAAACATTGCCCCGATGTTCGAGAAAGTAGTGATAGACGTAGCGGCGGATCGGTTCTTAATCATCGTCGATAGAGTCGACGACTCGGAACCAAAGGACGGCGTCCCCCTCTCGTTGTAGCCGGCTTTCGACCATGTCCGGCCAGTCTCGCTCCATGCTCTCCTTGATGTCGCGCGCGCTGGCCATCAGGTCGAAGTCGCCCATCGGCTCGGTCGGCTCCTTGCGCATGAAATAATCGACGTTGATCCAAAGCGTCCCGGTCTCCTAGTCGTCTTCGTAGCACCCCCACATGCCTTCCGCCGTCTCATGCGGACCGCAGTTCCAGCGCGCCGGCACGCGCAGCGTCACCGCGTCGGCGCATTCGTATGTTTTCAGGATGTGAAAGTCGTAGGGCATGGCAAATCTCCATGACTATATTAAAACGTATATACTCAAAGAAAAGCAACTAATAAGAGTAAATTGTGTTGCCTGATTGGGTCGCGACGGTTCGCTGCCTGCACGTCCATCCCCGAATGCCGATGGCGGAAGCGCGTTGCGTCACCTATGATGACGGACGGAAGGGACCAGTATGCCTTTGGAAAAGTTCCTCGACCTGGACTACCTGCACGCGCGGCTGACGGAATGGACCGGCTGGGCGCAGGACAACATTTTCGTCCTCGGCGCCGCCATCCAGTTCGCGGTCATCCTGTTCGCCTTCGTCGTCGCCTGGGCATCGGCACCGGCGCTCCGCAAGGGCTTGGAGACGCCGATCGACGTCTCTTGGTACGCGCGCTTCGGCAAGCCCGTCGCCGAGGCGCTGTCGCCGCTGGCCATGCCGGTGGTCTGGCTGGTGGTGCAGTGGTTCTCGGTGATGGCGGCCGAATACGCCAAATGGCCGCACCATGTGATCTCCGTCGTCGTCAGCTTGCTCACAGCCTGGGTGGTGATCCGCCTCGCCACCAACCTGATCCGCGAGCGCACCTGGTCGAAGGTCATCGCCGTCACCGCCTGGACCGTGGCGGCGCTCAATATCACCGCGCTGCTGGACCCGACCATCCAGGTCCTGGATAGTATGGCGCTGCAGTTCGGCACCTTCCGCATTTCCGTGCTGGGCGTGGCCAAGGCGATCATCGCCGTCGGCGTGCTGGTGTGGCTGGCGGGGGTCACGTCGTCGCTGGTGGAACGGCGGCTGGCGGCGATGCCGAAGGTGTCGCCGGCGGCCGGCGTCTTGCTCGGAAAGCTGTTCCGCATCGCCGTCTATACTCTCGCCGTGGTCATGGGCCTCGACGCGGTGGGCATCGACTTGACCGCCTTCGCCGTCTTCTCCGGTGCCGTCGGCCTCGGGATCGGGTTCGGCCTGCAGAAGGTGTTTTCCAACCTGATCTCGGGGCTGATCCTGCTGATGGACCGCTCGGTGAAGCCGGGCGACGTCATCGCCATCGGCGATACCTACGGCTGGATCAATTCACTGGGCGCGCGCTGCGTTTCGGTGATCACCCGCGACGGCACCGAGCACCTGATCCCGAACGAGGAACTGATCTCGCAGCGCGTCGAGAACTGGTCCTATTCCAACAATCTGGTGCGGCTGAAGCTCCCCATCGGCATCGACTACGAAAGCGATGTCAGGAAGGCCATCGGCCTCGCCGTCGACGCGGCGAAGGAAGTGGGCCGCGTGCTGTCGCATCCCGCACCCGTTTGCCAGATGCGCGGTTTCGGCGACAACTCCGTCGATCTGGAGCTTCGGATCTGGCTCAACGACCCGCAGAACGGCATCGGCAACGTCTCGTCCGAGGTATTGCTGCGCGTTTGGGACAATTATCAGGCCGGCGGCATCCACTTCCCCTATCCGCAGCGCGACATTCATATCCGCTCGCTGCCGCCCGAGGTGATGGCCGCCATGGGCATCGAGATCATCGATGAAGCGCTTCGGGCCACCGACGACAACGGCGCGCCGGAAGGCGCGCCCGCAGCGAACCCTGCCGCCGCCGGGGTTGCGCCGTCGCGAGGGGCGGAGTAGGGGTAGGGGAGAGGCTTTTCCCGTCCGAGAGCACAACGAAAGGACCCATCGAGATGATTACCGCCATCGTCAATTTCCCGCTGCCGGGCGACGTCGACGTCGCCAAGGCGCAACAACTGTTCGAGGGCTCGGCGCCCAACTACAAGGGGCTGCAGGGCCTGGTGCGCAAGTACTACCTGTTCCAGGAAGGCACCGGCGGCGGCGTCTATCTGTGGGAAAGCCGCGAGGCCGCCGACGCCGTCTACACCGACGAATGGAAGGCGACCATCAAGGCACGCTACGGCGCCGAGCCGAGCATCACCTATTTCGAATCGCCGGTGATCGTCGACAATAGCTAATCCGAGAGAGCGAATATCGCCCCGTGTTCATCGACTTCTTCCTCAAGCTCCGCGACGCGCAGATTCCGGTATCGCTCCGGGAATACCTGACGCTGGTCGAGGCCGTCGACGCCGGGCTCGCCAACTATGACGTCGAGGACTTCTACTACCTGTCGCGCTCGTGCCTGGTGAAAGACGAACGCAACCTCGACAAGTTTGACCAGGTCTTCGGCCATGTCTTCAACGGCCTGGAAGCGCCCGAGGGTGAGGCGCATGAGATCCCGGAGGAATGGCTCCGGAAACTCGCCGAGAAGACGCTTACCGAAGAGGAAAAGGCGCAGATTGAGGCGCTCGGCGGCTGGGACAAGCTGATGGAGACCCTGAAGCAGCGCCTGGAGGAACAGAAGAAGCGTCACCAGGGCGGCTCCAAATGGATCGGCACCGCCGGCACCTCGCCGTTCGGCGCCTATGGCTACAACCCTGAAGGCGTGCGCATCGGTCAGGACGACAACCGCAACTTCTCCGCCGTCAAGGTCTGGGACAAGCGCGAGTTCAAGAACCTAGACGACAGCGTCGAACTCGGCACCCGCAATATCAAGATGGCGCTCCGGAAGTTGCGCCGCTTCGCGCGCGAGGGCGCCGCGACGGAGTTGGATCTCGACGATACCATCCGCGCCACGGCAAAGCGGGGCTACCTGGACATCCGCATGGTGCCGGAGCGCCACAACGCGGTGAAGCTCTTGATCTTCTTCGATGTCGGCGGCTCCATGAACCCGCATGTGCAGGTGATGGAGGAACTGTTCTCGGCGGCACGGGCCGAGTTCAAGCACATGGAATATTTCTACTTCCACAACTTCCTCTACGAGCGGGTCTGGAAGGACAACCGCCGCCGCCACGCCGACACCACCGAGACCTGGCAGGTGATGCACACCTACCCGCACGACTACAAGGTGATCATCGTCGGCGACGCGTCCATGAGCCCCTACGAGATCGTCTATCCCGGCGGCTCGGTCGAGCACTGGAACGAGGAAGCCGGTGCGGTCTGGCTGGAGCGCATCCTGCGCGTCTATCCGAAAACCGTGTGGCTCAATCCGGTGAAGGAGGGCTGGTGGAACAACACCCAGTCCATCGGCATGGTGCGCCAGATCATGGGTGAACGGATGTTCCCGCTGACCCTAGACGGCCTCGACCGCGCGACGCGCGAACTCAGCCGCTAGGGGGCAGGGAAGGAGGCCACAAGCTCAACGCTTGAGGCTGGAGAGTTTCTGTTCCAATTCGGTGAACGACTTGTTCAGGGGCGCGCCCTTGGGCAGTTCGTGGGCGATGCCCTTGTGGCAGTCGATGCAGGTGAAACCTTCGTCGATGGCCTTCTGGTGGTTCTTGCCGGAGCGGTGTTCCTGCAAGGTGAAGTCCATGGAATCGAAGTCGTGGCAGTTGCGGCATTCGCGTGAATCCGTCTTCTTCATCGCGTCCCAGACGTGCTCGGCCAGTTCAAGCCGCTTGGCCTCGAACTTCTCGCGCGTGTCGATGGTGCCGAGCGCCTTGTGGTAGAGCTCGTTGGAGGCCTGGATCTTACGGATCACCTTGTGCACCCATTCCTTCGGCACGTGGCAGTCGGGGCAGGTGGCGCGCACGCCCGACCGGTTGCTGTTGTGGATGGTTTGCTTGTATTCCACGTAGACGTTGTCGGCCATTTCATGGCAACTGACACAGAAGGTCTCGGTGTTGGTCATCTCCATGGCCCAGTTGAAGCCGCCCCAGCCGACCACGCCGACGACGATGAAAACCGCCGCGACGGAGCCGAAGGCCATTGTCGGGTGCGGGTTCTTCAATAACCGCATGAGTCTCGCAAACATCGAACCGTTACCCCCGTCTTGTTGTGTATTCATGGTGTTTCCCTCCGGGTTCGGGTCCCGCCGGTCAGTTGCCGACCTGCGTCGCGTTCTGGAAGACGTTCTTCACCAACGGCTTGGCATTGGCCTGGGTGACGTGGCACTGGGTGCAGAACCAGCGCGTTTCCGCCACCCGGTCGAGTGCGACGCCGTTGCGGTCGATGTAGTGGGTTTCCGAGATCTTCGGTGCGCCGACATCGACGTTGCGCGGCCAGTCGTGGCAGCCCATGCACTGGTTGACCTTCAGGTCCAACTCGTACTCGTCGATCTTGTGCGGGATCAGCGGCGGCTGCTGGCGGTAGGCCCGCGACAGAGCCGACTGCGAGCGGTCCTGCTTGGCCGGTGCCTTGGCCTCGTTGGTGCTCTCCAGGCTGGCGCCGCCGCGCAGCGACATCGGCGATTGCGCCTGGGTGGCCGCCGGAGCCGCGATCGCAAACGCAAGCGCGACCAGGCCGCCGGTAAGAATCGATGATCGGATAGTCATGACGTGGCTCCTTCCTTGATGACGGGTTCGACCGTACCGTCGAAACGGAGGCCGAAACGAAAGACGTTCTCGGAACAGACATCGATGCAGCGCCCGCAGTTGGTGCAGGCACCGGAGGTAATGACCGTGCCGTGGCCGGTCTTCTCGCCCCTGAGCACCGGCGCGATGACCTGCGGTTCGGGGCAAATGGCGAAACAGTCGAGGCAGTCGTTGCAGTTGGCGCGGTCGTCGGCGCGGGCACGCACCAGGCTCACCTCGCCCAGAAGCCCGTAGAAGGCGCCCATGGGACAGAGGTGCCCGCACCAGCCGTGCATGGCGACGAAGACGTCGAACAGAAAAATGGCGACCACCGCGCCCCAGGCCCAGCCCATGCCGAATACCAGGCCGCGGTGCACGATGGTCACCGGATTGAGAAGCTCGTAGGCGAGCGTGCCGCTGAAGAGCGCCGTCACCATCACCATGGCGAGGACGTAGAAGCGCGTCGCGCGCTTCGGCTGCCAGCCCTTTTTCAGCCCCAGCCTGCGGTGCACCAGCGCGGCGGCGTCGGTGACCAGGTTGATGGGGCAGACGAAGGCGCAGTAGGCGCGCCCACCGACGATGAGGTAGCCCGCCAGCACGATGGCGGCGCCGATCAGCGCGGTGGTTTCCGGCCAATGCCGCGCGAACAGCCCTTGCAACAGCACGAACGGATCGGAGAGCGGCAGCAGGTCGAGGGTCAGGCTGGATGTCAGGTTGCCCTTGACGATCCACACCCCGAACAGCGGGCCGGTGAGGAATAGGCCAAGGATGGCGAACTGCGTGATGCGGCGAAGGATCAGCCATTTGTTGGCCTTGAGCCAGCCCTTGCGCTTGATGGCGTCGCCGCCGATGACCTTGGTGACAGCCATGCTCAGCTCCCCCCACCCGGCCGGCGGTCCGGCAGATCGAGGATGTCGCGGTTGAGGAGCGACTTGCCGGCCTTCTGCTTCTCCACCCAGCCCCAGCGGTAATGCGCGCCGAGCTCGCCGGTGGCGATCTTCGTCGGCAGCACCTTGATGGCGGCTTCCTCCAGGACGCAGGCCTTCTCGCACTTGCCGCAGCCGGTGCACTTGTCGCTGTGCACCACGGGGATGAACAGCGCATGCTTGCCGGTGCGCAGGTTGGCCTGGCGCTCCAGCGTGATGGCCTCGCCGATCAGCGGACAGATGCGGTAACAGACGTCGCACCTGAGCCCCTGGTAGTTGAGGCAGGTCTCGTGGCCGACGATCACCGCCGTGCCCATGCGGGCATCGTCGATCTTAGTGAGCTCCTTGGAAAGCGCGCCAGTGGGGCAGGCGGCGACGCAGGGGATGTCCTCGCACATTTCACAGGGCACGTCGCGGGCGATGAAGAACGGCGTGCCGGTGGCGACGGGTTCCTCCACGTGGGCGAGGCGCAGCGTGTCGTAGGGGCAGTCGCGCACGCAGAGCCCGCAACGCACGCAAGCCGCGAGGAAGTCGTCCTCGGCACCGGCGCCCGGCGGCCGGATGGCCTCCGCCGGGCGCGCGGCGCTGCGCTTGGCGAGCAAGCCCAAGGGCAAGCCGATGCAGGCCAGCGCCGAGACGCCGCGGATGACGTCGCCGAAGAAGCGGCGTCGATCGGCGTCCGTGCGGGCCGTTGCCGGCTTGGCCTGGTCGTCCTTGGACATGCTATCCCTCGCGGCTGGCGTTGTGCGTTACGCCCGTTCCACCTTGCAGGCGCACTTCTTGAAGTCCGTCTCCTTGGAGATCGGGCAGGTGGCGTCGAGGGTCAACTTGTTGACCAGACGGCCCGCGTCGAACCAGGGGATGAATACCGCGCCCTTCGGTGGCTTGTTGCGGCCACGGGTTTCCACCGTGAGCTCGATCTCGCCGCGCCGGGACGCGACCTTGACGGTCATGCCGCGACGGAGCCCGCGTTCGCGCGCGTCTTCCGGGTGCATGAACACCACCGCGTCCGGGAAGGCGCGATAGAGTTCCGGCACGCGCCGGGTCATCGAGCCGGAGTGCCAGTGTTCGAGCACGCGGCCGGTGATCAGCCACAGATTGAACTCCTCATCGGGGCTTTCCGCCGCCGGCTCATAGGGGGCGAAGATGATCCGCGCCTTCTTGTCGGGACGGCCGTAGAACTGCACGCCGGAACCCTTTTCGACATAGGGATCGTAGCCCTCGCGGAAGCGCCATAGCGTTTCCTTGCCGTCGACCACCGGCCAGCGCAATCCGCGCGCCCGGTGATAGAGGTCGAACTCGGCCAGGTCGTGCTTGTGGCCGCGGCCGAACGACGCGTACTCCTCAAACAGGCCCTTCTGCAGGTAGAAGCCGAAGTCCTTGGATTCGTGGTTGCCGTAACCGTCCTGCAGCTCGCTGAGCGGATACTTGTCCACCTGGCCGTTGGCGAACAAGACGTCATAGAGCGTCTTGCCGCGATATTCCGGCATCTGCGCGATCAGCTTTTCGGACCAGACCTCCTCGACCTTGAAGCGCTTGGAGAACTCGACCAACTGCCAGACGTCGGAGCGGGCCTCGCCCGGAGGGGCGATCTGCTCGCGCCAGAACTGGGTGCGGCGTTCGGCGTTGCCATAGGCACCTTCCTTCTCCACCCACATGGCGGTGGGCAGGATCAGGTCGGCGGCGAGCGCGGTCACGGTCGGGTACGGGTCGGAGACGACGATGAAGTTGTCCGGGTTGCGGTAACCGGGGTAGGTCTCCTCGTTCATGTTGGGCGCGGCCTGCATGTTGTTGGTGCACATCACCCAATAGCAGTTGAGCTTGCTGTCCTTCAGCATGCGGTTCTGCAGCACGGCATGGAAGCCGACCTTGCCGGGAATGGTGCCGGCCGGCAGTTTCCTGATCTTCTCGCTGGTTTCGCGGTGCTTCGGATTGGCGACCACCAGATCGGCCGGCAGTCGATGCGCGAAGGTGCCGACTTCGCGCGCCGTGCCGCAAGCCGACGGCTGGCCGGTGAGCGAGAACGGGCTGTTGCCGGGCTCGGAGATTTTGCCCAGCAACAGGTGCACGTTATAGAGAAGCCCGTTCACCCAGGTGCCGCGGGTGTGCTGGTTGAAGCCCATGGTCCAGTAGGACGCGACCTTGCGGTTCGGGTCGGCATAGGCCTCGGCCAGGCGTTGCAGTTGCGCCGCCGGCACGCCCGAGAGTTCGCTGGCTTTTTCCAGCGTGTACTCGGAGACCAGCTTCTTGTAGGCCTCGAATTCGATCTTGGTGACCTTGCCGTGCTTGCCCTTGTGCGACGGGTTGGCCGCGGCCTTCTCCAGCGCATGGGTAGGACGGAGCCCGTAGCCGATGTCCTCGGCGGTCTGGTTGAAGGTGGTGTGGGCGTTGACGAAGTCCCAGTTCACCTTGTCGTTTTCGATGATGTAGTTGGCGATGTAGTTGAGGATCGCCAGGTCGGTCTGCGGGTTGAAGGTCATGGCGTTGTCGGCCAGCTCATAGCAGCGGTTCTCGAAGGTCGAGAGCACGTGCACCTCGCAGCCCGGCTTGGTCAGGCGCGTGTTGGTCAGGCGCGACCACAGGATCGGGTGCATTTCCGCCATGTTGGCGCCCCAGAGGACGAAGGTGTCGGCTTCCTCCAGGTCGTCGTAGCAGCCCATCGGCTCGTCGATGCCGAAGCCGCGGATGAAGGCGGCGACGGCCGACGCCATACAGTGGCGCGCGTTGGGGTCGATGTGGTTGGAGCGGAAACCGGCCTTCATCAGCTTCGAGGCCGCATAGCCTTCCCATACCGTCCACTGGCCGGAACCGAACATGCCGACCGCCGGCATGATGTCGGTGTCCTTGGTCTTGGCAATGGAGGCTTTCCATTTCTCGGCCATGATGTCGAAGGCCTGATCCCAGGTGATCTCCTGGAACTCCCCGTCCTTGTCGTACTTGCCGTTCGTCATCCGCAGCAGCGGCTTGGTCAGCCGGTCCTCGCCGTACATGATCTTGGACAGGAAATAACCCTTGATGCAGTTGAGTCCACGGTTGACCGGCGCATCCGGATCGCCCTGGGTGGCGACGACGCGGTCGTTCTTGACGCCGACCAGCACGGAACAGCCGGTGCCGCAGAACCGGCAAGGCGCCTTGTCCCAGCGAATGTCAGCTTCGCCCCGCGCGGCGGCGGGTTCGAAGCCGGTGGCGACGCCGGCGGCTGCCGCGGTGGCGGCGATGGCGCTGCTTTTGATGAAGTCTCTGCGGTCCAGTTTCATTGTCTCGCTCCCTCGATGCTAAGAGGTTGTGATCGCGTCCGAGCGGGCGTCCGGCGCGTCGGGTTCGAAGTGGTGGTAGACGAGGGACGCGGAAAGCACGCCCTCGAGCAGGTTCATTTTCACCATCGTGTCGCCGCTGGCGACGGCGTCGGTGTCTTCAACGGTGACGATGATCAGGCCGTCGTCGGTGATTTGGTGCACCTCGACGCCGGGAAGATCCTCCAGCGCCGCCTCTACGATTTCGGTCTTCTCCGGCCGCGAATGGACCAGCACGCCTGATATGTTCATGGCCTGGCTTCCTCCAGTATTGCGGCCGGGGCCGCCGAAATGGGAATGAGGTCGAATGCGCGCTCCGGGCAGACTGCCAGGCAGGTGCCGCAGCCGGTGCAGCCTTCCGCCGATACCATCGGCAGGGCGCGGCCCCCGGTCATCAGCCGGAAGCGAATGGCTTGCGCCTCGCAGGCGTCTTCGCAAAGCCGGCAGGCGATACCTTTCAAGGACAGGCACCGCGTACTGACGTCGAGCCGGTGCGGGAACGGCGCCGCCTGGCTTTCCCGCAGGCTGCCGATGGCACCGGCGGGGCAGGCGGACAGGCAGTCGCCGCATAGCGAGCAGCCTTCGGAATTGAAAGAAAGTGCCGGCAACCCGCCGTCGTCGAGGGAGATCAGTTGCTCCTCGCAGGCCGGGACGCAGTCCGCGCAGGAATCGCAAGTCGCGGCCAAATGCCGTTCGTCCGACCAGGGTGGACGCACCGTGCCGGCCTTGCCGGCGCCGCCGACGGCGAAGGAGAGCAATCCTCTGCGATTGAGATGTCCCCGCATGTTTGACGTACCCATCCGCCGTTCCGTCGAAAGTCCCATGAAACGGCCCCTGAAATCGAATCCCCTTACTAATGGAAGGGACTATATGATGGGGGGTGGTTGCGATCCTTGATAACTGTCAAGTTTGACTGAAATAATGTGGGAATTTCAAGGTCTTGCCGGTTCTCGGCCGGTTCGGCGAAATGGCGATGGGGACAATGATGATTTCCGATCTCGATTGGGAGATCCTGAAGCGCACCAACATCCTGCATGCGCTTTCCGACGATGCGCTGCAGACGCTCGTTGGGGAAGCGGCGATCAAGCGGGTGGAGAAGGATGTGGTGCTGTTTCACCGCGGCGATCCGGCATTCCACTTCTATGCCGTGCTCGATGGCTGGGTGAAGATCAGCCGCGATGGGGCGGCGGGCGAGGAGGCGGTGCTGGAGATTTTCGGCCGCGGCGAAACCTTCGCCGAGGCGGCGATGTTCATGGGCGGCGGCTACCCGGCCACCGCGACGACCATCGAGCCCAGCCGGCTCTGCCGCTTCAGCCGCAAGACCTTCATGAATTTAGGCATGGAACAGCCGGAAATCTGTTTCACCATGCTCGGCGCCATTTCACGTCATCTGCATCAGATGGTGGCCGAGGTCGAGCAGTTGAAAACCCGCAACGGCGAGCAGCGCCTGGCGAATTTTCTCGCCGGCCTTTGCGGCAAGACCTCGGGTTCGTGCGAAGTGTCGCTGCCCTACGACAAGGGATTGGTCGCGGCGCGGCTCGGCATGCGCCCGGAAAGCCTGTCGCGGCACCTGGCAAACCTTGCCGAGTTGGGCGTCCACTCCAACGGCCACACAGTGGTCATCGGCAGCGTCGAGCGGTTGCTGGAATTCAGCGAGGTGGCACCGCTGCGCCGGGAACGATCGGCCTAACGGCGCGGTTAAGCCTATTCCTTGACGTCGGCGGCGACCTGCATGCGGATGATCTTGTCGGGATCGATCACCGTGCCGGACGGATCGGAGCGGTCGGCTTTCTTGATGTTGGAGACGAACTCCATGCCGTCGACCACCTTGCCCCAGACGGTGTATTGGCCGTCCAGGTGCCGGGCGCGGGCGAGCACGATGAAGAACTGCGAGTCGGCGCTGTCCGGATGGCGCGCGCGGGCCATGGCGACGGTGCCGCGCACGTGCGGCTCGTCGGAGAACTCCGCCGGGATGTTGACGCCGGAGCCACCGGTGCCGTCGCCGTCGGGATCGCCGCCCTGGGCCATGAAGCCGCCGATCACCCGGTGCCAGTTGAGCCCGTCATAGAATTTCTGGCGCACCAGTTCCTTGATGCGGGCCACGTGCTTGGGGGCCAGGTCAGGGCGCAGTTCGATGACCACGCGGCCGTCCTTGAGGTCGAGATAAATTGTGTTTTCGGGATCGAGAGCCATGGCAGCCTTTCCGGTCAGAGACAGCATCAGTACGGCGAATACGAGAGCCGCCGGGCTAAACAGTCGTCGGAGCATTGGAATTCCTCGTGCTTCGAATGGTGGGAAGATCAATCGAACAGAGCGTCGATCTCGGCCTGGGACAGACCTTTACCTTCCAATTGCGGGCCGGCCAACAATTTTTCGTCCTCGGTCTTCTCTTCCGCCTGGATCTCGATCTTGTCGAGTTCTTCCTTGCCCCAGACGTCGACCAGGGCGTTGACCCGTTCCTCGACATAGGTAATCGACTTCACCACCTTGCCGACGCGCTGGCCGGTGATGTCCTGGAACGAGCAAGCCTCGAACACGTCCTTGCCGTTGTCGCTGATCTTGTCGAGCAGCTTGGCTTCCGCCTTGCCCTTGACGGTCTCGCGCAACTTGTCGACCACCTCGTCGTTGCGCTCCATCGCCGCCATGATCCTGTCGGTGGCCTTCTCGGTGGCGTGCACGATGGCGTCCAGTTGATCGCCCATGGAATTGAAATGATATTCCTCGTCGGCGGGATTGCTGATCGCCGCGATCTCCATGCGCACGCGCTGAATGTAACGCAGCAAGCCGTTCAATTGGGCCTTTAGGTCGCCAAGTTTTTCCGGTTCTTCCACGAAACGGTCTCCTCTCGGGCGTTATTTGGCTTTCACTTCAGGTGAATTTGTCCCGTTCTCGCGAGTCTATATCAAAAGGTCATAAGACACTAGTCTTGGTTGGCGGGCGGTTCGGAATCAACCGCGGCGGTGGCGCGAAAGCGCGCCAGCACCTGGTGGGCGGCGCCCGACGGGCTCAGCGACCCGGCCCGCACCTCGCTCTCCAGGTGCTCCAGGTCGGCACGGATGCCGACGTCGGCGCGCAGTTCCGTCATGATGGTCTCGGTGATTTCATCCCACATCCAGCGCGCCGCCTGTTCCGCGCGCCGGGTCTCGAAGCGGCCCGATGCGAGCGCCAGTTGGTGAAACTCGCCGACCGCATCCCAGACCTCGCCGATGCCCTGGCCGTCGAGCGCCGAACATTTCATCACTTTCGGCCGCCACTCGCCGGCGGGTGGACGCAGCAGGTGCAGCGCCGCCGCATAGTCGCGCCGCGCGCGTTCCGCCGCCGCAAGCAGGTCGCCGTCGGCCTTGTTGACGACGATCAGGTCGGCCAGTTCGACGATGCCCTTCTTAATGCCTTGCAGGTCGTCGCCGCCGGCAGGGGTGAGCAACAGCACGAACATGTCGGTCAGCCCGGCGACGGCGGTCTCCGATTGGCCGACGCCGACGGTCTCGATCAGAACGGTATCGAAACCGGCGGCCTCGACGCAGAGCATGGCTTCGCGAGTGCGCCTGGCGACGCCACCCAGCGTGCCGCCGGAAGGTGTCGGGCGGATAAAGGCGTCCGGATGGCGCGACAGCGCTTCCATGCGGGTCTTGTCGCCGAGGATCGAGCCGCCGGTCTTGGGGCTGGATGGGTCGACGGCCAGTACCGCGACGCGCCGGCTGGCCTCGATCAGGTGCAAACCGAAGGCCTCGATGAAGGTCGACTTGCCGACCCCCGGTACGCCCGAAATTCCCAGACGCAGCGAATTGCCGGTATTCGCCAGCAGGCCCGCGATCAGCCGGTCGGCCTGGTCGCGGTGGTCGGCGCGGGTCGATTCGATCAGCGTGATTGCGCGCGCCAACGCGCGGCGGTCGCCGGCGATCAGGCGTTCAGCCAGATCGGCCGCCAAATCGGCCGTCTCTGTCTTGGCTCCGGCCAACGGTCCTATTCTCCGAAATTCTTGTCCAGCGCCTTCAGGGCCATGAAGGTCAGTTTCTCGCGGTGCTCCGAATCAAGATCGTCGAGCACATGCGATTTCGACTTGTGAATGGCCATTGCCTGGTCGATCAGCGCCTGGCGCTCGCTGGTCATGGGTTTCCTGTTGCGCTTCTGGATCAGCTCCAGTTCCGCTTCCTCCAACGCCTCGCGGATCAAGGCTTCGGGGTCGTCCTCGTCGATCGACGGCGGCGCGGTGCGGGCCGGCCGGGGCGCGCGAGGCTCGGCACCGGCCGCGCGGTCGGCTTTCGCCATGGTGGCTGAGGCGGCCGGCTTCGTGGCGGCCCGTTCGGGCCGCGCGGTCTCGGCGTCGGCCGACGCGCCGCCCTGCTGGCGCCGTTTCTGCTCCTGTACGG
>JAYPEK010000066.1:0-18482 GCA_038125725.1 Rhodospirillaceae bacterium
GTCTGCCGCCGGCGCAGGGGGAAGACCTGCCGCCAGCTCAGGGCGATGACCTTCCCCCGGCTCAGGGCGAAGACCTGCCACCGGCGCAAGGCGAAGCGCCAGTGCGCTCGGCCAGGCAGCAGCCTGCGGCCCCCTTGCCCTACTCCGATCCGCTACGCCCGCTGGAACGCCAGCACGTCGCGCCGCCACCGCAGGCCCCACCGCTGGCGCGTGTCGCCGAATTGCAGCCAGGGCCGGAACTTGCCTCGCCGGCCGGCCGGCCGCAGCTCCGCCCCGACGAGCGACTGGCCACTGGCGCCATGGAACCGCCGCCAGGCCAGGTAACCGGGCGATGCCAGCGGCAGTTGGCACATCACCAAGCTCGCCAAGACCGACGCGCCGCCGCCGCCCCGCCAGCGCAACCCGCGTCCGGAAATGCTGAGCCGCACGTCGCTGACCGGCACCGTGCTGACGCTTGGTGAATCGGTCGGCCTTGAGAACTCGCTGCCGCCCGGCGGCGGGATCGATCCCGGCAATTCTTGCGTCAAGAAGAACCGCGGCACGACGCTGTTCTGCGTCGAGCCGGTCGACTGGCCCGACGACATCAAGCCGAAGTTCGTGGTGCCAACGATCCTCTATACCGGGCCGATGGCCATCGTCCGTTACGACCAGGGCACCGCCAGCCGGCTGCATGCCCTGTTCCCATCGAACGAATTCTCCGCCGTCAGTCAGTATTACCAGAAGCGCTTCGGCCCACCGACGGAAATCTGGAAACGGTCCATTGCGCCGCTGGCCCAGCCCCGGCGGGAAAACCCGACACTGGCCTGGCGCAACCGCGACCCGCGCACCAACGCCGTGACCATCCTGGAAGTGCGCCAATATGACGACACGCGAGGCGGCTTCCCCGACACCCAGCGCGGCGCCGTGATGCTGTACCTGGCGAATTCACCGGCGATCTTCCCGCAGGTTTCGAGCCACGAACTGATGCGCTTGAAGCGCGAGGCCGCGACCGCGCCGAAACCGCCGGTCGACCCCAATGCGGCGGCGCCGGCATTGCCTGCGCCGGCAAACGAAGGCTAGGAGCGCCGCGCCGCCCACCAGAGTTTCGGCAGCGCGAGGGCGCCCGGATCGGCACGACGCACGGACGGATGGCCGAGATCGAAGCCGGCGCGTTGGATACGTTTCAGGTAAATCCCCGCCAACACCGCTGGCAGATGCCCGCGCGCCCGCGGGAGCGCCGCCATTGCGGCGCCATGCAGCGCCGCAACCCGGTCAGGCGGAACCGGTTCGGACCGCAGCGCCTGCGTCAGCCCCCAAAGGACGGCGGCGGCCTCCGCGCCGCTTTCGCCCTGCCCGGTTACTGCCGCCACGGCCCTGAACAGAGGCGCCCAGAGTGCGCCTGCCCGGGCTTCCTGGGCGGCCGTGTCGAAGGCCACGGGCGCAACCATGTCATCCGCATGCGCCTCGATCATTTGCGCCATGCTGTCCTTCTGGATGCCCGCGCGTGCCGCTTCCGCCAGGGTTTCCGCCACCGGATGACGGGCCGGCGCGCCGGCGAAGATGCCATCCAGCGCGTCATACCACCATTTCAGCCGCATCTGGCCGATGGCCGCCTCGCTCACCGTGCGGCGCGCGCGGACGATCTCGCCAGTGAAAGCATAGAGTCCGGTCACAGCCATCCGGGATCGTTCCGGCGCCAGCAACGAACACAAATAGAGATCCCGGTCGCGCTCTCGCAGCACGGCTTGGCACTCTTCGAAGGTTGATTCAGCCCTGTTCATTGGAAATCTTCGAAAAATCCTGGAAATCCACCGCCTTTATCATATATGAGTGAGGAACCATACCATCCCGAGAACATTTTTCGGCCCAATCGGTCTGCGGAGTGTTGCCAGGGGGGGACATCAACGACCAACCAACCGCGAACGAGGAATACGATGGCTTTTGAACTGCCTGCCCTTCCCTATGCGAAGGACGCCCTAGAGCCGCATATGTCGGCCAACACTTTCGATTTCCACCACGGCAAACACCACAACACCTACGTGGTCAACCTGAACGGCATGATCGAAGGCACCGACATGGCGAGCCAGAGCCTTGAAGAAATCATCAAGGCCAGTGCCGGCGATGCTTCCAAGGCCGGTATCTTCAACAACGCCGCCCAGGTCTGGAACCACACCTTCTTCTGGAATTCCATGTCGCCGAACGGCGGCGGAGCGCCGTCGGGCGACCTGGCCGCCGGCATCGACGCCGCTTTCGGTGGTCTTGACGGCTTCAAGGAAGCCTTTAAGAACGCCGGTGCGACGCAGTTCGGTTCCGGCTGGGCCTGGCTGGTCGCGGAAGGCGGCGAGCTGAAGGTGACCAAGACGCCGAACGCCGAAACCCCGCTGACCACCGGCGCCACGCCGCTGGTCTGCTGCGATGTTTGGGAACATGCCTACTATCTGGACTACCAGAACCGGCGCCCGGACTTCCTGCAGGTCTTCCTCGACAACCTGATCAACTGGGATTTCGCCGCCGCCAACCTGGCCGGTTGATCCGACGGGTTTTCGAACCTTCTTCTGAGAACGGGGCCTTCGGGCCCCGTTTTTATTTGCGCGACATGGCTTGACTTAGAGTACGCTCTAACAATTAGCATCACCGGCGTCTGAACGAGGACAAGCAGGAATGAAGATCGGCGAATTGGCGGAACGTTCGGGATTGAGTGCCCATACCATCCGGTACTACGAACGAATCGGGTTGCTTCCCTATGCCGACCGGAACGCGTCCCGGCACCGGGACTACGACCCGTCGATCCTGGTCTGGATTGCGTTTCTCGGCCACCTGAAGGCGACCGGCATGCCGATCAGGGAAATGCTGCAATATGCGGCATTGCGCGATCAGGGCCCGGAAACAGCGGCGCAACGGCGTGCGATGCTGGAAAGCCACCGCGACAAGGTCCGGGCCCACGTGGCGGAACTGCACGATTGCCTGCGCGTCCTCGACGACAAGATCGAAGCCTATGGCAACATGGATACGAGGACGCCAGCCGATGACAGCGACACAGAACGACAGCTCCAACAACCGATTGACGCGCGGCCTTGAGCGCCTGGCCGAGATCGACCCGCACGCCCAACAAAACGTTATCAACGCAATGGCGGAAATCGCCCCCGACTTCGCCACCTATCTGTTCGAGTTCCCGTTCGGCGACATCTATGACCGGCCGGGATTGAGCCTGCGCGACCGCGAAGTCGTCACCATCGCTGCCCTGGCCGCCTTGGGAAACGCGGTACCGCAATTGAAAGTGCATATCGGTGCCGGCCTCAATGTCGGATTGAGCCGTGATGAAATCGTCGAGATTTTGATGCAGATGGCCGTCTACGCGGGGTTTCCCGCAGCCCTCAACGGTCTGAACGCGGCCAAGGAGGTCTTCGCGGAGGTGTCAGCCGACAGCGATTAACGCGGCGGCGGCACCCCTGTCCTCGGCCAGGAGGACGTTGAAGGTGCGGCAGGCGGCGCCGGTGTCCATCCACTCCAACGCCACGCCGGCGGCCTTGAGCGCATCGCGAAGCCCGGGCGGCGGCGGCTGAAAGCCGGCACCGCAGCCGACTACCAGCAATCCCGGTTTCGAGGCCAGGACATCGGCCAGGCTTTCCGGCGATATCGCACCGGCTTCGGTGACGGCCCATGGCCGTGTCTCTTCGGTGAAGACCAGGACGGAACCCTGATGCGCCGTCCCGGCGATGCGGAACCCGCCGTCGCCATATCCTTGGATAAGCTGGCGGCCGGCCGGAACGACAGGGGTGATATCGAGGGAGATGAGCCTACGGCGCCGTTTCGGCGGCCGCCTCCTCGTCATCCTTTTCGCCGGTCATCATGCCGGAGCGATCGACGTTGAGGTAAAGCAGCAACGGCACCGCCAGGCAGATCGACGAATAGGTGCCGACCACCACGCCCCAAATCATGGCGAAGGCGAAGTCCTGAATCACCGCGCCGCCCAGGAAGAACAACGCCAACAAGGCCAGCAACGTGGTCAGCGAAGTGATCACCGTGCGCGACAGGGTCTCGTTGACGGAGTTGTTCAACAGCTCGATCAACGGCATTTTCTTGTACTTGCGCAGGTTCTCGCGCACCCGGTCGTAAACCACCACGGTATCGTTGATCGAATAGCCGGCGATAGTCAGGATCGCAGCCACCGTCGAGAGGTTGAACTCGAAGCCCATCAACGCGAACACGCCGATGGTCGAGAACACATCATGGGTCAGCGCGATCACCGCGCCCAGGCCGAACTGCCATTCGAAACGGAACCAGATGTAGACAAGGATAGCCGCGATCGCGAGTCCGACCGCCAGCACGCCGTCGATGAACAGTTCCTCGGACACCTTCGGGCCGACAAATTCCGTTCGACGGTATTCGATATCCTTGTCGAGGGCTTCCTTGACCTTCTCCACCGCGAGCTGCTGCGCTTGCTCGTCGCCTTCCTGGCGCTGGATGCGGATCAGGACTTCGGTCGGTGCACCAAAGGTCTGCAGCGCCACCTCGCCCAACTGCAATCCGCCCAACTTGCCGCGCATATCTCGGATATCGGCCGGCTGCGGGGTCCGCACTTCGATCAGGATACCGCCTTGGAAATCGATGCCGTAGTTCAGCCCCTTGGACAGGAACAGACCGATGGAAGTCAACACCAGCGCCGCCGAGAAGACGAAGAAGATCATCCGCTTCGGGATGAAGGAGAGGTTGATGCCCGCTGGGATCAGGTTCAATGCACGCATGGTCTCTGTCTCCCCTTACACCGGCAACGTCGTCGGGCGCGTACGCCGGAGCCAGGTCACCACCATCAATCGCGTCAGCATGATCGCCGTGAACATGGAGGTGACAATGCCGATGGCCAGCGTCACGGCAAAACCGCGTACCGGGCCGGAGCCGAAGATATAGAGGAGCACCGCCGCAATCAGCGTGGTGACGTTGGCGTCGATGATGGTGGTCAATGCCCGGCCGTAACCGGAATCAATGGCGTTGATCGGCGTTCGTCCGTTGCGCGTTTCCTCGCGGATGCGCTCGAAGATCAGCACGTTGGCGTCGACCGCCATGCCAATGGTCAAGACGATGCCGGCAATGCCCGGCAGCGTCAGGGTCGCCTGCAGCACCGACAAACCAGCCAGGATCAGGAAGATGTTGATGATCAGGGCGGCATCGGCCATCAGCCCGAAACGTCCGTAGGCGACGGCCATGAACGCGACGACCAGGATCATGCCGACAATCGAAGCGATCTTGCCGGCCTCGATGGAATCGGCACCAAGACCCGGCCCGACGGTACGTTCCTCAAGAATGGTCAACGGCGCCGGAAGCGCACCGGCACGCAACAGAAGCGCCAGGTCGTTGCTTTCCTGAACCGTGAAGTTGCCGCTGATCTGACCCGACCCGCCAAGGATCGGCTCACGGATCACCGGCGCCGAGATTACCGTGTCGTCGAGCACGATCGCGAAGGGCTTGTTGACGTTGGCGCTTGTCACCTCGCCGAACCTCTTGCCACCGCGGGCGTTGAAGCGGAAGTTGACGATCGGCTGGTTGCTGCGTTGATCGAAACTGGGTTGCGCGTCGACCAGGTCTTCGCCCGACACCATGATGCGGCGGCGAATGAGAATCTTCACCGGCTTGCCGTCGGGACCGACCTCCTGACTGGGCAGCCAGCGCGCGCCCGGCGGCGTGCGGGTATAATCCTTGTCGATATCGCGCTCGTGAACCAGGTGGAAGGTCATCTTGGCGGTCTTGCCGATCAGCGCCTTCAGGCGTTCTGGATCCTCGACGCCCGGCACCTGCAGCAGGATACGGTCGTCGCCCTGGCGCTGGATCGTCGGTTCGCGCACGCCGGTCTCATCGATAC
Organism: Rhodospirillaceae bacterium; assembly: GCA_038125725.1. GTDB lineage: Bacteria > Pseudomonadota > Alphaproteobacteria > Rhodospirillales > Casp-alpha2 > TMED8. The sequence goes on from JAYPEK010000066.1 coordinate 5,837, forward strand.
GGCGGCGGATGATTTCCACTGACTGCTGCAGGGCGGAATTGCGCAAGTCGCTACGTGCGCGCGGCAGAAAGGTGATGCGGACGGTCTTGCCCTCGACAACGGTCTCGGTGTCCGAGTCGATGGCGCGCAGCAAGTTGCGGGCCGTCTCGATTTCTTCGTCCACGCGGATCGTCACCTTGGCGCTTTCGCCATCAAGCCCCAGGCCGCCATAGCGAATACGGGCCTTACGCAGTTCGGCACGCATGGAATCGACCAGCGATTCCAAATGCTCCTTCATCACCGTATCGATATCGACTTCCAACAACAGGTGCGAACCGCCCTGCAAATCGAGGCCGAGGCTGACCTGCTTATGCGGCAGCCAATCAGGCAACCCCTCAGCGGTCTTGGGGTCGATGAAATTCGGTGCCGAGAACGCCAGCCCCAAAACGGAGACGGCGAGCACGAAGATGATTTTCCACTTGGAGAAATAGACCATCGGTCAAACGGATCCCGTCAGTCGGACTTCTTCTCGGGCGACGGCGCGTCGTCATCGGATTTGGCCTCGTCCGCCGCCGGCTCGTCGTTGGCGGCGTCCGGCTTTTCCGCTGACTCGTTGGCAGCAGGCGGCTGCGGCTTGGCGCCACCACCCAGCAACTTGCCGAGCAGACCGCCCTGCGGCTTGTCTTCGTTGGCCGGTTTCGCCTGCGCCGCCTGCGGTTCGGTCTTCGACAGTACCGCCGAGATCAGCTCACGGTTGACCTTGACCTTCACGTCCTTGGCGATTTCCACGGTCAGTTCGTTTTCACTGTCGACCTTGGAAACCGCGCCGATGATACCGCCGCCGGTGACGATCTTGTCACCGCGGCGGATGGCGCCGAGCATTTCGCGGTGCTGTTTCATCTTCTTTTGCTGCGGCCGGATGAGCAGGAAATAGAAAACCACGAAAATCAGGATCAGCGGCAGCAAGGCCTGCATGCTGCTGCCTCCGGCGGCGCCGCCTGCGGCTTGGGCGTAAGCGGTCGAAATAAACATGTAAATCTCCTCAAATCCGGGGCCGCACAACGGGTTGGCGGCGTATCCGCGAATAGGCGGGGACTATATCCGCCGGGCTCATATTTGCAAACGCAAAGCACGCTTGGCGCCAACAGATTGACGCCGCCCATCCCTGCCCCTAGTTTCCACCGCATGAACGAACATGACCTTCATTCGACCCTGAAAAGGATCGCTGACGCGCTGGACCGCCTGGCGCCGCCGGCGCCGCCCGAAATCGACTTCTCCGCCGCCGACGCATTCGTTTGGCAGGCCGATCCCGCGTGGCTGGAGCCGGTGCCGAAGGTCAACCGGGTCGACCTGGAACTGCTCAAGGGCATCGACCGCCAGACCGAGATCCTACTCGACAACACGCAGCGCTTCGCCGACGGCCTGCCGGCCAACAATGCGCTGTTATGGGGCGCGCGTGGTACCGGCAAGAGCTCGCTGGTCAAGGCCGCACACGCGACGATCAACAAGAAGGCGCCGGGGTCGTTGGTGCTGATCGAAATTCATCGCGAGGACATTCCATCGCTGCCACGGCTTTTGATGATGCTGCTCGACGAAGCGAAACGTTTCCTACTGTTCTGCGATGACCTGTCATTCGATACCCAGGACGATTCCTACAAGTCCCTGAAAGCCGTTCTGGAAGGCGGTGTCGAGGGCCGGCCGGCCAACGTGTTGTTCTACGCGACGTCCAACCGGCGCCACCTGATGGCTCGCGACATGATCGAGAACGAGCGCTCGACGGCCATTCACGCTTCCGAGGCAGTGGAAGAAAAGGTCTCGCTCTCCGACCGGTTCGGGCTATGGCTGGGTTTCCACAACTGCGATCAGAATACCTTCTTCGCCATCGTCGAGGGGTACGCGGAGAAATTCAGCCTGCATTCATCCGATATCGACATTCGCCGCGAGGCCAACGAATGGTCGGTGACTCGGGGCTCACGCTCGGGCCGCGTCGCCTGGCAATTCATCCAGGACCTGGCCGGCCGGCTCGGCAAACCGCTGGATATGGAATAGGCCGCCCTTTCAGTAGCGAAGCTGCGCGTCGATCTGGCGCAACAGAAACGTCTTCAGTGTGCCGCCAGCGGAATTAGCCGCCTGGCGGGCGCCGGCGAGATCGCCGATCAGCATCATGATGATCGCCGTATCGGCCATGATTTCCTGGCGCAGGATATTTCCGGTGACGTTCTTTTCCAATTCCATGCGCAGGCGCCCGATGGTCAACAGCGCCTCGCCCTTTTTGCCGTCGAGCGCCTGGGCGCGTGCCACCGCCAGCAATGCATCCAGCCGTTTGTTGTGGGTTTCCGCTTCCAAGGCCTGCATCCGCGCCCGCGCGCCGACGGCCTTGCGGCTATGCCCGGCGATCACCAGCGTCTCGGCGAAATTGCGCCGATCACCCAGCGCCGTGGTATTGGCCGCCAGCCGCGCGCCATCCATATCGCCGGCCTCGGCCAGTACCATCGCGGTCTCGGCGGCGACGGCATCGCGTTCCACCGGGTCCAGTCCGGCCATGAAGCCGCGCGCGGCATTCCGGTCACCAGAGCGCAGCGCCATGATCGCCAGATCGCGCTGCACGGCGCGGCGACGCGCGGCATTGGTCACCCGTGCCAGCGTCTGGGTGACGCCCGGCCGGTCCGTCTTGAAGCGCACCAGGGCAATCCGGTGATAGGCGAAATCCCGGATATCGGGCCTGGTAATGGTCCCGGCCGTCCGCATGGCGTCGGAGAAATTTCCGTCCATAGCCTGCGCCACCGAGCGATCAGCCCGCACCCGCTCATCGATGCGCTGGGCATTGGCGCTGCTACTGATCAGCACCGTCGCCAAAAGCACCGCCACCAGGGCGCCATGGGTCAGAAATCGCATGCTCGGCCTCCTCCTCTGTGCCGTTGACGCCACCGATTGCCGGCGGCAAGCTATCGTTTCATCGTTAGTAACCGGTCAACGTGATCGGGTTCCCTCCAGGAGGCTATTATGCACGGTTTCACCAGAATGGCAGCGATCACCGCCACCTCCCTGATCGCACTGACGGGCACGCATGGCAGGGCCAATGCCCTCGAAACCTATTCGGCCGATCAGAGCCAGCAATTCATGGACTGGTGCACAGGTGCCAAATCGGCAACGGAAAGCACCTGCTCGTGCACCCTCAAGAGCCTCGCCCAGACCGTGCCGGCGGCGACGCTGGCGCAGTTCCTGACCAGCCAGGCAAGCGGGTCGGGGTTCAGCTTCAACGCCGCCATGGCGACCACCGCCGCGACCGTCACCCAGGCGCTGACGAGCTGCGCCGGCGGCTGATCAGGCGCGCCGCAGGTACTTCTTCGGATCGTGGGCGCGCTTGCCCTTACGGATTTCGAAATGCAGTTGCGGCGTGGTGACGCTGCCGGTGGCACCGACCGTTCCCACCTTCTGTCCTTTCCTGACGGTATCGCCGCGCCGCACCAATAACGTATCCGCGTGGGCATAGGCGGTGACCCAACCGCCCTCGTGCTTGATCAGCAAAAGGTTGCCGAAACCGCGCAATTCATTGCCGGCGTAAACCACGACACCGCTTTGCGCGGCATTGATCGGAAAGCCTCTCGGCGCGGCAATGTTGATACCGTCGTTATGGAACCCCTTGGGCTTGGCACCGAAGCTGGAAATCACCCGCCCCTGAACCGGCCACAGGAAACCCTTGCCGCTGGTCGGCGGCGGTTTCGGGACCGCCATGCGCGTCGCCGGCCGAGACGCCACCGGTGCCGGTGCGGACACGGCCTTGACCGGCGGTGTCGCCCAAGCGGGCGGCTTTGAAGGGGCCGGAGCGGGTTCGGATTTCGGTGCCGGCGCCGTCTTCGCGGATGACACCGCGACGGTCTCAACCGCCGGCGCCCCCCCTGTGCGCGGCAAGCGCAGGCGCTGTCCCACATAGATCGTATAGGGCGGCTCAAGCTTGTTGAGACGCGCCAATTCATAAAGGCTGGCATCGTAGTTGGCCGCGAGTTGCGACAGCGTATCGCCCTTCACCACCTGATGTTCGCGTTCGCGCGGCAAGACGATTCGCTGCCCCACCCGAAGCAGGAACGGCGGCGTCAACTCGTTCGCATCGATGATCGCGCGCATGGATACACCGTGCCGCTTGGACAGCGCCCAGACCGTATCGCCCTTACCCACATATACGGCCGTCGCACCCCGGAAAGCCTTGGAATCCTGGGTATTGGCTTTTCCCGACCGGGCACCGGCATTGACGTCGGTGGGTCCCTCGCCTCGCGGCGGCCATTCGGCATAGCCGCAACCGCCGAGCAACAGGATCAGCAGGAGATATCCGGCGTTCGCTCGCATCAACATCGCCATGGAGTCATTATCAACGAGCGCCTATTCCTCGACAACACCGTCCACGAAGGGAACGAACCGCGTCGGGCCAAGATCCTCGGTCTCGGCGCCATCCTCGGTGCGGGTCACCTTGGTCAGACGCTGGTCGTCCTCGTCGAGACCAATGGGCACGACCATGATGCCGCCGACGGCCAATTGCTGGAACAGCACCGGCGGCACGTCCGGCGCGGCGGCGGCGACCAGGATGCGCTCGAACGGCGCCTGTTCGGGCCAGCCGCGGGCACCATCGCCGCAAACCGCCGTCACGTTGGAAAGCTTCAGTTCGCGAAAGCGCAATTCCGCCTCCTTCAGCAAGGCCGGATGGCGCTCGATGGTGTAGAGCCGCCGGCAGAGCGGTGCCAACACCGCCGCCTGATAGCCGGACCCGGTCCCGATCTCCAAAACCTTATGGCGGTCGGAGACTTCCAGCGCCTGGGTCATCAACCCGACGATCAAGGGCTGGCTGACGGTCTGATGGTAGCCGATGGGCAGCGCGAGGTTCTCGTCCCAGCGGTCCTTGAACGGGCCGGCGAGAAAGATCGAGCGCGGCAGCTTCTCGATCGCCGCCAATACCCGCGCGTCGGTCACGCCGCCCTGGCGCAACTCCAGGATCAGGCGCCCCATGCGCGGGTCCAGGTTCACCGCAACGCGCCTTTCAGCTTGTTCAGCGTCGAGGCATGGGTGAGATCGAGGCTCAGCGGCGTCACCGCCACGGCGCCCCGATACACCGCTTCCAGGTCGGTGCCGGGACGGAACTTTTCCTCGTCGCGCGCGGCGCCGACCCAGAAATAGGCGTCACCGCGCGGGTCCTTGCCGGCCTGCAACTCGCCGCCGATCTTGCGTCGGCCCTGGCGCACGACCTCGATACCGGTGACCTTGTTGGCCGCCACGTCGGGGAAATTGACGTTCATCAGAACACCCGTCGGCCAGTCCGCCTTGGCCAGTTGCTTCAGCACCTTGGCGGTCCAGACCTCGGCGGTCTTCCAGGGCACCTGCTCGCGGTCGACGAAATATTGGCTCAGCGCCACGGAGGGAATGCCAAGGAGCGTCCCTTCCATTGCCGCCGCCACGGTGCCAGAATAGGTGATGTCCTCGCCCAGGTTGCCGCCCCGGTTGATGCCGGAAAGCACCATGTCCGGCGGTGCCGCCTTCATCACTTCCTGCACGCCCAGAAGCACGCTGTCGGTCGGCGTGCCGTCGACGCCGTAGCGGCGCGTCGCCACCCGGCGGATGCGCAGCGGACGGCGCAGCGTCAGCGAATGGCTGGTGGCGCTCTGTTCGGTTTCCGGCGCCACCACCCAGACTTCCTTGAACAACGCGCTTGCGACCCGGACCAGCACCTTCATGCCGGGCGCGGCGATGCCGTCGTCGTTGGAGAGAAGAACGCGGGACTTCGATAGATTCACGCGTCCGGCTCCAGCACCTCGAGGCCGCCCATGAAATGCCGGAGCGCTTTCGGGATGACCACCGAGCCATCGGCCTGCTGGTAATTCTCCAGGACGGCAATCAGCGTGCGCCCGACCGCCAGGCCGGAGCCGTTGAGGGTGTGCACGAAGGCCGTCTGCTTGCCGCCCTTTTCCGGCCGGTAGCGCGCGTTCATGCGCCGGGCCTGGAAATCGCCGCAGACCGAGCAGCTTGAGATTTCGCGGTAGGTGTTCTGGCCCGGCAGCCAGACCTCGATGTCGTAGGTCTTGCGCGCGCCGAAACCCATGTCGCCGGTGCACAGCACGATGGTCCGATACGGCAGTTCGAGATTCTCCAGGATGCCCTCGGCGCAGCGGGTCATGCGCTCCAGTTCATCGAGGGAATCTTCCGGCTTGGTGACGGAGACCATCTCCACCTTGGTGAACTGGTGCTGGCGGATCATGCCACGGGTATCCTTGCCGGCAGACCCGGCTTCGGAGCGGAAGCACCAGGTCATGGCGGTATAGCGGCGCGGCAGATAGTCGGCCTCGACCAGGTGCCCGGAAATGATGTTGGTCAGCGGCACCTCGGCCGTCGGGATCAGCCAATGCCCGGTATTGGCCTTGAACAGGTCTTCGCCGAATTTCGGCAACTGGCCGGTGCCGAACATGGTGGCGTCGTTGACCAGGGCCGGCGGGTTGACCTCGGTATAGCCGTTGTCGCGGGTATGGGTGTTGAGCATCAGGTTGGCGAGCGCGCGTTCCATGCGCGCCAGACCGCCCGTCAGCATGACGAAACGCGAACCGGAAAGCTTCGCCGCCGTCTCGAAATCCATCATTCCCAGGCCCTCGCCAAGGTCGACATGGTCCTTGGGTTCGAAATCGAATTGGCGCGGATCGCCCCAGCGGCGCATCTCGACGTTGTCGTCCTCGCCCTCGCCGTCCGGCACATCGTCCAACGGCATGTTCGGCAGGCCGGCCAGGACATCGTTCAACTCGGCGGTGGCGGCGGCAGCCTCGGCCTCAAGGGCAGCCTGCGCCTCCTTGCTCTCGGAAACCTTGGCAATGACGTCGGCGGCATCCTCGCCACGCGACTTGGCGGCGCCGATCTCCTTCGAAAGGGCATTGCGCTCGGTTTGAATCTCCTGCGCCCGGGTCTGGGCGTCGCGGCGCTTGGCGTCGAGCGCGATCAACTCGGCGGCCATCGCCGACTGGCCCGGCCGGCGGGTCAGCGCGCGGTCGAATTCATCCGCGTTTTCACGAATCCATCTGATGTCGAACATGGCGGCAAAATTACCTTGGAAGGGTTTGGAAAGGCTTAAAACGGGTTGCCGGTCTTATAGGGCGGATGACCGGTTTTGGGAAGAGCGCAGGGAACGGTCAGGACGAGGGCTCGGCCTTGGTCTCGGACGTCTCGCCATCGCTCTCTTCATCGCCTTCGTCGTCATCGTCCGCGTCATCGGCATCGGTCTGTTCGACGCGCTTCTTTTCGATCAGCCGAACCGAGAAGATCGAGATTTCATAAAGGCAGATGAGCACGGACGCGAGCAGCACCTGGCTGATCACGTCGGGCGGCGTGATGACGGCGGCGACGATGAAGGCAATGAGGATGGCGTACTTGCGCTTTTCACGCATGCCCTTGGCGGAAATGATGCCGATACGGCCCAACAGCGACAGCACCACCGGCAATTCGAAACAGATGCCGAAGGCGAAGATCAGGTTGATGGCGAGCGACAGGTATTCGTTCACCTTGGGCTCGGAAACGATCGGCAAAGTGCCGTCGCCGCCCTGCAGTTCGAAGTTCAACAGGAACTCGTAGGCCCAGGGCATGACGATGTAATAGACCATGGCGCCGCCCATGAAGAACAGGATCGGCGTGGCGATCAGGAACGGCGCCAGGGCGGATTTCTCATGCTTGTAGAGGCCCGGCGCGACGAACATCCAGAACTGCATGGAGATGAACGGAAAGGCAACGAACACCGCCGCGATCAGCGACAGCTTGATATAGGTGAAAAAGGCCTCGTGCAGGGCGGTGAAGATCAGCCGGCGGTGACCGCCCATCTTCTCGAACACGATGGCCAGCGGGTGCACCAGGAACTGGTAGACGTATTCGGCGAACGGAAAGATCACCACGAACAGCACGATGATCGACAGCACGCTCCACATCAGGCGCGAGCGGAGCTCGATCAGATGCTCGAGCAGCGGCATTTTCGCTTCTTCGGCTTCGGCCTCGGCCATTCGTCGTTATCCCTTGGCGCCGCTGGTCTTGTCGGTATCGGGCGCTTTTTCGGGCGCTTTCTCGACAAGTGCCGGATCGTCGTCGAGGCCGGCGATATCGTTGATCACCTCTTCATCCACCGGATCGCGTCGGCGCTTGTCTTTGCCCTTTTCCGCGTCAGGGTCGGTCGCCGACTTGAAATCGTCGAAGGTGTCGCGCCATTCGTCCTGGAAATCGTCCATTTCCAGTTCCTTGGCCAGCGTCTTGTCGTCAAGGCCGGCGCCGGTGATGGCCTTTTCCGCTTCGCGCTTGATATCGTCCAGTTCCGCCTCGCGTACCACTTCGTCGAGACCGTCCTGCAAGTCACGCGCCATGGAGCGCGCCTTGCGGATCCAGTAGGTGACGGTCTTGATGGCGCGCGGCAAATCCTTCGGCCCGATGACGATGATCGCCAGCACCGCAAGGACCAACAGTTCCTGCCAGCCGATATCGAACATGGCGCTCGGGGGCTCCCGTTTTCAGGAGGGGACGAAGGACGATGGCGTCGCTACGTCCTCAGCCGTTGGCCGCTTTGTCCTTGTCGGACGTTTCGGACGTGCTGGCCGCCGGCTCCGCCGCTTCGGATTTCAGTTCCTTCGGCGCGGCAGCCTCGGCGGTCTCCTCTGATTCGTCTTCCTTCATGCCTTTCTTGAAGGATTTCAAACCCTTGCCGAAATCGCCCATCAATCGCGAAATCTTGCCGCCGCCGCCGAACAGGACAAGGACGACGACCAAGACGATCAGCCAATGCCAGATGCTGAATGTACCCATAGCGATCTCTCCCCACTTGTTCTCTTCGCGGTTCAGGGACATACCGATGTCAACAAAGGCGCGGTCCCAGGGAGGCCGGATAATGGCAGATTGCGCCCGGCCCTGCAATGCAGCGTTTGCGTTTAGCCTTCGGGATCAAGCGGTTCCGCCGTCTCCGCCGCTTCGTCGGAAACGGCATCGGGCAGCAATGAGAGTTCCGATCCGCCTTCTCCGCCCTCGCCATCGGCCTTGGCCGCGTCGGCCAGATCGCCGAAGGTGCTGTAGGCGTTGATCGCCGGACCCGATTCCAAAAGCCCCGCCGCCTTCAGTTCCTTGATTCCCGGCAGGTCACGGATGTCTTCCAGGCCGAAATGATCGAGGAAATCGTCGGTGGTCTTCCAGGTCACCGGGCGTCCCGGCGTTTCGCGGCGCTTGCCGGGCTTGATCCATTCCGCTTCCAAAAGCACGTCGAGCGTCCCCTTCGACAGGCTGACGCCGCGCACTTCCTCGATTTCGGCGCGGGTGATCGGCTGGTGATAGGCAATGATCGCCAGCGTCTCGATGGCGGCGCGCGACAGCTTGCGCGGCACCACGATCTCGCGCTCCAGCAGCGGACGGATATCGTCTGCGGTACGAAACGCCCAGGACTTGCCGCGCCGCACCAGTTGCACGCCGCGCCCTTCATAGTAGGCCTGCAAGGCCGCCAGTAGCTCCTTCAGGTCGATATCCTCGGGCAGCCGCGCGGCCAACTGCGCTTCGCTCAGCGGCTCGGCGGCGGCGAACAGGATGGCTTCCAAGAGCCGCAAATTCTGGCGCTCGATCTTGCTCATGCGTCGTTTCCGTTTTCATTTTCTTGGTGCGCATCGTCGTCCTGCGAACGCGGGCCAACATTATCGTCATTTGCCGGCTCGCCACTCGGCTTCGACGAGCGAATATGAATGGGGCCGAAGGTGCCGGCCTGTTGCAGCTTGAGCCGCCCTTCCTTGGCCATTTCCAGGCTGGCGGCGAAGGTCGACGCCACGGCGGAGCGCAGCACCAGGCCGCTGCGCATGTCTTCCGGCAGGAACCCCCACAGGCTCTTCCATTCCGGGATCGGCCCCAACAAGCGGCGCAGGCGTTGCAGCGCGTCCTCGACGGTATAGATCTCGAACGCCTCGATATGCAGCGGGCCGCCGGAGTCCTTGCGCCTTTGCTGGTCGCCATAAGCCTTCAACAGGTCGAACAGGCTGGCGTCGTAAACGGTAGAGAAAGTGCGGCGGAAGATTTCCGGCTCGCCGCGTCCGAAGAAATCGATGCCGAACTGGGTTCGGGCCATCAATTTCTCGCCAGCGTCCTTCATCGATTGCAGGCGCTTCAACTGGAACGCCAGGGCGGCAGCCATTTCCTCGCCCGACGGTTCGTCCTCGTCGCCCATGTCGGGCAGGAGCAAACGCGACTTCATATAAGCGAGCCAGGCCGCCATCACCAGATAGTCGGCGGCCAGTTCCAGGTTGCGGCGCCTCGCTTCGGCGACGAAGGCCAGGTACTGCTCGGCCAGCGCCACCATGGAAATCTGGGTGATGTCGACTTTCTGGTCGCGTGCCAGCGACAGCAGCACATCGATGGGTCCCTCGAACCCGGCCAGATCGACGACGAACGCCGCGCCCGATTGCTGCGACGGCGTCTCGAAGGCCTGGTCTTCCTCGAAGGTGTCGGTGTCGACGGTATCGTTCATGGGCGCCCTTTTAGCATGCGGTGCCGGGCCTACAAGATTCCAGCGGTGAAGAAAATCATCTTCATAAGATACTCCGCCGGCTGCCCCACCAACCACCAAAAGATATTCAGATCGACCCCGATGCGGCTGCCGATGAACGGCAGCAGAAAGATCACGCCGAGCAAAATCACCATGCCGGCGCGCTCCAGTCGCGCCAGCCGCATCCCCAGCGCCGGCGGCAAAATGCCCACCGCGACCCGGCCGCCATCCAGCGGCGGCAAGGGCAACATATTGAAAACGCAAAGCAAACAGTTGATCCAGACGGCGTTCAACAGGTTCTCGGCCAGCCATTCGCGGACGTCGCCTTGGGTGAAGGCCAGAAGATGAATGGCGAAGGCGGCAATCACCGCCAAGATCAGGTTCGACCCCGGCCCCGCTGCCGCCACCAGTACCATGTCGCGGCGCGGATTGTTCAGCCGCCGGAAGTCCACGGGTACGGGTTTGGCGAATCCGAACATCATCCGCCCGCCCGATCCGAGCAGCATCAAGGCTGGCAACAGCACCGTTCCGAAGGGGTGAATATGCTTTAGCGGGTTGAAGGTAACACGCCCCAGGAGCTTCGCCGTCGGGTCGCCCAGCCGCCACGCGACCCAGCCGTGCGCGGCCTCGTGGAAGGTAACGGCGATCATCACCGGCAGCGTCCAAACCGACGCCACATAGGCGATCTGCTGCCAATCGAAACCCATGCCGCCGCCCATCATGCCAAAAGCTCCTCCAGCCGCGCCAACGCCGCCTCCGTCAGCACCGGCGACGCGCCGGCGGCCTGGCGTTCGGCCTCGGCGCGGGCCAGGCGCGTTTGGGCGGCGGCGGAAAGCGGCCCCGCCCCATTCGCGGCGGCGATCATTTCATCCATGTTGCCGGAGCAATGCAGCGCCACATCGCAGCCGGCAGCGAGCGCGCGCCTTGCGCGGGTGGCGAAATCGCCGTCGAGCGCCTTCATGCCGAGATCGTCCGACACCAACACTCCGTCGAAGCCGAACTCGCCCCGGATCACATCGGCGATAACCGTCGGCGAGAACGTCGCCGGCGCGTCGGCGTCGAGCGCGGCATAGACCACATGCGCGGTCATTGCCCAGGGTTGGTCGGAAAGTGCCGTGAAGGGTGGGAAATCCACGGCGCGCAAGTCTTCCACGGGTGCATCGACCACCGGCAACTCCTCGTGGCTGTCGGCGCGCGCCCGGCCATGGCCAGGCAAGTGCTTGATCACCGGCAACACGCCGGCCGCCATAAGCCCCTCGCAGACGGCACGGCCGAGAAACGCGACGGTTTCGGGCGTGTCGCCGTGGGCGCGGTCGCCAATGATGTCGTGCGCGTCCGCTTGCGGGACGTCCAGCACCGGCGCGCAATCGACATTGATTCCGAGCGCCGCCAGGTCGCGTCCGATCAACAATGCGTTCAGGAACGCCGCTTCCCGTGCCGCTTCCGGATCGCCAGCGTGCAAATCGGCAAAGACCTTCGCCGGCGGCGCATCGCGCCAATGCGGCGGCTTCAGCCGCTGCACGCGCCCGCCCTCCTGGTCGATCAGCACCGGCGCGTCGGCGCGCCCGACGACATCGCAAAGGTCAGCGACAAGCCCATGAATCTGGTCGGGCGCCTCGCAGTTACGCAGGAACAGGATGAACCCCAGCGGATCGGCATCACGGAAGAAGGCGCGTTCCTCGGCGGATAAGCGCGGACCCTCGCACCCGACGATGAGCGCCGTTGGCGCCTGGGCGGGCATCATGCGCCCGGCTTGATGACCAGGCAGCCGATGCGGCGTTTGGCCAGTTCAGCGCAGAGCTTGCGCGCTTCGGCGTCGCTCGCCAGTGGACCGACCCGCAAGCGATAGAAGACGCCCTTCTTCGGCCCGAGATCGACCCTGGTCACCGTCAGGCCGAGGTCGCCCAGGAGATCCAGGTTCTTGCGCCGCACCCGATCCCATTCGGCACGCACCCCTTCCGGCGTGCGCGACGCGGCCAGCTGCACCCGGTAGGACGAGGATGCCTGCACGGCTTGGGCCGGTGTCGTGACGGCGGCGCTTTGGGTGGCGCTCGCGGAAGCCGGCGCGGGCGCGCTCGGCGGTGGCGGGGTTGTGGCGGCCCGCAAGGGCTCTGCCGCGCTCACCCTCGGGACCGGCCGTGCCGGCGGGGC
>JAYPEK010000067.1:0-17969 GCA_038125725.1 Rhodospirillaceae bacterium
GCAGGGCGTTGACGATCTTCATCTTCTGCTCCGGCGTGGCGCGGGCGAAGACGCGGACCCCGTCGCGCAGCTTGCCGACCAGTTGCCGCTCGCTCAGCTTCGCCAGGTCCTGGCCGGTGAGCGTCGCCTGGCCGGGCGCCACGGCGGCGTCGATCATGCCGGCCTGGCGGGCGATGGCCTCGGCGGTGACGGGGTGGTCGCCGGTGATCATGATGGTGCCGATGCCGGCGGTGTGGCATTGCGCGACGGCGCCTGGCACCTCCGGCCGGATCGGGTCTTCGAGACCGAGGAACCCGGCCAGTTCGAGGTCGTGCTCCGCCGCCCCCTGGTCGTCGACGGCCTCGCCATCCGCGAGGCGGCGCGCGGCGACGGCAATGACCCGGAAGCCGTCGGCGGCCAGCGCCTCGACCTTGGCATCGGCGCCGCTGAGCGCGGCCTCGTCCGCGGCCAGCAGCGGGCGAAGCGATTCCCAAGCCCCCTTGACCGCAAAGGCCGGCGCGCCGCCGATGTTCGCGACGGCGGCGGCGCGGCGTTTCTCCACGTCGAACGGAAAGCGCGTCGTTTGCGCATCGAGGACGGCCTGGGAATCCTTCCCGGCGTCGCGGTAGGCGACGGCCACGGCCTCGTCCAACGGGTCGCCGCTCCAGCCGCCCTCGACCACGTCCAGGTCACAGGCGGCAAGCGCCGCTTCCATCAGGTTCCATTGGCTCGAGGTCTCGGGTTCGGCGCGGGTCACCGACAGGCGGTTCATGGTCAGCGTGCCGGTCTTGTCGGTGCAGATGACGTGCACCGCGCCCAAGGCCTCGACGGCGTTCAGGCTTTTCACCAGGACGTTGCGCCGGGCCATGCGCAGGCTGCCCATGGCCAGCGAAAGCGTGAAGGTCGGCAGCAGGCCCTCCGGCACGTTGGCGACGATGATGCCCATCATGAACACCAGGTTGACCCAGAGCGAACGGCCGGTGGCGACGCCGTAGACGAAGAAGGTCAGGCCCATGGCGACCGCGATGACGGTCAGCACCCGGACCATGTGCGCGGTCTCGCGCTCCAGCGGCGAGACGGTGCGCTGGATGTCGCGCGACAGCATGGCAATGCGCCCGAACTGCGAGCGGAACCCGGTGGCGAAGACAACGCCGCGCCCCGATCCGCGCAGGATGGCGCAGCCGGCGAAGGCCAGATTGTTGCTTTCGGTCAGTTCCCTGTCGACCGCATCGGCGGTGAGCGAGATGGGGATCGATTCGCCCGTCAGCGGCGCGTTGTTGACCATCAGATCGCGGCACTCAACCAGGCGCACGTCGGCCGGCACCCGGTCGCCTTCGCGCAGTACGATGACGTCGCCGGGGACCAATTCCTCGGCCGGCACCTCGGCTTCCTCGCCGGCGCGCACCGCCATCACGCGCTGCGGCAGGAACTTCTTCAATTCCTCCATGGCGCGCTCGGCGCGGTATTCCTGGAAGAAGCTGAACAGCGCATTGAGGATGGAAACGCCAAGCAGCGCGAACCCCAGGATGTCCATCGACTCGCCCGGTTGCAGATAATGCGCGACGAAGCAGATAGCGGCGGAGATATTCAGCAGGATGGTGAAGAAATTGGTGAACTGCCGGCCGAGACTCTTCAGCCACCAGAGCTTGTTCGGCGCCTCCAGGGTGTTGCGGCCGAGCTCCTGCAACCGCCCCTCCACCTCGGCCCGCTTCAGGCCATCCGCGCGGCTGTCCAGGTAGGTAAAGACGTCTTCGGTGGGGAGGTTTTGAATGCTACCGGCCATTGTGCACCCCGCCCCGGTAGATGGCGACATCCGACGCCCCGTCACGCAGCAAAGTCTCGAACGGGTCGCCGTAGCGGAAGCCTTTTTCGAGGCTGCTGCGGGCGGCCTCGATGCAGATCAGGTCGGCATGCTGCTGCGCGCCGTCGATGATGGCTTCGCGCGCCCAGTCGTCGGAGATGCGCACCGCCGTTTCCAGGCTGACGCCCTGCAGGACGGGATCAGCGCGCAGGTTGTCCTCGATCTCACGCAGGTAGGCCGTGGCCTGCAACCGGAGCGCCTCGGCGTTGGGTGCCTGCAACCGGCGCAGCTTCGGCGCCGGCAGTTCGACCACGTGCAGCAGCCTGAGCTCCTTCAGGTAGTTGGCCATCAGTTCCAGCACCTTGATGGCGGCGCGGTGGCCCGGCTTGTGGCCGGCGACCGGCATCAGCAGGCGGCGCACGACGCCAAGCCCGCCCGGCTGCACCACGCGGAAGGCGACCACGTCGAAGCTGGTGTCGCGCAGCAGCTGCCAGGTGACGGTATCTTCCAGGAACCCGCGCCGGCCGCCGCGCACGCGCACGCCGCAGACCATCAGGGCCGTCGGGTCTTCGCCCACGTGATCGATCAGGCCACCGACGACCCCGTCGCGCATCGGGCAGATCTCGACCTCGGCGGCGACACCGGCCTTCTCGGCGATGATGCCGATGTTGGCCAGCTTGTCGGAAAGCTGGGCGGTCGGGAACTCCGCCGTCTCCACATGCAGGATACGGAGCTTGCGGTCGGGGTGACCGGCGGCCAAGCGCACGGCGTAATGTGCGACCCAGTCGGCGTTGGTGGATCCGTCGTAGGCCAGACAGACTGACATGAGAAGTCTCCCTCGTTCGGGATGACGATGTCAGCTTAGGCCAGTTGGCGGGGATCGGCCTTGATTTGGCTCAATTTAGGGCGTCAGAGCCCTTCGATCACCTGCTTCAGGAGGCTCTGCACCTCACCCGCGATGGCGCCCAAATCGGCGTTGTCGATAGCCTGCATGGAGGCTAGCGGATCGACGGCCGAGACCTCGATTTCGCCGGACGGCAACTGCTGCACGACGACGTTGCAGGGCAGCATGGTGCCGATCTTGTTTTCCGCCTGCAGAGCCTTGTGGGCGAAGCCCGGATTGCAGGCGCCAAGAATGGTATAGGGCTGGAAATCGGCGCCGATCTTGGCTTTCAGGGTGGCTTTCACGTCGATGGTGGTGAGCACGCCGAAGCCCTTTTCCTTCAAGGCCTCGGTGACCTTGGCGATGGCGGCGTCGAAATCGCCGGAAAGCGTGGTGGTGAAATGGTAGCTCATGCTGGATTGCTCCGTCTTCGGGTTGATATCGTCCCTACCCCGCCAATTTGTCCCTGAGCAGTTGGTTGACCATCTGCGGATTGGCCTTGCCCCCCGTCGCCTTCATCACCTGGCCGACGAACCAGCCGATGGCCTTGTCGTTGCCGGATCGGACCTGGTCCGCCTGCTCGGGATTGGCGGCGATGACCTCGTCGACGGCGGCTTCGATGGCGCCGGTGTCGGTGATCTGCTTCAGGCCCTTTTCCTCGACGATGTCGCCGGCGCTCCTGCCGGTTTCGAACATCACGTCGAAGACCTCCTTGGCGATGCGGCTGGAGATGGTGTCGTCGGCGATCAGGTCCAGAAGCTCGCCCAACTGGCCGGCGGCAATGGAGCTGTCGGCGATGTCCTTGCCGGCGGCATTGAGCGCGCCAAACAGATTTGTGGTGACCCAGTTGACTGCACTCTTGGCGTCGCGCTGGCCGCGCTTGCCTTCCGGTCCGCCGAGCATCACGGTCTCGAAATAATCGGCGTTCTTCTTCTCCGCCACCAAGACCCCGGCGTCGTAAGCCGAGAGGCCGTATTCGGAGATGAAACGCTCTTTCTTTTCGTCCGGAAGCTCCGGCAGCGTCGCGGCCAGGGTATCGACATATTCCGGCGCCAGGTTCAACGGCAGCAGGTCCGGGTCGGGGAAATAACGGTAGTCGTGCGCGAACTCCTTGGCCCGCATGGAGCGGGTCTCGCCGCGGGCGGAATCGAACAGCCGCGTTTCCTGCACAACCTCGCCGCCGGTCTCCCAGACCTCGACCTGGCGGGCGGCCTCGACCTCGATGGCCTGCATGACGAAACGCACGGAATTAACGTTCTTGATCTCGGCGCGGGTGCGCAGTTCCTCGCCCGGATGGCGCACCGAGACGTTGACGTCGGCGCGCATGGAACCTTCCTCCATGTTGCCGTCGCAGGTGCCGAGATAGCGCAGGATGGCGCGCAGCTTGCGCAAGTAGGCGCCGGCCTCTTCCGGCGAGCGGATGTCGGGCTTGGAGACGATCTCCATCAGGCACACCCCGGCGCGGTTCAGGTCGATGAACGAGCGTCTCGGGTCCTGGTCGTGCATGGACTTGCCGGCGTCCTGCTCCATATGCAGGCGCTCGATGCCGATCTCGGCGGTCTTGCCGCCTTCCAGGTCGAGCAGCACCTTGCCCTCGCCGACGATGGGATGCAGGTACTGGCTGATCTGGTAGCCCTGCGGCAGGTCGGCGTAGAAGTAGTTCTTGCGCTCGAACACCGAGTGCAGGTTGATCTTGGCCTTGAGGCCCAAGCCGGTCTTCACCGCCTGCTCGATGCAGTGTTCGTTGATCACCGGCAGCATGCCCGGCATGGCCGCGTCGATGAGCGACACCTGATGGTTTGGCTCGGCGCCGAAGGCGGTGGACGAGCCCGAGAACAGCTTCGCTTCCGAAACCACCTGGGCATGGACCTCGAGGCCGACGACGACCTCCCAGTCGCCCGTATCGCCTTGGATGATGTAGCTCATGCGCCCTCTCCCCAGGGATGGGCCTCGAAACCGGCCGCGTCCTCGAGCGCCTGGGCGGCGCGGAACAGGGTTACCTCGTCGAAGGGGCGCGCGATCATTTGCAGGCCCAGCGGCAGGCCCGATCCATCGAGCCCGGCCGGGACGCTGATCGCCGGCAGCCCGGCCATTGAGGCGGGCACCGTGAACACGTCGTTCAGGTACATGGCGATGGGATCGTCAATCTTCTCGCCGATGGCGAAGGCGGCGCTCGGCGCCGTCGGGGCGAGCACCACGTCGATGTCCTCGAAGGCCTGGCGGAAGTCGCGCGCGATCAGGGAGCGCACTTTCTGCGCCTTGACGTAATAGGCGTCGTAGTAGCCGGCCGACAGCACGTAGGCGCCGATCATCACGCGGCGGCGGACTTCAGGCCCGAAGCCCTCGCCGCGAGTGTTCTCGTACATCTCGTCCAAGGTGCCGCCGTCGACCCGAAGCCCGTAGCGGACCCCGTCGTAGCGCGCCAGGTTGGATGACGCCTCCGCCGGCGCGACGATGTAGTAACACGGCAGCGCGTATTCCGTATGCGGCAGCGAGATTTCCTTACAGGTGGCGCCGGCGTCCTCGAGCCACTGGCGGCCCTGGTCCCAGAGCGCCTGAATCTCCGCCGGCATGCCGTCGAGGGTATATTCCTTCGGGATACCGACCCGGAGGCCCTTGGCGCCGTCGCGAAGCTGGGCGCGGAAGTCCGGTGTTTCCATCGGCGCCGAGGTCGAATCCTTCGGATCGTGCCCGGCCATGGCCTGCAGCATGATCGCCGCGTCCTCGACGCTGCGGGTCATCGGTCCGGCCTGATCGAGCGACGAGGCGAAGGCGACGATGCCCCAGCGCGAGCAGCGCCCATAGGTCGGCTTCATGCCGACGATGCCGCAGAAGCTGCCGGGCTGGCGGATGGAGCCGCCGGTGTCGGTGCCGGTCGCCGCCATGGCCATGCCGGACGCCACCGCCGCGGCCGAACCGCCGGACGAGCCGCCCGGCACCAGGTCCTTGCCGTCGGCGCCCTTCCAGGGGTTGAGCACCGGCTTGTAGTAAGACGTGATGTTGGAAGACCCCATGGCGAATTCGTCCAGGTTGGTCTTGCCCAGAATCACCGCGCCGGCGTCGCGCAGCTTGCCCGATACGGTCGATTCATAGGGCGGCTCGAAGCCATCCAGGATGTGCGAGGCGGCGGTGGTGAGCACGCCTTCGGTGCAGAACAGGTCCTTCACCGCGATCGGGATGCCGTCCATCGGGCCCACGGCGGCGCCCTTGGCGCGGCGTGCATCCGATTGGGCGGCGCGCTCGCGGGCGATCTCCGGCGTCTCGGTGATGAAGGCGTTGAGGCCGCGCGACGTTTCCATGGCGGCAATGTGCGCGTCGGTGAGTTCCACGGCCGAGACCTCGCCGGCATCGAGCTTGGCGGCGGCTTGCGTGATGGTCAGGCGGGTGAGTTCCGACATCGCCTACTCCACCACCTTGGGCACGGTATAGAAGTCGCCCTCCCGGTCCGGCGCGTTGGCCAGGACCTTCTCCGCCACGTCGCCGTCGGTAACCGCGTCGACGCGCTTGGGCAGGGTCATATCGGCCACCGAGGTCATCGGCTCGACGCCGTCGGTATCGACCTTCGAGAGCTGTTCGACCCAGCCGATGATGTTGTTGAGCTCGCCGGCGAGCGAGTCCAGTTCGTCATCGGCAATGCGGATGCGGGCCAGAAACGCGATCTTGCGGACGTCTTCTCGGGTCAACGACATGGGGCACCGGAATTGAGGTTCTTGCGAGCGCGGAAATTATCACCCGTCCCAAGCCACGGCAAGCATCGCCGGGCCGAGCGGGCGCCGGTTCCGGGCTTTTTACGGAAATGTGACCTTATCACTGTCATTCCCGGAACCGGGGTTTATTATACATTTTTATGAAGTGATATTGGGGGCGGGTTATGTTCAATCGCATTTGCCAGAATCCTATTCAGGGCGCGGCGCTCATCGGCATCTTGGCCGTCATGGGCTTCTTCACCTATACCGTTTACGGCATTGCCAAGAACCTGGACACCATGACCACGGTCATGGCCGGCGTCGCCGACAACCTCGCGCAGATGGCCCAGACCCAGAACGCCATGGCCGACGACATGGCCGACATGCGCGTCTCGATGGCCAAGGTCGGCACCAATATGGCCTCGTCCACCGAACGCATGGCCGAGATGTCGCAGAGCATGCAGCACATGTCGCGCAACTTCTACGCCATGAACGGCCAGGTCGGGCACCTCGCCTACGACGTCAATCGCGGCACCCGCACCTTCGCCTCGCCCTTCGGCTTCTTCCAGAACATGATGGGATACCAGTAAGGCCCATCCCTTCCCGTTTCCGCCCCCGCCTGCCGCCGAAAACGACGAAGAGCCGGCGGCCTAGCCGCTCAGTCCCCCACCACCCGGTCGACGAATTCAGCGCAAAGCCCGGTGTAGGCCGCCGGGTCCAAGAGCGCGTCGATTTCCGCCTCGCTCAGCTTGGCGGCGATTTCCGGCTCCGCCATCAGCGCCTCTTTCATGCTGCGGCCCTCGACGGCGGCCTGCTGCGAGGCCTGGTAGACGATCTCGTGCGCTTCCTGGCGGCCGATCACCGGCGCCAACTGCATCATCACCGCCTCCGACAGCATCAGCCCGCCGGTGATGTCCAGGTTGTGGCGCATGTTGTCGGCCCGCACGTTGAGCCCGCCGATGACGAACGCCACCTTGGTCACCGCCGCGTGGGTCATGCCGTGCAGCCGGGCCACGTATTCGCGCTCCGCCTGCAGGCCGATCTTGTCGCGCTCGTGCTCGGCGATCAGGTTCTCGAACGCCGGCACCAGGCAGGCCTTGGCCGCCTTGCCCAGCGCCACGATGCCCTCGCAGACCGACGGGTTGCGCTTGTGCGGCATGGTCGACGAGCCGACCTTGCCGGCCGGCATCGGCTCTTCCACTTCCGCCGTCTCGGTCTTCTGCATGACGTAGACCTCATGCGCGATCTTTCCCATGGTGCCGGCGATCATCGCCATCACCGAAGCGGCCTCCGCCGTTCTGTCGCGAGCCACGTGCCAGCAGATGGCCGGCATCTCCAGCCCCAGGATTTCCGTCATCCGCGTCTGCACCTCGATGCCGCGCGCGCCGATCGCCGCGTGCGAGCCAACCGCGCCGCCGAACTGCCCGGCGAACACGCGGCTCCGGGCCTCGGCCATGCGGTCCTGGTGGCGCTGCACCTCATCCAGCCAGACCGCCACCTTGTAACCGAAAGTGATCGGCTGCGCCTGCTGGCCGTGCGTGCGCCCGGCCATGGGCGTGGTGCGGTGCTCGCGCGCCAGGCTGGCCAGGTGCCCGGCGAGCGCCTCCAGATCACGCTCGATGACATCCCAGGCGTCCTTGATCTGCAGGATCTGGCCGGTGTCCATGACATCCTGGGTGGTGGCGCCCCAATGCACATAGCCGCCGGCGTCGCCCTCGCATTTCTCCTCCATGGCGCGGACCAGCGGCACGATGGGATGCGCGGTGCGGTCCATCTCCGCCTTCATCGCCGCCAGGTCGTAGAGCGCCGCGTCGGCGACGCGCCTGATCTCGTCGGCGGCGGCGACAGGCACCATGCCGAGGTCGGCCTCGGCGCGTGCCAGGGCGGCCTCGAAATCCAGCCATTTCTGGACCGTCATGCGGTCGGAGAAAATCTCGCGCGTTTCGACGGTGGAAAATTGGTCGCGAAACAGCTCGCTGTCCATGACGTGTGCAATCATCGAAGAGGTCCCCCTGTCGGTCTGGTCCGGAAGTCGGCCGGCGCCATCATTTATCGTTTGGCCAGCGCCGTCCAGACTGCCGGCGTCCAGACCTCGGCGGCGAGGCGGAGCGCCGCCATCAAGGCAGCCGAAAGATCCTCGACCGGCTCCGGCTCGGGCGCCTGGGAATGAACGAATTTCTTCACCGTGGTGGAATCGTAGCGCACATTTTTCTTGTCCCGGTCCCAGAGGAAATGCAGGGAGAACACCTCTTCCAGGCCACCGACCAGGTCCAGCAGGTCGACGGTGATCTGGTGCACGGGTTTCTCGGTGCCCTGGTGCGGGCCTTCGGTCAAGAACATGGGCGTGTGGAACCGAAGCGAAGCGCCGTCTTTTTCGCAGCGCCATTCGGCGCTGTAGTCGGCGAACTCGAAGCGCTGGTGGTCAGCGCCGGTCTTGCCCTGGAACTCGAGCACGTAGTTGCAAGTGCCATCGGCGCTGCCGCCTTTCAAAGGGTCGGCGAGCGTGCCGTCGATGACCGGCATCAGGATCGGCCCATAGACGAATCCCAGCGTCTTGTCGTCGATCATCACCGCCAACCACGGTCCCTTGACCCGGCCCCTGGCCTCGACTTTCTCGCCCGCGTCGAAGCGACCGATCTTCTTGGAGCGGGTCTCGGGCCGGGCGCGAACGTTGGCGTCCTTCAGCACCACATAGGTTCCCGAGAGCGGCTCGATCTCCACCCCCTCGATCTCCTGGGCCCGGAGCGGCGCGCCCGCCGCCATCGCCGTGAGCCAAAGCACCAACGCGGCCGGACCGAGGATGGGGTGAACTCGCGGCACGTGAATCTCCTCCGGCTCGCATGATACCGAACGGTTGCGAACGGTTCCAAACTCTTTTCTCTAGCCCAGCGCCGCGCTAAACAGGCGCATGGCGATCATGACCCTTTCCGAACTCAAGGCGAGCCTTGGCCCGGGCCAGTGCCTGCTCGGCATCGATCTCGGCTCCAACACCATCGGCATGGCGGTCTCGGACGCCACCCAGATCATCGCCAGCCCGCTGGAAACCCTGCGGCGCGGCAAGTTCCGCGACGATTCGGCCAAGCTCGTCGCGCTCATCGAAGACCGCGACATCGGCGGCATCGTGCTTGGCCTGCCGGTCGGAATGGACGGCACCGAGGGCCCGCGCTGCCAGGCGACGCGCCAGTTCGCCGTCAACCTGCTGGCGGTCATCGACCTGCCGCTGGCCTTCTGGGACGAGCGCCTGTCGACGGCGGCGGTGGAGCGCGTCTTGATCAAGGAAGCCGACATGACCCGCAAACGCCGTGCCCAGGTGGTCGACAAAATGGCCGCCGCCTACATTCTACAGGGTGCGCTCGACGCCGTCGGCTAACGGCTTTCGTAGCCCAACAGCTTCAGCAGCTCCCCCGCCTGGCGGTTGAAAAGCCGCTCGGCCTCGGCATCGAAGGTCTGGCGCCAGGCGCCGGGTTCCAGATCCAGCGGCGCCACGTCCCAGGCGGTATCAAGGCAAGCCCGCAGCCAGTCGGCATCGATATCGACACCCAGGAACTGGAACACCCGCCTCGCCACGCCATCGGGGTGATCGATCAAGTCCTCGACCCGCACCTCCAGGAAATTGCCCCCACCGCCGTAGCGCGCGAAACGCCGCGCCGCGTCGATGGCGCGGTTCCAGTTGCCCGCAAACACCTCGGCATAGTCGGCGAAGCTCGGGTAGGTGCGCGGGAACTCGCCCTTGGAAAGTCCCATGTTGAATTCCCATGCCGCCACCGCCTCGTCGCGGCCGTCGCGGTAAACGTGGATGATCTTCGCGCCCGGCAGGATGCGGTGCAGGATATCCAGCGACGTGACATGTTCCGGCGTCTTTTCGACGATCGCCACCGGCGTCCGTTCCAACGCGGCGGCCCAACGGCGGAACATCAGCCCCACCGCCGTCTGCAGCAGATGGTCGATATCATCGAACTCCAGGCCGGCGGCGTTTCCCGGCAATCCCGCCACCCGCAGCCGGTTCGATATCTTGCCGGCCTGGGCGTTGTAATCGGTGATGACCTCGCCCATGCGCGGAAACAGAATGTCGGTCAGGTGCGCCTCGCCGCGGGCGCAAACGTCGGGATAGGCGTCCAGGCATTGCTGCAGCCAAGCCGGCGCCCAGCGCGTGGCGCCGACGATAAAGGCGACGCCGCCTTCCAGCACATCGGCCACTTCCGCCTGGACGTCTCGAAACCCTTCCATGGCCCCGGACTTTAGGTTTTATCCGACTTGCCGTCGAGTGATCTTCCGGGCTTGCCTGGAAACCCGCTCGCTCCTATGATGCCGGCCATGCAAGACGGCTCTTCGGATCGGGTTTCATATTCCCATCGCCATTTACTCGGCATCGAAGGCCTATCCCCCAATGAGATCACCGCGCTTCTGGACTGCTCCGAGACCTACGTCGAGCAGAACCGCCAGACCGATAAGAAGAAATCGCTGCTGCGCGGCCGCACGATCATCAACCTGTTCTTCGAAAATTCGACCCGCACCCGCACGTCGTTCGAACTGGCGGGCAAGCGGCTCGGCGGCGACGTCATCAATATGTCGGTCTCAACGTCCTCCATTAAGAAGGGCGAGACCCTGATCGACACGGCGATGACCCTCAACGCCATGCATCCGGACGTCCTGATCGTGCGCCATCCCTATTCCGGTGCGGTGAAACTGTTGTCGGAAAAGGTCAACTGCGCCGTCATCAACGCCGGCGACGGCAGCCACGAGCACCCGACCCAGGCGCTTCTGGACGCGCTGACCATCCGCCGCCGCCGCGGCACCCTGCAGGGGCTCCTGGTTGCCATCTGCGGCGACATCGCGCATTCGCGCGTGGCGCGCTCCAACATCCACCTGCTGTTGGCCATGGGGGCCCGCGTGCGCCTGATCGCGCCGGCAACGCTGATCCCGTCGGGCATCGAGCGCCTCGGCGTCGAGGTCTTCCACGACATGGCGGCGGGCCTCAAGGACGTGGACATCGTGATGATGCTGCGCCTGCAGCAGGAACGCATGCAGGGCGGCTTCTTCCCCTCCGTGCGCGAGTACTTTACCTTCTTCGGCCTCGATTACGCCAAGCTGGCCAATGCCAAGGCCGACGCGCTGATCATGCATCCCGGCCCCATGAACCGGGGCGTCGAGATCGACGCCGAGGTCGCCGACGATTTCGGCCGCAGCGTCATCCGCGAACAGGTGGAAATGGGCGTCGCGGTGCGCATGGCCTGCCTGGAAATCCTGACGGAGAACCTGGACCGGCCGATGGAGTCGAACCTCTGATGGCCGCCGACAGCGACAGTCAAGGCCGCGTCGCCTACGTCAACGCGCGCCTGCTCGACCCGGCCAGCGGCACCGACGCGCCGGGCGGCGTGCTGACGGAAGGCGAGCATATCTTGGACGCCGGTGCGGGGCTGTTCACCGATGGCGCCCCCTCGGGCGCCGAGGTCGTGGATTGCCAAGGCGCCTGCCTGGCGCCCGGCCTGGTCGATATCCGCATGCATACCGGTGAACCGGGCCAGGAGCACAAGGAAACACTGGCCACGGCGGGCCGCGCGGCGGTCGCCGGTGGCGTCACCTCGATGGTCTGCCTGCCCAATACCGAACCGGTGATCGACGATATGTCGACGGTGGAATTCGTTGCCCGCCGCGCGCGCAAGCACGGCCTTGCCAAGGTCTATTGCTACGGCGCCGTGACCAAGGGGCTCGAGGGCAAGGAGCTCTCGGAAATGGGCATGCTGGCGGAATCCGGCGCCGTCGCCTTCACCGACGGCCTGAAGGCGGTGGCCGACGCGCGGGTCATGCGCCGCGCGCTGGATTACGCCGGCACCTTCGGCTTCCTGATCGTGCAACACGCCGAGGAACCGGCGCTGGCCAAGGGCGGCATGATGACGTCGGGCGAAACGGCGACGCGGCTCGGCCTCGACGGCATGCCGGCGCAGGCGGAAGTGATCATGGTGGAACGCGATATCCGGCTGGTGGAGATGACCGGCAGCCGGCTGCATTTCGCGCATCTCTCGACCGGCGATTCGCTGGATGCGGTGCGCCGCGCCAAGGCGCGCGGGCTCAATATCACTTGCGATACCGCCCCGCCCTATTTCGCGCTCAATGAAATGGCGGTCGGCGACTACCGCACCTTCGCCAAGCTGTCGCCGCCGTTGCGCACCGAAGAGGACCGCCAGGCGGTGATCGCGGGACTTCTGGACGGCACCATCGACGCCATCGCCTCCGACCACCTGCCGGAAGACGAGGAATCGAAGCGCCTCCCCTTCGCCGAGGCCGCCTTCGGCGGCACCGGGCTGGAAACGTTGTTGGCCGTGACCCTGGAACTGGTGCACAACGGCCAGATGGAACTGCTCGCCGCGCTCGACTTGATTACCGCCAAGCCGGCCAAGCTGATGGGCCTCTCGGCCGGCGCGCTGGTTGCCGGCGCCGCCGCCGACCTGGTGCTGTTCGATCCGGAAGCCGGCTGGAAGGTGACCGAGGGCCGGCTGCATTCCAAATCCAAGAACTCGCCCTTCGACGGCCGCCCGGTGCAGGGCCAGGTGCTGCGCACCGTCGTCGACGGGCGCAGCGTCTTCGTGCGCGAGCCCTAACGGCATGCCACCGTTTGAACCGTTCCAGGCCTGGGCCGCCCTGATGGGCTACCTGTTGGGATCAGTGCCGTTCGGCCTGGTACTGACGCGGCTCGCGGGGCTGGGCGATATCCGCCAGATCGGGTCGGGCAACATCGGCGCCACCAACGTGCTGCGCACCGGCAACAAGTTTCTCGCCTTCCTGACGCTGTTGTTCGATTCCGGCAAGGGCGCGGCGGCGGCGGTGATCGCGGCGCAGCTCTGGACCGCGGAGGCCGGGCTGATCGCCGGATTCATGGCGGTGCTCGGGCACAACTTCCCGGTCTGGCTCAAATTCAAGGGCGGCAAGGGCGTCGCCACCACGCTGGGCGTGCTGTTGTTCACCGCCTGGCCGGTCGGGGTCGGCGCCTGCGCCACCTGGCTTCTGGTGGCCGGCGTGTTCCGTTATTCGTCGCTGGCCGCCCTGGTGGCGCTGGCGGCGGCACCTGCCTATGCCTACTGGATGAAGATGCCGGCGGTGGCCTTGATGGCGCTCGGTCTCGCGGCGCTGGCGGTGGTGCGCCATCACCAAAACATCGCCCGGCTGATCCGGGGCGAAGAATCGAAGATCGGCGGCAAGAAACAGGCAGCCGAAAGCGACGACAAGGGGGAGGCATCATGAAGCTCTATGATTACACCCGCGCGCCCAATCCGCGCCGGGTGCGGATTTTCGCCGCCGAAAAGGGCATTGAACTGGAAAAGGTCGAGGTCGATCTCGGCACCGCGCAGCAGATGGAAGACGGCTACAAGGCCATCAATCCGCGCGTTTCCGTGCCGGCGCTGGAACTGGACGACGGCACCGTGATCTGCGAGAGCGTCGCCATCTGCCGTTATCTGGATGAAATCCAGCCCGAGCCGCCGCTGTTCGGCACCGGCGCGCTGGAAAAGGCCATGGTCGAGATGTGGCACCGCCGCGTCGAACTGGAAGGTCTGGGGCCGATCTCGGAGGCGGTGCGCAACTCGGTCGAGTTCTTCGCCGGGCGCGCCATCGCCGGTCCGCACGACTTCGAGCAGATCCCCGAGCTTGCCGAGCGCGCCATGCAGCGCACCGACATTTTTTATGACATGCTGGACGCGCGCCTCGCCGAAAGCTCCTTCATCGCCGGCGAGCATTTCACCATCGCCGACATCTCGGCGCTTTGCGGCATCGATTTCGCCCGCGTCATCAAGAAGCGCGTCGGCGACGACCGCGCCCACCTGCAACGCTGGCACGAGACCGTGTCCGCGCGCCCCAGCGCCAAGACCTGATCCCCATTCAATGGCGACACCGGTTGACAGGCGAACGGCTTTGCCCTCAAATACCCGCTATGAACGAATAAATATCAAAGATTTTCTCTGAAAAAGACCGTATCGACCGTCTCCGCCTGATCCGCAGCGCCAATGTCGGGCCGGTGACCTTCCATCGGCTGATCGATCGCTTCGGCAGCGCCGGCAGGGCGTTGGAGGCCTTACCGGAGATTTGCCGGCGTTCCGGCGGCAAGCCGCCCCGCCTGGCGAGCGAGGCCGACGCCGCGCGCGAGTTGCACGCCCACGCCAAAGCCGGCGCGGAACTGGTCTTCCACGGCGAAGCCGCCTATCCGCCCCGCCTCGCCGCCACCGAGGACGCACCGGTGCTGCTCTCGGTCCTGGGGGATACTTCTTTATTGCGCAAACGCGCCATCGCCGTCGTCGGCGCGCGCAATGCGTCGGCCAACGGCCAACGCCTGGCCGAGACGCTGGCCGGCGATTTGGGCCGCGCTGGCCTGCTGGTGGTATCGGGGCTGGCGCTCGGCATCGGCGCCGCCGCGCACCGGGGCGCGCTCGGAACCGGCACGCTCGGTGTCCTGGGCGGCGGCGTCGACGTGATCTATCCGCGCCAGAATCGCGAACTCTACGCCGCCATGCGCGAACGGGGCGCGCTGATCAGCGAGGTGGCGCCCGGCGAAACCCCAACGGCGCGCCATTTCCCGCGCAGGAACCGCATCATTTCCGGCATCGCGCGCGGCGTCGTGGTGGTCGAGGCGTCACTGCGCTCGGGATCGTTGATCACCGCGCGCCTGGCGGGAGAACAAGGCCGCGACGTGTTCGCCGTACCGGGCGCGCCGCAGGATCCGCGCGGGCGCGGCACCAACCGGCTGCTGCGCGATGGCGCCATCTTGACCGAATCCGCCGACGACATCCTCGACGCCTGGTCGGGCAACTGGTCCGGCGGCTGGCAGGCGCCGGCGCCCGCCGCGCGGCCGGCCCCGACAATCGAGGCCAAGAACATCCCCCTGCCGCCACCGAAGCCCGCCCGGCCGGCGCCGGCGGACGAGCAGCGTGAAATCCTCTCGGCGCTCAGCACCGCGCCGACCAGCATCGACGACGTGGTGCGCATCACCGGCGCGCCTTCGGAGACGGTGCAGATGGTATTTACGGAGTTGGAACTGGGCGGGCGCATCGAACGCCACCCGGGCGGGCGCGTCTCGCTGCGCGCCGCGTCGTAGTGGAGCGTTCTGTTAGTCTTCGGGGACCGGCGCCGGCAGGCTGTCGAGGATGGTATCGAGGCGCTCGTCAGAGGGCTCCTCGCCGGCCTCGATGATCTCACCGATGGAGACCAGGAAGCGTTCGATCTCCTCATCTTCGGCGAAATGTTCGGAGGTATGGTTGCGCAAATACCCCTCGAGCCGGCGGTTGATCAGGGTCAGCGACGGAAAGCCGAAAGCCTGGCCCATGCCCTTCAAGGTATGCACCTCGGCGCGGAACGCCGCAAAGGGGTCGCTCTCGCATTCGCGCGCCTGCGCCCGCGCCAGGCTATCGCGCAAAAGCCCCAAGCGCTTGCCTGCGTCCGCCAGGAAATCGTCGCGCATGTTGGCGATGATCTGGTCTTCCGTGGTGCCATTCTTGAACATGCAAACCTATATAGAGAAGCGTTTGATATAGCGAAAGAAACAGCATGTGAATTCGTGTGTCACAATCATGTGATTGAGCTTATTTCGGAGGGGCCGGGAAAAGCGGGTTTTCTATCCATTGGTTGACAATCGCCGGCGAACTGGCCAATTCTCCCTTCCCTCACGCCGGCCGCCCTTATCGGCGGCTGATGTTTTTGACCCTTTTCCGGGAGCGGGCCCGCATCATGAGCAGCGTCGTCGTCGTCGAATCGCCCGCCAAGGCCAAGACCATCAATAAGTATCTTGGCAGCGATTACACGGTTCTCGCCAGCTATGGCCACGTGCGCGACCTTCCCGCGAAGGACGGTTCCGTGCAGCCCGACCATGACTTTTCCATGGATTGGGAAGTCGACGACAAGTCCAAGAAACACGTGCGCGAGATCGCCCAGGCGCTGAAGGGCGCCGACAAGCTCTATCTCGCCACCGACCCCGACCGCGAGGGCGAGGCCATTTCCTGGCATGTGCGCGAACTGCTGGAGCGCGACAACAAGCTCGACGGCGTCGACGTCAAGCGCGTGGTCTTCAA
Source organism: Rhodospirillaceae bacterium (assembly GCA_038125725.1). Lineage (GTDB taxonomy): Bacteria > Pseudomonadota > Alphaproteobacteria > Rhodospirillales > Casp-alpha2 > TMED8. The sequence continues at coordinate 16,402 of JAYPEK010000067.1, forward strand.
CGAGATCACCAAGGACGCCATCATCGCCGCCTTCGACCATCCGCGCGAGTTGGACAGCGAACTCATCGAGGCCTACCTGGCGCGGCGCGCGCTGGATTACCTGGTCGGTTTCACGCTGTCGCCGGTGCTGTGGCGCAAGCTGCCCGGCAGCCGCTCGGCGGGCCGCGTGCAATCGGTGGCGCTCAGGCTGATCTGCGAGCGCGAGACCGAGATCGAGAATTTCGTGCCGCAGGAATACTGGTCGGTTAAGGCCGAATTCCGCACCAAGGAAGGCGCGCCGTTCGAGGCCAGCCTGACCCATTTCGAGGGCAACAAGCTCGACAAGCTCGATATCGCCGACGAAGCGACCGCCAAGCGCGCCGTCGCCGCCATCGAGGCGCGAGATTTCTCCGTCGCCAAGATCGAACGCAAGAAGACGCGCCGCAATCCGGCCCCGCCCTTCACCACCTCGACCCTGCAACAGGAAGCGTCGCGCAAGCTGCGGTTCTCGGCCCGGCGGACCATGCAGGTGGCGCAGCGGCTCTATGAAGGCATCAACATCGGCGGCGAGACCGTCGGCCTCATTACCTATATGCGAACCGACGGCGTGCAGATGGCGAACGAAGCCGTCGGCGCCTGCCGCGGCCTGATCGAGAAGGATTTCGGTTCGAACTACCTGCCCGACAGTGCCCGCATCTATAAGTCGAAGGCGAAGAACGCCCAGGAAGCGCACGAGGCGATCCGCCCGACCGACCTGTTCCGCCGCCCGGCCGAGGTGAAAAGCCACCTGGACGACGATCAGTTCGCGCTCTACCGCCTGATTTGGCAGCGCACCGTGGCGAGCCAAATGGAATCCGCTGTCCTCGACCAGGTCGCCGTCGACCTCAATGCCGGCTCGGACGAGTTGCAACTGCGCGCCACTGGCTCGGTGATTGCCTTCGACGGTTTCCTCAAACTCTACCGCGAGGGCGACGACGAACAAGGGTCAAAGGATAGCGTCGGCGAGGACCGTATCCTGCCGCCGCTGAACGAAAATGATCCCGTCCAGCGCGGCGCCGTCACGCCGGAGCAGCATTTCACCCAGCCGCCGCCGCGCTATTCGGAAGCCAGCCTGGTGAAGACGCTGGAGGAACTGGGCATTGGCCGCCCCTCCACCTATGCCTCCATCATTTCCGTGCTGCAGGACCGCAACTACGTGATTCTCGACAAGCGCCGCTTCATCCCGGAAGACCGCGGCCGCGTCGTCACCGCCTTCCTGGAAAGCTATTTCGGCCGTTACGTGGCCTACGACTTCACCGCCGGCCTGGAAGACAAGCTCGATGATATCTCCGGCGGGCGCATCGACTGGAAGACCGTGCTGCGCGACTTCTGGGAGGCCTTCCACCATTCCGTCGAGGACATCAAGGGGCTCCGCGTCTCCGAAGTGCTGGACCGGCTGGATGATCTGCTGGGGCCGCATTTCTTCCGCGATCTCGGCGACGGCAAGGACCCGCGCAAGTGCCCGAGCTGCACGGATGGCCGGCTCAATCTGAAACTCGGCAAGTTCGGCGCCTTCATCGGCTGCAACAACTATCCGGAATGCCGCTACA
>JAYPEK010000068.1:0-17765 GCA_038125725.1 Rhodospirillaceae bacterium
GCCTGCCGCCAGCGTTCGTTCTGAGCCAGGATCAAACTCTCAAGTTGAATTTCCCGTCCCCGGTCGAAACCGGTTCCAGGAACAACTGGAGCTCCTTTGCACAAATCATCACTTTAGTTTTGGTAAGTAAAGCTTTGAGATGCACAGTTAGAGCGCCATGTGCCGACCTGCTCTCGTCCCCGCCGAAGCGGTTTCGATTGCTGAAGACGGGCGCCGTCCGCGCATCCCTTCAATACGTATTCAATTGTGAAATAGCGTGCCTGCGGGGTTTTGGCTTGAGGCGTCTGCCCCGCTGCGGAGGCGGTTTATAGGGGGTATGGGTTCCCCTGTCAAACGCTTTACTGAAATAATTTTATAATATTTTTCAGGCCCTGTGTAGGAGAGGAAATTCCCTGTTAACTTTTATCCCATACCATTGATTCCGTTGAAGGAATTGGGCGAAATCCCTTGACACCGGAGCGCCTTGGGGACATTGTCCGTGGACCCGGTTTTGCCGCGGTGCGAAAAAAAGTTTGAGAAATTTTCGATGCTCTTTCGAGGAATCGCCACTCTTGCCGGTCTCGGCGCCACGCTCGCGGTCTGTACGGGCTATGTCGTGACCTCCGCCGCGTCGCTGGGAACGCCTCCCGGATCGGCATCCATGGGCAACGAGAGCCTGGCGCTGGCGCCGATTTCGCTCGGCAACCCGAGCGCCGTCCCCGGCATCGAAACCACGTCCCCCGACAGCCCGCGCCTCCCCGCCCAGGCGGCGGCGCCGAGCCTGGTGGAACTGACCATCCAGGTGCGCGCCGGCGATACCCTGGCCGGTGTACTGGAGCGCGCCGGCGTCGGCGCGCGCGAGGCCCGCGACGCGATCCGCGCCTTTTCCAAGGTTCACAGCCCGCGCCGCATCCGCACCGGCGATGAGGTCCGCATCGCCTATCGGCCGTTCGAGCAGGATGCCGCCGACCAGGAAGTCCAGCCCGGCACCTTCGTCGGCTTCGGCTATAATGTATCTTACGAACGCGAGGTGCAGGTGCGCCACGACGAGGGCGGCTTCGTCAGCCGCGACCGCGACCGGCCCGTCTCCCGTCAGACCGTCCGCTCCGAGGGCGTGATCGAATCGTCGCTCTATCTCGCCGGCAAGCGCCAGGACCTTCCCGACGGCACCCTGGCGGAATTGATCCGCGCTTTCTCCTTCGATGTCGACTTCCAGCGCGACATCCGCACGGACGATTCCTTCCAGGTCATGTACCAGCGCGTCACCGACGAGGACGGCGAGTTGGTAAACGGAGCCGAGATCCTGTTCGCGTCGCTGACGCTCAGCGGCAAGCGCAAGGCCATCTACCGCTTCAAGGGTGACGACGGCCACACGGAATATTTCGACGACAAGGGCCGCAGCGCCCAGAAGGCGCTGATGCGCACCCCCATCGACGGCGCGCGCCTGAGTTCCGGTTTCGGAAAACGCCACCATCCGGTGCTCGGCTATACCAAGATGCACCGTGGCGTCGATTTCGCCGCGCCGCGCGGCACGCCGATCTACGCCGCCGGCAACGGCACCATTGATTATGCCGGGCGCCGGGGCAGCTACGGCAACTACATCCGCATCCGCCACAATGCCAACTACATGACCGCCTACGCCCACATGAAGGGTCTGGCACGCGGCATGCGCAAGGGCCGCCGCGTCAGCCAAGGCGAGATCATCGGCTACGTCGGCACCACCGGGCGCTCCACCGGCCCGCACCTGCACTATGAGATTCTGCGCGGCGGCACGCAGGTCAATCCGCTCCGGGTTCGGATGCCGTCCGGGCGCACGCTCAGGGGCCAGGAACTCGCCCGCTTCGAGGGCCTGCGCGCGGCGCTCGATGCCCGCTACGCCATGCTGCCGAAATCGCCGGTCAGAACCGCGTCTTCCGAGTGAGCGCCGTCGACCTCGCCGTCGACCTTCATGTCGAGGCCGCCGGCGAGGCCGGCAGCAACGTCATCATCCTGCACGGTCTCTTCGGTCAGGCCCGCAATTGGGCCGGCATCGCCCGCGCGCTCGGCGCCGAGCACCGGGTGCTGGCCGCCGACCAGCGCAATCACGGCGCCTCGCCCTGGGCCGACGAGATGACCTACGAGGCCATGGCCGCCGATGCGGCGCGGTTGATCGAGACGCGGGCCACGGCGCCGGTGGCGCTGATCGGTCATTCCATGGGTGGAAAGGCGGCGATGGTGTTGGCGCTGACGCGGCCCGAACTGATCGACCGCATCGCCGTCCTCGACATCGCGCCGGTGCCCTACGGCCACGACTTCGAGGCGCACCTGGCGGCAATGGCCAACATCGACGTCGCCTCGCTTTCGCGCCGCGCCGAGGCGGAGACGGCGCTGCTGGATGCGCTCGGCGACATCAATTTGGCGCGTTTCCTGGTGCGCAACCTGAAGTCGGACCCCGAACACGGCGGCTTCACATGGTCGGTCAACCTGGACGCGCTGGCCACCCATATGGAAGATATCCTCGACTTCCCGGTGTTCGAGGCCGATGCGGCTTACGAAGGCACGGCGCTGTTTCTCGCGGGCGGCGCGTCGGATTACGTGCAGCCCCATCACCAGGCCGAGATCGAACGCCTGTTCCCGGCCGCCGAGACCGAAGTCGTCGACGGCGCCGGCCATTGGCTGCACGCGGAAAAACCCGACCTCGTTACCGAGCGGCTACGGGCCTTCCTTTCCGAATAAACGTGAAACTCTAGTGAGCGGTCTCGGCCAGCAGGCCGCCGGCCATGTTGCGGTTGACGGCGATCAACGCTTCGATGGGGGCGGCGTCGCGGCTGACGCGCATTCTTAAAACCTGCTGGTCTGCGAACAGGTTGAGGCTCATCAGCCCGGCCTTGAGCCGATCCGGCAGTTGGCAGCCAGGCGCCGTCACCTCCGCCTGCACGGCGGTCCAGAGTACCCGGTTGAGCGCGACGGTTTCGGCCCGCAGGTTCGAATCGGCTGGATTGCTCAACAGCGCATCTAGCATCCGTGCCGCCTTGGCGAAGGCGCGCCCCTCGGCGATGCGGCCGTGCACGCTCAGGTCTTCGTTGCGGGCGTAGGTTTTGGCGGCGGCGTGATACATGGCTCTACAGCAGGTTGGCGATCAGTTGGTCGGAACGGGTGGCAATTCGCAGCGCCTCGGTGCCCAGTTGCTCGCGCACGCCGAGCGACACCAGCCGCGCCCCCTCCTCGTTCAGGTCCGCCTGCACCAGCTTGGCGGCGCCGGCGTCCAGCGTGTTGGCAAGGTCGTCGTTGAAGGTCTCGCGCACGTTCAGCGCCGCGGCGCTGGAGCCCAGGCTGGCGGCGCTGGAACGCACGCTGGTGATGGCGTTGTCCAGGCTGGCGACGGCGGCGTCGAAATCGGCGTCGGTGGCGAAGCCGTTGTAGCTGCCAGCGGCGGAACCGATGCCGAGCGTCGATCCGTCCGAAGCACGGCCCCGGATGGTCAGGTCCGAGCCGCCGCTGCCGTTCAGGTTGACGTCGAGATCGCCGGGATCGGATGAAATCAAGTTGGTGCCGCCGTAGCCGGCGTCCTCGGCCAGGGCCGAGAGCTGCGTGCGCAGCGTGTCGAACTGTTCGGCGGCGGCGGCGCGCTGCTCGGCCGTGCCGCCCTTGGCGGCCAGCGCCAGGCCCTTCAACTGTTGCGACAGGCTTTCGATGGAATCGAGACCGACCAGCGCGCTTTCCACCGCCGACGCCGCCTGGCCGATATTATCCTTGGCCGACAGCAAATCCCGCACCCGGCTGGAAAGCCCCTGCGCCTGGAAGAAGGCGGACGGCCCGTCGTTGACCGTGCCGACGCGCAGCACCGTGGCGAGGCGCCGGGTGCTCTCGGCACGCAGGTCCGCCGTGCGCTGCAAGAGCGTAACGGCTTGCCGGGTGGAGGCGCTGACACTGATGTCGGTCATGGGCGCTATCGTATGCGCCCGCACCGGAAAAGTCAGTGCGCCCCGTCACAGTGACGAGGCGCACACTTTTGGGATCTGGCCTACGCCGCTTCCGCCACCGCGCCGTTGAAGGTCAGGCCCTCGGCGGTGGCCGAGACCTTGACCCTGTCGCCGTCCTTGATGCGGCCCTCCAGGTAAAGGCTGGCGAGCGGGTTCTGCAAATCGGTCTGGATGACGCGTTTCAACGGCCGTGCGCCGTAGACCGGGTCGTAGCCCTTGTCGGCGAGGCGCGCCTTGGCCGCCGCGTCGAGCTCCAGCGAGATGTGCTTGTCGGCCAGCAGCTTGGCGACGCGGCCCAACTGAATTTCCACGATGCCATCCATGTGTTCACGGAACAGCCGGTGGAACAGGATGATTTCGTCCAGGCGGTTGATGAACTCAGGTCGGAACGCCATCTTCACCACTTCCATGACCTGGCCGCGCACTTCGTCGGAATCGTGGCCCTCTTCCTGGTTGGCGAGGATGTCGCCGCCAAGGTTCGACGTCAGCACGATCATGGTGTTGCGGAAATCGACCGTGCGGCCCTGGCCGTCGGTGAGGCGCCCGTCGTCCAACACCTGCAGCAATACGTTAAAGACGTCCGGGTGTGCCTTCTCGACCTCGTCGAACAAGATCACCTGGTAGGGGCGCCGGCGCACGGCTTCGGTGAGCGCGCCGCCCTCGTCGTAGCCGACGTAGCCCGGCGGCGCGCCGATCAGCCGCGCCACCGCATGCTTCTCCATATATTCGGACATGTCGATGCGGACCATCGCCTGCTCGTCGTCGAACAGGAAATTGGCCAGCGCCTTCGTCAGTTCGGTCTTTCCGACGCCGGTGGGGCCCAGGAACAGGAACGAACCGATCGGCCGGTTGGCGTCCTGCAGGCCGGCGCGCGCCCGCCTGACGGCGTTGGAGACGGCGACCAGCGCTTCCTCCTGGCCGACAACACGGTTTCGCAGCGCGTCCTCCATGGCGAGCAGCTTTTCGCGCTCACCCTGCAGCATCTTGTCGACCGGAATGCCGGTCCAGCGCGACACGACCCGCGCCACGTGCTCGTCGGTGACCGATTCCTCCACCATGCGGGTGGCCTCGGCGGCTTCGGCGCGGCGCACCTGGTCTTCCAGTTTCGGAATCAGGTCGTATTGCAGTTCGCTCGCTTCCTCGAGCTTGCCTTCGCGCATGGCGCGGTCGACGGCGATGCGGGCACGCTCCAGCTCTTCCTTCGCCTTGGTGGCGTCGGCAAGCTGCGCCTTCTCGGATTCCCACTGCGCCGTAAACTCGCGCGACTTCTCTTCGAGACCCGCCAGTTCCTCTTCCAGCTTCTCAAGGCGTTTGCGCGACGCGTCGTCGTCTTCCTTCTTGATGGCTTCGCGTTCGATCTTCATCTGGATGATGCGGCGGTCCAGTTCGTCCAGTTCTTCCGGCTTGGAATCGACCTGCATCCTGAGCCGGCTCGCCGCCTCGTCGACAAGGTCGATGGCCTTGTCGGGCAGGAAGCGGTCGGTGATGTAGCGGTTCGACAGCGTCGCCGCCGCCACCAAGGCGCCATCGACGATGCGCACGCCGTGGTGCAGTTCATACTTCTCCTTGATGCCGCGCAGGATGGAAATAGTGTCCTCGACGCTCGGCTCGGAGACAAACACCGGCTGGAAGCGGCGCGCCAGCGCCGCGTCTTTCTCGACGTACTTGCGATATTCATTCAGCGTGGTGGCGCCGACGCAGTGCAACTCACCGCGCGCCAAGGCCGGCTTCAACAGGTTCGACGCATCCATGGAGCCTTCCGAGGCACCGGCGCCGACCAACGTGTGCATCTCGTCGACGAACAGGATGATCTGTCCGGCCGACGCGGTCACTTCCTGCAGGATGGCCTTGAGCCGCTCCTCGAACTCACCCCGGAACTTGGCGCCGGCAACCAGCGCGCCCAGGTCGAGCACCAGAAGCTTCTTCTGCTTCAGGTTCTCCGGCACGTCGCCGTCGACGATGCGCTGCGCCAGGCCCTCGACGATGGCGGTCTTGCCGACGCCGGGCTCGCCGATCAGGACGGGATTGTTCTTGGTGCGGCGCGACAGCACCTGGATCGTGCGGCGGATTTCCTCGTCGCGGCCGATGACCGGATCGATCTTGCCCTCCGCCGCGTCCGCGGTCAGGTCGCGGGCGTATTTCTTGAGCGCGTCATAGGTGTCCTCGGCGCTGGCGCTATCGGCCTTTCGGCCCTTGCGGAAATCGGTGATGGCGCTGTTCAGGTTCTGCGGCGTGACGCCGGCGTCACCCAAAATCTTTGCCGCCTCGGTGCCAGCGGCCATGGCCAGCGCCAGAAGCAGATACTCGGCGGTGACGTAGCTATCGCCGGCCTTCTCGGCGGCCTGCTCTGCCTGCTCGAACAGCCTGGCCGTTTCCGGCGCCAGGTAAATCTGTCCGGCGCCCGAACCCTCGACCTTGGGGATCTTGGCGAACGCCGCGTTGACGGCCTCGTAGGCGCGTGCCGAAGAACCGCCGGCGGCGTCGATCAAATTCGACGCCAAACCCTCGCGATCCTCCAACTGCACCTTCAGCACGTGCAGCGGGGTCAGTTGCTGGTGATTGGATTTGAGCGCCAGGGCTTGCGCGTTTTGGATAAACCCGCGCGCGCGCTCGGTGTACTTCTCGAAGTCCATTTGAACAACCTTTCACTTTCGACCGGACCCCGCGTCCCACCCGGTGGCAACGCAAGACCCTTCGCCGGTTGCGGTTTCTCTGGTACTGATATGGTCCGCCAGTTCGCCGCCGCAAGCGCCCGAAATTTCAGCCGGGATTATAGCGCGGGCGCGTTAACAGTGCATTGACTCGTGAGCCCAGGCGCGCATGCTACGCGCCATGTCCATTTCAATTGCCAGAATCTATCGCCACCCGGTCAAGAGCCTGACCGCCGAACGCCTGGAGCAGGTGACGCTCGCCCCCGGCCAGGCCGTGCCCAACGACCGGCGCTTCGCGCTGTCGCTGGGTTCGACCCCGATCGAAGGCGCGTCGACCGAGTGGATGCCGAAGAGCAAGTTCGTCGCCCTGGTGCGCACGGAAAAGCTGGCGGCACTGGAAACCCAATTCGACGACACGACCGAAACGCTCACGATATTGCGCGACGGCAAGCAGGTGTCGCGCGGCAAGCTTACCGACGCCATCGGCCGCATCAGCATCGAGGAATTTTTCGGCGCCTACCTGGGCGACGAAGCGAAGGGCCGGCCCAAGGTGGTCGAGGCCGAGCAAGGCCACGTGCTCTCCGACGTCCCCGACCCGGTGCTTTCGATCCTCAATCTGGCCTCGGTGAAGGACCTGGAACGGGTCACGAAGAAGCCCGTCGATCCGTTTCGTTTCCGCGCCAACCTTTGGTTGGAGGGCTTGGAGCCCTGGGAGGAGTTCACCTGGGTCGGGCGCGAGATCACCGTCGGCGGCGCCAAGCTTGCGGTCACCGAGCGCATCGGCCGCTGCCCGGCGACGAACGTCAACCCGACCACGTCCGAGCGTGACCTAAACATCCCGAAGGCGCTGATGATGGGCTTCCGCCACCAGGACATGGGCGTCTACGCCCAGGTGCAGGAAGGCGGCGAGATCAAGACCGGCGATGCCGTCGAGGTCGGCCCGCCGGCAATGTTCTGAGCCGCGCCGGCACGGGTATCTCCCCGGCAATTCCATTCGCAAGCGAATTGGTTTTTCAAGCTGGCCGGCCGCCTGTATAAGCGATCCATGACCTTCAAACCCGACTATCCGTTCGAGGGCGAGCCGCAACCCGGCGAAACCCGCGAGGTTGCCAACGGCATCTGGTGGATCCGGATGCCGCTGCCGTTCGCGCTCAACCACATCAACCTGTGGATGCTGGACGACGGCGACGGCTGGACCCTCGTCGATACCGGCGTCAAAAGCGACGAGATCAAAGCCTGCTGGGAAACCATCGAGGCCCGCCACTTCACCGGCAAGCCGGTGAAACGTGTCATCGTCACCCATTTCCATCCCGACCACGTCGGGCTGGCTGGCTGGCTCTGTGAGCGCTACGGGGTCGAGCTCACCATGTCCTTGGCCGAATGGATTCAGGCGCGGCTCAATGCCGTCGAGCCCGGCGAATTGAAGGCCGCCGCCATGCATCCCTTCTATGCGCGCATCGGCTTCGACGAGGAACAGTTGGCGCTGCTGCCGGAACGCGGCGGCTACTTCAAAAAGGTCACCACCATTCCGCCCGACAACTTCAACCGCATGGAGGAAGGCGACGAGATCACCATCGGCGGCCATGCCTGGCGGGTGATCCTGACCGAGGGACATGCGCTCAAGCACGCCTGCCTTTATTGCGCCGACAAGAACATCCTGATCTCCGGCGATCAGGTTTTGCCGCGCATCACCACCAACGTCAGCGTCTATCCGCAGGAGCCCGAGGCCAATCCGTTGCACCTGTTCCTGACCAGCATGGAAAAGTTCAAGGACCTGCCCGCCGACACCCTGGTGCTACCGAGCCACGACTGGCCGTTCCGCGGCCTGCACGAGCGGCTGGCGCATATGGTCGAACACCACGACGAGCGCCTGGATACGGCGCTGGCGGCCTGCGCCGACGGCGCCACGGCCATCGATGTGCTGCACAGCCTGTTTACCCGCAAGCTCGACAATCACCAGATTTTCTTCGCCATCGGCGAAGCCTTGGCGCACCTGCACTACCTGATGGGCCAGGGCCGCGTTGCGCGCGAGACCGGATCCGATGGGGTTTATCGCTTCCGCGCGATCTAGCCGGTTCCTCGTCCGCCTGGTTTGGGCGGGCGCTGTTTGCCTTTGCATGGGCACTTACCAGAGCACGGCATCCGACACCCAAGCGCGGATCACCCGCCCCGGCGTCGTCGCCCTCGACGCCCAGGCACGCCGCCAGCAACTCGAGCGGGCGGGCACGCTGGCGGCCATGTGCTCGCCCGCGCCGCTGCCCATTCCGGTCCTGGAAAGCGTCAACGCCCCCGACGCCTACGGTCTGGATAAAGCCTATATTGCCGTCGGAAATGGATTTCGCACCGCCGCCGCGCGCTGCCTCGCCGCCGACGAAACGGCCTGCCGCGACATCCAGGAGGCCGCCCGCCGCTGGGCGGAGGTCGACCTCGGCACACCCAGCGGCGGCCCGAACGCGCGGCACTATTGGAACAACACCCTGACAATCAATCTTAGGCTGCTGACGCCGATGATGACCGCCCTTTCCATCAGCGAAGTGTCGCTTCCCATGCCGGCCACGGACCGGGCCACCATCGCCGCATGGGCAAAACGCACCGTTGCGGCGTTTGCCCACGGCATGCGGAACGGAGAATTCTACAAGGACCTGGGCGTGCCGAAGGCCGCCCACAACCACGCCATCGGTTCGTCGCTGGCCGCCATGTCCTATGGTGCCTGGGCCGGTGACGAGCAAGCTTTCGCCACCGGCATCGAGCAATGGTCGCTGACGCTATCCTCCATGCGCGCCGACGGCAGTTTGCCGATCGAGACCCGGCGGGGCGCGCGTGCGCTCTACTACCAGGGCCGAACCATCGCCGGGCTGATCGCCATCGCCGAGCGCGCGCGGGCGCAGGGCATCGACCTCTACGCGCGCGCCCCCGACCCGCAGAAGACCCTGCACCATGCCATCGGCTTCCTGATGCGTGCCGTCGCCGACCCGGAGATCGTCATGGATTACGCCAAGGCCAACGTGTCGCCGGGCCCGACAACGGACTACCGCCACCAATATCTTGGCGGCGCCAGCGGCTCCACCTTCGCCTGGGTAGCCCCCTACATGGCGCGCTTCCCCGACCACCCCAACAGCCGCGCGCTCAGGACCCTGGATGCGGGCGCCAGCGATCTCATGCCGGCGCTCATCGGCGCGGTGAACCGTGGCGGCGTCTCGGCGGAATGGATCGGCGGCGACGCGAAGTGCTTCTACGCGAATCCGAAAAAATAAACCGCGAGAACGACGCCGTTGCCGCCGCAACGCGACGGTGTATCCTGCGGCCATGACCAAGCGCCCCGCCCGATGCGCCTGCGGGCAATTGCAAGTCGTCTGCGACGGCGAGCCGTCGTTGGTATCCGCCTGTCATTGCCGGGATTGCCAGCGCCGCACCGGCAGCGCCTTTGGCATCGCCGCTTTCTATGACGCCGAGCGGGTGGAAATCTCGGGCACGTCCAAGACCTTTACCCGCCCGTCCGACACGGGATTTCCGGTCACCTTCCATTTCTGCCCCGAATGCGGCACCAGCCTTTACTGGCTGCCGGCCAGGAAACCCGGCCAGATCGCGATCGCCGGCGGCGCCTTCGCCGACCCGGGCTTCCCGGCACCGACGAAAAGCGCCTATCCCGAACGCCGGCTTCCCTGGGCCGCCGATCCGGAATGACGCCTCAGGCGCCGGCAATGGCTGCCTTGGCTTCGTCCAGGGAGACCTCGTCGCGGGTCAGCAACAGTTCCCCGGCCAGCTTGTTGAAGCCGTCATCGGCATGGCTCATGGGGTCGGTCGGCGTCATCCGGTGATCGATCACCAGACGCGACAACAAGAGACGCTTGCCGTTGCCGGTCATCGCCGCCTCCCATGCCATCAGGGCCGCCGTAGTGGCGTTATAGAGTGCCGTCGTGGCGCGCCGGCATTCGGTGGCGCCCTCGCCCGCCGCCGCCGCGTGGGCGAAGGCCCGCGCGCGTTCGATCATCGAGCCCAACTCGCCGCGGAACTGGCCGGGGATGTCGCGGGCTTCGTCCAGACGCTGGTTCAGCATCTCGGCCAGGTTTTCATCTGCGCCTTCCTTGGCGACGGCGCGGGTGATGGTGTCGAGGCCGATGATGTTCGACGTCCCTTCCCAAAGCGTGCCGATATGGGCTTCGCGCACCAGCCGCGCGTTGATCCACTCCTCGATGTAGCCGAGGCCGCCGCGCACCTCCATCGCCGCCGTGGCGACACGGATATTGTCGCGGCACGCACGGAACTTATAGAGCGGCGTCAGGATACGAAGGCGCTTTTCCGCTTCCGCGTCGCCGGTCGTTGCCTGGTCCAGCGCCTGGGCGGTGGCGCCGTACATGGAAAGCGCCTGTTCGGTCGGCAGCATGATCTTCATCAACTGGCGGCGCATCAGCGGCATGTCGTTGAGGGTTTGGCCGAAGGCACGGCGGGTTTCCGCCATCACCAGCGCCTCGTTCAGGCAGCGGCGCATCATCGCCGCGGCGCGCACGCCGTGGCTCAGGCGCGACAGGCTCACCTGATCCATCATCTGCTTGAAGCCGCGATCCAGTTCGCCCAACGGATAGGCGATGGCGCCATCCATCCTGATCTCGCCGGACGCCATCGACTTGGTGCCCATCTTCTCCTTCAGGCGCAGGATGCGGTAGCTGTTCTTGCGGCCATCCTCAAGGTAACGCGGCAACATGAACAGGCCGAGGCCCCGCGTCCCCGCCGCCGCCCCCTCGGGCCGGGCCAGGATCATGGCGATATCGCCGTCGGCGTGCGAACAGAACCACTTCTCGCCCGAGACCCGCCAGTGGCCCAACTTGCCGGTACCGTCGTCGGCTTCCGGATCGAAGCGCGCCGTCGATTCCAGCGCGCCCACGTCGGAGCCGCCCGGCTTTTCGGTCATGAACTGGGCGCCCAACCAGACCTCTTCCATGTCCTGGGTCAGCAGCCGGCCGGCGTAGCGCGCCTTCAGTTCCTCATCGGCGTAGCGCAGGAAAAGAAAGGCCGAGGTGTCCGCCACTGAAATCGGGCACATGATCGAGAACTCGCCTTGCACGAAAAGGTACTGCATGGCGTACTTGACCAGGTAGGGAAGCCTTTCGGGCCAATCGAAAACGCCCGGCCGGTTGGTCATGGCGTGAAAGCCGAAATCGTGGATGGCGATCTTTTCCATCTCCTGGTAGGCGGGATGGTATTCGATCCATTCCTCATCGCGGCCGAAACGGTCGCGCTCGTGCAGGATCGGCTGGCGCCGCTCGGCGATGCGCGACAGCTCGTCCAGCCGTCCGCCCGCGATCCCGCCCAGCCGCTCGAAGTGCGGTTCCATATGCGCGCGCAACTCACCCGGCAGGTAAAGATCAAGCAGTTGCCGGAACGCCGGATCGACGCGGTAGAAGTTCATGCCTTGGCAATCGCCACCGAGATAGGAATCGTCCGGCGCCCTGGGCGCCTCGCCTGCCGGAAAAAAGCTGCCGTCCGCCATCACATCTCCCCTTTTATCTTCCCCATTATCTCTTGGGGGTCTTTCCCTGCTTCCGCGAATGCCATAATTTTGCGCTGACCCGGTTGCCATGACAATGGCCGGGACCAACAGTTTCCACTGCGTGAAACGGGGAGCACGCCATGACCCAGAAGACCGTCATCACCTGCGCCGTGACCGGCTCGGCACCATCCACCGGCAAGAACGCGGCCGTGCCCGTGACGCCCGAACAGATCGCGCAGTCCTCGATCGAGGCCTGGCGTGCCGGAGCCTCGGTGGTGCACATCCATGTGCGCGATCCGGAAACCGGGGCGCCTTCCATGGCCTACGAGCACTACGAAGAGGTGACGGAGCGCATTCGCGCGTCGGAAAGCGACGTACTCATCAACCTGACCACCGGCCCCGGCGCGCGGCTGCGCCCCGGCATGGACGACCCATTCGACTTCCAGGAAGGCTCGGTGATGAAATCACCGGCGGAACGCGTGGCGCATATCGAGAAACTGAAACCCGATATATGCTCGCTCGACGTGGCGACCATGAACTTCAACCAGCATGTGTTCATGAACACCCCCGATCATCTCGCCGTCATGGCGGACCGCATCAAGGCCGCCGGCGTCAAGCCGGAGCTCGAGGTCTTCGATACCGGCCATATCGTGCTGGCGGAAAAGCTCATTGCCGACGGCCATATCGAGGCGCCGGCCTATTTCCAGCTCTGCCTCGGCATCAGTTACGGCGCCACGGCGACGCCGGAAGCAATGATGCACATGCGCGACCGGCTGCCGGCCGGCAGCGCCTGGTCGGCCTTCGGCATCTCGCGGCAGCAATTCCCCATGGCGGCACAGGCGGTACTGCTGGGCGGCAACCTGCGCGTCGGCTTGGAAGACAACCTCTATCTCGGCCCCGGTGAACTGGCGCCCTCAAACGCCGCCCTGGTGGAGCGCGCCGCCGTCATCGTCGACAAACTCGGCGGTGCCGTCGCCTCGCCCGCCGAAGCGCGCGAAATCCTCGGGCTCTAGGCGAGGCCAGCCGAAGATGCTCGACGCCCCCACCTACATCTTCGACGCCGCCGAGAAGCCGTCGCTTCCGTGGCATGAGGTGCCGTTGATCGAAGCCACCGATGCTTCGGTGAAGGACTACGGCAAGCTGGTCTCGAGCCCCGACGACGTGGAGATCGAGATCGTCCGCTGGCCGGCGAGCGGCTGGCGTCCGGTCGATCCCGATTCCGGCGACCAGGGCGGCTGGGTCGAGGGCGTCTTTTCCGGCGAGTGGAAAGGCGACGTGCTTTACGGCACCAACGAGGCCGTCGGCGGGCACTACGTGCTCGGCTGGTCGGCCGATCCGCAGAAGGCATCGACCGAAACGCCGACCGAGCCCAGGAACCGCGTGCTGCTCTGGCATATGAACTACCACCCGGACGGCGGCCAGTTGTTCTTCCCGCTCGACAACAAACCCTTCGTCATCCCCGCCGCGCTGCCGGGCGACGACCTGAAACCCGAACAGGTCGTGGCCTTCTGGTGCGATGGTTCCAGGGGGCTCTATATCCACCCGAACATCTGGCACGAAGGCATCTTCCCGGTCGACGACAGCCAACGCTTCCTCGACCGCCAGGGCCGGGTGCATGCGCGCGTCAGCTGCGATATCGGCGCCGAGTTCGGGGTCTATCTCTCCGTGCCGCTGCGCTTCGAATTCTGAGGAGATTACCATGCCGTTGAACGATCTCCTCGACCACAACCCGATCTGCGATCTTCTCGGCATCCAGTACCCGATCTGCCAGGCCGGCATGTACCAGGTCGCCTATGGCGAGTTGGCGGCGGCGGTTTCCGAAGCCGGCGGCCTCGGCGTCATCGGTTCCGCCTTCATGGAGCCGGAGGATCTCCGGCGCGAGATTCGGCTGGTCAAGGAACGCACGCAGAAGCCCTTTGGCGTCGATATCCTGTTCGCCGAGGTTTCCGGCAACGACGAGACAGAGACCGGCTACACCCGCCAGGTGGAGGAACATATCGCCGTCACCTTCGAGGAAGGCTGCGACGTGCTGGTCTCGGGCCTCGGCAATCCGGGCCGCATTATTCCGGAAGCCCATGCGCGCGGCATGAAGGTGATGTCGCTGGTCGGCAACGTGCGCCAGGCCATGTCGGTGGCGGCGGCGGGCGTCGACGTGGTGATCGCGTCGGGCCACGATGGTGGCGGCCATGTCGGTCGGGTCGGTACCATCGCACTGGTGCCGAAGGTTGTCGACAGCGTCGATATCCCGGTGCTCGCTGCCGGCGGCTTGGCCGACGGGCGCGGCCTGGTGGCGGCACTGGCCTTGGGCGCCAAGGGGGTGTGGATGGGCACACGCTTCATCGCTACCCGCGAAGCCCGCGGCCACGACAACTACAAGAACAAGATCGTCGAGATCGACGTCGACGGCACGGTGGTGACCCGCGCCCATTCGGGCAAACCGAACCGCATGATCCGCAACGCCTTCACCGAAGCCTGGGAGGGCCGCGAGGCCGAGATCAAGCCTTTCCCGCAGCAGCTTCGCGAAGTGGGCGAGCCGCGCTCCTACAAGGGCCGGATCGAGGGCGATACGGAAGAAGGCGTGCTGCCGGCGGGCCAGGGCGCGGGGCTGATTTCTTCGGTGCCCTCGGCGGGCGATTTGGTGCAAGGTATCATGGCTGAAGCCAGGGCCATTCTCGGAGTCTAAAAACAGATGCAAAGGGCGGGTGATTTCCTCCAGGTGATCGGTCTCCTGGCGGTGTTGGGCAGTGCTGCCCTGGTGTTCGTCAATTTGGTCCGCTGGATCGCGGGAAAGCGCGGCAATCAGGTGCGGTTGGGCGCGGAGATGCTGGTCTTCTTCAGCCTCGCCTACGGCTTCCACGACGAGGTGCTGCGGTTCATCTCGTTTACCGCCTATGCGCGCGACGTCGGCGATGCGATGGCGACCATGTGGTGGCTGTCGCTGGCCTTCATCGTCAACGAAAGCCTGAAACGTTTCGTCTGGCTCGGCGTGCTTTCAGAACGCGGCCAGCGCAAGGTGCCGCGGCTTTTGACGGATTTCGTGGCCGTCGGTGTCTACCTGATCGCCATGATGGCGGTGATGCACTTCGTCTACGAGAAGCCGATCACCGCCATTGCCGCCACGTCCGGCGCGGCGGCCTTCATCATCGGTTATTCGGCGCAGTCGACACTGGGCGAGCTGTTCGCCGGCGTGTCGCTGAACGCGTCGGGGAAACTCCGGAAGGGCGACTACGTCCGCATCGACGATATCTACGGCACCGTGCACGACGTCGATTGGCGCTCGGTCACCATCTACGAATATTTCACCGACTCGCTCGTGGTCTTTCCCAACAGCATGCTGGCCAGCAAGAACTACCGCAACTACATGCATCCGGCCGGCGGCATGCGCGCCACCATCAACGTCACCGCCGAGTTCACCGCGCCGCCGAACCTCGTGCAACGGGTCTTGGTGGAAGCGCTGCAAGGCAGCCGCTTCGTGCTGCGCGACCCGCCGCCTTTCGTATTCCCGCTCGGCCCCAACGAATTGGGGATCGAGTACATCGTCGGCTTCAGTTTTCCCAGCTACATGAACTGGTTCGAAACCCAGGACGAGGCGCTCAACGCCATCTGGATCGCGTTCCGCCGCCATGACATCCGGCCCGGGCTCAACCACCGGTTCGCCGTGCACGGCAGCGAATTCGACGGCGACGGTTGGCCGGCCCGCCAGGCGGCGCGCGATGCGGCGGCACTGCCGGCGTTCCTGGCCGAGATTTCCCTGCTACAAGGTCTCGATGCCGCCGCCCTTTCGGAAATCGCCCGGCAATCGGATATCCACGACTTCACGCCGCCCGAATGCATCGTCGCCAAGGGCGCCGGCCAGGGCCGCCTGTTCCTGGTGCAAAGCGGCAGCGTCGAGCTGATGACCACGGACGCCGACGGAGAGGATTTCTCCCTCGCCCACCTGATGGCTGGCGATGTCTTCGGCGAGTCCACCCTGCCTGCGGCCGACGCCGATCAAGTGCGCGCGCAAATGGGTGCCTACGGCGCGATCGTGGAGATCACCGCCGATGTGCTGGCATCTCACGCGGACGTGCAGGCGCGGTTGGCGGCGATCCGCGAGGCGCGTGCCGGCGAATTCGAGGGCCGGCGCAAGGCGCATGCCTACGAGGTTCGCCGCCGCCAGCGCGAACGCGACAAATCGCAAATCGCCGCCGGTCTCGGCAGCCGGCTCGGAGGCGTGCTGAAGGCCGGGATGTTCGGCGGCGCCAAGACGAAGCGCCGGCGCGAACGCCTGCGGGAGGCAGCGATGGCGGCAACGGCGCTGGTCGCCTATGCCGACGGCGTCATCGAGCCCGAGGAGCGCGCCCAGGTGATCGAGACACTGGACGAACTCGACATCCTGCGACAGGCCGGCGCCGACGAGGGCATCAAGCGCTTCGACGACTACGCGGCGAAGCTCGAGGCCGATACCGACACAGGCACCCACGACGCCATGGCGGCGGTCACCGCGCTCAAGGACGATGCCGCCCTGGCCCGCATGGTGGTGGATATCTGCATTGCCGTCAGCGCCGCCGACGGCGAGATCGAGGAACCGGAGGAGGCCCGCATCGCCGAGATCGAGCAGGCGCTCGGGATCACTCCGACAGCTTGAAATAATCCGGCCGGCCGGTCGGCCAGGGGTCGCCCCAGAGCTGCTGGCCGCCATCCACCGTCAGCACCTCGCCGGTGACGAACTTGCCCGACGGCGCCGCCATGTAGACCGCCGCCTCGGCGATATCCCAGGCATCGCCGGCGGAAAGCATCGGATTGGCCTCCTCATAGGTGGCGGCGCCTTCCGGCGGATAGAGTGCGAAGGCAGACGTCTCGCAGCAGCCAGGCGCCACGCAATTGATGCGGATGCCATGCGGCGCCCACTCGACGGCGACGGATTTCGACATGTACACCACGCCGGCCCGCGCCGCGGCGGTATGGGCGATGCCCGGCATGCCGCGCCAGATATCGGCAACGATATTGACCACGTTGCCGGGCTTGCCAGTTTCGATCCAGCGCTTGGCGGCGGCCTGGGTCATGTACCAGGTACCGTTCAGGTTGGTGTCGATGACGGCGTTCCAGCCCTTGGGCTTGAAGTCGATGGCGGCTTGCGGGAACTGCCCGCCGGCGTTGTTGACCAGCACGTCGAGGCCACCGAAGGCATCGAACACGGCGGCAATGTAGCCATCCACCTGTTCCGGGTCGCGGATCGACATGGACTGGCTGAACACCCGCCCGCCCAGGCTCTCAAAAAAGGCGTGGGCTTCCGCCAGCCGTTCCTCGTTGCGCCCGCAGATGGCGAGATTGGCCCCGAGCCGCGCAAACAGCACCGCGATGGCCTTGCCGAGCCCGCTGCCGGCGCCGGAGACGAGCACCGTCTTGCCGGCGAACAGGTCCGGCCTGTAGACCGTCTCCAGTTTGCGGAGGTCGTCGTCGCTGAATCCGTATTGTGGCGTGTCGTCGCTCATTGGTCTTGGAACCCTGTCACAATTTTCGACCATCAAAGGTCTTACACGCCGCCCCGCCGGGGCGCAAATCCGATTGAGGGCGTGCTTCACGAGATGAAACGGGTTACACCTTGAAGACGCGACCCCAACCCCGAATCCGGCAATTTCCAACCGATCCCATGTTCCCCGTCAGCGCCCATGGGACGTATTGAGGTGATTGCCTAAGGGAGGA
>JAYPEK010000069.1:0-16963 GCA_038125725.1 Rhodospirillaceae bacterium
ATCCTCCGTTAGAATACAGGCTCAGGCGTCCCAAATGTTTTGATGACGGACACGGTAAGACGATAGAGATGATCTTCGATGAAGATGCCGACCGGTTGCCCTGTCTCCAGCGCTTTTTTGTCATGCTCATCGACGGGCGGTTCAATCTCGTTCGAGCCTCGGCGTTTCTGATAGGCCAGAACCTTCGGTCCCATGACCAGCCAGATGTCCATGTTCGTCAAGACTCTGGAGTACCCGGCCATTGCCGAGTTCAAGACTTCAATAACCGGATTGTTATCCTCGGAATGGCCTCGGTGGATCATCGACTGGGTATGGATCGTCTCCAGCGCACCGAGCACCCGCACCGCCTTGTCGTGGATCTGATCGTGCAGTTGCTGGCGTTCCGTAACATAGACGAAACCGACGGCCACGATCAGGCCCGCCAGCAGAATGGCGGAAATCGACAGTGCCGCCATCTGACCCAATTTCGGTTGTCCGAACATGAAACCCTTTCGCCCCGCACTGCGCGGGTCGTCATTATATCGTTAGTCTATACCTCTCAGAGGGGAGAATTCGAGGCCTATCGTGTTTGAAATCGCCCTTTTGGCGGCTCAGGCAGTGGCTGGAATCGGCCGCGTCGCCCAGATCAGGCCACCGATCAAGGCGAGGTTGCCGAGATTGAATCCAGCCCCGATCAGGAACGCCAGTTCATAGGCGCCGGTGCGATCGAACACGGCGCCGCCCAGCCACGAGCCCACCGCCATGCCGAACGACGCGAACAGGATAACGGTGGCTGTGCGCCTGCCGACCTGCGCCGGTGGCAGGTATTCGCGCACAATGATCGGATAGCAAGGCAGAATCCCGCCGTAGCCGAGCCCGAACAGAATGCCGACCGCATAAAGCCCGGCCAGGCTGTCGACGAAAGCGAGAATGGCGAGGAACACCATCTGCGCCGACGAGAAGATGAAAATCGCCTTGAGGCCGCCGAAGCGCTTGCCCAGATAACCGACGCCGAAGAAGCTGCTGGCGGCGGCGGTTCCCAGCATCAAGGCCAGGATCTCGGCGCCGCGCGCGGCGGAGTAGCCCAGATCGCTGACGTGTGACACCAGATGCGCCAACGGCAGCGACATGGCGACGCAACAGCCGATGGCGGCGAAACAGAGCGTCACCTGCATGGTCAGCGGCGCCGGCGCGTGATGGGTCGGGGTGGCGGCCGGGCGGTCTCCGGTGCCTCCGGCGGCGCTCGGGACATGATGCACCACCGGTGGGCGCCAGCGCAGGATGAAGGCCAGCGGCAGCAGCGCCGCCAGCGCGAAGATGCCGTACCAGAATGAAGTCTCGCGCCAACCCATGCGGTCGAAGGCGGTCTGAAAGATCGGCGGCCAGACCACGCCGGCCAGCGCCTGGCCGGCACCGACCATGCCGACCGCGCGGCTCTTGTTATCGTCGAACCAGCGGATGATGTTGGCCATCAGCGGAGAGAACAGGGTCGAGCGCCCGAACAGCCCCATCATCAGGCCATAGATGAAATAAAGCTGCCATTCGTTGGTCAGCATGCTCGCCAACAGCGCGCCGCCACCGACCATGGTGGCGCCGATGAAAGCCGGCGGTCCCATGCCGCGGCGG
This sequence comes from Rhodospirillaceae bacterium, assembly GCA_038125725.1. Lineage (GTDB taxonomy): Bacteria > Pseudomonadota > Alphaproteobacteria > Rhodospirillales > Casp-alpha2 > TMED8. Next base: position 1,606 of record JAYPEK010000069.1, read on the forward strand.
TCGAGCACCCAGCCCATGAAGATGCCGCCGACACCGCCACCGAAATACTGCAGCGAATAGGCCAGCGACGGCACCGCGCGCGGCCAGCCGAATTCGGCGGCGATGGGTTTCAATGCGACGACGACGAAATAGACGCTGCCGGTGCCGATGGTCATGAACAGGAGCGACGCCGCCAGCACGGCATTGCGCCGCCAGGGCGCCGGCGCTCCGTCGGCCGGCATGGTCAATCGACGAACTCGATCAGGGCGTCGAAGGGCTCGATGCGGACCAGGGTCCGGTCGTTTTCTATCCGGCTGATGATACCTTCGATGCCGGCGGCCAGGGGCTTGTTCAAGCTGTCGCGATCATTGCTCCGGAACACCAGCGCGCCGAAGATGGCGGCGCGGCCGTTCATCCCGGAAGCCAACTCCCCGTAGCGCGCCGCATAGGCCGCCGGCGACAGCACCGTCACCCGGCCACCCTCGAAGGCGACCCGGCCGTTCTCGGCCTCGCCGGCGAGCAGCTTGGCGAAGTTTTCGGCCTCTGCATCGGGGGTTTCGCTGACGGCGACGAATTCCGGGATCGCCACCGTACCGTTGTCGTGTGCCTGCCATTCCGGCCGCCACACCAGTTCCGGCGTGCCGTGTTCGCAGAAATAGACCCGGCCGGCCGGAAACACGTCCGGGCGCACGGTGACGGTGCGGAACTTGGCGTCCTTGGTCTCGCCATCCAGATCGACCGGGCGCGAGAAGGCCCTTGGCGGATCGCCGGCCATGCCGACGGACTGAAGGTGCGCATAGGTGGCGTCGGCGTCGGTGGTCTTGAACACCAGACCGTTGATGCCGACCGGCGCGTTCGACAGGTCGGGGCGCTGGTGCGCGCCCTCCGCCGGCAGGCCCAACAGCTCCAGATAATCCGTGCCGAACATCATCAGGTGGTTGTGCGACCCGGTGGAATGATAGCCGCGCTCCGTCAGGGTGAAGCCGAGCGCGCCGAACAGCGCCTCGGCGGTGTCCATGCCGGCTCGCACGTTGATGACCGTATGGTCCAGTTGATTGGCGGACGTCATGGCAATACTCCCCTTCCCTAGCCGGCGATCGGCACGTAGGTGCCGCGCCCGACGGCAACCAGCGCGCCGTCCTCGTTGGAGACATCGATATCGACGACGCAGGCCGAACGCCCGCGCCGGCGCACCCGCGCGACGCCGATCACCGCGTCGCCGACGGCCGGCTTCAGGTAATCGATACGCAGGTTCATGGTCGGCACGCCGCCGCCGACCATCATGCCGATGGCGAAGTCACCGACGATGTCGATGAGCGCGGCCAACGGTCCGCCGTGAAACTGCTTGGTGCCGGGCCGGCGTTCCATGGTCGGGCCCTGAGGCATGCGGATGGTGATTTCCTGGTTGTCGTAGTCGAGGGTCTGGATTTCCAGGTTCAACGACGAAATGAAGGGCGAGAGATCGAAGATCGCCTGCATGGCCGCCTTGTCCAGGCGTTCGGGTTCTTGTTTGTCACTCACGTGTTCAGCTCCTCGCTTCAGGGTTTAACGATGACCTTGCCGAAGACCTCGCGATCCTCGATCAAACGAAAGGCCTCGTTGACCTCTTCCAGCGGCAGCTCCTTGTCGACGATGGGATTGAGCTCGCCCTTCGAGACCATCTCGATCAGCGCTTCCAGTTCCGGTCGCAGCCAGCCGTTGGCGCCCAGCACCTGCAGTTCGAACGACCAGATGTAGCGAAGATCCTCGACCGGATCGAAGCCCGCCGTGGCGCCGCAGGTCAATACCTTGCCGCCGCGCTGCAGGCACTTAAGGCCGGTCACCCAGGTGTCCCCGCCGGTGAAGTTGACGACCACGTGGACGCCCTTCTCCCAGCGCCGGCGATGCGGCTTGCCGTACTGCTCATAGACCCACTTGTGGAATTCCTGTTCCAGGTAGTTGATGCCGTGATCGGCGCCGATCCCGGCCAGCCGGTCGAGCTTTTCCTGGGAAGAAGCGCAGGCGATGACCTCGCAGCCGCGCGCCTTGGCCAGCATCACCGCGCAGGTGCCGACACCGCCCGACGCGCCCAGGATCAGCACCCGGTTGCCGGCCTCAACGTTGCCGATGGTGTACATCATCCTGTACGCCGTTCCGTAGGCCACCGGCAGGCAGGCGGCCTGCTCGTAAGTGACGTTGTCGGGCAGCGCCACCAGGTGGTGCGTCGGTACCTTGGTGTATTCAGCCAAGCCGCCGTGCCACATCTCACCCATCAGGCCGCCGCCACCGACCCGGTCGACCGGATCGCAGAGCACGCGCTGGCCGACTTTCCAGTCGGTGACGTCGGAACCGACCTCGACGATCTCGCCGGCGAAATCGAGACCCATGATGCAGGGCATCGGCACCTTGATGCCGGGCATGCCACGGCGGGTGAAAATGTCGTGATAGTTCAGCGACGTGGCGCCGACCTTCAAGATCACGTCTTCCGGCCCCGGCGTCGGGTCCGGGAAATTGGTCTCGATGCCGATGGAACCGGGTCCGCCGTGCTCGTGAATGACTGCTGCTTTCATGGATGTCGTTTCCTCTTCGCTTCGAATTCTCAGCCGGCCTTGGCGTCCGGCGATTGTTCCCAAATCTGGCGCGCCCGCGCCTCCAACCCGTTCCGGTCGACCTTGCCCGGCCCCGCCAGCGGCAGGTCGTCCAGGAACGTCACCATGCGCGGATGGCGGAACGCCGGGGCGTTATCCAGCGCGTACTGTTTGACCTCTTGTTCGCTCAGCGTCTCGTCCGCCACCGGCACCACGAAGGCGACCGGCTTCATGCCCTTGATCTCGTCCGGCACCGGCACCACGCAGGCCATCTCGATCTTGGGATGCGCCACCAGCGTCGCCTCGACTTCGGCCGGATAGATGTTCTCGCCGCCGCAGTTGAACATGTCATCGACGCGGCCGACGAAGAAATAGGCGCCGGTCTCGGCATCGCGGCGGAAGACGTCACCGGACTTGTAGAGGCCGTCCTCGGAAAAGGCCTCCTTGGTTTTTTCCGGCAGGTTCAGGTATCCCGGCATGATCGCCGGCGTCAGGTGCCAGAGATCACCTTCATCGGCTTCGTTGCCGGCGCCGTCGACCAGTTTCAGGCGCACGCCCGGCGATGGCCAGCCGACCGACAAGGGCGGCGGCAGTTGGCCGGGCTTCGGGCCGAACACCACGGGGCCGGCCTCTGTCGTGCCGTAGCCGTTCATGATCGAGGCCTCGGGGAAGGCCGTCTGCACCCGCTCCCACAGTTTCGGCGATACCGGCGCCGAGCCCATGCGCACCACCTTCACCGACGTAAGATCGGCCTTCGCCGTCAGTTCCGGGTCCGAGAAACACATGGCCAGCATGGTCGGCACCGAGGTGATCCAGGTGCATTTGAAGCGTTCGATGGCATGCACGTAGCGCTCGGCGGTGAACTCCGGCAGCAAGACGATGGTCGCCCCGATACCGTAGGCGAACAGCGACACGCAGAGCGCGTTCATGTGATAGAGCGGCGCGGCCACCAGAAGCCGGTGGAACTCGCTGTCGGGCGAGCGCTCGACCCGGAAATTATGCGCCCAGAGATGCCCCGCATGGGTCAGCGGCACGCCCTTGGGCCGGCCGGTGGAACCCGACGTATAGAGCACCATGGCGATACCATCCGGGCCCGGGTCGGCGGTCTCGAACGGACCGGGATCGAGCAGCGCCGCGTAACCATTGGGCCCCGCGTCATCGAAATCGAACACCGGCAAATCGCCAGCGACTGCGGGATCGAAGCGGTCGTCACCGATGACGGCACGGACCGAGGCGTCTTCGAGGATGAACTTCAAAGTCTCGGCCGGGAACTTGAAGTTGGCCGGCACCGCGGTCATGCCGGCGCGCAGGATGCCCATAAAGGCGGTGATGAATTCGGCGCGGTTGGAGGACAGGATGGCGATAGCGTCACCGGGCTCGAAGCCCTTGGACAGAAGGCCGCGCGCGCAGGCGTCGGCCTGGGCGTCGAGATCGCCGTAGCTGATTTCGATCGGCGCCGCCCAATCGCGGCAATCGATCAGCGCCAATTTTTCCGCCGCCGCCTCGGGCTGGAAGATATCGCCCAGGTTGGCGGTGTCGCGCAAAGACATCCGGAAACCTCCCCCGAAAACTCTTGGGCCCGCAGCGCGGACCGAAAGCAGATTGTGGAGAGCCCGCGCTAGAGCGTCAAGCCGGGCTGGGCGTGAATTGGGTCTTGTTTCGCCAGCCGGAACACCTAGGCCCCGACACGCTCCAGCAGCACCGAAGCGCCGAGCCCGCTGCCGGCCGGCACGGTGGCACCGCCGCGCTTCAAACCGCGCTGTTTCAGGGCGATGGCCAGATGCATGGCGATGCGCAACCCCGACATGCCGACCGGATGGCCGATGCCGACGGCGCCGCCGTCGACGTTGGTGCGCGCCGCGTCCCAGCCGCCCATGCGCCGACAGGCGAGCAACTGCACGGCGAAGCCTTCGTTGCATTCGATCAGGTCGAGGTCGTCGACGCCCATTTCCGCGCGCGCCAACGATTCGTTCAGCGCATCGACGCAGGAATAGCCCATGAAATGCGGATCGCAGCCGACCAGCGCCGTCCCCGGCATCAGAATCCGCGCCATCGGGTCGCGGCCCAATTTGGCCATGCCCTCTTCCGAACAGACCAGCGCCAGCGCCGAGCCGTCGTTGATGGGGGCGGCGTTGCCGGCGGTAATCACGCCGCCTTCCTGCACCGGCGCAATCCCAGCGAGCGACTCCTTGCTGATTTCGGGGCGCGGGCTCTCGTCGGCATCGAAGCGCTTCGTGCCGCCCTTCCGCGTCGGCACCTCGATGGCGACGATCTCGTCATCCAGACGCCCGGCCGCCATGGCATCCAACGCGCGGGTGTGCGAGACGACAGCATATTCGTCCATCTCGTCGCGGCTGACGCCGTCCTCCCTGGCGTGGTGTTCCGCCACATCGATCATGTACCAGGGATCGCCCCACATCTTCGAACCGGCCAGGGTGCATTCGCGCAGCGTGTCGATGAACTCAGCATGTTCCAGCCGGTGGCCCCAGCGCGACCCCGGCACCATGTGCGGCGCGTTCGACATCGATTCCATGCCGGCCACCAGAATTACCTCGGCCTCGCCCAACGCCACCGACTGCGCCGCCTGGATCAGCGCAGCCATGGATGAGCAGCACTGCATGTTGACCGTATAGGCCGGCACCTTGTCCGGTATCCCCAGGTTGAGCGCCAGGATGCGGGCCGGGTTCGATTCGGTCATGTCCTGCAAAACCATGCCGCCGATCACCAGGTCCACGTCTTCGGGTTTGATGCCGCCATCGGCAAACAGGGCCTTGCCGACCTGGGTCGCGGTCTCGGTGGCGCGCAGCGGCTTCAGACTGCCGCCGAAAGACCCGATGGGGCTGCGTTTGGCATGGGCGAGATAGGCAGTGGCGGGCATGGCGGCTCTTCCATCCATAAAAACAGAACGATTGTTCGGTAAAATACACCGAATCGATATCAATTCAACATATTTATGCGATTGACGCTGAACGGAAACGCATTTAGAAATCGAACAATTGATCGGTTTTTGATTTTGGGGAGGAAGCATGTTCGACGACAAAACCCTGGCACGATCCAGGGCCGCGGCGGAGGCTCGCGACGCCGATTACCAGCGCATTGTCGATAAATTTGGCGACGCAGCGCCGGCGCATGCTCGCGATCCCCATAGCCATTCCGGCCTGCCGCTGAAGAGCGCCTATTTCCCGCACGACGTGGCGGGGCTGGATTACGGCGCCATCGGCGCCCCCGGTGCCTATCCGTTCACGCGCGGCAATCTGGCGGCGCAATACCAGGTGATGAACTGGGCCAACCAGCCGGTGATGGGCTACGGCCTGCCGGAAGACACCCGCGAGCGCATGGACCTGATGTCGGCCAAGGGCATGACCGGCTACTTCGGGCAGAAGTTCTACAACCTGGTCTACGACCTGGTGTCGCACGAAGGGCTCGACCCCGACCACCCCGCCGCGCGCGGCCGCGTCGGCCAGTGCGGCATGGCGGTCTATTCCAAGGCCGACATGGCGCGCATGTTCGACGGGCTCGATTTGTCGAAGATGAACGTCGTCCACATCACCTACTACCAGGTACTGCCGGCGCTGGCGCAATATATCGCGCTGGCCGAGGACCGGGGGCAGACCGCCACCGATCTGCGCGGCAATTCCATGAACTGGTACCACCAGTCGGCCTATGTGGGCATGAGCGCCTTCCCCGCCCCGCAGGGCCACAAGCTCGCCGTCGAACTGATCGACTATTGCGCCGAACATATGCCGCGCTGGAACACCACCAACATGTTCGGCTACGGCGTCGAGGAGGCCGGCGGCACCGCCGTGCAGGAGATCGGCCTGATGCTCGCCTACGGCATCGACCTGATGCGCGCCGTGACGGCGGCCGGCATGGACGTCGACAAGGCGTTGCCGCGCGTCGGCTTCCAGATCGCCCAGGCCAACGATTTCTTCGAGGAGGTGTGCAAGATCCGGGCGCTCCGGCGGCTCTGGGCCACCACCATGCACGAGAAATTCGGCGCCAAGGACCCGCGCTCCATGCATGTGCGCATCCACACCCACACCTCGGGCGCGTCGCTGACCGCGCAGCAGCCGCTGGTCAACCTGATCCGCACGACGCTGCATACTTTCGGCGCGGCTCTCTCGGGCGTGCAGGCGATGGAGGTTTCCGCCTACAACGAGGCACTCTCCATCCCGACCGAGGAATCGGCGACGCTGGCGCTCCGCGTGCAGCAGGTGATCCAGGAAGAGACCAATATCACCGCCGTCTCCGACCCGCTGGCGGGCTCTTATTATGTCGAGGCGCTCACCGACCAGATCGCCACGGCGGCGCTGGAACTGGTCGACCGGGTCGAGGAACAGGGCGGCTATATCGCCGCCCAGCAGAAGGGCTGGATCCGGCGCGAGGTGGAGAGCTCCGCCGACCGCTGGCGCGAGCAGGTGAATTCCGGCGAGCGCCGGGTCGTCGGGCTCAACTGCTACCAGGACGAGGCCGAGGAACAGGCGCAGCCGGAAATCTTCAAGATCGACCCCAAGGTCGAGGAGACCGCCATCCGCCGCGTCCAGGAACTGCGCGCCAGCCGCGACGCGGCCAAGTACGACAAGGCCATGGCCCGCTTCCAGGAAGCGGCGGCCAGGTTCGCGGAGGCGGATTTCGCCGATCTCCGCGCCTGCAAGCTGACCGAATGCGCCGTCGATGCGGCGCGCGCCGACGCCACCACCGGCGAGATGATGGGTGTCTTGAAGGATGCCCTGGGATGGAGGGCCCCGCATGAGTTCTGAGACCGCTTCCACTGACGGCCAGGGCATCCGCGTGCTGCTGGCGAAACCGACCCACGACGTGCACGACCGGGGCGTGCGCCTGGTGGCGCGCCGGCTGCGCGACCACGGCTTCGAGGTGATCTTCACCAACTTCCTGTTGGCCGGCGAAGTCGTCGCCACGGCCGCCGAGGAGGACGTCGACGTGATCGGCATCTCGGTTTCCGCCGGCGGGCAGATTCCCATCTTCGAGGACCTGTTCGAGGGCCTTGAGAAGCAGAACATGACCGACGTCATGGTCATCGGCGGCGGCGTCATTCCGCCCGACGACGAGGCGACGCTGAAGGGCATGGGGGTAAAGGCGATCTTCGGTCCCGGCACCAGCGCCGAGCAGGCCCGCGACCTGATCCTCGAGCACGCGCCGAACTGGCGGCGGGATGGCTGATGGTGGACGCGAACCCGAGCTTTCGCCGCGTCGTCATCCTGGGCGGCGGCGGCGTCATGGGCCACGGCATCGCGCTGTCTTGCCTGCAGTGGAGCGACGCCGAGGTCGTCATCGTTTCCAGGCGCGCCGAAACCGTCGAGCACGGCCTCAAGGCCGTCGAAGCCGGTCCCTTCGGACTCAGAAAGGCGGTGGAACGCGGCAAGCTCGACGAGGCCGCCATGGCCGGCGCGCTCGAGCGCCTTTCAGGCACCACGGATTACGCGGCGGCCTTGGACGGCTGCGACCTGATCTTCGAGACCATCCCCGAGGAAAGCGCGCTCAAGCAAGATATCCTCGCCCAGGCCGAGACGTTGGCGCCCTCGGGCGTCACCATGGCCACCAACACGTCGTCGATCATGATTTCGGAGCTGTCGGCCAAATTACAGGACCCGAGCCGTCTGGTCGGCACGCATTGGTTCTTCCCGGCCAACGTCATGCCGCTGGTCGAGGTCGCGCGGAGCGAGGCGACCGATCCCGCCCGGCTCGAACGCGTCGTCGCTTATCTCTCGCAGCTTCGCAAGAAGCCGGTGGTGGTCAAGGATTCGCCCGGCTTCTTCATGACGCGCTTCATCAACAATTATCTCGCCGAGGCCATCCGGCTGGTGGAACTGGGCATCGCCGGCCCGGCGGAGGTGGACGAGATGGTCAAGACCGGCCTCGGCTGGCCCATGGGGGTATTCGAGCTCCTGGACGATTCCAGCTTCGATGCCTTCTATCACGCGCAGAAGTATCTCAACGAAAACCTGGGCGATCGCTACGCCGTGCCCGCACTGGCGACCGAGTTGATGGGCGCCGGCTATCTCGGCGATCCGAAACTGAAACCGGGGTCCAAGGGCGGCTGGTACGATTACCTGGGCGCCGAGCGCGCGCCGAAGCCCCAGAAAGCACCAAAGAAATAATGGCGAGCGCCGAGATCATCCCCGCTCCGGAAGCCGCGACGCGTAAAGGCGAGATGCAGCGCCAGCGTATCCTCGAAGCCTCCGCCGGGCAGTTCCTGCGCCAGGGCTACGCGGCGGCCTCGGTGCGCGACATCGCCGACGCCGCCGGCATCGGCACCTCAACGCTCTATCACTATTTCGCCTCCAAGGAAGACCTGCTGGTCGCCGTGCACGAAGCCGGGCTCGCCAGCATCCGCGCGGCACTCCTGGCCGCAATCGAGGGCGTCGAGGAGCCCTGGGCGCGGCTGGAAGCCGCCTGCGTCGCGCACTTGCAGGCGCTTTTGGAAGGCGGGCTGATCTTCCAGGCGGTGATGCGCGAACTGCCGAGCGTCTTCGATGCCGACGCGCTGGATCGCATCCGCGCCACGCGTGACAATTATGAGCGCATCTTCCAGCGCCTCCTGGACGACCTGGCGCTGCCGCGTGGCACCGACCGGCATGAATTGAGGCTGATGCTGCTGGGTTCGCTCAACTGGGCCTTCACCTGGTACCGCCCCGGCCGTTCGACGCCGGAAGAGTTGGCCCGCACCTTCGTCGGCTTCCTGCGCCAGGGGTTGGATTTGGGCGGCGACACCCCATAGCCGGCTTGCATTTTCGGCCGTTCGCTCTATGTGAAGGTGCATCCGCCGCATCCGCGCCAGACGACGAAAGGCCCCCAATATGATTCCGCAACGCTTCGAGCACGCGCTCTTCGGCTTGGTACTGTCGGGCCTGATGTCGCTGATCGTTTCCGGCATCTCGACGCTGCGCGCGGCGGGCCTGGTGGAGGGCTTCGGCGGGCTTTGGATGGGCGCCTGGGCGGCATCCTGGGTCGTCGCCTTCCCCGTCGTCCTGGTCGTCGCGCCGCTGGCACGCCGCATCGTGCACCGGCTGGTGGTGAAATCCTGAAACGCACAAGGCCCCGGAGATGTCTCTCCGAGGCCTTGTTTAAATGGTAGGCGCTACAGGATTCGAACCTGTGACCCGCTGATTAAGAGTCGTCGGTTCAATATTCCCATATAATCTCATACACTCTTATTTTTCCTTATATTCAATGTTTTATTGCAGAATAGAAGTCGCATACATTGCCATAGATTGCTTTCGAATGCTATATTTCTGGGTCACTTATGGGTCACCCAGTCAAATTGCGCTTGGAGCATTCTATTCATGAAGCTGACAAAACGCGCTATCGATTCATTCACCTACGACGGGGGGTGGGACGTTCGTTGGGATGATGACGTAAAGGGGCTTGGGCTGCGCGTCTACCCTTCAGGCCGAAAGAGCTTCATCTTCCGATATACCTCGCGGAGCAGGAAGAAAAAGACCATTACCATTGGTCCCTATGGAGCATTCACTCTGCATAAGGCTCGGGAGACGGCACAGCGCATGCGGGTCGAGGTTTCTCAAGGCCATGATCCACTTGCTGCCAAGATGGCAGATCGGGACGCCCCAACAGTTGCGGATCTAGCCGATCGATACCTGGTGGAGCATGCCGAGGTTAAGAAGAAGCCGAAGAGCGTGAAGATGGACCGGGCCAATCTCGAGCGCCACATCCTTCCCCACATGGGAACGAAGAAGGCATTCGAAGTGACCCGAGATGATGTTGCGACCCTCCACCACAGGATGCGATCAACCCCATACCAAGCGAACCGAGTTCTATCGCTACTGTCGAAGATGTTTAATCTGGCAGAGAAATGGGGCATCCGGCCCGATGCCTCTAACCCCTGCCGTCATATCGAGAAGTACGCAGAGAAGAAGGCGGACAGATATCTGTCACAGGATGAGTTCGCCCGCTTGGCTGATGTTATGCGCCAATGTGAACGGGAAAACACCGAACCAGCCAGCGTCATTACGGCCATTCGTCTATTGATCTTCACAGGAGCCAGGCTGAACGAGATACTCACCGTCAAATGGGAGCAGGTCGATCTAGAGCACTCTTGCCTGCGCATTCCGGATAGCAAGACCGGAGCGAAGACTATCCACCTCCCTCCCCCAGCCGTAGAACTCATTCGTGATACCGAACGCCTGGATGACAATCCCTACCTCATTGTCGGGCGTAACAAAGGCGCTCATCTCGTCAATCTGGAGAAGGCCTGGAGACGTATTAGAAAGAGGGCCGGCCTAGATGACGTTCGTATCCATGATCTCAGGCACAGCTTCGCTTCTGTTGCGGTGAGTCAGGGCATGAGCCTACCGATGATCGGCGCCCTGCTTGGCCACTCCCAACCTCAGACCACAGCACGGTATGCACACTTGGCTGCGGATCCGTTGAAAGAGGCCTCGAGCATTATTGGGGATCGAATTGAAACAGTCATGGCACGTCGCTCAAATTAATACGCACGAGTAAACAAAAGTTACCGCTCACCATATAGGCTGGTATCCAAGGACATTTGCATCCTGCAATAGTTCCATAGATCATTGGTAGCGCCGACATCCCTCACGAAGGCTTCTATCTTGTTATCAACACGCAGAAACATCTCGCCTTGTGCCTTGGCGGCGTCCAGGGCGTTGGCGCTGAATGGTGATGAGGTGGCTGCAATCAGTGCCAGCCCGAAGAGGATCGCCTTGCCTGTGTCCATGCTCGTCTCCTGTCACAACTCTCGGTTCATGCTACCGTGTCATCATGCACCTGACTACCGTAGCCGCCATCGCCTTGATCTGCCTGACCACCTCGCCGGTTCTGGCCGCCGACCCCACGACCCTCACCGGCGAGGTCACCAAGGTGCGCGACGGTGATACCATCGAGGTAGGCCCCGTCCCCATCCGGCTGAACGGCGTCTCTGCGCCGGAGATGGAGGAACCGCTGGGGCCGCAGTCCAAGGCGTTCATGGTCGACCTTGTCCACGGCAAGCGTGTCCGCTGCGAGTTGAACGGCGAGAAGACGCACGACCGCTTCGTCGGAATTTGCCACCTTGGCGGCAGGGATATCGGCGCGGCGGTCATCAAGTCCGGTCTGGCGCTGGACTGCCCGAAGTTCTCGGGCGGTCGATATAAGGCAGTTGAGGTAGAGGCGGCGCGTTCAGCGATCAAGCTACCGCGGTATTGTCGGGTTAAGCCATGGTCGAGCAGACTTAAATTCCAGCCGGATCGGATTTCCTCACTTCAATGACCGCTTAGCCCTCGGGTGCGGACTAGCATGGCGCCGCCTGGATATGCGTGCTGATGACCCGAAGCCGACAATCCAAAGAAATTCCTTCCGCGGGGAAAATAAAAAGCTTGGAATTTGACTCCACTCGTCACCAAATCGCTCCTGGGCGTGCCATAGCTATGCTTGGAGTCCAACGGAAGACATTATCTTATTGGAGCATCATCGGCAGTGAATCAGATAACCCTCCTTGACGGCGGAATGGGACAAGAGCTTTTTGTTCGCAGCAATAAGCCGGCTTCGCCCTTATTCTCTGCTCAAGCGATGCTAGATGACCCGGAGATGGTCATTCAGCTCCATTGCGAATTCATTGATGCCGGTGCCGAGCTGATCAGCCTAAACGCTTATGCTGCGACACCGGAGCGCTTAGCTCGCGATGCGGACATATCAATCTTTGGAAAGATTCAGAAAGCCGCTGTCGGGGCGGCTCTTACTGCACGTGACAGAGGCGGGAAACCGGTGCGCATCGCCGGATGCCTGCCGCCGCTTGTTGCAAGTTACCACGCCGAATTAGTCCCGCCCGAAAAACAGGCTCGCGCAAGCTATCGGTTAATTGTTCAGCAGCAAGCGCATGCAGTGGATCTGTTCATCGCAGAAACCATGTCATCAGTCGCGGAAGCGCGTTACGTATGTGATGCCGTAGCCGACACGGATAAGCCAATATGGGTGTCTTTCACAGTCGATGACCGTCAGGGTAGCTACCTTCGCTCGGGAGAAACACTCCAGGCGGGTGTAGAGGAGGCTACTGCTGCAAACGCCGTGGGTGTTCTCGTGAACTGCTCGACTCCGGAGGCGCTTGGACAGGCGATGGCAGTTCTATCAAAACAAGAGCTTCCATTTGGCGGTATGGCGAACGGATATGTTGCGGCTTCAGAGCTCAAGGCTGGCGGTAGCGTCGACACGTTGGCGACCAGAGATGATCTCGATCCCTGTGAGTATGCTGATCATGCGATGGGTTGGGTCGAACAAGGTGCGACGATAATTGGTGGCTGTTGCGGCGTAGGTCCAGCCCACATCGCCGAATTGCGTCGCCGTATAGATCGAGCCTAGGAGCAACCGCCAGAAGTTTGTCCGCTATTGGCTAATCCCAGACTAGCCGCACCTAGCTCATCAATGACCGCACTTAAGACTGCAGCGGACATGCTATAGTCTGCAAATGATCGCCACACTCGCCAACTTAATCCGCTACGACTTCGGCCTCCGCGTGTTCTGCAACAGCTGCCACAAATGCCGTGAGTTGGAGGTGAACGCCTTAGCCGCGAAATACGGCACCAGCATGGAGTTGCCAGAGATCGGCAAGCGGGCGCGGTGCGGTGACTGTGGGACTAAGGGCGGCTCGGTTCAGGTCGTGGCGGGAAGGTGGTGATGCAGGAGCGTTACCTTGGCGATGTTCACGATTTCATCAAATACGCCTTCATCCGGCATCTGGCGCGTACTACTGGCCTAAGGCTTGGTCTCAATTGGTATCTCACCGACCCAAAGCTGGTCGACAAACCCAGCAATCAAGACGGCAACATTCGCTTTCATTTAGATCAGGAAGATTGGGGGGCTTGGGACCCTGATCTGATGAGCAAGCTGCAGCCATTCAGTGAGCCACGAGGCCGCAACTTTCGCAGGTTCTACAAATCTGAGGTATTGCCTCCGTCTACGGTCTATGTTGACGCTTTAGTTTCGAAGGAGAGCCGAAACGAATGGCACGAAGCGGCCCTAAGTAAACTTAAACCAGTCCAGCACGTCTTTCTTGATCCTGACAATGGCCTTGAGGTCAAAAGCGCGACGAAGAAAACTCGACCGAAATATGCGCTCTACTCAGAGATTGCTGATTACATTGCCAACGGCATTGCCGTGACCAGTATCCAGTTTGCCCGTCAGTGTGATCCCGTAAAACGGGCTCAAGACGTTCAGTCGAGGGTGGTGGCAGCAACCCAATCGAGCGAGAGCCTGCCTGTCCTGAGGTGCCGCGCAGCGCCCAATTTCCTACTGATTACTGTCACCCCTGATGGATTTGATAACGCCTTGAACAAAGCCATTAGGTCATTTGCAGCTTCCGCGCCGCCAATGGATAAAAATGGTGCCCGAGTAATGGTGCTTGAGTGATGTTGGGAGCAATTGCAGGGGACATCATCGGAAGTCAGTTCGAGTTCGACAATCACCACAGTCGAGAGTTTACACTCTTCGTGGACGGGGCCTCGGTCTTTACCGACGATACGGCCCTCACGATAGCTGTTGCCCGCTGGCTGATGGGAGATGGTGACCTAAACCAAATGCTTGTCGATGAATATGACCGCTACCCGGGCTTGTCATATGGTGGCATGTTTAATCGCTGGGCAGCGTTTGGCGGGGGAGAGCCATACAACAGTTTTGGCAACGGCTCGGCCATGCGCGTATCGCCTGTCGCGCATTTCGCGGCAGATGAACAAGAGTGTTTGTCTCTTGCTGAGGCTAGTGCGGCCGTTACGCATAATCACCCAGAGGGCATCAAAGGCGCACAGGCTACGGCATGGGCGACATGGGCGGCACGTCACGGAGCCGATAAGGATGATCTTCGGAAGCAGATTGAAAATCGCTTCGGATACGATCTACATCGTGACTGGTTTACCGGATACGAATTTGACGTTACCTGCCAGGGCTCCGTGCCCCCAGCGTTGGTCTGCGCACTTGAAGCGTCTGACTTCGAAGGCGCAATCCGCCATATGGTATCGATTGGCGGGGACACAGATACGATCTGTGCCATTGGTGGTGCTGTAGCCGAGGGTCTTTTTGGCGTGCCGCCTGAGATCGAGGCCGAAGTCTTGAAGCGATTGGATGAGCATATGCGGGACGTAATAAGCCGCTTCAAGGTCAAGATCACTCAATGACCCAAAACCTCGGAAGCCTGATCGCCAACGACAATTTAAAGCAACCTCGTTTATCATCGACAATCGCATGAAAATCTATCTCGCTGGCCCAGAAGTCTTTTTCCCTGATCCGCATAAAGAGGCTCAGCGTCTCAAGGCCATCTGTTCCGAGTATGGCTTCGAAGCTGTATTCCCGCTGGATGGTAACTTGGACACGGACGGGCTGGAGAATTGGGAAATCGCGGAAGCTATCTTCGAGGCGAACATCCAGAAGATAGACGACTGCGCAGCCGTCATTGCAAACATGACACCGTTTCGTGGCCCTGGCATGGACGGAGGGACGGCACTTGAAATCGGATACGCATATGCGGAAGGCAAATTAATCATAGGTTGGTCATCCGACGACAGAGACTACATCGACCGGGTGCGCGAGCACTTCGGTGGCAAGCTGGAAAGGGCGGATCGCTGGCGAGATCCCCAGGGGTTAGAGGTCGAAGACTTTGGCCAGACAGATAACCTCATGCTGTCGTCAGCGGTGATAGATGTGGTCTCGGGATTTGAGAGTGCCGTGAAACTGCTTAAGACTGTTATGACGGAAACAGAAAAGCATGGCGTGAAGTGGGAATAGCTTCGCTGGCCTTGTTCCCCGTCAGCGCCCATGGGACGTATTGAGGTGATTGCCTAAGGGAGGAT
>JAYPEK010000070.1:0-16471 GCA_038125725.1 Rhodospirillaceae bacterium
CCGCGATCGGGCCCTTGCCGTCGATCGGGTTGCCGAGCGCGTCGACGACGCGGCCGAGCAAGCCCTTGCCCACCGGCACGTCCACGATGGCGCCGGTGCGCTTGACGGTGTCGCCTTCGCGGATGGTGCGGTCATCGCCGAAAATAACGATACCGACGTTGTCGGTTTCCAGGTTCAGGGCCATGCCCTTGATGCCACCCGGAAACTCGACCATTTCACCGGCCTGCACGTTGTCCAGGCCGTGCACGCGCGCGATGCCGTCACCGACGGACAGCACCTGGCCGACCTCGGCAACTTCGGCTTCGGAACCGAAACCGGCGATTTGTTTCTTTAGGATGGCGGAAATTTCCGCGGCACGGATATCCATTATCCAACCCCTTTCATGGCGAGACGAAGCCCGGCGAGCTTCGTCTTCAGTGACGTATCAACCATACGCGACCCGACCTTAACGACCAGGCCGCCGAGCAATGTTTCATCCACCTTGGCGTCGATGGCGACCTTGGTGCCAACGGCCTTTCTGAGTGAATCCATGATGGCCTGCTGCTGCGCATCGGAGAGCGGCTTCGCCGAGATCACCTCGGCGGTGGCTTCACCGCGCGCATTGGCCAGCAGGGCCAGGTATCCCTTGATCATGCCGGGCAGGGAAAACAGCCGGCGGTTTTCGATAACCACGCCGATGAAGTTGCGGGTCAGGCCGCCGATGCCGGCTTCTTCCATGACTGCCTGCATGGCGCTCTGTTGATCTTTCTTGGTGATGACCGGCGAGCGGATCAACCGAACCAGGTCGTCGCTCTCTTCCAGCATGGCACCGATCGAGGTGAGATCCTCGGCCGTCTGGTCGAGCGCTTTTTGCTCGTCGGCAAGCTCGAACAGGGCCGTGGCATAGCGGCCCGCAAGGCCGTTAGCGCCCGATACATCCGATGACACAGGAACTATCCTCGTCCGTTATTCTTAAAAACCCTCACCCTCGGCTCCATTCATGGCCGAAGCGAGGTGCTTTGCGATCGCACTCCCTCGTCGAAAGCGGGCCTGTCATACCATGCTCCTTCCGGCCATGCAACACGACTCGGGCGCCGTTTCATCTGTCGGATAAACCCCGGTTTTCCGACGTTTTTCCAGTGCCCAAAAAAAATCCGAAAGAAATTTCAATTCTGTGACGCGGATCACAGCGTCGCCAGGGCGCATGACTATGATCGCGCGCCAAAATGGGTGACAATCGATGGGGCAAATCGATGGGGCGCCAGAACTTGAGAATCGGGGTTAAACGGCAGGACGAAACCGCCGCCGACCCCTTGTCGCGGCTGCAATTCTGCATCGTTTCGGAAAATCCGTTCTTTCGCGAGAACGTCCGGCAGATGTTTCAGTCCGTCGGCATGTGGAATTGCACGGAGGTCCGTTGCTTCAAGGACGGCGTCGATGCGCTGCAGGTGCCGGACATGCGGCCGGTCGCCTTCATCGTCGATTGCGAAGCGGACATGGAGGGCGCCGGCGTGTTCATGCGTGCCGTGCGCAACCGCAGCGCGGCGACGCCGGTACGCACGCCGGTCTTGGCCGTGACCAACGACGCGTCGCTCGATGTCATCCGCAAGCTGAGCCATCTCGGCGTCACCGCCATCCTGCTCCGGCCGTTCTCGGTGAAGGGCTTGATGATGCAGGTCCGCAAGGTTTTGCAGAACTCGCGCGATTCGATGCCGGCCGGCGCCTTCGCACGGGCCAAGGCCGAGGCCGAACAGGCCGAAGAGCCGGTGCCGACGGTCCGCCGCGCCGCCTGAAGCGGCATCTCAGAAAAAGCTGTAGGGATCGACGTCGATCTGTACCCGCACCTTCTTGGGCCAACTGGCGCGGCCCAGCCAGGCCTTCACCACCGGCTGCACGGCGACGTCGCGCGCCGCCATCATCAGCAGCCGGCGCCGGTGGCGCCCACGCAGCATGGCGATCGGCGCCGGTGCCGGTCCCAGCACCTGCACGTTGGGCGCATTCGGCGCCGCACGGCCGAGACTGGCGGCACCTTCGTCCACCGCGCGCTCGTCCTCGCCGGACACGATCAGCGCCACCAGCCGGCCAAACGGCGGCATATTCGCGGCTTCGCGGGCCTGGATCTCCGCTTCCAGGAAAGCGTCGCGGTCGCCGGCCGCCAACGCCGTCATCACCGGGTGCGCGGCGGTGTAGGTCTGCAGGCAGACCGTTCCCGGCCGCTCGCCACGCCCGGCGCGGCCGGCCACTTGGTATAAGAGCTGATAGGTGCGCTCGGCGGCGCGCAGATCGCCTCCCGAAAGCCCCAGATCCGCATCGACGGCACCGACCAGCGTCAGCATCGGGAAGTGATAGCCCTTGGCGACGATCTGGGTGCCGATGACGATGTCGATCTCGTGGTTCTCGATCTGCGCCACCAGGTGCTGGGCGGCCTTGGGCGAATGGATGTTGTCGCTGGCGGCGATCAGGGTGCGGGCGTCGGGAAAATGCACCGCCACCTCCTCCAGCAACCGCTCCACGCCGGGACCGCAGGGCACCAGGGTGTCGGGCTGTTCGCAGGACGGACAGATTTCTGGCAAAGGCAGTTGAAAGCCGCAATGGTGGCATTGCAGCCGATGCGCCAGGCGGTGTTCCACTAGCCAGGCGGTGCAGCGCGGGCACTGGAAGCGGTGCCCGCAGGTGCGGCAGAGCGTCAGCGGCGCGTAGCCCCGGCGGTTGAGGAACAGCAGCGCCTGTTCGCCAGCGGCTAGCGTCGCCTTCAGTTTTTCCAGCAACACCGGGGACAGCCATTGGCCGCGCGCCGGCGGCGCTTTCAACATGTCGACCAGTTCCACGTTCGGCAGCGCCGCGCCGCCGTGCCTGGCCGGCAGTTGCAGCTCGGCATATCGTCCGCGCCGGACGTTGACCACGGTTTCCAGCGACGGCGTAGCCGACACCAGCGCGATGGGGATATCGCCCTGGCGGGCACGCACCACGGCCATGTCGCGGGCGTTGTAGACGACGCCTTCTTCCTGCTTGAAGGCGCCTTCGTGTTCCTCGTCGACGACGATCAGGCCGAGATCACGATACGGCAGGAACAGCGCCGAGCGCGCGCCCACCACCACCTTGGCCGTGCCGTCCGCCACCGCGCGCCAAGTGGCGCGGCGCTGGCCGTGGGTGAGGTCCGAATGCCATTCCGCCGGCGGATGGCCGAAGCGCCGGCGGAAGCGTTCCATCCACTGCGCGCTCAAGGCAATTTCTGGCAACAGCACCAGCACCTGCCGGCGTTTCTTAAGCGCCGCCACCACCGCCTGGAAATAGACCTCCGTCTTGCCGGCGCCCGGCACGCCATCCAAAAGCGTCACCGCGAAGCCGCCGGCCTCGGTTTCGGCGGCCAGCGCTTCGGCGGCTTCCGCCTGGGCCTCGGAAAGTTCCGGACCGGCCATGTCGGGGTCGGGGGCCGCGGGCAGCACCACGGGATCGAGCGAGATGGGGGTCAATGCGCCTGCATCGGCCAGGCCCTTGACCACCCCCGGCGTGACGCCAGCTTCGCGCGCCAGTTCGGCGGCGATGCGGGGCGGGCCGTCGGCGAGGACCGCCAGCACCCGCTCGCGCGCCGGCGTGAGGCGCAGCTCGGGCCGGGGGTCGGCCAGTATATAACCGGTCATCGGCTGTGGCGGATCGAGGGCGTCCGGCACGCTCATCGCCATCTTCAGCACGCCGCCCACCGATTGCAGGGTGTAGCCCGCGACCCATTCGATGAATTCCAGCGCCGTCGCCGAAAGCGCCGGGCAGTCGTGCCGGAACAACACCTTTTTGATGCGTTTGGGCTCGATGTCGCCGGCACCCGGCCCCCAGACGACGCCTGAAACCTGGCGGTTGCCAAGCGGCACACGCACGAAATCGCCGCGCCCCAGTTGCAGGCCGTCGGGCACCCGGTAGTCGTAGGCATCCGAGAGCGGCAACGGCAGCCGCACCGAAACCAGCGCGCCGGGCGGAAAGGTCGTGTCGGTGTCGGTCATCGGGCGGTCATTCGCGGGGGTCATTCTGTTGCGCAGGGATTTTTCTTTTGTCCGGGCGATCCGGGTATAATAGGGCGATTCGCACGCGTGGCGAGGTCGCAATGGCGAGAGGATAGGGGAAAACGCCGATGACGGATCCGGTAACGACGGCAGAGGACGCAACCGAGCCCGAGCTCGACGAGGCGGCCGTGCTGGATTTCCTGGCGCGCCACCCGGATTTCCTGGCTCGCCACCCGGACCTGGTCGCCGGCATGGCGGCGCCCGGGCGCTGGTCCGGCGACGGCGTCGTCGACATGCAGCAGTTCCTCATCAATCGGCGCGAATCGGAAATGAACGAACTGCGCGACGCCGCCGAGCACGTCATCGAGACCAGCCGCACCAACATGTCGGTGCAGACCCGCACCCATGGCGCGGTGCTGAGCTTGTTGAACGCGCGACAGTGGGATGACCTGATCCGGGTCGTCACCCAGGACTGGCCGCTGTTGCTCGACGTGGACGCGGTGTCGCTCGGCTTCGAAATCACCAGTGGCTCGGACGAGCGCCTGATGCAGAACGACGTCGGCCGCCTGGCGCCGCATTACGTCGACACGGTCCTGGATGGCGATGCCGAGGTGCGGTTGTTCCGCCGCATCGAGGACGACGGCACCCTGTTCGCCGCCGCCGCCGGGCTGGTCAATTCCGCCGCCATCGCGCGTATCCATGCCGGGCCCGGCTGGCCGGCCGGGCTCCTGGCCTTGGGCGCACGCGGCGAGGTTTTCCAACCGGGCCAGGGCACCGAGCTGATCAGCTTCCTGAGCCGTGTGCTGGAGGCCTGCCTGGCGCGGGTCCTGGAGGATGGCCCGCCGGCAATGGGCAAGACGTGATTCCGGCGCCGGCCGAACCCGGCCTGAAGACCGCCATCGAGGATTGGTGGGATTGGCTCAGCCACGAAAAACGCGCCTCCGAACATACCATCTCAAGCTACGGTCATGACCTGAACGGGTTCATCCGCTTCCTGGGCGGGCACCTGGGGTATGCGCCGGGCGTGCACGACCTCGAGGGGCTCCGGGCGGCGGACTTCCGCTCCTATCTTTCGGCCCGCAACGCCGACGGGTTGTCCCGGGCCTCGACGGCGAGGGCGCTTTCGACGCTGCGCGGCTTTTTCCGCTTTCTTGAAAAACGCGGTCTTGCCGCCAACGCCGCCATTCATGCGCTACGTACGCCGAAGGTACCGAAATCGGTGCCCCGCGCGCTCACCGAAGACGACGCCCTGCAGGCCGTCGATGCCATCGAGGACCTGGCGCCCGATCCCTGGATCGGCAAGCGCGACCAAGCGCTGTTGGCGCTCCTGTACGGCTGTGGGCTCCGCATCGGCGAGGCGCTCTCATTGAACCGCGATCAGGTGCTGGCAAATACCGGCGGCACCGGGACGCTCCGGGTGCTGGGCAAGGGCGGCAAGGAACGGATCGTTCCGATGCTGCCGGCGGTCGCCAACATGCTCGCCGACTACCTGGCGCACTGCCCGTTCGACCCCGGGCCGGAGGGGCCCTTGTTCGTCGGCAAGCGCGGCAAGCGCCTCGACGCGGCGGTGGCGCAAAAGCAGATGCGGAACGTGCGCCGCGCGCTGGGGCTGCCGGAAACCGCGACGCCGCACGCCATGCGCCACAGCTTCGCCACGCACCTGCTAGCCGGCGGCGGCGATCTCCGGACCATCCAGGAACTGTTGGGGCATGCCTCGCTGTCGACCACGCAGCGCTACGCCGATGTCGATCAGGCGCACCTGCAATCGGTCTACGAACTGGCGCATCCGCGCGCCCGGCGGGGGCGCGGCTGAGCCGGCCCTACTTGAACTCGATCTCGACGAAGGTGAATTCGAAGTCGTTGGCGTTGATGACGTCGTGCTCGACGCCGGCCTCGCGGAAATAGGGGATGCCCTGGGTCAGTTCGCCGAAGGTGGCGTTGCCGGCGGCGTCGACCAGCTTCAGCTTGCCGGTGCTCTGCGGCACCACGACATAGTCGTATTCATGGCGATGAAAGCCGGTGGCGGCGCCGGGTTGGAAACGCCACTCGGTGACGCGGGTGCGGTCGTTGTCGATCATAATGGTCGGCGTGGCGGTGGCGGTCATTTGGCAGTCTCCCGATTGCGCAGAAGATACAGGAACACAGGCCCCAGCGCCACGACGGCGGCCGAGGTGGCATAGGCCCAGATCCACGAAGACACCGTATCGCCGCCGATGCCGGTGGGGCTGGCGACATCCAGCACCAAGCCAAACGCCAGCGGGCCCAGGAACGAGCCGGTAAACCCGATGCAGGAATGCACGGCCAGCGTCGCGC
The DNA here is from genome assembly GCA_038125725.1 of Rhodospirillaceae bacterium. Taxonomy (GTDB): domain Bacteria; phylum Pseudomonadota; class Alphaproteobacteria; order Rhodospirillales; family Casp-alpha2; genus TMED8. The sequence continues at coordinate 6,288 of JAYPEK010000070.1, forward strand.
CCTTGTAGCCGCGCGGCGCCTCGGCGACGGCGCCGGCGGTAATAGAGGACGAATCGCCGGTGACCAGCACGCCGTAGACGACCGCGGCCAGCGTCAACAGCCAGAGCGGCGCCTCCAGGAGAAACCCGAGCCCGACGGCAAAGAGCGCCGAGGTCCACATGATGACGGTGATCGCCTTGTGGCGGCCGATGCGCCGGGCCAGTTCATTGCCCAAGACGCTGGCCGGCAGGCCCAGGAGGTTCGAAGCGGCGGCGATGGTGGTGGCGGCGACGATCAGGCTTTCGCCGGGATTGCGCGACACCGCGAAGGCGAGATAGGCCACCACCCAGGAGCGGAAGGCGAAGAGTTCGAAGTTATGCACCGTATAGGCCAGCACGTAGCCCATGGCCGGCTTGCACATCAGCACCGGGCGGAAATCCAGCAGGTGCGTATCGGGCGCCGGCTGCCCGGCGGTTTCCGGGCGCGGCAGGATCGCGGCCATGTAGACCAGCGCCACCACTGGGCCGGCGCCGAGAACGGTGAACGCCATGCGCCAGTCCCACGCTGCCGCCAGTTCGCCGGCAAACAGATAAGAGAGCGACATGCCGATGCCGAAGCTCGACGTATAGAAGGCGACGGCGCGGCTGTGGTCGGCGTCGGGGGACAGGCGTTCCAACTGGTCGGTCAGCAGCTTCAGCCCCGGCATGTAGGTGCCGGCGAGGCCGATGCCGCTCAAGACTCGGAACAGCATCGCGGAATAGAGCCCGTCGGCGAGGAAGGCGTAGCCCAGCGTACCGACGCCGGAGATCGCCATGCAGACGAAATAGATGCGGTGCGCGGGCATGCGGTCGGTCAGGCTGACCAGCACCGGCACTGCCGAGAGATAACCCAGGTAATAGATACCGTTGAGCCAGCCGGCGTCTGTCTTGGAGAGCGACCACTCGGCGATGAAGGTCGGTAGCAACGCCGGCACGGCGGCGACGCTGAGCATGCTCAGCACCTCCGCCGTGCAGATGGTGGCCAGGATAGTGCGCGGTGTCTTCGGCCGGATCATCCGGCGTAGAGTTGGAACAACACCCCGGCGGCCGTGGCACCAGTGACGGCGAGCACCATGTACCAGAGGAACATCGGCAGCCGCACCAAGGCGAAGACCGCCACGGCGGCGGGCATGGACGTGACGGCGCCGGCCACCAGGAAGGCCATGCCGGCACCGGGTTGCACGCCCATGTCAATCAGGCCCTGGATCAACGGCAGCGCCGCGAAGCCGTTCAAATAGGCCGGCACGCCGGTTACCACGGCGATGGGAATCGCCCAGACGCTTTCATCGCCCAGGAACTTGGCGATCGACTCCGCCGGCAGATACTTGATCATCAGGCTTTCCAGCAGGAACGCCAGCGCCAGCCATTTCAGCAGGAACAGCGTGGTGTCGACCATCTCGCCGGTGAAGGCCTTGCGCCGCTCGGCCTCGGGCCAGAACTTCCACATCACGGATTTCGGCTTCGACACGCTGCTCTTGGCGCAGCAACTGGGGCTGGCTTCCGGGCGCAGCGGATCGGCGAAGATACCCTTGGCCATGACCAGACGGGTGAGATAGCCGCCGTAGAGCCCGATGCCGACGGCAGCCATGGTCAGTGCCACGGCGAACTCGAGCCCCAGCGTGCCGGTGGCCAGGAAGAACTTGGCCGGATCCATCAGCGGCGACGAAATCCAGAATGCCATGACGGCGGGCACCGGCACGCCCATGGCCAACAGCGCCGCGATCAGCGGAATGACGCCGCACGAACAGAAGGGCGACAGGCCGCCGAACAGCGCGGCGACAAATATCATCACCGTCAGGCGGCCCTCGAACACCTTGGCGATCAGGCCGTCGGCGCCGGATGCCTTGGCATAGGCGGCGATGGCGATGGCTGCCAGCAGGTAGGGCGCGATGCCGACCAACTGGTCGACGACGAAGACGAAGCTCTCCGGCACCTGTTCCGGCGCCAGCGCCGCGATGACGGCGAAAATCGCCGCCACAGCCAGCCAGGCCTTGTCGATGCTGCCGATGCGGCGCGTCACGTCGGCCGCGGTGAGTGCCAGAATGGTCATGATCCACTCCTATGCCCGATCCTGCCTTCGCGCAAGATCACAAGTAATATTTCCATATAACTGGAAATATAGAAATGTCAAGAAGCCCGATCAATCTGGACGGTGCTCGACTCCAGTTCCTCGCGCAGGTCCTCGGCGATGGCGAAAAAGCGCGCGCGCACCTCGGCGGCGAAGGGGTTCGCCTGTTCGATTGCCGTGAACACGCCGTCGGCGTCGTGGCGCACCATTTCGGTCGCCTGCACTAGGAGCTCGTAGCTCGCCGTGGTCATCCGCGCCGGCAACGGCTCCATGCGCACCAGCGCCTTGGCGATCAGGTGCGTCAGGCCTTGCACGACGGCGGCCTCGCGGTCGTGTTCCTCGGGCGTGGCCTGCACCACCCTGAGGCCCAGTTCGGTCTCCAGGAAGCCGGCAATGCGCCGAACCGTACGGGCCTTGGCGCGGACCGGGCAAAGGGCGATGTTGTGGCCGCGAAGGCCCGCCTTGGCGCTCTGCGGTCCGAAAAGCGGGTGGGTGCCGATGATCTCCACGTCGGCGGGAAGGCCCTCCAGCATGATCCGCGCCGGTTCCACCTTCACCGAAACCGTATCGACGACGACGGTGCCGGCCGCGAGGTGCGGGCGGAGATCGCCGAGCGCCGGGGCCAGGGCATCCATCGGCATGGCCAGGATGACCAGATCGCAGCGAGCCGCCTCGGCCAGCGTGCCGGCGCGCACGTTGGCGAAAATGGGTGGTCCTGGCTCCAGCGCCGGGTCGCTGACGACGAGGCGGAAATGCCGGTGCAGATGGCGGGCGATCAGCCGCCCGAAGGCGCCGAAGCCAAGAAGGCCGATAGATTGAATGGAAGGTTTTCGTGACATCGCGGGTCTCCGTAAAGCCGCGATGCGGTGCACCTTAAATCAACTGATGAGCAACCGCCGGATCGCGGCGGTTGAACAACAAAATGCGCCCGCCGTCATGTGGACGGCGGAAAATAAACGGCCTGCAAGGTGCGAACAGGTTTGCGCATGGGCGCTGTCTACAGGCTCGCGCCGATGGACGCAAGTCTCGCTTGATTTCGCCGGTCCGTTTCAGCGGATGGCGAAGATCGTCACCAGGGCGCCGGACACCACGGCGGCGGCCATGGCGAACAGCATGGTATAACGCTCGACGTTGCGCTCGCCGCGCGATTCGATGTTGTTAATCCGCCGACAGAGCGTCGAAAAATGTTTTTCGATGCGCCGAATGCGCTTGATCTCGTTGAACTGCCACATCTGGTACATGAACAGCATGAACATGGCGCCGCAGCTCAGTAAGATGATGGCGATGGTGAACAGGTTCGCCAGCGTTTTCCCCGACGCGCCCAAATTCACGGTAATCACGGCCGTTGAATAGACGAGGGTCGACAAGCCGATGACGATCCATTGAACCAGCTTCGCGAACTGGATATTCGCCGATGCGTCGCGGTACATGGCGCTCAATTCCCGGTGCGTGGTTTCGTCGAGATCGGACGGCTCGTTGTCTTCCTTGGAAGTCTCTGCCATGGCAAAGGTCCTTGCTCAGAAAAACCTCCGCATACGATGCCGATCAAATCTAAAGATTTTGTCAAAGAAACGCGGGCTCGGCCTCAACTCATCGCCGGCAACGCCTTGGCGCGCTTGATCAGGCCATAGGCGAACGAGGTGTCGATGGCGGCGATCATCGGGATGTCGTGGATCTTGTCGCGGATGAAGGCCTCGTAGGCTTCCAGGCTTTCGACCACGACACGCAACAGATAATCGGCGTCGCCTGTCATCAGATAGCAATCCATGACCTCATCGATGTCGCTGATCATTCGCTCGAATGTGGCCACCGACTCGCGCGAATGGCGTTCAAGCCGGATGCGCACGAACACGGTGATCGGCAGCCCATAGGCCTTCTGGTCGATGATCGCCGTGTATCCCTGAATGATGCCCGACGCTTCCAGGTTGCGCAGCCGCCGGAGGCAGGGTGACGGTGACAGGTGCACGCGATCCGCCAGTTCCTGGTTGGTGAGCCGCCCATCCATCTGAAGCTGGCGCAGGATTTGCCGGTCTTTGTCATCCATTTTCGGCTCCTTGATGATATATTCTGCCAATTCACCCATTTTAAGCGCATGACTTCGCAAGCCAATTGCGCGTGCATTGGCGTATCATACTAAAAATTATCCCAGTTTGCGAGGTTTCCACTATGACCGACCATCCTTTGCCCCGCTCCGCCGGTTTCGCCACCCGCGCCATTCACTTCGGTTACGATCCGGCAAGTGCCGAGGGCGCCCTGACGCCGCCCTTGCACATGAGTTCCACCTTCGCCTTCGACAGCGCCGAGGCCGGCGGCGAGATCTTCGCCGGCGAGCGCCAGGGCTATATCTATTCGCGCATCTCCAACCCGACGCTGGACCTGCTGGAACGCCGTATCGCCAGCCTGGAATCGGCCGAGGCGGCGTTGGGAACGGCATCCGGCATGGGCGCCATTACCTCGGTGCTGTGGACGTTTCTTTCGCCCGGCGACGAGGTCATCGTCGACGAGACGCTCTACGGCTGCACCTTCGCCTACATGCGCCACGGGCTGTCGCGTTTCGGCGTTACCATTACCCACGTGGATCTTACCGATCCCGCCAACCTGGAGGCCGCCATTTCCGCGCGGACCCGCATCGTCTATTTCGAAACCCCGGCCAATCCCAACATGCGCCTCGTCGATATTGCCGCCGTCGCGGCTGTCGCCCGAAATGCCGGCGCGCGGGTGGTGGTCGACAACACCTATGCGACGCCGCTGATCACCCGGCCGCTGGAACGGGGCGCCGACATCGTCGTTCATTCGGCGACCAAGTATTTGGGCGGGCACGGCGATCTGGTGGCCGGCATGGTGGTCGGCGGCGCCGACGACCTGGCCCGCATTCGCCTGGAAGGGTTGAAGGACATGACCGGCGCCGTGCTGGCACCGATGAACGCCATGCTGATCCTGCGCGGGTTGAAGACGTTGGAACTGCGCATGCAGCGCCATTCGGCGACGGCGGCGCAAGTGGCCGGCGCCCTGGAAGAGCATCCGGCGGTCGCCGCCGTCCATTATCCGGGTCTCGAAAGCTTTTCCCAGCATGCGCTGGCCGCGCGCCAGATGGCGCTGCCGGGCGGCATGATCGCGTTCGAACTGACCGGCGGCATGGCGGCGGGGATCGCCATGATGAACGGTTTGCGAATGGTGCGCCGCACCGTCAGCCTGGGTGACGCGGAGAGCCTGATCCAACATCCGGCCAGCATGACCCATTCCACCTACACCGCAGAGGAGCGGGCAAGGCACGGCATCTCCGACGGTCTGATCCGGCTGTCGGTGGGGCTGGAAAACCCGGCTGACTTGCTGGATGACCTCTTGAGCGCGCTCGACCGGCCGCAGTCGGCCGCGGCCTGATCCGCGCCTTGCGGTTCAGACGCGGCGGAACTGATTGACGGTGACGCCGCTGGTGACCGTTTCGCCGTCGGCGGAGATCGGCATGCGGATCGTGGTCGTCGCGTAGTGAAGCGCGCGGACCGAAATCCAGTGCGTGCGGGTGCAGATCGGCCGGCGCTCCTCGATCATCTGCGGAAAGACCTGGGCATTGACGAAGCCGTAGCCCTCGATGCCGTCGGCGTAGAAGGTCTTGCCGGTCAGTTCCATGCCGGATGCCTCGACCATCTTGCTGCCGAAGAAACGATAGTAATAGTCGAGCGGCGGCCCGATGAAATCGACCACCGCCATGCTGGGCACGATGCCCGGTTCCAACTCGTCCAGTTTGAATTCCCGCAGGGACGGGGCGAATTTGTCGCCGCGCTGGCGGTCCCAGTAGTCGTAGACCGCCGTGAGCGCCGGAATGTCGATCTCCGAGATGTCGAGCCGCGTGGTCTCGACGATCGAAGCGACTTTCAAATCTTCGGCGTAGCGATACATGGGGGCCTCTTTCCGTCGCCGGGATGCGGCCGTTTGGAAATCCGATCATGAGTGTAGCGCGCCGGCGGGGTTGACGCCACCCGGCCAGCCGGCCAAACCTTGGCGACGGCGCCACCGCGAAAGGACGACGACATGCCCCCCAGCAGCAACGAATTGGGCCAGCCCATCGGCGAGGCACTGCCCGACTGGTCGCCGGCGGCCTTTCCGAAGGTGCCCCTCATGCAGGGCCGGTTCTGCGATCTGGAACTGATCGACGCGGCCCGGCACGCCGAGCAACTGTTCGGCGCCTTCGCCGAGGACACCGACGGGCGAATGTGGACCTACATGGCGAACGGGCCGTTCGAGACCGAAGCCGAAGTGCGCGGTTGGCTGGAGACGGCGGAGACGCTCGGCGATCAGGTTTATTACGCGGTGGTCGATAAGGCCACCGGCCGGGCCGTCGGCATCGCCACGTATCTCCGTATCCAGCCGCAGCACGGTGTCGTCGAAGTGGGCGCGATCTCCTACGCGCCTTGCCTGCAGAAGACCCCGGCCGCGACCGAGGCGATGTACCTGATGATGCGCCAGGTCTTCGAGGTCTGGGGTTATCGGCGCTACGAATGGAAATGCGACGATCTCAATGCCGCTTCCAAGCGCGCCGCCGAACGGCTGGGGTTCAGCTACGACGGCCTGTTCCGCCAGGCGATCATCTACAAGGGCCGCAACCGCGACACCGCCTGGTATTCGATCCTCGACAAAGACTGGTTCCGGATCAAAGCGGCGCTGGAAGCCTGGCTCGACCCGGCGAATTTCGATGCGGACGGGCGTCAGAAGAGGTCCTTGGCCGACCTGCGCGGGTGAATCAAAACTTTGGTCTTTCCACCGATAGTTCTAGTGGGATTTAGGGACGGGTGAATAGGGACCTGTTGCTTGGCAGTCCGGTGGAAGCTATGGCAGACTTTCCCTCGCAAACCCGTTTTGCCTCCAGAAGGACAGGCCCGAATGACGTTTTCACGCGTAATGCGTCCGCTCACAATAAGAAAAACCGGCAAGGAGCACTTGAAGTTCTGGATTAAGGAACTGCTATCCTATCTTGGCATCAGCATCCATGAATGGAGGGAGATGCGAAGAACATATACATCGAGCAGGGGAGCGGGGACCACATGGGGACAGAATGTATCGGACGAATTGACCGGGGAGAGCCTGGAGAGCATCGTTAGATCGACATCCGAGATGTTCGACGTTTATGTCGACGAACTCGACGGTTTGCCGGAATCGGATTTAGTTAAGACAATTCAATTCGATATATACGAGTTGCTTCGACATCTTATCGAAAAGGAAAATGCGAAAAGCTTCGTCGAAGTTGGGTGATTCTATGCAAATATCGCGAATTATGTTGTCGAAAACCATGACAACGTCAGTTTTGTCGGTGTCGATTTCCCAAGAAATTTGGCCGAGGGCAATGCTGCGTTGGCATCGAACCGGCTAGAGTTTGTCTCCGCCTATCCGCTTGAGTGGTTGAGGAATACGGATAGGAAATTCGATGTCGCCGTGTTCAACCGGGTTTTTTTCATCATAAGCCAGGCCGAGGTTCGGAGGTATCTGCGGGTTCTTCGCGGCAAAGTCCGGTTTATCGCGTTCAATGAAGCCGCGCGGATCACCATGCATCCCACCAACTTGAATATTGATTCAATCGATCCGGTCGAAGGCTTTCACATGCCTGGCTGGGTTATTCATAACTACCGGCTGATATTCGAGGATGAGGGCTACGAATTGGTTCACTACGATTCCGTTCGTAGTAACCAGCAGTTTGCGGCAGACCTACATTTTACAATCAGGGGCATTGCCGTCCCTTCGATTTCCCCTTCATAGAACAGGGCGCATGCCGCGAGGCGTCCTTCGTGGAACTGGCCGGCCGGTTTCGAATTCGGCACGTTTCCGGGGTTTTCAGAACCCTCGAAACATCAAAGGCTATCAAACCGCGTTTCGGCGGCTTCGCGTTCAGATATGAATGGCCCGGCCACCGGCGGCCAGGGCCGCTTCCTTGACCGCTTCCGGCAGGCCCGGGTGGCCGTGGCAGATGCGGGCGATGTCCTCGGACGAGCCGCCGAATTCCATGACGTTCACCACTTCCTGGATGAGATCGCCGGCGGCGGGGCCGATGATGTGGCAGCCGAGCACCCGGTCGTCGGCTTTCGCCGCCAGCACCTTGACGAAGCCCTCCGCGTCGGCGTTGCAGCGCGCGCGTGAGTTGGCGGAGAAGGGGAACTTGCCCGACGTATACTCGACGCCGGCTTCCTTCAACTGCTCTTCGGTCTTGCCGACGGAAGCGACTTCCGGGTGGGTGTAGACGATGCCCGGGATGGAACCGTAGTCGATATGGCCGGACTGGCCGGCCATGATCTCGGCGCAGACGACGCCCTCGTCCTCGGCCTTGTGCGCCAGCATGGCGCCGCCGATCACGTCGCCGATGGCATAGATGCCGGGCACGTTGGTCTGGTAGTCCTCGTCGACGGGGATGAAGCCGCGCTCGTCCACCGCCACACCGGCCTTCTCGAGCCCAAGCCCTTCGGTGAAGGGCTTCCTGCCGATGGCGACCAGCACCACGTCGGCCTTCAAGGTTTCGGCCTTGCCGCCATCGCGGGGTTCCATGGTCAGCGTCACGCCAGTGCGCGCCGCCTTGGCGCCGGTGACCTTGGTCTTCATTTTGAAGGTCATGCCCTGTTTTTTCAGGATTCTTGCCATGTTCTTCGACACCTCGCCGTCCATGCCGGGCAGCACCACGTCCAGGAACTCGACGACGGTGACTTCCGCGCCCAAACGCCGCCAGACGGAGCCGAGCTCGAGCCCGATGACGCCGGCGCCGATGACGACCATGGATTTCGGTACCTTCGGCAAGGAAAGCGCGCCGGTGGATGAGACGATCTGCTTCTCGTCGATCGTAACACCCGGCAGCGGCGTCACGTCGGAGCCGGTGGCGACGATAATGTTCTTGGTCGTGAGTTTCTGGCGCCGGGCCCCCTTGGTGTTGGGCTTGACCGACACTTCGCCGGGCGCGGTGATTTCCGCCGTGCCGACGATATAGTCGATCTTGTTCTTCTTCATCAGGAACTCGATACCCTTGGTCAGGTCGTCGACGACCTTCTCCTTGCGGGCCAGCATGGTCTTGAGGTCGAGCTTCAACCCGGTCACCTGGACGCCGTGGTCGGCGAACTCGTGCGCCGCCATCTCATAGTGGTGCGAGGATTGCAGCATCGCCTTCGACGGGATGCAGCCGACGTTGAGGCAGGTGCCGCCGAGCGCGCCGCGTTTCTCGACGATGGCGGTCTTGAGCCCCAGTTGCGCGGCGCGGATGGCGCCGACATAGCCGCCGGGGCCGCCGCCGATCACGATCAGGTCATAGGGATCACTCATGGTACTGGCCTTTCGGTTTCGGCGTTCGGGATCAGACGTCGAGCATGATGCGCTGCGGGTCCTCGATCAGGTCCTTCATGCGCACCAGGAAGGAGACCGCCTCGCGGCCGTCGATGATGCGGTGATCGTAGGAAAGCGCCAGGTACATCATCGGGCGGATGACGATCTCGCCCCCGACCACCATCGGGCGTTTCTGGATCTTGTGCATGCCCAGGATGGCGGACTGCGGCACGTTGAGGATCGGCATGGAATTCAACGAGCCGAACACGCCGCCGTTGGAGATGGTGAAGGTGCCGCCCATCATCTCGTCCATGCCGAGCTTGCCGTCGCGCGCCCGGTGGCCGAAGTCGGAGATGGCGCCCTCGATCTCGGAGAAGCGCATCTGGTCGGCGTTCTTGATCACCGGCACCACAAGGCCGTTCGGCGTGCCGACGGCGACGCCGATGTTGTAGTAGTTCTTGTAGATCAGCTCGTCGCCGTAAATCTCGGCATTGACCGCCGGCCATTCCTTCAAGGCGATGCAGGCGGCGCGGACGAAAAACGACATGAAGCCCAAGCGCACGCCATGCTTCTTCTCGAACTGGTCCTTGTATTCGGCGCGCAGATCCATGGCCGCGCCCATGTCCACCTCGTTCCAGGTGGTCAGCATGGCGGCGGTCTGCTGCGCTTCCTTGAGGCGCGTGGCGATGACCTTGCGGAGCTTGGTCATGCGCACGCGCTCTTCGCGCGGATCGTCCGGGCGCGGAGGCAGGTCGGCCGCCGACGGGAAGGCGGGGCCGGCGGCCGCGCCGCCACCGCCGCGCTGGCGC
>JAYPEK010000070.1:16481-16797 GCA_038125725.1 Rhodospirillaceae bacterium
TGATCACCGGGACGACCAGGCCGTTCGGCGTGCCGACGGCGACACCGATGTTGTAGTAGTTCTTGTAGATGATCTCGTCGCCGTAGATCTCGGCATTGACCGCCGGCCATTCCTTGAGCGCGATGCAGGCGCCGCGCACGAAGTACGACATGAAGCCGAGCCTGACGCCGTGCTTCTTCTCGAAGGCGTCCTTGTAGGTGTTGCGCAGTTCCATGGCGGCGCCCATGTCGACCTCGTTCCAGGTGGTCAGCATGGCGGCGGTGTTCTGCGCTTGCTTCAAGCGCCCGGCGATGACCTTGCGGAGTTTGGTCATGCG
>JAYPEK010000071.1:0-16411 GCA_038125725.1 Rhodospirillaceae bacterium
ACTTGGCCGACATCATCACTTCCGGCAGGAAGTATTCGTCCATCTTGAAGCGCCGGCCGACCTCGGCGATGCCGGTGGCCATGGGTCCGGAAATCAGCGTGCGGGGCGAAATATCGCGGCCGAGCGCATCGTTGATAAAATCAACGGTTTCCGTATGTTCGCCGTCGATGATGTTCCATTCCAGTTCGTGGAACAGCTCCTTGATCTCGGCGGGGGCGTCCGACCAACGGTCGGTCTGGCGCGACGCCTCGATGTCGTCCTTCAAGTCTTCGAGATCGAATTCCTGTTCGGTATCAATCGCCAACGGCATGAATTGGATCCTCGTCGTCGTTCAGTTTTCTTCGGGTTACCGCCGCGTCAGCGCTGCAATTCAGGCAGGTCTTCGCCGACATCGGCACCTTCGGGGGGATTTTCCGGCAACGGATAGACCCCGTATTGCCTTGCCTCGTCGATCATGGCAAGCGTGTTCTCGACCGGCACGTCGTGCTCCAGGCGGTGCGAAGACGACAACAGATAGCCACCGCCCTTGCCCATTTCCCAAATCCGCTGCCGGACTTCCTTGCGCACATCCTCTTCGGAGCCCCAGGGCAGCGTTTCCTGCACGTCGATTCCGCCATAAAAGAACATACGGTCGCCCAGCATAAGTTTCTTGGAGCGCGGCCCGGAATGGCGCGCGGCCTTCGGCTGGATCGGGTCGAAACCGTCGATGCAGGCTTCGCCGTTGGAGACCTTGCCCTTCAGCAACGCTTCCATGAACGACGTCGGGATGGCGCCGCAGCTATGGAACTGGATCTTGCCATTGGGGTTCTTCTTCAGGAAGTACTCCTTGGTCTCGATGCAGGCGCGGTGATAATGCGGGATCAACTGGCGCTGGAACATCTTCAACGACAGGAACGCCGTCTTCTCGCTGGCCAGATCCTCGGGGCTGACGCGAATCCAATCGATATAATCGCCCATGCGGTCGATCATCGCCTTGTTGAAGGCGATTTCCAGGTCGGTCAGCTTGGTCAGCAGCGCTTCCAGGAATTCCGGCGCCTCGATGAAGTCGGAGAAGATCTTGGCGTAGCCGACCATATACTTGGCCTGCTCGAACAAGCCGCCGCGGCCGGCCTGGGCCATCAGCGCAAAGGGCGTTTCCTCGCGCACGTATTTGCAATAGCTCGCCATGTCCATGCCGGGAATGGGCGAGTCCTGGAAACAGCTGTCGTCATAGGGATCGGGCCAGGGATAGGCCTCGAGAATCTTCAGGCCTTCTTCCAAGGGCGCGCTGGTGGCGTCGAACAGCGGATAGCCGATCATCTCGAAGTAGCTGCCGTTTTCGTGCGGCGTGAACTTGCGGATGACGCCCCACTCGTCGACGTTCACCTCTTCCTCGCCAGACGGCTTGACGTCGAGCTCGAACGGAAAATCGCCCGCCTCGACCGGACGGAAGCCCGGCGACCCGCCAGGCGGGCCGACGGAAATACGAACGAAGTCGATATCCAGCTTTTCCGCCAGATCGAGCTCAAAGGCGACATCGGTGGTCCAGGTGGTGGAACCGGTACGATAGTTCCTGGGATTGTCGTTGTATTCCATGCCCAGACCCTTGCGCAGGTTCTGGTAACCCTCGACGGTGCCCCACAGCCCGATCGGCACCTTATCCGGCTCGCGCAGGTTGATGGCGTCGATTGTCCGCTTGCGCTGCGGCGACAAGGCATTGGATTTGATCGCGACCATGATGCTCTCCCCAAACTCGAAACCACGTCCGGTTTTCCGGATTATCGTGTCATGGCGCCATTCTAGTGGTGATCCGACGGCGCCGCCAACTGGTTATAGCCATGCGCGATTGCGTGACCCCATGCGCTGGCAACATGGGAAATCGGAAAAAACCGCTTCCTCAATCACCGCCGAACTGCTGCTGAGCACTGACCACCATGCCCGGAAACCCTTGCATGTTGGAACCGCCAAGCCGTGCCGCGGCGCGCTCGCGCCCCTGGTTGGCAAGCTCCACCATTGAGCCGGACTTGATAGCCCCGGTGGGGCAGATCTCCTCACAGGCGCGCGGCATATCCAAGGGCCGTTCCTTGCCCGGCGTCTGGCAGAAATTGCATTTCTCCATCTTGCCGGCGGCAGCCGAAAGCTGCGGCGCGTTGAACGGGCAGGCCCAGGCGCAAAACCCGCAGCCGATGCAGGTGTTCTGGTCGACGACAACGACGCCGTCGGCGGCGCGCTTGGTGATGGCCGTGACCGGACAGGCATTACGGCATGGCGCGTCGCCGCAGTGCATGCAGGCCATGGAGACGTTCATTGCCTTGACGTTGGGATAGGTGCCGCTTTCGATCTTCACCACCTCGCGCCAGCGCGGGCCGATCTCGACCTCGTTCCAGGTCTTGCAGGCGATCTCGCAGGCGTGACATTTGACGCAGCGCTTATGGTCGAAATAGAAGCCGTGTTGCATGGTCCGTCTCCCCCCTTAACCGGCCTTGCGAATGCGCACTTTGCATTCGTTGTAGCAGTTGGCGCCGGTGACCGGATTGGTATGGGTGTCCATCAGGTTATTGGAATGCGCACCCTTGCCCTTGGCCGTCGACCCCATGGCCCAATGGCCGAAGCCGTGCCCGTGGCGGATCGAAATGCAGCCCGGCACCAGACCCTCGACCACTTTGGCGCGGATGGTGATGTTGTCCTTGGGGCTCTCGACCACGCACATCTCCCCGTCGACGATGCCGTACTTGGCGGCGTCCTGGCTGTTCACCTCGACCCAGTTCTCGCCGCAGACCTCCATCAGGTAGGGGTTGTTCTGGGTGACGATGTTGCAGTGCATGGAGAACTTCGAATGCGTCACCTGTAGCGGATAGTCGTCGTCGGGAATGACCGAGCGACCGACGAACTCCGGATACGGGTTGAGCCCGGCGTTTTCGTAATCCTTGGAATAGATTTCGATCTTGCCTGAAGGGGTCGGCAGACCATCCGGCACGCGGTTGTAGCGTACCTCGCCGGCCCAAAAGCCCTTCTGCTTCAACTCGTCCAGGCTCATGGGCACGTTCTTCATGGCGACCTCGCCCCAGTCCTCCCACTTCTCGTAGGTGAAGTACTGGCCCCAGCCCATCTTCTCGGCGATGCCCTTGACGATTTCGTAGGCCGGCTTGGCCTCGCCCACCGGGTCGATGACAGGCTGGCACAGCACCACTTCCGGCCCCAGCCACATGCCCTGGCGGATTTCCGCCTGTTCATGGAACGAGGTTTCCGGCAGCACGATGTCGCATTCGAGCGAGGTCTCGCTCATGTAGAGTTCGAGCGACACCGCCAGCTCCAGGTTCTTGAACATCTCCTGCACGCGTTCGCGGTTGGGATCGCTCATCACCGGGTTCGACGAATGCACGAACCACGCCTTCACCGGATAGGGATCGCCGTTGATGACCGCATCGGGCAGCTTCGAATTCGGCAGGTCCGGCGCCAACGGATAGCCCATGGCGACGTGCAGCGGATCCTTTTGCGGCTGGCGCTTGGCCTCTTCCGGGATTTCCACCGGCGTTCCCAGCGGCGCCCAATCCTTGAGGTTGATGTTGCCGGGCTTGTCGACCTCGCCGCAAATGGCGTCCAGGATATAGCAGGCGCGGCCAGCGTCGTGGCCGTTGGTGTAGTAGCCGGACCCCTTGAAGATCGCCGACATGGCCGGCTTGGTGGTGGCGAACTCCCGCGCCAGGCGCCGGATGCGCTCGGCGTCGATGCCGCAGATCGCCTCCGCCCACTCAGGCGTATAACCCTTTTCGTTCAAGTGGTCGCGAAAGCCGTTGAAGCCCTCGCAGTAGGCATTGACGAAGGCCTCATCGTAGAGCTTCTCGTCAATGATCACCTTGCACATGGCAAGCGCCATGGCGCCGTCGGTGCCGGGCTGAATGGGCACCCATTCGTCTGCCTTCTGCGCGGTTTCGGTGAAATTCGGATCGACCACGACCAGACGGCAGCCCTTGGCCTTGGCATCCATCAAGGCCCGGCTTTCCCACAGGCCCTGGTTTGCGCCCAGGTTGTTCATGCCCCACAGCATGACGTACTTCGAATTGGCGAAGTCGTGCATGGGGAAAACGTGGCCGAATAGGTTGAGGCAGGCGGCGCGGCGGTCTTGCTCGCAGCCCGAGGTATGGGCATACATGTTCGGCGAACCGTAGAGGTCTTTAAGAAGGTGATGGTAGAAGACCGTGTTGGGATCGTGATGACAGGTAAGCGCCACCGATTCCGGCCCCCACTTCTCGGCGATCTCCTTCAGCTTATCGGCGATGAAGGTGAAGGCCTCGTCCCAGGAGATGCGCTTGAACTGGCCGGGCTCGCCCTTCGGGTTGGTGCGCAGCATCGGATACTTGAGCCGATCCGGGTCCTGGCTCACGTACCAACTGGCCATGCCCTTGGCGCAGCGCGCCCCGATGTTGTTGGGCGCTTCCGGGTTGCCTTTCTGATAGACGATGCGTCCGTCGCGGACGAACACCTCCGTCGGGCATTGCCACGGGCAGGTATAGCAGAAGCTCTTAACCACCTTGGCGCCCTTGATCCCCGCCAGGCGCTCGCCAAGATTACTGTCGACGACGTTCATGATCTGTATCCTCCCTGTCGGCGCGGATCGCGGGCTATCCCGCGACGGGCCGGTTGGCGGCCGGTTCGCCAGCCTTTATCGATAGGTTACCGCCGGGCGGAAACCCGCGCAACCGGCCCCATCCGCGTCATGCGAACCCGGAATGGCGGCTGCCACGATGCGCATGACAGGCGTAACGCCTTGATCCTATCTATGCGTGTTTTCCTGTTTTACAATTCTACAGGTGCACTAGCGCGTGAATAGTGCGATACTCCTCGAAATCCAGAAAATCATGGGGAAGGGGCCGCGTTCAACGTGCGATAACGCATTAGGGGTATTGTTATCATGGCCAAAGACATCAATCCGCCGACAGACGGCAATCAGCCACCGGACCCGGAAGACGCACGCGCCGAATTTTGGGAAGCAACCTTCTTCAGTCCGGAAGGCACCGAAATCGCAACCCAGGAAACCGACCCGAAACCGGCGCCTTCGGCTGAACCGCCACGAACACCGGTCGCAAACATCCCCGCGCCACGCGACAGCGGCGAGGATAAGGTTTTGCGCGAACGCATCGACCGCGAAGCCATGGAATCGGCCGAAACCCATGCAGAGGAACTGGGTGAAGCGATGCACGCCAAGTTCATGCACCTGTTGACCGAACGTCTGGAAAAGACCGGGGGCCAGCTAACGCACGAAGACGTCGAGGAAATGGGCGAGGAATTCCGCGAGAACCTCAAAGAGATCAAGACAGCGTTCCTCAATGCCGTCGAGTCCTACACCCTGGCCCGGGAACGAACCCGTGTCGAGAAAGCCCGCTCGCATCTGTTCACGCGCCTCATAGTGCGCAAGTTCGAACACCGTCTGCGCGACGAAAAGACACTGCGCGACAGTCCGGAATTCCTGTCCAGGCGCATGTTGCCTGGCTTCTCCACCATGCTGTCGATGATGTTCGGGAAACCGAAACTGGCCAGCTATGAAAAACGCATCAAAGCCGTCGCCGAGCGCCTGAAAAACGAAAGCGGCGGCCACCTAGACTGGGACGAGTTCTATCGATCACCGGAAATAAAGAAGCTCACACTGCGCGCCGAAATCGAGATCGCCCAAAACTTCCGCAACGTCGACAAGCGCTTCCAGTGGATGGTGGCGATGATCAATTCCAACCTGATCCCCGCCGACGATCATTGGCTGGGCGTCGAGTGGTCGTTCAATGAAGACGCGGCGCGGAAGATGCTGGCATCGCTGTTCGCTGATTTGCGCGCAGCCCTGAAAAATCCCAATGCCCGGGAACGCTTCGGCCAGTCCCTCGGAGACGAGACGTTAGGCGTGCTCGATTCCGTCGCCACACACTTCCACTGAACGGCGCTTGCCCGTTCGTCAGTCCTTCGGCGCCCGCGGCAGGCGCGATGCGACCAGGCGATAGACACCGCCGCCGATCACCGCACCACAAATCGGCGCCAGGATGTAGACCGTGAAGAAGCCGTTGCGCGGTCCCGGAATGGCGATTTCCCCCCAACCCAGGAAATAGGCAACCAGACGCGGCCCGAAATCGCGGGCCGGATTGAGCGCCGCCTGCGTCAGCGGCGCCACCACGGAAATAATCGCCGCCACGCCGACACCGATGATCACGGCCCCCATTGCAGACGGCGGCCTGGCGGTGTTGCGCTCGTGTGTGACGGTGGAGACGACAAACGCCAGCATGGCTGTGCCGATCAATTCGGCAATGAAGGCGGAAGTCGGCGTGATCACCCGCCAGGCGTCCTCGGCGCTGCCGTAGACGGCCGGATTGGGGAAATACTCGCCGAACATCATGGCGCTGAGTTCGCTGCCGGGCCCGCCGCGTAGCAAGCCCTTGGCGCGCTCGAACTCGATAATGGCTTCCGAGAACATGGCATAGAGGACCACCGTCGCCGCCGCCGCGCCGGCGACCTGCGCCACCCAATAGGGGATGATTCGCTTCAGCGGGAACTTGTCGTAGACGGCGGCCATCACCGTGATTGCCGGATTGATGTGCGCGCCAGACAGGCTGGCCGAGGTATAGATGCCGAGGCTAACGCCCACCGCCCACACGACCGCCACCTGCCAAAGCCCCGCCTGGGCACCGGTGGCAACGGCCGCCTGCACCGAGCCGACGCCGAAAAACACCAAAACGAAGGTGCCGAAAAACTCGCCGATCATGGCGGTCGTCAGCGTCGTCGGCTGGCCGTCGCTGGGCGCCGCCTTGGCCGGTTTCCCTTGCTTTTCGTCGCTCACCTTATTCGCCCCTCTTCAATCCTGCGGGCACGTTGCGTGACGCCCTGAAATTGACCCCGTCGACTTCCGCCCCATCGAATTGCGCAGACGTCATGTCCGTTTGGGTCAGGTCCGTGCGGTCCAGCTTGGCACCGCCGAAATCGGCGCCGCGCAGGCTGGCGCCCGCGAACTGCGCCAGTGTCAGGTTGGCGCCCTGAAAACCGGCACCGTTGAAATCCGCGCCATACCCCCTGGCCCAGGTCAGGTCGGCCTTGGCGAAATCCGCCCGCGCCGCGCGGCACCAGGTGAGATCGGCAAAACCCAATTTGGCGCCGCCCAGTCGCGCGCCGTCGAGAATCGTTTCATTCATCTTCGCGTTGACCAGGTTGGCACTGGAGAGGTCGGCGTCGGTGAAATCGGCGCCCTGCATGCTGGCACCGGTCGGTCCCGGATGCGCGAGGCCGCGTCCGCCCAGGTCCGCGCCCTTGAAGCTGGCGCCCCGCAGGTCTGCTTGGCGCAAGTCACTATCAGGCATGAAGGCCTTGGTAAAATCGCCGCCCCGGGCCCGCGCCTTGACCATGGAAATACCGGGCAGGAAAGCCCCCGCCGCCTTGACACCATCCATGCGCGCCGAATCGAGATCTGCCAGCGCCAAGTTGGCGCCCTGCAGGTCGGCGCCGCCCAATTGGGAACGGGTCAAATCGGCGTTGCCGAGATTGGCGCCCCGGAAATTCGTCCCCACGGCCTTGATGTCGCGCAGATAGGCCTCGCGCAGATCCGCGCCGCTCAGGTTGGCGCCGCGCAGGTCGGCACCGGTCAGGTTGACGCCGCGCAAATCCTTGCCGGACAGATCGGCGCCGGACAAGTCGGCGCCCTTGTATTCGCCGCCGGCCACCGGCTGGACATCGGCCGCCGCCGCCGGCAGCGCCGCGAAAACCAATAGGGCAAACAGGAAGCGCCGGATCCGCATCGTCATTCCACCCTGTTCCTGGGCAGGAACGAGACGGTCTTCAGTTCGTCCGGTGCCGGCCCGATGCGGCGAATGTCGGCCCAGGCTCCCTTGTAGTAAGGAATGGTCGTCGCTGGATCGACGTGGTCCGAAACCAGGTCGCCGGCGGCGCCGCGCGGCTGGCCGAACAGCATGAAGGCATGGTTGGGCTTCACCGCGTCGGTGATATAGGCCATGGCGCGAACGCTTCCAACGTCGTTCGCCACCTCCAGCAAATCGCCCGACGAAATGCCCAATTCGGCGGCGTCGGCGGCGTTCAGTTCCAGGCACGGGATCGGATAGCGTTCGCGGTAGAACTCGATGAACTGGTGATGATAGGTGGTCTGCCAGAGATGGTTGACCCGCCCGTTATTGATCCAGAAGCGGTAACGCTGGCGCTGGCGCTCGATGGTCGCGGCGTAACCAGGCCAAGGCCGGTGGGCGGGAATGAACCGCGCCTTGCCAGAAGGCGTGCCGAACTTGCCGTTCTCGAACAACCGGGGCGTCCCGACCGGCACCTTGTTGACCAGCCGTACCGGCGTCTGAATGCCGTCATTGCCGAGCTTGCGCAGCAAATCGTAGGTAATGCCGGCATAGCCTTCCATCGGGTCGGAGCCGTCGCCCTTGAAGCTGTAGCGGGCATGGATAAAGACGTCTTCTTCCGTCTTCCAGCGGTAGTCGCGGAAGCGGTTGGCCATCAAGGGGTTGTTGTCTTCCTCGTAAAGCTGGCGCAGGCGTTCGGCAAACAGCGCCATGATCTTCCAATCTGGCAGCGCATCGCCCGGCGGGTCCATGAAGCGTTCGTACAGGCGGAGCCGACGCTCGCCGTTGATCGACGTCAGGTTCATCTCACCCCAGCCGGCGGCGGGCAGCACCACATGGGCGTGGCGCGCCGACGCGGTCATGTAGAGATCCTGCGCCAGGATGAACATGCCGCCTTCCTTCAAGGCCTCGACCACCGCGACGACGCGTTCGCCGACGGGTTTTCCCTTGGTTTCCTCGAGCACGTTGCGCACGCTGGCGCCGCGCTCGATCAGGGCGTTTTCCATGGCCTCGGCGCGGAGCGTCGTCAGAACCGGGTTGCAACCGCCGATCCAGAATACCTTGGCTTCGCCACGGCGCACCGCCTCATCGACGTTCAGCGCCGGCCGGCCGCCTGGATAGGGCGGGCGCACGTAGCCTTCCTGATGGCCGCCCAGGCGCGAACAGCCGGTGCCGGGTTTGCCGACGTTGCCGGTCATCAGCGCCAGGTCGACGATGGCGGCGATGTTCTCGTAGTTCTTGAGCCCCCAGATCAGGCCTTTTTCATAATGGAACAGCGTGCGACGGCGCGCCCCACCCTTCTTCGGCTCGGCAATCCATTCCGCCGCCTTGTGCAAGTCTGTTTCGGCCACCCCGCAATGCGCCGCGGCTTCCGCGATGAATTCGTCCAGCGGCCGGTCGACGCCCAACGACGAACGCTGGTAGGCCTCGAAGGTCTGCCATTCGGTGCGTTCGCGCATGAAGGCAATGTCGTGCCAGCGACGTGCCAGGACAATGCGCGCGATGGCGTTCAAAAGAACGATATCGGTGCCGGGCTCGATCTGCAGGTGCAGGACGTTCTCCGCTCCGGCGGCGGCCTCGGCGGCGGCCACCGACATGGTACGCCTGGGATCGACAATGATCATCCGCCCCGATGCCGTCGCCTCGCCAGTGAAGGTCTTTTCCTTCAGCGTCTGCGACTCGCCGTTCAGATTGAGGACCATGTGATTGAGGAAATAGTTGGTCTGCGTCTCGTATGGGTTGGCGCCGACGACCATGATGGTGTCTGCCAACTGCGCATCCACATAGGCGTTGGTCAGCGGCGCCAGACCGGCGTCACCGGCGGCATGCACTTCGCTGTTGTAGGCGGGGCGGTTGTGGATCGAGGCACGGCGCGTGCCGATGCCCGAGAAGAAGAACCTGCCGACGGCCCAGTTGTTCTCAAACCCGCCGCCGCCGCCGCCGTGATCGAAGAATTTCATGCCGACCGCATCGGCGCCCCAGCGGTCGATGACCGCCTTGATGATGCGCGCACCCAGGTCGACGGCCTCGTCCCATCCGGCGTCGGCATGACCGGCGCCGCCCAGAAGCTGCGGCTTTTTCAGCCGCACCTTGGTTTCGCGATCGGGCGCATAGAGGGTCTGTGCGAGGCCGCCACCGCGCACCGATTCCAAGCCGCCGTTCACCTGGCAGTCGCGGTCCGGGATGATCGCGACGCTGTGGCGCGAGCCGTCCTTGTCGGTGACGACGGTGTGCATGTTGGTTGAAATCCAGACCCCGTCGGCGGGCTGCGGCTCTCGGAAATCGACGCCCAGCGCATTGCCCTTGGGTTCCGGCGTGCCGTCCTTGCCTTCCGGCCATTTGAACACCCGGTAGCCGCATCCGACGATGCAGAATTGGCAGACCGTTCGGAAGGTCTTGGCGTTTGTCGGCGGCAGCGGCACGCGGGTCATCGGCAGCGAATCAAAGAATGTTGGTGTGGCGGCCGTAAATCAGGCCGTCAATGCCGACGGCGCGGACCATGCCGTCGCGGACCTCGAGCCGCATCTGCGGCAGCGACTGGCTGGCCTGGCCGATAATCAGCCGGCCGGCCTTGGCCGGATCGAAACTGCTCCAGTGGCAGGGGCAGACCAGCATCTTGCGTTCCGCCAGGTAATTCAGCGGGCAGCCCTTGTGGGTGCAAAGCATGGAAAAGGCGACGATATCGCCGTCCGGGCCGACGCCGCCGTCTGCCGGCGCGCCCAGACGCAACAGCACCGCCGGGGAATTCTCATCGGGATAATCGAAAGCGATTTCAGCGCCCGGCGGAATCGATTCGAGCGGCGCGATATCCAGGGACGGATAGTTGGGCTGCGCGTCGGTCGCCGCGGCTTCTGCTTTTTTCGGACGCGCGGCGGGCGCCAGGCCCGAAGCCACCGCCAGGCCGGCCACGCCGCCTTGCAGGAAACGCCGTCTGTTTACATCCGCCATGTCCACCCCCTGTCAGCTCACCCGTTTCATGGTTTCGGGTTGATTGTCTTGTTGCCGGCGCGCCTGTCAAGGTGCCGGTACGGGAAAAGGCACGTTACAGATCGACTGTTACAGAAAAGCCGCTGCCCTTGCCGTTCATGTCGAAATGACCGTCGGTCACCGCGTAGGTCCATTTTGCGGTCTTCTTCAGCCCGCCCAAGGGATACATGTGGACGCCGATGATCCCGCAGTCGGGATCCGCCGCGCGGTAGCGTGCCAGATCGGTGATCTGCTGGTCCGGGGTGGAGACGGTCATCAGCTTGGTGACGTTGCGCGCCTGGCGCTTGAGGAAATTCATCGACTGGCCGACGCCGCAGGCCTTGGCATAGTTGAGCAGCGTCTTGATCGTCGCCAAGCCCGGCACGCCGATGCGGATCGGGATGCGGTTGCCTTCCGCCTGGATGGCCTTGTCCCAGGCGATGATCGGCTCGGCCTCGAAGCAGAACTGGGTGACGATGTAGAGCTCGGCGCCGGAGCGCTCGGCGAAATCGTTCTTCCACTTGAGAGCGCGCGCGATCTCGGCATCGGAAATATCGGGGCTGCCTTCCGGATGGCCGGCAACGCCGACCTTGCGGATGGCGAACTTGTCCAGCAGGCCGGTTTCCATGATCTGCATGGAATCGGAGAACTCGCCCACCGGCCGGTCGACGGCGCCGCCGATGATCAGCACCTCGTCGATATCGGCCTGGTCCTTGAGCTTGGAGAGGTTGTCTTCCAGAAACGCCTTGTTGGGTACCGAACGCGCAGCGATGTGCGGCACCGGGCGCATGCCCTCGGCCTTCAGGCGCTTGGCGACGGAGATGGTATCGGCGAAATCGGTGCCGGGCAGGAATGTCACGTAGACGGTGGTGCCGGGTCGCAGCACGTCGGCGAAATTCTCGATCTTGGCGGCCGAGAACGGCGTCGTCTCGGCGGTGAAATCGCCGAGGAAGGCGCGAATGTCTTCGCGCACGGCATCGTCGGCCAAGGTGGTTGCAGTCATCGGCATCTCTAGCCCCCCGTATTCGGCAATTCGATCGGCCGCGATACTAGCACAACGGCCATTCCGGAAAACGTATTCGGGTATGCGCGGGACGGATGTCCAATCCCTTCCGGGACATGGCCCAGGGCGCGCAAACCCTCACAAAAGCTGGCGAATCTCCTTGTGCCGGCCATGTATGTAGATTTTCACCGCCAATTCGGCTTCGTCAGGGTCGCCGCGTTTTATCGCATCGACGACACTGCGGGTCATTTCGGCGTGCGCGCGGGCGATATCGTGCCAATCGCCGAGCTTCTCGGAGATCAGGAACCAGAGCCTGAGGTGCAGGTTGAAGATGCGCGGAATGACCTCGCCCAGATAGATATTTCGCGCCGCCGCCGATAGCACCAGATAAAAGCGCCGGTCATTGGCGACGAAGCCGTCGATGTCGTCGTCCTCGATGGCGGCAACGAGGCTCCGGTGCATGGCGGCGAGTTCCTGCACCTCTTCGGTGCTGGCCCGGAGCGCCGCCAGCCGGGCTGCCTGGCCATCGATCATCGCCCGAAACTCGTAAATATGCTGCGCGCTTTCGACGTTGATGTCGGTGACGAACATGCCGCGGTTCGGCCGGTGTACCACCAGGCCCTCGGCGGAAAGCCGCTGCAGGGCCTCGCGGATCGGCGTGCGGCCGATCCCGAGCGACTGCACCAGCACCTTATCGGCAAGGGTGGTGCCGGGCGCCAGTTCAAGGCGCGTGATCTTGCGCACCAGCATCTGGTATGCCTTTTCGGTCAGCGACCGGGTCTCGCCCCGGTTCTCCGCGACCATGGCGGCGCCGATCATGCCCCTTCCCCGGTCATCACCTCGGCGAAGGCGCGCGTGACCGCGTCCTGATCCAGGCCGTCGCCGATGAACACCATGTGATAGTTGTCGCGCGGCTGGGCCGGGCTCACGTCGAGCTGGCCCATGGTGTACTGCACCAGCACCGGCGAACCGTCCAGGTGCGTGAAGCCCTTGGCCCGCCACAGCCGTTCCGGCTGATTGGCGAAAAACGCCTCGAGCGCGTCACGCCGGCCACCGGCGGAAGCATCGAGCACGAAGGATTGCGCCGGCGCGTGGCGGTGATCGTGATCATGGTCGTGTTCATGATCGTGATCGTGGCCGTGATCATGGTCGTGGTCGTGGTGGTCATGATGGTCATGCCCATCCCGCGACTTGCCCAATGCCTCGGCCATGACCCGGCTTTCCGGCCCGAACAGCAAGGCGCCGGTATCGACGTCGCACTGCTCGGCGAAGATGACCGCGGCATTCGGGTTGAGACGCAGCACTTCCTGGCGCAGGCCTTCCAGCGTGCCGGCATCGGCCAAATCTGTCTTGTTGAGAATCACCGTATCGGCGTTGCGTACCTGGGCCTCGTAGAACGGCCCCAGCATTTCGCGGATTTTCATGAACTTCGGCGAATCCACCACGGTCACCATCGGCCCCATGTCGTAAAGCTCGGACAAGGACGGATCGGAAAAGGTCTCGACCATCTCTTCCGGCTCGGCAACGCCGGTGGCCTCGATCACCACCAGCTCGGCCGCCGATTTCCGCCTTAGTTCCTCGACCGCCTGCAGGAGCGAACCCTTCAAGGTGCAACAAAGGCATCCCGACGTCAGTTCCACCATGTCGATGCTTTGGCCTTCCTCACGGCCATCGAGAATGGCGCCGTCGATGCCGACGTCGCCGAATTCATTGACGATGACCGCCATCTTGCGGCCGCGCGAATCACTTTGCAGAAGGCGCCTCGCCAGCGTCGTCTTGCCGGAGCCGAGAAACCCGAAAAGCAGATTGACCCGCATGTCAGTCGCCTCCCGCGGCCACCCTCCGGCCGCCAGACCGGCGGCGTTTTTCCGGTGCCGGCTGACTGCCGGCGGCGTCGCCGCTTTTGAGGAAGCTCATGCCTTCGACAAAGAGATCCTGGAAATCCGGATGCGTCGCCAGGCCCACATGCTCGATGGAGCGCGCCAATTCGGATGCCCGCTCGCGCTCGGGCTCCGACAAGAGCGCGATCTGCGCCCCCATCAGCGCGGCGTTGCCGGCATAGGTAATCTTTTCCGTCGGCAGGTTCGGCACCAGGCGGATCTTCACCGCGCTTTCGACGTTGATATAGTTGCCGAAACCGCCGCACATCATCAGCTCTTCGAGCTCCGCGTCGGAAACCCCCATCACCTTCTGCAGCATGGCGATGCCGGAGAAGATGGCGCTCTTGGCCAGTTGGATCTGGCGCACATCGCTCTGGGTCATGGTGATCGGCTCGTCCTTGCCGGACTGGTCCTTTTCAACCAGCGCGAACTCGATCCCGCTTGGGGTGTCGGCGAAACGCCGCTGCAGCCCCTCGGGCAGGTTTTCCCTGCCCTTGCGGATAAACCGGCCCGACGTTTCCATGACGCCGCTTTCCACCATCTTGGCGCAGGCGTCGATCAGGCCCGATCCGCAGATACCGATGGCCGGCGCATCGCCGATGATCGAGCAATGGACGTCGTCGCCGATCTCGACCTTCTCGATGGCGCCCATGGCGCCGCGCATGCCGTGACGCACCTGCGCGCCTTCCAGCGCCGGCCCGGCCGGCGCGGAGCAGGCCATCAACCGACCCTTGCGGCCCATCACCACTTCGCCGTTGGTGCCGATATCGACCAGGGCGCGGATTTCCTCGCTCTCGTAGATGCGGGTCGCCAGCACGCAGGCCATGGTGTCGGCACCGACGAAACCGGCAACGATGGGCAGCAGACAGACCTGGGCGTTGGGCGCCGCCTTCAGCGGCAGTTCCGTGGCGGAAACGACGATGGCCTCGTTCACCGTCGGCGCATAGGGCGCGAGCCCGACGTAACTGACATCGATGCCCAGCAGAATGTGATGCATGCAGGTATTGCCGACGACGACCATCTTGTAGACATGGTCGGCGGAGATGCCGGCCTCGGAGCAGGCTTCCTTGACGAAGTCGTTGATCGCGTTGAGCGCCCGGGCGCGCAGCGTCGCAAGTTTCTTTTCGTCGAACTGTGCGTAGGCGATGCGCGACATCAAATCGCCGCCGTAGACGGCCTGCGGATTGACGCCGCCGACGTTGGCCAGGCACTCGCCGGTGGAAAGGTCGATCAGGCTGCCGACGATCGACGTGGTGCCGATATCGAAGGCCATGCCGTAAAGCTGTTCGGTGGTGTCGCCGGCCTCCAGGTCGATGACCCGGCCGTTAAAGGTGGTCGCCGTCAGCGCGCCCCCCTTGTCGCGAAGCGCGCGCGGGATTTTGCGCATGACGTCGAGCGTCAGGCGCGTATCGACGCCTTCCGGCATGGCCGCCAGAACCTCTTCCCAGTCGGCGGTCTGGTTGTGCTCGCTGGCCGGCGCCTTGGCGCTGAGCAAGTGCTTTTCGATGCCCGACTGGATCATGAACCCAGGTGCATCGGCGGCCGAGGTTCCGGACCCGAGAATCTGGTGGCCGGATTCAGAACGCGGCGGCAGCGCCATGGCGACGCAATCCTCGATCACCTTGGTCTGGCAGGCGAGGCGGAAGTTCTCGCGCACCTCGTCGTGGCCCAACTGCACCGTGTCCTGGATGGTCGGTGGCGGCACCTCGCCCTTGACGATCTTCACCCGGCACGAACGGCAGCGGCCGCGCGCGCCGCAGGTCGCCTCCATGGCGATGCCGGCAGCGTGCGCCGCATCCAGCAACGTCTTGCCGTCCTCGACCTTGGCCCGGCGCTCCGCGCCCTCCTTGTCGGGGTCGACGAACGTGACCGAAAAGCTTTCCGCCATACTATACCTTTCCTAGACCTTGCCGTTTCAGGCCCAAGCGACCCGGTCGCCTTTCTTCACCAGCTCCAGCGCCTTGCGCACGGCCTGAACCGCGTCCCGGCCCCAGCCGTCGGCGCCGCATTCCTCGGCCCACTCGGGCGAGGTCGGTGCGCCGCCAATGAGGATATGCACCTTGTCACGGTGTCCTGCTTTCTCGAATTCGTCGATGGTGACTTTCTGATAATACACCGTCGTCGACAAAAGCGCCGAGAACCCGACAAGGTCGGCCTTCTCCTCAACCGCGGTCTCGATGAACTTATCGGGGTGAACGTCGGTGCCCAGGTTGATGACGTTGAACCCGGCGTTCTCCAGCATGATGGTTACGATCGACTGGCCGATATCGTGCATGTCGCCAAGCACCGTACCCATGACGAAAGTGCCGACCGGCTTTTCCGCCTGCGCTGCGAGAAGCGGCCGGATCAGCGCCAGGCCAGCCTTCATGGCACGGGCCGTGATCAGCATCTCGGGGATGAAGATCACCTGGGCGCTGAAGCGGTCGGCCTGCAAGTTGAAGCCGGGGAACAGGCCGTCATCAAGAATGACGCGCGGGTCGATACCGGCGTCGATGGCTTCCTGCACGCGGGAATCGGCGTAGCCGTGATCGCCTTCCTCCACCGCATCCCAAAGCGTTTCCCATTCCCACCCATCAGGTGCGCGTTCTTCCCACCCCTCGGGGATGACCAATACCGGATCTTCCATTTGCGTTAGCCTCCTTGTCGCCACGCCGCTCAGTCGAGCGGATATTTTCCGTAGTTGCCGAACTCGCGCTGCGCCTCGAGCATGGCGAAGATGTTCTGGATCGGCACGTCGGCCAGAATGTAGTGCGACG
>JAYPEK010000072.1:0-15501 GCA_038125725.1 Rhodospirillaceae bacterium
CCTCCCTTAGGCAATCACCTCAATACGTCCCATGGGCGCTGACGGGGAACAAGGAGAGTTGGTCTAAAACAGTCATTGGGTTCCTTTCTCGTCCAGGAATGAGGGGGAATCAAAGAACCCCGGAGCGGCTGCAACCGTATTCCGGGGTTCGCTCTTTTTGAGTTCACGTGGCACCACTACGATAAGAGTTGAGCCAGGTCGCCAAATCTTCAGAGGCGATCAACGTCCGCGACCCAACCTTAAAGGTCTTCAGCTTTCCGGCGCGGATTTCTTCATAAAGGAGAGAACGCCCAACTGATGTCGCCTCGACGGCTTGGTTGACGCTATACGCAAGTCGATTTTGGCATTCTGTCTGCATTTAATACTCCATCTGGATATGAGCGGAATTACTAAATATCGTGCGTAAAAATATACTCGAATGGCTATATGTTGAAGCCGCAAACGTAAGGACAAATCAATCGAGCGGGGACAAGTCCCTTGTAAACGCTTGGTCTTGTGGATTTCGGGTAGAGCCTGTGGATAACTGCGTCAGGCATTGCACGGAGTTGATACGGGCCTAATCGGGTACGCGGTTTAAAATGCTCGGTTGTCGCCAGGTGTTTTCAAACACGGATCGGCGTGACGTTGGAACCTTCAACAACCCCGATTTCCCCAAAAGCCGCTCGCACGGCATCGGCAACATAGTTCGGGCTCATATGACCGTAATGCTTTTCCACCATGCGGGTGTCGGCATGGCCCAACTGCGCGGCAACAACCGCCAGCGGCGCACCGTTCATGACCAGCCGCTAGGCGTAGGTGTGGCGCAACTCTTGGAACGTCAATTCCCCGACCTTGGCCGCCTTACACGCGGCCTTGAACGGGCGTTGCTGGTGCGACTTGCTCCAAGCCTTGCCACCGTCCCGCGTGAACACCAGCGCATCCGGCTTTTTGCCGGCTATCACGGTATCGAAGAATGCGCGGCCTTCGTCGGTTAGAACGACATGCCGCGGCTTGCCGGATTTGCTGGTGCGAATATGAACCGTACCCGAGTCCGGGTTGATGTCGGAAACGCGTAATGCGGAGAGTTCGCCATATCGGCATCCCGTGAGCAAAGCGGCCTGTACCAATGGCCGAAAACCCGGTTCCGCCGCATTGACCAAGCGTCGCGATTCGTCGTCGTTCAGGTAGCGTACCCGCGCGGCGTCCACTTCCCGGAACGCCTTGACTGGACGCCACGCATCATCGCCGGAAACCTTGCGATTGTCGTGGGCATGGTTCAAAGCGGCTTTCAAGACCGTCAGGACGCGGTTAGCAGTGGACTTACGGCGGCGCTCGGCTTCCGGCCCGCTCGGCATCTCACGGCGCTTGTGAGGCTTTCCAGTACCCGTACGAACCATCGGCGCGGCCTTGGCCAGGCCTTCATGCCATTGCTCGATCCGCCGTCGAGATAGCTTAGCAACGGGCACGCTCCCGAGCGTTGGCAGAATGTGAGCATCTATCGCGGATTGCGTTTGCCCAACGGATTTGCCGCTACGGCGCTTGTAAGCGGCCATATAATCATTCATCGCATCCTTGACGGTATAGTTGCCCGAGCGCGGGGCATCGTCCTGAAAGCCGCCAGCGGCGACCTTGAACCAATTTTCCGCCAGCCTTTGAGCTTCCGCGTAGGACAGGCTCACGATTTCATCCGGGTCCATCGCATCGTCGGCAGCACCCAAGGCGTTGTAATGCTGTTTACCGACATCATCACGATAGCGGGAAATCCATGTTCCGCTGCCACCCGCCAACCTCCGATATCCCAACGCACACCCCTTGGAAATGACCACCCAATAGGGTTCTCGGCGCACGCTCAACTTGGCGCGGGCGGACCGTGAATCGAGCTTTGCGTTGCGCACCGTGCGAGCCATGCTTTCACCTATTTTCGTCCAATTTTTTCTGTACGGAAATCATGTAGATGGACGCAAGGGGATAACGATGGACATTAAATGTTGTTTTTACTTATTTTTTCTCTTCCATGACCGTGCGCAGATGTCCCAGACAGCCCTATTTTTCCCTCTCTCACGGCGGAAACAGGGGTTCGAGTCCCCTAGGGGCGCCAATTTTCCGGCTTTCCGAGTTTCTCCGATTCAGCTCCGAACAGCGTGATGTCGCATCCTATCCCCGCGTCGCGGCATAGGCGCTGATCTCGCGAATGGCCTGCCCGGCCTCTTCCAGATCTTCCTCGTCGGTGAAGAACCCGGGGGAGAACCGGACGGTCCCCTTGCCTGCGACGGTGTTCTCGTCTTCATGAATCAAGGGCGCGCAATGCAGCCCCGGACGCACACATATCCCGAAATCGGCGTCCAGCATCGATGCAACCTGATCCGGCTGCAAATTGCCGATATTCATAGACAGTGTCGCCACCCTGGGCGCGTTTTCGCTGGGACCATAAACCCGGACATTTTCCAGCCCGTTGCAGACATCGATCAGGCGTGCGGTGTGGGAAAGCTCGGTCGCATGAATGTGGTTCATCGCAGCGCGTGTCAACGACCGATGGGTCGCCTCCTCATCGCCGCTCACCCCCATCTGATCGCGTCCCAAGGCCGAGAACCAATGTTGGGCCGCGTTCAGCCCGGCGATGCCGGGAAGCGGCAGGGTGCCCGCTTCGAGACGGTGCGGAAAACCATCCGGCTGGAACGGGGTGATCGAGTCAACGCCCGTGCCGCCAACGCGGGCCGGCCTGATATCGATACCCTCGCGAACGATCATGCCGCCGATCCCCATGGGGCCGAACAGGCCCTTGTGGCCGGTGAACACCAGCACGTCGATGCCCCATGCGTCCATCTCGATCGGGATCACGCCGGCGGTCTGACAACTGTCGACAATAAAGACCGCATCGGTTTCCCGAACCACGGCGCCGATCGCCTCGATATCCTGCAGCGAACCGAGGACGTTCGACGCATGATTGACGACAACAGCCTTGGTTTCGGGGGTAATTGCATTGCGGATGTCGGCTGGATCGACATGCCCGCCACCATCGCGCCGCACGCGCGTCACCGACACATCCCGATCCCGCTCCAGATGGTTGGCCGGTCGGAGGACGGAATTGTGCTCGGTCCGGGTAATGACCAAGTGGTCCCCCGGTCCGACCAGCCCACCTAGGGAAGAGTTCAACGAGTCCGTGGCATTGAGGGAAAAGACGACGCGGTTCGGATCACCGCCAAAACCGAAAAACTCGGCCAGCATCCGGCGTGTCTCGAAGATCATCACCTCGGCTTCGTTCGCCAACTGAAAACCCGTGCGACCGGGATTGACTCCGTGGCTCCGGTAAAATTCATCCATGAAACGGTAGACCGGCTCGGGCTTCGGCCAGGTCGTCGCCGCGTTATCGAAGTAAAAATATTCTTTCATTTCCCGCCTCTGAAAACCGTTGGCCATGCCCATCAGTAAACTTATCAAACTCCGATCAAATTTTTTCCCATTCTTCCCTATTTATTCGAAATATATGGGATTAAATTTGAATTATTTTTCTAATCATGTAATATTTTTAGACACCCCATCCCAAAAACTGAACTCATCGATTTCGAGGAGCAGAATGCCTTCGACAGCCAAAGGCCTTGATGACATCGATCGGAAAATCCTCCGTCAGATGCAGCGCGATTGCACCCTCTCCATTTCGGCGCTCGCGGAATCGGTTCATCTCTCGACCAACGCCTGCTGGCGGCGGCTCAAGGCCTTGCGCGATAACGGCGTCATTGCCAGGGAAGTGGCCATTCTCGACCATACCAAGGTCGGCAAGGGGATGACGGTTTTCGTCCTGGTGCGCACGCGCGAACATAGTGAAACTTGGCTGCAGGCATTTTCCGACGGTATCCGCGCCATCGCCGACGTGCTCGAATTCCATCGATTGAACGGCGACTTTGATTACCTTCTCAAAATCGCCGTCGCGGATGTCTCCGATTATGACCGGGTCTACAAGAAGCTGATCCGGACAGTGCCGCTGTTTGACGTGTCGTCCTATTTTTCGATGGAGTGCATCAAGGACACCACGGAAGTCCCGATCTGAGCCGGCAACAGGCGGCTTCGGGTGTTGCCGATCGATAACGGATCAGGATTGGCGGCGGTCTTTTCCCTGATAATCGATCTCTCGCCGGCGCCGGTCGGGTCCGGTGTACATGCGGGTTTTGATGAAGGTCCTGGGCCTTTCGATGATCGTCACCAGGCGCCGGTAGAGCGCCGCCGACGAAATCGGTTTCGCCAGGAACTCGGTCACGCCGGCATCGCGCGCCTCCTGCACCCGGTGCGTTTCGGTGTGACCGGTCAGCAGGATCACCGGCACATAGGGGTTGGCGCTGTCGGAACTGGTGCGGATCATGCGCGTCAGGTCGAGACCGTCGATGGGGTCCATGGCCCAGTCGGAGATGATCAGATCGGCGGGAAAGGTCTGCAGCAGCTTCAGCGCGTCGGCGCCGTCGCCGGCTTCCGAAATGTTGCGGATATGAAAGGCGTGAAGAATGGTTTTGACCAGAAACCGCATGTGGCGGTTATCGTCGACAACCATGATATTCAGATCGCGCAGGTCGTAGCTGTGGCTTTTCTTGACTTCCATACTCAATATTCCGGGCTCTGCCGGCAGCTCAGGCGTACAGGTGGCCAGAACCTGTCACATAGCCCCAAGACTGCCAAGTGGTCCCGATAACACTGCCATGTTAACAAATGTAAACGGAAAAACCCGCGCGAATCCAGCCGCGGATTCTCACGACGATCACGGCAGACCGGTTCAGACGATGCCCTGATCGCGCAAGGCCGCGATCTCGTCGGCACTCATGCCCAGCACCTCGCCCAAGACTTCGTCCGTGTGCTCGCCAAGCGTCGGCGGCGCCATGCGCGCTTCCGTCGGCGTGCCCGACAGCTTCATGGGGCTGTTGATCAGCGGCACCTTGGCGCCGGTGGCGGGGTGGTCCATTTCGATCCGCATGCCGCGCGCCTGTACGTGCGGATCGGCGAACACCTGGTCAAGCTTGTTGATCGGCCCGCCGGAGATGGAGTTCTCTTCCAAGGCATCGAGCCAGAACTGGGTCGGCTTGGCGGCAATCAGGTCCTGCACGATGGGCACGATGACGTCGCGGTTGGCGAGACGCTGGCCATTGGTGGCGAAGCGCGGGTCTTCAGCCAGTTCCGGCTTGCCGGCGACGGCGCAGAAACGCTGGAACTGGCTGTCGTTGCCGACCGCCAGAATCATGTCGCCGTCGGCGGTCTTGAAGGCCTGGTAGGGGACGATGTTGGGATGCGCGTTGCCGAGCCGGGCCGGCACCTCGCCCGTCGCGAGGTAGTTCATCCCCTGCACGGTGGAAAAAGCGACCATGACGTCGAGCATGCCGATATCGATCTGCTGGCCCTCGCCGGTGCGCTCGAGGTGGCGGATGGCGGCGTTGATGGCGACGCCGGCATACATGCCGGCCATCAGGTCGGCAACCGGGATGGCGGATTTCATCGGCTCGCCGTCGGGCTCGCCAGTGACGCTCATCATGCCGCTCATGGCCTGGATCAGCACGTCGTAACCAGGGCGCAGCGCATAGGGCCCGGTCTGGCCGAAGCCGGTAATGGAGCAATAGATCAGCCCCGGGAACTCGTCCTTCAGGTCGTCGTAGCCGAGGCCGTACTTGGCGAGCCCGCCGGTCTTGAAGTTCTCCACCAGCACATGCGAGCTGGCGATCAGCTTCTTCGCCAGCGCCTGGCCTTCCGGCTTCGAGATATCCATCGTGACGGAGCGCTTGTTCCTGTTGGCGGCACAGAAATAGGCGCTTTCGGAGGTGTCAGCGCCGGCCTCGTCCTTGATGAAGGGCGGCGCGAACTTGCGCGTGTCGTCGCCGGCGCCGGCGCGCTCGATCTTGATCACATCGGCGCCGAGGTCGGCCAGCATCTGGGTGCAGCTGGGACCGGCGAGAATCCGGGTCAGGTCGAAAACGCGGATACCTTCGAGCGGGCCGGGCATGGATGTCCTCCTGGAAAATCTTGTCGTTATGCTTTACCGGCGCGGAAAATAAACGGCCCGGCCATGCGGTAAAAGGTTTTTTCGCCCGCGTTGGCAGCCCACCCCGGTCGGTCTAGACTGACGTCACGATTTGCCAGGGGGGAAACATGTCGGATCGGCCCAATATCCTGTTCATCACGTCGGACCAGCAGCGCGCCGACTGTTACGGTTTCGCCGGTCGCAAGGTGAAGACGCCGCACCTGGATCAACTGGCCGCGGCGGGCACCCGCTTCGATGCCTGCATCACGCCGAACCTGGTGTGCCAGCCGTCGCGCGCCTCCATTCTGACAGGCCAGTTGCCGCTCACCCATGGCGTCTGCGACAACGGCATCGACCTCAGGCCGGACGTCGGTGAGACCGGTTTCGCCAGCGCCCTGACACAGACCGGCTACCAGACAGGGCTGATCGGCAAGGCGCATTTCTCCACCGCGTCCAACTTCAGCCCCACCGGCACGCCGGAATGCCGGGTGTCTTCCGGCGATTACGGGCCCGACTGGTTCGGCCCCTACATGGGTTTCGAGCACGTGGAACTGGTGATCCTGGGGCATTGGCACAAGAACCGCCCGGCGACCAAGCCGCCCCATGGCCAGCATTACGAGAAATGGTTCTTCGACGAGGTCGCCGGCGATGCCGGTTTCGACCTCTGGGTGGCGGAAACGCGGCCCGGCACCGGGGCCGCGCAGACCTGGTATTCCGCCCTTCCCCCCGCCTGGCACAATTCCACCTGGATCGCCGACCGGACGCTCGCTTACCTGGCCGAACGCGACGAAAGCAAGCCCTTCTGCCTCTGGACCTCGTTCCCGGATCCGCACCATCCGTTCGACTGCCCGGAACCCTGGAGCCTGTTACACCACCCGGACGAGGTCGATCTCCCCATCCACGGCGAGAAGGACCTCGAGCGCCGGCCCTGGTGGCACAAGGCGGCGCTGGAAAACGAGCCCGATCTCGCCGATCCGATCCTCAAGAATTTCCGCGCCAAGGGCTCGCGCGCGCCGGACCAGACGGAAGCGCAACTGCGCGAGATGACCGCCAACTATTTCGGCATGATCTCGCTGATCGACCATAACGTCGGGCGGATATTGGCCGGGCTCGACAGCATGGGGCTCCGGGAAAACACGCTGATCGTCTATTCCACCGACCACGGCGATTATCTCGGCGATCACGGGCTCTACCTGAAGGGACCGATGGCCTATGAGGGATTGCTCCGGGTCGGCTGCATCGCCCAGGGCCCCGGCGTACAGGCGGGCCGCGTGGTCACCGACCCGGTCTCGACCCTGGACCTGCCGGCCACCTTCTGCGACTACGCCGGCACGGCGCTGCCCGAACGCGCCCAGAGCCGTTCGCTCCGCCCCTTGATCGAAAGCAACATGGAAACCCGCGACGTCGCCTATTCGGAATGGAACGTGCACCCGAGCCGCTGCGGCGTGCCGTTGAAACTGCGGACGGTCAGGGTCAAGACCGCCAAGCTGACGCTGGAGTTGGAAAACGGCGCCGGCGAAATGTACGACCTCCTGAACGACCCGCACGAGATGAACAACCTGTTCGACGAGCCCGACTACGCCGGCTTGCGCGGCGAACTGACCCGCCTGATCCAGGAGCGACCCGGCGAGGAAATGGACAAATTCGACGAGGCCGTCGGGATGGCCTAATCCGCGCCCTGGTCAGTCGTTATCCCGGTCCCAGTCGAAGGCCAATTGTTCCTTGTTCAGGAAGCGCTGGACGGCGTCGCGGTGGTAGTCGCTTTCCAGGCAGACCGCCTGGGCGTAGCTTTCCAGTTCCGACAGCGTCATCTGGTCCGATTCCAATGAGCGGTTGAGGATCGACTTGGCCATGCCGATGGCGGTGCGCGACGCATTCCGGAAGTGGCCGGCAAAATAAAGAGCGTGCTGCATCAGTTCGCTCTCCGGCACGATCTCCTTGACGATGCCCATGGATTTCGCCTCTTCCGCATCGATGGAGCGCGCCGTGAACACCAGGTCCTTGGCCGCCTGCAGCCCGACGATGCGCGGCAGCAAAAAGAACCCGCCCAGATCCGGCACCAGGCCGATGCGCCCAAAGACGGCGCAGAAGCGCGCGTGCGGCGTCGCCACGATGAAGTCGGCGGCGAGCGCTAGGTTGAGCCCGGCGCCGAAAGCCGGCCCATCGACGGCGGCGATGACGGGAAGTTCCAAATCCACCAGTTTCGGGAACCAGGTGTGCAGGTCCTGGATGCGCTTGCGGTTGGCGGTGACCGGCCGCTTGGCCTCGCTCAGGGCCTTCAAGTCGCCGCCGGCACAGAAGGCGCCGCCCGCCCCGGTGATGACGCAGGCAGCGAGGTCGTGGTCCTCACGCATGATGTCCACCACCTCCGCCAATTCGGTGCGCATGGCGATATCCAGCGCGTTGCGGGTCTTGGGGCGGTTCAGGGTGACGACGGCGATGCCGTCCTTAACTTCGTAGGTGAGCGCTTCAAAGGTCATTTCGAGGTCAACTCCAGTGAACGGGCGATGAGGTTGCGTTGGATCTCGCTGGTGCCCTCGCCGATGACGTAGACCAGCGCGTCGCGGTGAAAGCGGCCGACTGGATATTCGCGCATGATCCCCGCACCACCGTGGATGCGGATCGCCTGCTCGGTGGCACGCACCGCCGCTTCCGACGCGATCAATTTGACCTTCGACGCGGTGGCCTGGTCAAGCGTGCCCTGATCGACCCGCCAGGCGCCGTAATAGACCAGCCACTTGGCGGCCTCGATCTCGGCGGCCATGTCGGCGATCTTGTGCTGGATCGCCTGGAAATCTCCGACCTTGCGTGAGCCGATGGCGCGTTCGCGGGCATAGGCGATGGAGGCATCCATGGCGGCGCGCGCGATGCCGAGCGAATTGGCGGCGACACCGACGCGGTTCTCCATCAGGGATACCAGGATCACCGGGTAAGTACCGGTCTTGCCGCCCAAGAGACAGTCGTCCGGCACGAAGGCGTCTTCGATGTAGATCAGCCCTGTTTCCGACGCCCGGATGCCTTCTTTCTTCAGGTGTGAAATCTTGAAACCGTCGTTGGGCATCTCGACGATAAAGAGCGAGATGGCATCGGCCGTGAGATCGGGCGAGGTTCTGGCCGCCAGCATGATGAAATCGGCGATGGGCGAGTTGGTGATGTACATCTTCGAACCGTTGAGCTTCCAGCCGCCATCGACTTTCTCGGCGCGGGTCTTGAGCGCTCGAATGTTGGAGCCGACGTCCGGTTCGCTCAGCCCGAAGGCGGCAATCTTGTCGCCCGCCAAGGCCGGGCGGAAAAAGCGCTCTTTCTGCGCCTCCGTGCCGGCACGCCAGATCGGCCAGATGCCCAAGTGCGAATGCGCCGACCAGGATGACGAAAAGGCCTGCGAGACGTAGCTCATTTCCTCGCGGATCAGGCAATCGGAAATCTTGTCCATGCCGGCACCGCCGTCTTCCGCCGGATAGCGCACGCCGAGCAATCCCAGCTCGCCCCACTTCTTGAACATCTCACGGGGGAAGCGCTCGGTCTCCTCGGCCTCGTCCACCAGCGGCGCCATCTCGTTGGCGCAGAACTTCCGCACCATGTCGCGGACCTGCTCCTGCTCTTCGGAAAAGGTGAAATTCATCGCCCTACCCTTTCGCCTTGCTGGTGTTCTTGCCGGGATGAATGCCCATGGTCTTGGCGATCACCTCCAGCATGATCTCGTTGGCGCCGCCGCCGATGGCGGTCTGGCGGATGTCGCGGTAGGCGCGGGAAATCCAGTTCTCGTTCATCACCCCCTGCCCGCCCCAGAACTGCAGGCACTCGGTCGGGATGGTCATGGAAAGCCGCCCGGCCTTGAACTTGGCCATGGAGGCGAGTTGCAGGATGTCCTCCCCGGCGCAGTATTTCTCGATGGCGCGGTGCATCAGCGATCGCAGCAGTTCCACCTCGGTCTGCATCTCCGCCAGTTTGTGGTAGACGACCTGATTGGAAAGGATGCTCTGGTCGAAGACGTTTCGCTGGCCGGTGTAGTCGATGGTTTCCTGGATGGCCATTTCCATGGCGCGGACGGCCCGCGCGGCGACGAACATGCGCTCTTCCTGGAACTGCTCCATCTGGTAGATGAAGCCCCGTCCCTCCTCGCCGATGCGGTTGGCGATGGGCACGCGCACGTCGTCGAAGAACAGCTCGGCGGTGTCGGAGCAGCGAAGCGTCAGCTTATCGAGCTTCCGCCCGACGCTCACCCCCTTGGCCTTCAGCGGCACGAGGATCAGCGACTTGTTCTTGTAGGGGCCACCGTCGTCGGAGGTATTGCAGAGCAAGCAAATCCAATCCCCCTGCACGCCGTTGGTGATCCACATCTTGGAGCCGTTGATGACGTAATCGCCGCCGTCCTTGACCGCCGTGGTCCTGATCTTGGCAACGTCGGAGCCCGCATGTTCCTCGCTCACACCGATGCAGCCGACCAGATCGCCGGCGATGGTCGGCGCCAGCCATTCGGCCTTCAATTCATCCGAACCGTACTTGGCCAGCGCCGGCGTGCACATGGTCGACTGCACGCCGATGGCGGTGCCGATGCCGCTGGATTTGATATCGCCCATGGTCTCGGCGAAGACCATTTCGTAGGAGAAATCGAGATCGAGCCCGCCATAGCGTTCGGGCTTGGAAATCCCCAGCAGTCCCATGTCGCCAAAGGCCTTCATGACCTTGTGCGCGGGGAACATCTGCTCGGCCTCCCATTCGTCGATGTAGGGGGCGACGTGCGCCTCGATCACGGACAGCGTGGTGCGGCGAAGCTCGGCATGTTCGTGGGTGAATTCCATCTTGTTTCCTATTCATCCATGAATTTCGGCATCACCGCGCGGTGAAAACCCTGGAATGCCGGGTGCCGGTCGTGGTCCGGCACGCTGTAATTGGGCTGCATGTTGGGAACAGCGCCATCGACGCGAATGCACTCCCCGGAAATGAAGGCGGCCGCCGGCGTGAGCAGGAACACCACCACAGCCGAAATCTCGGCCTCGGTGCCGAAACGCTTCATCGGCACCTTGGAGAGGCGGTCCCTGAGCCTTTCCTTGGCCGGTTCGTCGTAAGTGTCGAGGCCGCTTGAGGCGATGATCCCCGGCGCCACCGCGTTGACCCGCACGCCGAAATGCGCCCATTCCAGCGCCGCCGTCTCGGTGCAATTGACCATGCCGGCCCGCGCCGCGCCGGAATGGCCCATGAACGGCATGCCCTGCCAGAAATCGGCGACGATATTGACGATGTCGCCGCCGGTATCCTTCATGCTCTGGTTCAGCACCTCGCGGCTCATCAGGAAGCCCCCCGTCAGGTTGGTGCGGATCACCGTCTCCCAGCCTTTCTGCGAGATGTCCTTGAGGAGTGCCGGAAACTGCCCGCCGGCGTTGTTGACCAGCGCCGAGACCGACCCGTTCCGCTCCAGGATGGCGGCAACGGCAGCGGTCACCGCCTCTTCGTCGCGGATGTCGAAGGCCTGCATATCGACGCTGCCGCCGTCCTCGGCGATCTCGGCGGCGACGGCTTCCAGCTTTTCGGGCTTCCTGCCGGTCAGCACCACCTTGGCGCCGAGGTGCGCGAGTTCGTGCGCGATGCAGCGCCCGATCCCGGAGCCCCCGCCGGTGACGATGATCGTCTTGCCGTCGAACAGGTCCGGTGCGAACACGGACTGATAGGGCATGGCGAATTCCTCCCTGTTCCCCGCCGGAATTCTGCCGCCATCGGGGCTCGGCCGCAATGCCATCGTTCTTGAATAGAATATTATTATTTTGTATAGAAAATGATGGCCAAAACACCGAAGCCCGGCGTCAAACCCGTCGGCGCCGCCAAACTGACCATCGAGATCCTGCGCGCGCTCGCCAAGCTGCCGGGTCCCATCGGCGTGACGCCGCTGGCCGCAAAGCTCGGACGCTATCCGGGCACGGTCTACGCCGTCCTGAAGACGCTCGAGGCCGAGGGCGTGGTGGAGTTCAACGCCGCAACCAAGACCTACCGGCTCTGCCTCGGCGGCATTCTGGAGATTTCCAACCTGCAAACCGCCGACGACGTGCCCGGACGCTTGCATGCGGGACTGCGCGAAACCTCCGAGCGCTTCGGTGTCTGTATCTATCTGAGCCAGCGGGTGCGGGGCGATTCCATGGTCATCGTCGATTGCGCCCAGCCGAACCAGCCGCTGGGCCTGCAGGCCAAGGTGGGTTTCCGCATTCCAGTGCCCTTGGGCGGCGTCGGGCGGCTGCTCATCGGCTGGGAAGGCACCGACGAGGCGACGCTGAAGCGCGGCTACGCCGAAAGCCATTGGCCGGGCCGGAAGCCCGCCTTCAACGCATGGGCGGCGCAGGTGCGCCAGGACCGCATGGCCGGCTTCGCCTATGAGGAGGAAAGCGTGCCCGAGGGCCTGGCGACCATCGCCGTGCCGGTGATCGAAGGTGACGGCCAGGTCCCGGTCCGCTACATGCTCAACGCCATCGGGCCGCGCGGTGATTTCACCGGCGACAAGCTGCCGATCCTGGTGGACGCGGTAAAGCGGCTGGCCGAGGATGCTCGCCGGCCCGGTCCGGTCCAGTTCTAGCATTCAAAAGCCCCTCGGATAGATCCTGCTCATCACGAAATTCTCTATTTTGGTGTAGACTCGCAAAATCATCTTGGACCGATGCACAACCAGCTTATGGGAGTATCGACGATGAAAACCTTTCCTCGGAATCCACTTCTCCTTTGCGCGCTCGCATGCACCGCCGCGTTGCTCGTCGCCGTGCCGGCGCCGGTGCCGGCGCAACAGGTGGGCGGCAATGTCGTGCTCGACACGTCGGCGGCCGAAGACCAGTACCTCGCCGGCGGCAGTGTCACCCTACGCGCAGATGCGGCTGGCGACGTCATTGCCGCCGGCGGACGCATTCTCCTCGACGGCCGGATCGACGGCGACGTCAACGCCGCCGGAGGCATGATCGATCTGTTCGGCCGGGTTGCCGACGATGCCCGGCTCGCCGGTGGAAGGCTGACGGTCGGTGCGGAGGTCGGCGGCGATCTGATCGTCGCCGGCGGTTCGGTGGCGCTCCAGCGCGACACCACCGTCACGGGCCGCGCCTGGCTGACCGGCGGAAAGCTCGAGATCAACGGCCACATCGGCGGCGACCTGAAAGCGACCGGCGGCCGCGTCGAGCTCAACGCCAGCGTCGACGGCAACACCACCGTCACCGCCGAGCGCGTCCGCATCGGGCCCAAGGCGCAAATCACCGGCAAGTTCACCTACCGCAGCCCGCGCGAGGCAGTGATCGAGCAAGGCGCCAAAATCACCGGCACCGTCGAACACCTGCCCTACCGGGGCCCCATGGGGTTCTCGGGTTCGGACCCGGCCGCGGCCAGTGCCGTCGGCGGCGTGTGGACGCTGGGCCTGATCGTCACCGGCGCCGTGCTGGTGCTCATGTTCCCGGCGGGCACCGCGCAACTGACCGCGAACTTGCGCGACACACCGGGCCGCGCCGCCTGGGTCGGCTTCGCCTTGCTGGCGGCCGTGCCCGTCGCCGCGCTTCTTTGCGTCGTGCTGATCATCGCGATCCCGCTTGGGCTCGCCTTGGGCGCGCTTTATCCGATTGCGCTGATTGCCGGCTATCTCACGGGTGCATTGTGGCTGGCCGAAGGGGGGCTCGGACGCTTTGCGGCGGCCCACGCGGAACGCACCGGTTGGCGGGCCGGGTCGCTGGCCATCGTCCTCGTTGCGCTTGCGGCCGTCGGCTGGGTGCCGATCCTCGGTTGGCTGGTCTTTTTCGCGATCCTGGTTCTCGGCCTCGGCGCCCTGGCCTTGCAGGTCAATCGGATGGCACAGAGCTGAGAATTCAAGCGGGCGTGAGGCGGCCGAGAAACTCCGCGACCCTGCCGCCCAGCGCCGCGCCTTGCGTTTCCGGCAACATATGACCGCCGCCGGGGAGCTCGATCAACTCGGCGCCCGGAATGTCCGCCGCCATCTCGCGCCCGAACCAGGCCGGCATCAGTTGGTCGTCGGCGGCGGTGACGACCAGCGTCGGGGATGCGATATCGGCCAGCATCGGCCGCGCGTCGAAGGCGAGAATTCCCTGCAAGCGCTCCTCGATCCGGTCCGCGTCGGGCGGCGTGGCCGCGTCGGCCAGACGGTCGAACCCGGCCGCATGGGCGCGCCGGAAATCCGGCGGGAACAGCAGGCTGGCATTGAAGCGCTCATAATCCTTGGCGCCAAGTGCTCGCGCCGCCGCGACACGCAGGTTCTGCATCGTCGTCAAATATCCGTCGCCATGGCTCCAGGGCGAGATCAGCACCAGCCCCCGAACCCGCTCGGGCTGGGCTGCCGCCAGCGCCAGCCCAATGCCGCAGCCGGTGGAATGGCAGCAGAGATGCGCGGCCTCGTTCTCCAGCGCATCGAGCACGGCGACCACTTCGCCCGCCCGCGCTCCCATGGAAACCGCATCCACCGACGGCACCGGCCCGCTCCGCCCGGACCCGAGCGGGTCGTAACGGATCACCATGAAGCGCTCGGCCACGGCATCGACGAAAGCGTCCGTGCCCAACGGGCCGGAGCTCTGCGGCAACGCCATCACCACCGGCGCGCCGGCGCCGCTCACGGTGTAGTAAATCTCGCCATGCTCGCTTGTTGCCATCGGCATCAGTCGGTCGCTCCGTTTTTTCCATGATCGCCCGCCGCATCGCCCCTGGCCAGCCGCAGCAGTTCGGACACCCCTTTCCAGGCGGCCTTCAGCACCTGGCGCCGGGCGGCCGCATCCGCGCACGACGCCGCCGTGTTGACCGCCCCCGACGCCAGCGTCAGGGCCGCCGCCAACAGGTCCCGGTCGGCGCCGTCCTGGCCGCGCGCGATCTCGTCCAGCATGTCGGCAAAAGCGGCCTCATAGGCGGCGCGCACCGGTTCCGGCGCGCGGGCCGCGTCGCCGGTCAGCGCCGCCGCCGTGCAGCCCGCATAGACCGCTTCCAGGTTCTTCGGGTCCAGGTACCCCGCAACCAGCGCCAGCATCTGCTCCCAGAGCGCGTCGGCGTCGGGGCCGGGGCGCTCGCGCAGCATCCTGAGCATCGGCCGCTCGGCCCGCACCACTTCGCGGAACAGCTCCGCCTTGGAGCCAAAGTGCGCATAGAAGGCGCCGCGCGTCAGTCCCGCCGCCTGCATGACGTCGTCGAGCGACACGCCCTCGTAGCCCTCGGCGCGGAACAGCCGGCCCGCACCCTTGAGGATGCATTCGTGGATTTCCCGTTTCTTCTCCGCCGACAGGCGCATGGCCGCGGTCCAGCTCCTGGATTAATGTATGTTGACTAACATATATACATTCATCCACACTCGGCAACGACAATGGCACCCGAACCCGCCTGGGAGAAGCAAAATGCCGAGCATCGAGATCACCCCCTTATACGCCGGTCTGATCGCGCTGTTGATGGCGGCGTTGGCGACGCGCAAGGCGCTGACCCGCATCAAGAACCGCGTGCCACTGGGCGACGGCGGCAACGACGGCCTGTCCGTCATCAAAACATTTGGGACGCCTGAGCCTGTATTCTAACGGAGGATC
>JAYPEK010000073.1:0-15275 GCA_038125725.1 Rhodospirillaceae bacterium
CGGCGGCGCCGCGCCGGTGGCGCTCACCCGTTGGCGGGTGACGGCCGCCGCCAGCCGGCACCCGCTTGGCGCCTGGCCCGGTGCCGCCTGCTGGCAAGTGGACCTGTTGCGCTGCCGAGGCGGTGGGACCGGCCAATGGTTTGTGGAGTGGTTGGATGAACGAGATGACGCATGGCGTTCGGGACGGGCTATCGGCGGACGGGACGATGCGTCGGCGCGTGGTTTCCGTCTGGCTGCCCCGCTTCGCGACGGACCTCTGCGTGCGGCGGTGGAAAGCCCGGCCGGCGCCCTCCCCTTGCGGGCCGCGAACGCCAACTGATTTCACCCGCACGCCGCTCGCCAGCGTCGCCGAGGAAAACGGCCACGCGCTGTTGGTCGCCGTCAACCGCGCGGCGGAGATCGCTGGTCTGCAGCCGGGGCTGCCGCTGGCCGATGCCCGCGCGCTGGTGCCGGACCTCCGAACCGCGCCCGCCGATCCCGAAGGCGAACGCGCCGCGCTCGGCCGGCTGGCGCGCTGGTGCGACCGTTACACGCCCTGGACCGCCGTCGATCCCGACAGCCTCGGCGCCGGTGCCGGCGGGCTCTGGCTGGAGATCACCGGCGCGGCGCATCTGTTCGGCGGCGAGGCGGAACTGCTGGCCGATCTGAGCGCGCGGCTAAGGGCGCTCGGCTATGCGCATCGGCTGGGCGTTGCCGACACCCCCGGCGCCGCCTGGGCCGTGGCGCGGTTTCAGCCGCCCCTGCAGGCTGCCATTGCCGTCATCCCTGCGGATGGCACGGCAGCCGCCCTGGCGCCGCTCTCGGTGGCGGCGCTCAGGCTGGCGCCGAAAGTGACCGAAGGACTGTTCCGTCTCGGGCTGCGGCGCATCGGACAGCTCGAACGCCGACCGCGCGGGCCGCTGGCGGCGCGTTTCGGCGGTGCGTTGCTTGATCGCCTGGATCAGGCTTTCGGCCGCCGCTCGGAGACCATCGAGCCCAACCGCCCTCCACCGGACCACCAGGCGCGCATCGCCTTCGCCGAGCCGGTCACGCATCGGAGCGGCATCGAGGCCGCCCTTGAGCGGCTGATCGAAACGCTTTGCGGGCAGTTGGCCACGGCGCGGGTCGGCGCGCGACGGGTGCGGCTTATCGGCTATAGGGTCGATGGCGGTGTCGCGGAGATCACCGTCGGCACCGGGCGGGCGGTGCGCGAGGCGGCGCACCTTCGCCGCCTGTTCGAACAGAAACTGGATGATTTCGACCCCGGCTTTGGCGTCGACGCCCTGGTTCTGGCCGCCACCGTCGCCGATCCGCTGGCGCCTACCCAATCCTCGCTCACCGGTGACGGCGGCGCCGAGGCACTGGCCTTCCTCATCGACCGGCTGGGCAACCGCCTGGGGCCTGGCCGCGTGCATCGCCTCGCCCCTGCGCCCAGGCATCCGCCGGAGCATGCGCAAAGCCGGCTTCCAGCAGTCGACGCGGCGCCCTCACCCACAAACGAAGCGGAGGCCGACGAACCGGCCTCGCCGCGTCCCTTGCAACTGCTGGCGACACCGGAGCCCAT
Organism: Rhodospirillaceae bacterium; assembly: GCA_038125725.1. GTDB lineage: Bacteria > Pseudomonadota > Alphaproteobacteria > Rhodospirillales > Casp-alpha2 > TMED8. The sequence continues at coordinate 1,544 of JAYPEK010000073.1, forward strand.
CGAGGTCGTGGCGCCGGTGCCGGACCGGCCGCCGGTGATGTTCACCTGGCGCCGGCGGCGTCACCGGGTGGCGGCGGCCGACGGGCCCGAACGCATTGCTCCCGAATGGTGGCTGGAGGACCCGGCGGCGCTATGGAGCGGCCAGGTGCGCCTGCGCGACTATTACCGGGTGGAGGACACCGAGGGCCATCGTTTCTGGCTGTTTCGCGCCGGCCTCTACCGTCCCGACCGAGCACCGAAATGGTACATGCACGGGGTTTTCCCATGAGTGCTTATGCAGAGCTTTGCGTGGCCAGCAACTTCAGTTTCCTGGAGGGCGCCTCGTACCCCGAGGAACTGATGGTCACCGCCGCCGCGCTTGGGCTCGATGCCATTGCCGTCACCGACACCAACAGCGTCACCGGGCTGGTGCGCGCGCATACGGCGGCGAAACAGGCGGGTATCCGTCTCGTCGTCGGCTGCCGGCTCGGACTGACCGACGGCCCGGACCTGCTGGCCTATCCGAAAGACCGCGCCGCCTACGGTCGGCTAACGCGCCTTTTGACATTGGGAAAGCGCCGCGCACCGAAGGGCGAATGTGAGCTGGCGCTTGCCGACGTGATCCGCTCGGGCGATGGCCTGGTCATCGCCGCCGTGGCGCCCCGGCGTTTCGATCCGGCCCTCGAAGATGCGCTTTTGAAATTGAATCAAGCGTTCAACGACGACCTCTACCTTGCTGTTTCCTATGATTATTCCGGCGGCAACGAAGCCCGCCTGCAAAGCCTGGCGACACTCGCCGGGAAGCATCGGATCAAGCTTTTGGCCTGCAACGACGTGCGCTATCACAGCGCCGAGCGCAGGCCGTTGCTCGATGTCCTCACCTGCATCCGCGAGGGCTGCACCGTGCATCAGGCCGGCCGGCGTCTCGCCGCCAACGCGGAACGCCACCTGAAAAGCGCGGCGGAGATGGCGCGGCTGTTCGCCGCCATGCCGGGCGCCCTCGCCCATGGCCTGGAGATCGCCCGCAAATGCCGTTTCAGCCTGGATGAACTGCGCTACGACTATCCCATCGATCCGGTGCCCACAGACAGCACGCCGCAGGCGGAACTGGTGCGTCTCGCCTGGGAAGGCGCCAAGGCGCGCTACCCGGACGGCATTCCGGACAAAGTCTCGGCTCAGATCGCACATGAACTGGACCTGATCGAGGAATTGGGCTTCGCCCCCTATTTCCTCACGGTGCACGATATCGTCCGCTTCGCCGAAGAACGCGGCATCCTCTGCCAGGGACGCGGGTCGGCGGCCAATTCGGCGGTTTGCTACTGCCTGCGCATCACCGCCGTCGATCCGGCCCGCATCGATCTCCTGTTCGAGCGCTTCGTCAGCGCCGAACGCGGCGAGCCACCCGACATCGACGTCGATTTCGAGAACGGCCGGCGCGAAGAGGTGATTCAGTACATCTACGGGAAATACGGCCGCGAACGTGCCGGCATGACCGCCACGGTCATCACCTACCGGGCCAAGAGCGCCATCCGCGAGACCGGCAAGGCGTTGGGCGTCACCGAGGACGTTATCCTGGCGCTGCAGGGCGCGGCCTGGCGGCGGTCGTGGGACGACATCACCGACGATCATATCCGCGAGGCCGGTCTCGACCCCGGAGAGCTAATGGTTCGGCGGCTTTTGGCGCTGGCCGGCGTGCTGCGGGGCTTTCCCAGGCACCTGTCGCAGCATACCGGCGGCATGGTGATGACCAAGGGACGCCTGGACGAGATGGTGCCCATCGCCAACGCCGCCATGGACGAGCGTACGGTGATCGAATGGGACAAGGACGACCTGGATGCGCTCGGCATCCTCAAGGTCGATATCCTGGCGCTCGGCATGCTGACCTGCGTGCAGAAGGCGTTCGGCCTGCTTTCCAGGCATCACGGGCGGAACGTGACGCTGGCCACCATCCCGGCCGAGGACCCGGCCGTCTACGACATGCTGTGCGAGGGCGACAGCGTCGGTGTCTTCCAGGTGGAGAGCCGCGCCCAGATGAGCATGCTGCCGCGCCTGAAACCGCGCAATTTCTACGACCTGGTGATCGAGGTGGCGATCGTGCGCCCGGGCCCGATCCAGGGTGACATGGTGCACCCTTATTTGCGCCGCCGCGACGGCAAGGAGACGGTGGATTTTCCGTCGAAGGCCCTGGAACGTGTGCTGGGCAAGACGCTCGGCATTCCGCTATTCCAGGAGCAGGCGATGAAAATCGCCATCGTCGCCGCCGGGTTCTCGCCGCAAGAAGCCGATGCGCTTCGCCGTGCGCTGGCGACATTTCGGCGCTTCGGCGATATCCACAAGTTTCGCGAACGCTTCATCGCCGGCATGCTGGGCAACGGCTACGAACTCGATTTCTCCGAGCGCTGCTTCAAGCAGATCGAGGGCTTCGCCGACTACGGCTTTCCGGAATCGCACGCCGCCAGCTTCGCGCTCCTGGTCTATGTCTCGGCCTGGCTGAAACGCCATTATCCGGCGGCTTTCACCTGTGCGCTGCTGAATTCCATGCCCATGGGCTTCTACGGACCGGCGCAATTGGTGCGCGATCTCAGGGATCACGGCGGCGAGGTGTGGCCCGTCGATATCAATCGAAGCGATTGGGACTGCACGCTGGAACCCGGTTCAGCACCGGACGTGCCGATGCTCAGGCTCGGTTTCCGCCAGGTCAAAGGCCTGAAGCAGGCGGACATGGAACGGCTGACCGATGCGCGCGCCGGCGGCGCGTTCCGGAGCGCGCACGAACTGCAGGAACGCACCGGCCTCTCCAAGGCGGTGCTGGAGAAACTGGCGCGGGCCGACGCCTTCGCAGGCCTCGGCCTGACGCGGCGCACGGCACTTTGGGCGATCCGCGGCCTCGACGACGCGCCGCCACCGCTGTTCGCCGCCGCCGGGCTCGATCACCGGGGGCTGGAACCGCGGGTGGCTTTGCCGGCGATGGCCTTGGGCGAGCAAGTGGCCGACGATTACCGCGCGCTGTCGCTGTCGCTCAAAAGTCACCCGCTGGCACTGCTGCGCGATGATTTGGAACGGCGCGGCTGCCTGCCCTCTCGTGATCTCGTGCATCTGCGGCAAGGTGCCGAGGTGCGCCTGGCCGGGCTGGTGACTACCCGCCAACGCCCGGGCAGCGCCAAGGGCGTGGTGTTCGTCACCCTCGAAGATGAAACCGCACATGCCAACCTGATCGTCTGGCCCGATGTGTTCGAGCGCTTCCGCCGTCCGGTGCTGGGGGCGCAATTGCTGGAAGTGGCTGGCGAGGTACAGAAGGAAGGCCGCGTCATTCACGTGGTCTGCAAGCGCCTCTGGGACCTGACGCCGTGGCTCGGGCGGCTCGATGCGCCGGAAACGGCGCCCGTGACCATCCGTTCACGCAACTTCCAATGATTTCCGGTCAGGCGGCTGTCAGCCAAACCGGGTATCACACGAGTGGAATCGGACCAAACTGGTGGAAGGAACCATGCGAAAGCTGACGTTATTTCTGATCGCGCCGCTCATCGGTATCTGGCTATGCAGTTCCGGCGCCGATGCCGCATCAGAGGGCGTCGTCGTCAAGCCGAGCGCCTTTTCCGTCAAGGAAACCATGGACCGCCTGGTCGCCGTCCTGGAAGAGAAGAAATTCCAAATCTACGCCCGGGTCGACCACGGCAACACGATAACCGCCGAGGCCGAACTCCTGATCTACGGCACACCCAAGATTTCGACCCCCCTGATGAGCGCCAATATCCTCGCCGGCCTGGATTTTCCCATGCGGACTCTTGTCTACAAGGACGCCGAGGGACAGGTGTTCCTGGTCTACGACCACCCCGGCTATATCGCGCGCCGCCACGAGATCGAGGGGCACAACCGTCTCGTCGGCGCCATCAGCCGGATCCTCACGAACTTGACGGATCAGGCGATTAAGGACAAATAATGGCGGCATGTCAGCCTTAGCCATCGCCATTCACGCCGTTGCCGCCGTCATCTGGGTCGGCGGCATGTTCTTCGCCTATCAGATTCTGCGCCCGGCCATGTCGATCCTGGACGGCCCGCCGCCGCGATTGAAGCTGTGGCTCGGCGTGTTCGACCGGTTCTTCCCTTGGGTATGGGCCGTGGTCATCGCCCTGCCGCTGAGCGGCTATTTCCAGATTTATTCGGACTACGGCGGCATGGACGGCGTCGGCCCGCACATCCACATCATGCAGGGCATCGGCTGGCTGATGATCCTGCTTTACTGGTTCCTCTACTTCGGGCCTTACGCCAAGTTCAAGGCGGCCGTCGGCGAAGAGAACTGGCCCGCCGCCGGCGCCCAGCTCAACTGGATCCGACGAGTCGTCGGCACCAACCTGATCCTCGGCCTGATCACCATCGCCGTTGGCGCCTCAGGCCGGCTTTGGGTCCTGTAATCTAGCCTTGCAAACGATGAATGCCGCACCGCGAGAACGCGGAGGGTATTCAACTTATGGGTTGCAACCGAACCCCTAAAACCGAAACAATATTCGCGTTAAGCAATACTACCTCGTCGTTGATCTGAGGGGTCACGCATATTGCGAATCCACCACGCTGGATATAGGCCGTTCATTGCGCTGAGCACGTTCCTTTTCCTCTGCGCCGCGCTGATCCCGAAGCAAGCGGCCGGCTGGCAAAAAATCGGCGATCTCATTCTGGTAGAAGAAGGAGATACGCTCTCGGCGATATCCTTTCGTCTGTCCGGAGACCCGAACGGATATGTGGACCTTCTCAAGCGTTGCGTACCCTGGAGCGAACTCAAAGACTTTGACTTGATATTTCCGGGTATGGTTCTCGATTGCTCAAACAGGCCCCAGCACACAGACGCTTCGGGTCAATTCCCTACTGCCGTTTACGGACAAGAGGCATTGGACCAACTGAAAGGCTTGAGAAGCGATTTGCAGACCGCGCTGTGCGAGGCCTCAACCGTTAGCAATTCGGCGAACAAGGAATGCGTCATCCACAGGCAGGCATCGGTGAAGAAGGAATTGTCCAATAAGCTCGAAATGATCGAGTTCAAGTTGGCCAAAGTGATTTCGTATCTGAAGGACATATTGGATTCATCTCCCTCCGGGTTCTGGGACATCTATGTATGGCCGATTTTCGTCGGGGCATTAGGCACCCTTCTTTCCGGCGGCGCTATCTGGGTGTTTGGTCTTATTCGTGATGATTTGGGATGGGGCGATGGTTGAGAAAACTCCGTGGACACGGTTTCTGGAGAAATTGGGGGTGCTGATTTTGGTTTTCGTGGTCCTGGCATCTGGAACCTATTTGTACAGGTCACAATCTCACCAGGAACAATCGCCGAGAATCCGCGAACTATCTGAAACCATCGACCCTCCGGCGTCCCGCAACAAAGAACCCGGCGACCGAGTATTCACGAAAACAGGAACGTCAACGGGGCCTGGCCTGATATCGTTGCTATTGTCATTCCTGTCTTCCGTCATCGCGCTCGGTGCGGCCGTCGTCGGGTTTTATTTTGGCCGACGTAACAGTCCCGTCGGCAAACCGGCGGAGGTGAACAGCCGTCTCGTTCACGCCCGAATCAACGTTTATTTAGATCTCGGGCGGAAACTCGAAGCGTTGCTCGGCATTGTCATGGCCGTCTCCCATGCCGATCACCCCAAAGGACCGGAGTTGATCGTGGAACTCCAAAAGACATTGTTTTCCTTGGAAGCCGACATCGCGGCGACCAGCGCCATTTGGTCCGGCGCCTGCCTCCAAGAATTCAGGGGCTTTTTCGACCGGGTCCGTGAGTTTCTGTCGGAAGCCGAAGAACAACGTAACGACAGGCTCACCGACTTGCCCTATCTGACGAAAAGGGTCGAAAACCAGTACGAGACGCTCCAACTGGAAATATCCCGCGACATCGGTGCCCGGGAAACGCTCTCCACCAAGGACGAACTGGCCTCGGTCAAATATTAGTCCTGCCGGATTGGCCGGCCATTATTTTCAGCATCGGTTCGCGTCGCCAAACCGTGCGCTTAGGTGCTTTTCAGTTCGCTTCTGATCATGATCTCGCCGTGCAGCGTGCGGTGCACCGGGCATCTGTCGGCGATTTCCGCCACGCGCTGGCGCGTCGCCTCGTCGAGATCGCCCTCCAATTCGATGGCGATGTCGATTTCGTCGACCATGCCGGTCGCGGACTCGCAATCGGCGCAATCCTCGGCATGGAGCTTGTGATGCGTCAGCGTGACGCGCGCGCGGTCGAGCGGGATGCCCTTGTGCTCGGCGTACATGCGCATGGTCATCGACTTGCACGCCCCCAAACCCGCAAGCAGCAAGTCATAGGGTGAAGGCCCGGTATCGGTGCCGCCGTGGCTGGCCGGCTCGTCGGCGCGCATGGCGTACCTGCCGTTGACGGAAATGGCATTGGTGAATTTCCCCTCCCACGTTTCCTCGACGACGACGGTGCCGCCCTTGCCTTCGGCGATCAGGTTGGGATGGTCCGGGTCGGTGTAACGCCGGGCCCAGGTGGCAATCAGGTCGGCGACGTAGATGGCATCCGACGGGTCGGTCAGCAGATGATCAGCGTGATCCAGCGACACGAAGCTCTTGGGGTGCTTCGCCGCCAGGAAAATCGCGGCGGCATTGTCGACATCGACGACCTGGTCGAGCGGCGAGTGAAAGATCAGCAGCGCCTTGCGCATGGCCGAGATCTTGGCTTCCAGGGCCTGGCTGGCGATGTCTTCCAGGAACTGCTGCTTGACGGCGAAGGGCCGCCCGGCCAATTCGACGACGGCGCAACCCTCGGCGACGATCTTTTCGCGCGCGTCCTGGAAATGCTTGGCAACATGGGCCGGATCGGAAGGCGCGCCGATGGTGCAGACGGCTTTCGCTTCCGGTACTTGTGACGCCGCCGCCAAGACCGCCGCGCCGCCGAGGGAATGGCCGATCAGAATCGACGGCGCTTCATGATGCTCCCGCAGGTGATCGGCGGCGGCAACCAAGTCGGCAACGTTGGAGGAGAAATTGCTGTTGGCGAATTCCCCGTCGCTGTCGCCCAGACCGGTGAAATCGAACCTGAGAACGGCGATGCCGTGCAGCGTGAGCTCGCGGGCGATGCGCGACGCGGCGACGCTGTCCTTGGAACAGGTGAAGCAGTGCGCGAACAGCGCAAAGGCGATCGGGCGTCGGTCCGGCAGGTCGAGCCGCGCCGCCAGTTCATCTCCCAAAGCGCCGGTAAAGGTGACTTTTTCCATTCTGGCCATGGCCGAAACTCCGGGTTTCCGAATACGCTATTCGCCTGGATACCAGGCGGCTTCGCGCTTCTCGCGGAAGCTCAACAGGCCCTCCGCCGCCTCCTCTGTGCCGCGTTTTCGGGCGTGATCGCGGGCCAATTCCACGGCTGTTTCGTCGTCGATATAGAGCCCGGACGTCTCGAAGATGATCCGCTTGGTGTCGGCGATGGCCTCAGGTCCGTTCTTCAGGATCGCATCGATGATCGGCTCGGCGGTCTCATCCAGTTCGTCCGGTTCGCAGACTTCGTGCACCAGCCCCAATTCCCAGGCCTGCAGGGCATCGAAACGTTCGCCGCTGAGCGCGAAACGGCGCAGGTTCCGAACACCAATGGCGGTCGCCAACTGCGGCAGGATCGGCCCCGCGTGCAGGCCCCAGCGCACCTCGGTGATGGAAAAGATGGCGTCGGTCGAGGCGATGACGATGTCGCAGGCGGCGATGATGCCGGTGCCGCCGCCGAAGCAGCCGCCGTGCACCAGTGCGATGGTCGGCTTCGGGCAGCAATCGAGGAAACGCACGGCGTCCGTCGTATTCTGTGAAACCGCGAGATTGTCTTCCGGCGAACGGGCCGAGACCTCGTTGATCCATTTCAGATCGGCACCGGCCTGGAAATGCCGGCCGTTGCCGCGCAGCACGATCACCCGCACCTTGTCATCGGCCGCCAAGGCCGCGGTATTGTCCAACAGCGCCTGGATCATGTCGCCGTTGTAGGCGTTGTTCACTTCGGGGCGGTTGAGCGTGACGGTGGCGATACCACGTTCATCAATCTCGGTCAGGACCACGGGTTCGGACATGAATGGCTCCTCATCGTTTGGCGGAAACCCGCCAGCAAATCGCACCTCTTTCTACCCCTGCCGCCCCCCCTGGACAAACATCGACTGGCGCGCGACAAAGGGCGCGAAACGGAAGGACGCAAGAATGAGCCCGAAAGACGTCGACGTCATTGATCTGGAAACGCCGTTCCAGGGATATTTCCGCATCGATCGTTACAGGTTGCGGCACCGGCTGCACGAAGGCGGCATGGGTGGCGAGATATCGCGCGAGATTTTCGAACGCGGCCATGCGGCCTGTGCGCTGCTTTACGACCCTGATCTCGATCTGCTGGTGATGGTCGAACAGTTCCGCGCCGGCGCCTATGCGGCGACGAAATCGCCCTGGTTCGCCGACGATGCCTCGCCATGGCTGATCGAGATTATCGCCGGAATTATCGAGGACGGTGAAGTACCGGAAGACGTGGTCCGGCGCGAAGCGCTGGAGGAAGCAGGCTGTACGATCCAGGAGATCGAACCGATCTGCCATTACCTGGTGACGCCCGGCGGGTCGTCGGAATCGGTCTATTCCTTCTGCGGCCGGGTCGATGCCTCAAATGCCGGCGGCGTGCACGGCCTGGAGGAGGAAGGCGAGGATATTCGGGTTTTCACGGCGACGCCGGAAGAGGCCTTCACCATGCTTGCCGATGGCCGCATCCAGAACTCCATGACCATGATCCCCATGTATTGGTTCAAGGAAAACCGGGCCGGTTTGCGCGAACGCTGGAGGCGCGCCTAATCGACGGATCTGCCGCGTCCAAACTTGCTTCCATGCCTTGGGAAACCTATCTTGGGGGCATTATCTTTTCTATTTCCCCATCCCTTCGATCACCCATAAACGGACACTGTCATGGATATCCGCAGAGGCTTTATCGACACCATCGGCAACACCCCGCTGATCCGCCTAAACAGGCTTTCGGATGAAACCGGTTGTGAGATCCTCGGCAAGGCCGAGTTCCTCAATCCGGGCTCTTCGGTCAAGGACCGCGCGGCACTGTTCATGATCCGCGACGCGGAACAATGCGGCGCGCTGAAACCCGGCGGCCTGATCGTCGAGAGCACCGCTGGCAATACCGGGATCGGGCTGGCGCTCTGCGCCAATGCGCTCGGTTATCGCACCACCATCGTCATTCCCGACACGCAAAGCCAGGAGAAGAAAGACATGCTCCGGCTGTGCGGCGCCAACCTGGTCGAAAACCCGGCCCTGCCGTTTTCCGACCCGAACAACTACCAACATGTCGGCAAGCGCATGGCCGAAGAACTGGCCAAGACCGAACCCAATGGCGTCATCTTCGCCGACCAATGGAACAACCTGGCCAACCGTCGCGCCCACTATGAAACCACCGGGCCGGAAATCTGGCGCCAGACCGACGGCAAGGTGGACGGCTTCATCTGTTCCATCGGCACCGGCGGCACTATCGCCGGCACCTCGACCTTCCTCAAGGACCAGAATCCGAACGTCACCATCGGCTTGGCGGATCCGTTCGGCGCCGCCATGTACAGCCATTTCAAAGACGGCGAAATCAAGTCCGAGGGGAATTCCATCACCGAAGGCATCGGTCTCGGCCGCGTGACCCCGATCATCGAGGATATAACCATCGACAAGCCCTATCAGATCCCGGACGAGGACGCGCTGGGCATCGTCTTCGACCTGGCGCGGCACGAAGGTCTGGTGCTCGGCGGCTCCAGCGGCGTCAACGTCGCCGGCGCGGTCCGCCTGGCCAAGGAAATGGGGCCCGGACACACCATCGTGACGATGCTCTGCGATTCGGGCACGCGCTATCAGTCGAAGCTTTTCAACCCCGCCTTTTTGCGTGAAAAAGGCCTCCCGACACCGGAATGGCTGGAATAGACATCATGGATTATGTGAACCCGGATGCCGTGGTGAGCACCGAATGGCTGGCGCAACACCTGGATGCCCCCGACGTGCGCGTCATCGACGCCACCAGCTTCCTGCCGACCGTCGACCGCGACCCGCGCCAGGAATATGAAGGGCAGCACATTCCCGGTGCCCAGTTCTTCGATATCAACGACATCGCCGATACTGACAGCGAATTGCCGCACATGCTGCCGAGCGCGGAGAAATTTTCCTCCAAGGTGCGCAAGATGGGCCTTGGCGACGGGCTGCGCATCGTCGCCTATGACACCAACGGCGGCAGTTCGGCTTCCTGCCGGGCCTGGTGGATGTTCCGCGTTTTCGGCCATGAAGACGTCTCCGTGCTGAACGGCGGCTTGCCGAAATGGTTGGCGGAAGGACATCCGGTGGAGGATCTGCCGCCGGTGCCGCGTGAGCGCCACTTCTCGGCGCGCCAGAACAATTTCCTGGTCCGTGACGTGCAGCACTTGCTGGCCAATATCGAGAGCGGCCGCGAACAAGTCGTCGACGTGCGCAGCGCCGGGCGTTTCGCCGGCACCGACCCGGAACCGCGTCCGACCCACAAAAAGGGCCACATCCCGAACAGCATCAACCTTCCCTACCAGGACCTGTTCGACAAGGACGCGGGCGGTGTGTTCCGCTCCGCCGACGAAATCAAATCGGTGGTCGAGGCCGCCGGCATCGACGTATCGAAACCGATCGTCACGTCCTGCGGGTCGGGCGTGACCGCCTGCGTTGCAGCGCTGGCGCTCTATCTGATCGGCCACAAGGAAGTCGCCGTTTATGACGGCTCCTGGGCGGAATGGGGCAACCATTTCGACACCCCCGTGGTCACCTGATGGCCGACAGGCCCGCCAACGATCTTCCGAAGCTTTCCTCGGTCATCACCTACCTGGAGATGACCGAACGGCCGACATCGCCGACACCGACGCGCCCAGCGCTGCCGATCGCGCTGATGCGCACCGTCGACATGCCGGTATCGTTCTACCGCTATCTCTACGACACCATTGGCGAAGACTGGCTCTGGTACGAGCGACGGATCATCGATGACGAGGCCCTGGCCGAGATCATCCACGACCCGAATGTCGAAGTATTCGTGCTTTACGTCAACGGATCGCCCGGCGGTTACGGGGAACTCGACCGCAAATCGGATGACGTCATCGATATCGACTACTTTGGCTTGCTACCGGACTTCATCGGCCGCGGCCTTGGGCGCTTCTTCCTGCGCTGGCTGGTGGACCAGGCCTGGAGTTACGAACCGAAAAGCGTCACGGTCAATACCTGCGATCTCGATCACCCGCGTGCGCTCGGCAACTACCAGGCGGCTGGCTTCACGCCTTATGAACGCGAGACGATCTCCTTCGATGACCCGCGCGCAAAAGGGTATTTCCCGAACTGGCGCGACCCCCGCCCCTAGAGAATGCCCTCTTTGCGCAGGCGCTCGATCTGGTCCGCGTCGAGGCCAAGGACCTCCGAATAAACCGCATCGGTATCGGCGCCGTGCGCCGGGCCGGTCTTGTAGACCTTTCCCGGTGTCCGATCGAGACGCGGCGTCACGCCTTGCATGCGGACCGTGCCGAGGGCCTCGTCCGGCACCTCGACGATCATTTCCGCCTCGCGGTAATGGGGATCGGCGAACAGATCCTCGATGGTGCTGACCGGCGCGTTCGCCACCTGGTGCTCATCGAGAACACGGCAGGCCTCCGCGAGGTCACGTTCAGCAAGCCAATCGCTGATTGCCGTTTCCAACTCGTGCGGGTTCTCGACCCGCTGCGGGTTGGTGGCGTAGCGCGGGTCTTCCGCCAGGTCCGGCCGGCCGATGGCCTGCATGAGGCGCACGAACAGCGCCTGCGTGGAGGCGGGAATGGTGATCCAGCGCCCGTCGCGGGTCTTGTAGACGTTGCCGGGCGCGGCGTAGGGATTGCGGTTGCCGAGCCGGCCGCGCACCGCGCCCAGTTGGTCGTACTCGACGGCGAGGAAATCCAGCATCCGGAACATGGATTCCACCAACGAAACGTCGATCACTTGCCCCGGGGCTTCCGGCTGGTCGCGACGCTCCAACAACGCCAGCAAGATGCCGATGGTCCCATAGAGCCCGGTGATCGGATCGGCGATGGGGTAACCCGGATGGGTCGGCGGTCCGTCCGCGTCGCCGACCAGGGTTTGGAAACCCGACATGGCCTCGCCGACACGGGCGAAACCAGGCCTGCCCGCATAAGGGCCCTTCTGGCCATAGGCGGAAACCCGCAGGTTGGTCAGGTGCGGATTGATGGCATGCAACTCGTCGGGCCCGAGCCCCCATTTCTCCAGCGTGCCCGGACGGAAGTTCTCCACCAGAACGTCGAACTTCGCCACCATCGCCTTGAATAGCTCCGCCCCCTTGGCCTTGCGGAGGTCCAGGGTAATGCCACGCTTGTTGCGGTTGGTGACCTTCCACCACAGCGGCTCGCCGTCCTTGTGCGGCGGCAGGTCGCGCAGCCCGTCGGGACGGTCGGGAAGCTCGACCTTGATCACGTCGGCGCCGAAATCGGACAGCATCGTGGATGCCGTGGAACCGGCGATGATGGTCGAGATATCCAACACCTTGAGGTGCGTCAACGGCCCCCGGGCGCGTTCCGAACCGGTGTCCGGTTGCGACATGTTTTCCTCCCTGAAAATGACAGCCGGTCCGTCACCGAAATGACGGACCGGCTTCCTCCTCCCTGAGTTCCCTTAACGGGCCCCTTAAAACTAGTGTGCCAGAATCTGGCTCAGGAACAGTTTCGTGCGGTCGTGCTGCGGATTGTCGAAGAACTCGTGCGGATCGTTTTCCTCGATGATTTCGCCGCCATCCATGAAGATCACCCGGTCGGCAACGGTCTTGGCGAAGCCCATTTCGTGAGTGACGCAGAGCATGGTCATGCCGGTGTCGGCGAGTTCCACCATCACGTCCAGCACTTCCTTGATCATTTCCGGATCGAGCGCCGAGGTCGGCTCATCGAACAGCATGATCTTGGGGTTCATGCAGAGCGAACGCGCGATGGCGACGCGCTGCTGCTGACCGCCGGAAAGCTGTCCGGGAAACTTGAGGGCCTGATCCGGGATCTTCACCCGCTCCAGGTAGTGCATGGCGGTTTCCTCGGCCTCTTTCTTGGGCGTTTCACGCACCCAGATCGGACCCAGCGTGCAGTTCTCCAGCACCGTCAGGTGCAGGAACAGGTTGAAGTGCTGGAACACCATGCCGACTTCGCGGCGGATGGCGTCGATCTGCTTCAGGTCGTTGGTCAGTTCGATGCCATCGACGATGATCTGGCCCTGCTGGTGTTCCTCCAGCCGGTTGATGCAGCGAATCATCGTCGATTTGCCGGACCCGGACGGGCCGCAGATAACGATGCGTTCCTGTCCTTTGACTTTCAGGTTGATGTCTTTGAGGACATGGAAATCACCATACCATTTGTGCATGCCGATGATTTCGATGATGTCCTTGTCGCCAACCGCGGACTGCAGGTGTTCGCCCGAGGCTTCCATTTGTTCGACGTCTGCCATTTCTCAAATCTCCAGTCTAATCCGCGCGATCACCGCTTATGTCCGGTGTGCAGCTTTTTCTCCAGGTAGAGCGAATAACGCGACATAGAGAAGCAGCAGACGAAGAAGAACAGCGCGATGAAAATGTACATCTCGTTCGACAGGCCCTGCCAACGGTTGTCCGCCAGGGACGACTTGGCGATGCCAAGCGGGTCGAGCAAGCCGATGACCACGACCAGGGTGGTGTCCTTGTAGAGGCCGATGAAGGTGTTGACGATGCCCGGAATGGAAATCTTCAACGCCTGCGGCA
>JAYPEK010000074.1:0-15125 GCA_038125725.1 Rhodospirillaceae bacterium
TCCTCCCTTAGGCAATCACCTCAATACGTCCCATGGGCGCTGACGGGGAACAGACGGTGGTCCCGCCCGCTCCGTCCGATGCGTGCTCGGCAACCACGCTTTGGCCCTTTTTAAGGACCGCGAAGCCTGCCAAGACACTGGCGACAAATAGCAGCAAACCGTGTGCGTAGATTGCTGTATCGACGGCGTTGGCAGCCAGAATCAGCCCCAACACCGCAAAGCCCCCGACCGGGAGCCAAACCAACCCACTCATAATTTAAGACCTCTTTCGTCGTCTGGTGACGTAATTCTTGGAGTTATTCGTTGTGAGTACGAACAAAATTCCCATCCCTCCAAGAGGATGTCCGTAACCTATGTCACAATACCCGAAAAATGATTGATGTGGATCAATGTTACCAACAAAAGGTCGGTACAGCAGAATCGCTCAATATCCCTCGGCCATCTCCGAAAGCGAGGCGGGATCGACAATGGTGATGCGGCGGTCGGAATTGAGCGCGATAATGCCGCTCTGCTTGAGCCGCGTCAGGGTACGGCTGACGGTTTCCGTGGTCAGGCCCAGGTAATCGCCGATGTCGTTGCGGCTCATGGGGATTTCCAGCGGCCGGGTCGGCAGTTCCAGGCGCTCGGCGCGGCGGTGCAGCATGGTCAGGAACGACGCGATCCGCTCTTTCGCCGACTTGCGGCCGAGCAATAGCATCTGGTTGTGGGCTTCCGCCAACTCGTGCCGCGAGATTTCCAGGAGCCGACTTTCCAGCTTCGGCAGATCCGTGAACAGTCGCTCGAGCTTCGTGCGCTTGAACTTGCAGAGCGTCGCGTCGGTGATCGCTTCGGCGGTGTGCACGTACTCCTTCTCCGACGCCAGGCCGAGGAAGTCGCCCGGGAACACGAACCCGGTGATCTGCCGGCGGCCGTCGGGCAGCAGCTTGTAGAGCTTCATGAAGCCGGCCGTCAGGTTGTAGACGTAGTCGGCCTGTTCACCCTCGTCGTAGGCGGCGGCACCGTGCGGCAACTGCACGTCCATGCTGATGTCGTTAAGTAAGCGAAGCTCGTCGTCGTCGAGCGCCGAACAGAGCGCCAGGTCCCGGATCGGGCAGGCGGCGCAGGGCGATTCCCGCTCCGCCGACCGCTTCACGGGGTCGGGCAGGCGCACCACGTTCGAGGACCCGTCTGACGACATCGCCATCTCCTTGTTCCGCCCACAGCACGGCGGCGGGCGGCCCCTCCCGAGGGGATGCCGAACTCTACCATGGCGACTCCCGGGTTGGAAAGTCGCCAGGGCTGGGCTCAGTGAGCCAGAAACAGGGCCTGACCGGGGTCTTTCAGCATGTCGCGGGTGACGCCGCCGAACAGGAACTCGCCAATCACGCTATGGCCGTAAGCACCCATGATGGTGACGTCGGCGCCGAAGGCCTGCAGTTCCTGACCGAGCGCGTCGGCGACGGAACGCTCGCCACGGGCGACGGCGCGGATTTCCGGATCGACGCCATGGCCGCGCAGATAGACGGCAAGGTCGTCGAGGCCATTGCCGCCGGCCCCGTCGCCAACCGACACGACCGCGACCCGCCCAGCCGATTCCAGGATCGGCAGCGCCGCGCTGAGGCTGCGGGACGCCTCGCGCGAGCCGTCCCAGGCGATGGCCACGGCGACGCCGTCAATGGCCAGGCCGCGATCTCCGGCGATCAGCACCGGGCGTCCGGTGTCGAACAGGGCCGCCTCCAGCGCCGCCGAATCGACGCCGCCGTCGCCGGCGTCGGGCCGGCCCAGCACGATCAGGTCGACCAGCCGGCCGTGCCGGGCGATCTCCGGGTTGTCGTGGCCGCTGACCAGGCGCCAGGCGAAGCTGGCGATGGCGATGCGCTCGTCGTCCGCATTGACGATCTTCAGCCCGGCGTCGACGCAATGCGTCTGGAACAGCGCCCGGGCGATATCGGCGCGGGCGCGGACGTCGGCTTCCAGGTCGTCGGCGAGCTGGGCGGCGCCGGCGGCGCCAATGGCGTCGGGCACCGCCGGCACCAGCGGCTCGATCGGCGGCTCCACGTGCAGCACCTCGACATGGGCGCCGAAGGCCAGGCCGACGCGGATGGCGGCGAGCAGCGCCTGCTCGCTTTGCGATCCCCCATCGACCAGTGCGAGAACGGAACGAATGGTCATGTTTCCCCGAGTTTTTCTCTGTTGTTGTCCCTTGTGATCTTTCTTGTGATCTCCTTGCCGCGATATAACCGGGCGGCGGTGATGCGGGCCTTGACATGAATCAACGTATATTCACGAATGCGAATCTGTTTGCGCCGATCCACTTGATCTCCATCAAGGCGAGATGCCTGCCTGACGCGTAGAACCGAGGCCATGACCACCGATCTTCTGCAACGCTACGGCGGCGCCGTGCCGCGCTATACCTCCTATCCCACGGCGCCGCATTTTCATGACGGCGTCAGCGCCGCGGCCTACGGCGGCTGGCTGGCGGCGCTGCCGGCGGAGCAGCCGGTATCGCTCTATCTGCACGTGCCGTTCTGCCAGCGCATGTGCTGGTACTGCGGCTGCCATACCAAGGTGGTCGGCCGCTACGAACCGATCCACGACTATGCCGAGACCCTGGCCCGCGAGGCCGATCTGGTCGCCGACGCGGTTCCGGGCCGGCTCCGAGTGTCGCACCTGCATTTCGGCGGCGGCTCGCCGACGACGCTCTCGGAAGACGATTTCCGCATGATCATGGCGCGCCTGGGCCAGCGCTTCGACTTCGCCCCCGACGCCGAGCTCGCCGTCGAGATCGACCCCCGCACCATGACCGACGCCATGGCAGAGGCCCTGGCGGTGAGCGGCATCAACCGCATCAGCTTCGGCGTCCAGGACTTCAACGCCAAGGTCCAGGAAGCCATCAACCGGGTGCAGAGCTTCGAGGACACCAAGGCTGTCCTCGACATCCTGCGCCGCCATGGCATCAATTCGGTCAACCTGGACCTGATGTACGGCCTGCCGCACCAGGGCGTGGCGGACGCCGAGCGCACCGTCGATCTGGCCGTCGATCTGGGCCCCGACCGCCTGTCGGTGTTCGGCTATGCCCACGTGCCATGGATGAAGACGCACCAGAAGATGATCGACGAAGCGGCGCTGCCGGGTGCGGCCGCGCGTTTCGAGCAGGCCGAGGCCGTGGCCAGGCGCCTGGCCGAGCACGGCTACGTGCGCATCGGCCTCGACCATTTCGCCCGCGCCGACGACCCGATGGCCAGGCATCTGGAGGCCGGCGAACTGCGCCGCAACTTCCAGGGCTACACGACGGACCAGGCCTCAAGCCTGATCGGCATGGGCGCATCGGCGATCGGCTCGTTGCCGCAGGGCTACGCGCAGAACGCGCCCTCCATCCGCGCCTGGCGCCGCGCCATCGACGCCGGCAGTTTCGCCGTTGAGCGCGGTCTCGAGCTCGACGCCACCGACCGGCTCCGGCGCGATATCATCGAACGGCTGATGTGCAACCTGCATGTAGACCTGGCGCCTTACGAGACCAAGGATGGTGCCCCCGACGACGGTTTCGCCGCCGAGCGCGCGCGGCTTTTGCCGATGGCCGACGACGGATTGGTCAACCTGGACGGCGACCATGTCGAGGTGACGGAAGCCGGGCGGCCCTTCGTGCGCTCGGTCTGCGCGGTGTTCGACACCTACCTGCAAACCGGCAAGGGCAGGCACTCGGCGGCTGTTTGATCGAGCCCCTCAGGCGCCGGGCGCGTTTCTCCGAAACGCTTGGCTTGTTGATTTGGCCCCTCAGGCGCCGGGCGCGTTTCTCCGAAACGCTTGGCCTGTTGTTTTGGCCCCTCAGGCGCCGGGCGCGTTTCTCCGAAACGCTTGGCTGGCGGGCCATGGGGCCCGGCGCGCAGTCGCGCTTGCCAAGCCCGTGCCGGGCTTGGTTAAACCGCCATCAACCTAGTTATGCCCGCTGATTTCGGCGTGCAGCGGCTTGGTTTCCTCGAACTTCTGCATCTGCTCTTCGGAGGCCTTTTCCTGGTACTTCTCTTTCCACTCGGCGTAGGGCATGCCGTAGATGGCTTCCCGCGCCTCGTCGTCGGTGATCTCGACGCCGCGCACGTCGGCTTCGGCCTTGTACCATTTCGACAGGCAATTGCGGCAGAACCCGGCGGTATTCATGATGTCGATGTTCTGCGCGTCGGTGCGCTTCTGCAGATGCTTGATCAGGCCGCGAAAGGCGGCGGCCTCGAGTTCGATGCGGGTCTGGTCGTCCATGCTTTCCCTCCCTGGCGGTGATGGGTCTTGTTCTTGGATATAAGGCGCCCAGCGTCGGTTGGCCAGCCCCGGCACGGTGTGGCACTCGTGACGAAATTTCACGGGTTGGAAGCTATTGATTTCAAACGAATTCGAAAAAAAACTGTGGAACGAACCCAATTTTTCCAGGACTGAATAAACGCCTTCGATCGCGCTGTCGGGCCGATCCCATTCTGATTCACGATGTCCAATAGCGGGCCGTCGCGGCGCCGGCCGCGATACCGTCGCGCACTGTAGCCGGCCATTTCTGAAAAGTCAATAAATTCCTATTTAAAGGAATTTCAATAATCGCCTCCGACCCCAGCCCACCAATCGCGGAAGCAATCCAGCGCGAAGCCGAGCCGCACGCCGAGCCCGCCGGTGCGGTCCTGCCAGGCGTCATAAGAAGTCTCCGGCACCGCCACCAGCATCGGCACGCCGGACGCGATGACGTCGAGAATGTCGGAAGCCAGTCCTTCGCCCTCGGCTTCCTGGTGGCCGAACTTCTCGACGACGATGAGCTGCGCGCCCTCGGCGACGGCGCGGCGCAGCACCTGCGTGGTTTCCGCCAGCGCCGCCGTGTCGAGCGAGCAGAGGTGCGATTTCAGCGTTTCCGGCGTGGTCTGGTTGATGACCACGCGTTTTCCGGTGGCGATGTCGATGGTGTCGATGCGGTCGCGCGAGCCGTCCGGATTGCGCACCACTTCCTGCAACAGGCCGCCGACCTTGATGCCAGCGGATTTCAGCTCGCGCACGAATTCGCCCAGCGCGTCGCCCCGGGGCTGGCGCGGCACATAGACGGCGGCGGCGAAGGGGGCGGGCAGGGCGGAATCGTCGCTGACATGGGCGGGGTTGGAGGGAGGAGAAGTCATCATGTACACCTAGCAAACCGGTTTCAGTTGCACGAGTCCCCATCCCGTATAAACGTCGCGGCCTTTCTGCGCCTTGTCGACGGCGTGCTGGCGCAGGTAGGCGCGCACCCCTTCGACGCCTTTGGCGCCCTTGTGCTGGATCGCCGCCGCCGCCATCCCGGTGATGATCGGCGCGGCGAAGGAGGTGCCGGACATGGCCTTGCCACCGCGCGGCACGGCGGTCCAGATATCGACGCCGGGTGCGGCGAATTCCAGATAATCGCCCTTCGATGAAAATCGCGCCATGCGGCCGAAGCGGTCCATGGCGGTAACGGCGATGACATTTTCGTAAGCAGCCGGGTAGCTCTTGGCCTTGGTGAAGGGACCGGAATTGCCGCCCGACGCGATCAGCACCACGCCCCGGTCGTGGGCATGGTCAAGGGCATGCTTGATCAGCCCGTTCGGCGCGCCGCCGAAACTGAGATTGATGATCGCGACCTTCTCGGCGATCAGCCAGTCGATGGCCCGGACGATGGCCTTGGTGCTGCCCAGGCTGGCGCCCTTGGCGTCGGTATGGAAGATGTTGGCGACCCGGAACTCGGCCCCCGGCACCAGTCCACCCCAGGAACCGCTGCCCGCCAGCACCGCGGTGACGCTGGTGCCGTGCTCGCCGTGCGGCCGTTTCAGGCCCTTGTCGATGAACGAGCGATACTTGATCGCCGCCCCCTTGAACGCCGGATGCCGTTCCGCCAAATGACCGTCGACGACGCCGATGCGGATTCCCTTGCCGCAACCGCGCCCGGCTTTCGCCCAATCGGCGGCGGCGCGCGCGGTGTAGCTCTTGTCGGTCTTCTTCACCGCGTGGGCCTCAAAGTGATGGTGCAGGTCGGCGACCATGTCCGGGAAGTTCTGGCGATGGTGTTCGCGCAGGTGAAACGGATGGCGGCCGTCGGTGATGTCCAAATGGTAGAGTTCGGCGCCGATGCCGGGAAGCGGCGTCACTTCGCGCACTTCCAGCCCCATTTCCGGCAGTTGGGCGAGGTAGGCCGGCGGCGGATCGATGACAAGAATCTCACCCGGTGCGTGCCGGTGGTCGTGTTCGTGGCGCACCAAGTGATCGACGTTCTGCACCGGCGCGCAGGACCAGAGCATGGCGGCCAGAGCAGCGATCGCCACGCCGGAAGCGGAAAAACGGCGGCTGATGGCGGGACGGCAAGCGAACATGCTCTTAGCCTACGCGGATCGGCGCATGAGTCTATGGGTTTGGTCACACCTGCCCGGGAAAAAAAAGGGTGTGACCGCCGGCCGGTTCTATGTCCATCTTCGAGAATGCCGCTTTGGAAGAACCGCAGCTTTATCGCCTTCGTCGTCAACCGGACCTTCAACGTCATGGGCATGCACGCCTTCACGGTGGCGATCGGTTGGCATGTCTACAACCTGACGGGCGATCCGCTGGACCTGGGGCTGATCGGCCTGGCGCAGTTCGCGCCGGTGCTGGCGTTGTTTTTGGTGGCCGGCGTCGCCGCCGACCGTTTCGAGCGGCGCCTGATTCTGGTTCTTTGCAACCTGGTGCAGTTCTCGACCGTGGGATCGATCCTGCTGGTGTTGCATCTGGGCCTGAGCAGCATGGCGGTGATTTTGTTGATCCTGACCGTGCACGGCGCCGCGCGGGGCTTCTATCATCCGGCCAGTCAGGCGACGCTGCCGAACCTGGTGCCGGCGGACGATTTCGCCCGCGCCATTGCCATCGCGTCGTCGGGCAACAAGGCGGCGCAGCTCGTCGGCCCGGCTGTCGGCGGTGCCTTGATCGCCTGGATCGGTGACGGTGTCTACCCGGCGATCATGGGCTTTTTCGCCATCAGCGCCGTCGCCGGCTTGGTCATCCGCGCCACCGGCCAGACCCCAAAGAAGGAACCGATCAATCTGACTTCCGTCCTCGGTGGCTTCGTCTATGTCTGGCGCAACAAGATCGTTCTCGGCGCCGTTTCCATCGACCTGATGGCGGTGCTGTTTGGCGGCGTCATGGGCATTCTGCCGGTCTACGCCAGCGATATTCTGCATGTGGGACCGGCAGAACTGGGGCTCATGCGCTCCATGCCGGCGATTGGCTCGCTCGTCGTCGGCCTGATCCTGACGCAGATTGCCGTGCCCCGCCACATGGGGCCGGCGATGTTCATCTCGCTCGCCTGTTTCGGCGCGTCGATCGTCGTCTTTGGCCTGTCGGAGACGTTCTGGATTTCGCTGGCGGCGCTGGCGGCCTATGGCGGCGCCGACATGATCAGCGTCTACGTGCGCCAGACCCTGACGCAGATCGCCACCCCCGACGACATGCGCGGCCGCGTCAGCGCCGTCAATTCGGTCTCCATCAACGCATCGAACGAATTGGGCGATTTCCGCGCCGGTTCCATGGCGGCGCTGATCGGCACCGTGCCGGCGGTGGTCGTCGGCGGCATCGTCACCCTGGGGGTCACCGGGGTCTGGTTCCTGATTTTCCCGATGATCCGCCGCATCGACCGTCTGAAGGACATCTCGGTCGGGAAATAGCCGGCGCTCAGTCTTCGACGAAACCCTTCCAGGTGCGCATGTAGTCCAGGAACGCCTCGCCCAATCCCTGGCCGCGCAGGTAGTCGGCCGTCACCGGCAGGCCCGCCCACCGAAATGCCGCGTCGGCGCGCACCCGTTCGGGGAAGTCGGCATGCAGGATGGCGCCGCGCCCGATGATGACGAAGTCGCAGCCCTCATCCAGGCACCACCGCGCGGTTTCGGCATCGTAGATCTTACCCGCCGCGCCCAGGCGCACGGAGCCGCGGTCCAATTCGGTGAAATAGCTCATCAGCGTGCGGCCCTGGAATTCCTCATCCACCGGCTCCTTGCGCACGTCCCATAAGGACATGTCGAGGAAATCGATCAACCCGCCGGTCATCAGTTCTTGCGCCAGTTCCCTGACCTCCGCCAGTTGCATGCCGAAGCGTTCAGGCGACAGCCGGATCGAGAGGTTGAAATCTTCCCGGCAGGCGGCGCGAATTCCCGTGAGGATTTCCGTGACCACTCGCGCACGGTTCTCCAGCGATCCGCTGAAACGGTCTCGGCGGCGGTTGATTTCGGCGCTTAGGAATTGGCACAGCAGGTAACCGTGCGCGCCATGCACCTCGACGCCGTCGAAGCCGGCCCGTTCGGCGCGCTTGGCGGCGGCGATGAAGTCACCGATCACTTGCTCCACTTCCGCCTCGGTCATTTCCCTCGCACCCGTCTTCTCGTCCGCCGACGGGCAAACGGGGGTGGTGCCGATCAGATCGGCCGGCGCGCGCATGCCGGCGTGGTGCAATTGCGCGATGGCGAGGCTGCTCTCGCCCTTGATGGCCGTGGCCAGCCGCGTCAGGCCCGGCAGGTGGTCGTCCGAGAAAAAGCCCAACTGGCCGGGGAAGCCTTGGCCGACGGCTTGCACGTGCGCGGCACAGGTCATGGTCAGGCCGAAACCGCCTTCGGCGCGGCGCGTCAGCCAGTTGAACTCGTCGTCCGAGAGCGTGCCGTCCGCGTGGCTCTGGCAATTGGTCAGGGGCGCCAGCATGAAGCGGTTCTTCTGTTCGGGCCCGTGGGCGAAGGTCATGGGATCGAACAGGCTGGGCATGGCGGCTCCTCGGGGCGGAAACAAACTGAAAGAAAACAGATATCGATTTCGCCGGACCAAGGAAACATAATAGCGCCCGAAAATCGAACCACGGACCCGAACTGTATCGCCATGGCCAATGTCACCGTCCTCGGCACCGGATTTGCCGCCCTTACCGCCGTGCGCTCGCTGCGCGTCGCCGACCCAACGCTTGAAATCACCGTCGTCGCGCCGGAGCCCCAGCTTGTCTACCTGCCGAGCCTGATCTGGCTGCCGTCTGGCCAGCGCGCACCCGAAGACCTGTTGATTCCGTTGGATAACTTCTTCGCCAAAAACCGCGTCACCTATATGCAGGCCAAGGCCGAAGGGCTGGAAGCCGGCGGCCGCGTCGTCAAGACCTCGGCCGGCGACGTCGCCAACGACGGCCTGGTAATCGCCACCGGCGGCCAGTTCATCAAGAAGCTGCCCGGTATCGAGAACGCGCTGACGCCCTGCGAGGGCATCAAGCCGGTGATGGCCTTCAAGGAAAAGCTGGAAGGCATGGACGGCGGCACGCTGGCGTTCGGCTTCAGCGGCAACCCGAACGAACCCACCGCCATGCGCGGCGGGCCGATGTTCGAGTTCCTGTTCGGCACCGACGAGCTCCTTCGAAAACAGGGCCGGCGCGACAAGTTCGAACTGGTGTTCTTTAGCCCCGCGCCGAAGCCCGGTATTCGCCTGGGCGCCAAGATGGTGCCGAAACTGCTGAAACGCATGGACGACCTCGGCATCAAGAAGCACCTGGGCCACAAGATGGTCCGCTTCGAGGCCGACAAGGTGGTCACCGAAGGGGGCGAGTTCGCCGCCGACGTGATCCTGTTCATGCCGGGCATGACCGGCAACGCCTGGTTCAACAACACCGAACTGCCGCGCTCGCCGGGCGGCCTGATCGAGGCCGATGCGCACTGCAAGGTGCCGGGCTTCGATGCCGTTTACGTGGCCGGCGATTCCGGCAGCTTCCCCGGGCCCGACTGGATGCCCAAGCAGGCGCACATGGCGGACCTGCAGGCGGAAGCGGCGGCCAAGAACCTGGTGGCGGAACTGAAGGGCAGGCCGGGCACCGAGACCTTCCGCACCGAGCTCATCTGTATCATCGACGACAATGCGTCGGGCGCGCTGGTGGCGCGCACGCCGAGCATGAGCCTCAGCCTGCCGCCGTTGGGGATCGGGCACCTTTCCAAGACCTTCTTCGAGCGGCGCTATTTGAAGAAATACCGCTGAGGCGGGGCCGGGACGCGGTCGGGTAGGCTCGGACATGCTGGTTTACCTGACCCTGATTTTCATCTGCCAACTGGCCGGCGAGTTCATCGTCTCGGCCGCCGGTTTGCCGGTTCCGGGACCGGTCGTCGGCATGGCGCTGCTGTTTGCCGGGCTCTTGGTTCATGGCGCGCTTCCCGACGATCTCGGCAAGGTCGCGGATGCCCTGATCTCCAACCTTTCGCTGCTGTTCATCCCGGCGGGCGTCGGGGTGCTGCTGCACGGCGAACTGATCGGCACCGACCTGCTGCCGATCTCGGTCTCGCTGGTGGTGAGCACGCTGCTGACCGTCGCCGTGGCCGGCAGCGTCATGGCCTGGCTGGACCGCGGGCCGGAAAACAACGACGGTGGCGGCGATGGCTGAGTTCAAGGACATCTGGGTCTATCTCAGCACCGGCCCCCTGCTGCACCTGACCCTGACGCTGGTCGCCTTCCAGGTGGGCATGGTTCTCTATCGGAAAGCCCGGTTCAGTCCGCTCCTGAACCCGGTGCTGATCGCGGTGGTGATCCTGGTGGCCATTCTTTGGGTGACGGACACCAGCTACCAGACCTATTTTGACGGTGCGCAGTTCGTGCATTTCCTGCTGGGACCGGCGACCGTGGCGCTCGCCATTCCGCTGTACCGGCAATTCGACAAGGTCCGCCGCTCGGCGTTGGCCGTCGGCGTCAGCATCCTGTTCGGGTCGGTCACGGCGGCGGCTTCGGCGGTCGCCATCGCCTGGGCGCTCGGCGGGTCGCGGGAAACGCTGATTTCCCTGGCGCCGAAATCGACCACCGCGCCGGTGGCCATGGGCATATCGGAGCAATTGGGCGGCCTGCCGTCGCTGACGGCGGTGCTGGTGATCGCCACGGGAATCCTGGGCGCCGTTCTCGGGCCCTATGTGCTGAATATTCTGAGAATCCGCAACTGGGCGGCGCGCGGGCTCGCCATCAGGACGGCCAGCCACGGTATCGGCACCGCCAGGGCGGTGGAGGTCAACGAGGTCGCCGGCGCCTTTTCCGGCCTGGCCATGGGGTTGAACGCCCTGGCGACGGCGGTGCTGCTGCCGATCGTGTGGAATTGGGTGTTTTAGAGAGAGCCTCGCCGCGCGACCGGAGCCGCGCGGCGAGGGACGTCCCTTAGCGGTACTTCACCTTCGGCGCCGGCGTGGCGGCGGCCTTCGCGGCGACCTTGGCGAATTCCTTGACGAAATTGGCCGAGGGTTTCTTTTCACCGGAGATCAGGAAGCTCCAGTAGCCCAGCAACTCGGTGTTGCCGGCATTGGACTTCACCATGCGGGCCAGGTCCGGGTCGCGTCCGGCGTGCGCCACCGCATTCTGCAGTTTCGGCCGGGCATTGGCGATTTCGGTCACCTGGTCGATGGCCGTGGTGCCGATCATGAAGGCGACCGAGACGATGATCTGCGGGCCGGCGCCGCCGGCCAGCGACAACAGCCGGCTGCCCGCCTGTTTGGTCACCTCCGCCGCGGCGCGGTGCGCGGCCAGGTAGCCGACCTTCTGCGCCGCCTGGGTGGCGAGCGATTTCACCGTCGATTTCGCCAGCTGGGTGATGGCGAACTCGATGGCCTTGCCGACCGCCAGTTCCGCCGCCGTGCGGGCGCCGAAGCGGGCCGCCTGGTCGGGGCTGGAGAAATCGCCGAAGCCGTTGCCGGCCGCGCCCAGCGCCACGCCGAGCACGTCACCCAGCACCGGAATGGAGCCGGTGGCGATGCCGAGCGCCGTGCCGGCCGTGTTAATGGCCAGCGAGTTCATCAGCGCCACGGTCGAATAGTCCGGCGGCACCGTGCCGTAGTCGAGCAGCGTCATCAGGCCTTTGCGGTTGTTTTCCTGGGCCCGCCAGTAGGTGTCGGCCTGCTTCCAGGCGTCGTAGGCGGCCAGTGCGTCGACCGCGACATGCGAGCGTTTGGCGATGATGTAGCTGGAGAACGACTTGGCCAGCTTCTTCTTCGCCGGGCTGGCGTGCTTGGGCTCGCCGGCGGAGGCGACGATCCGGGTCAGGATCGCCGCTGCGGCGGCCGTGCTCTTGTGCGGTTCCTTCTGGAAGCGCGCGATTTCCTGCTTGCGGGCGTTCGCCAGGGTGAGCTTCTTGTCAGACTTCGACGCCGTGCGCGCCGCCTGCTCGATGCTTTGCGCGATCAGCTTCGGGTTGCGCTTGGCGATGTCGATCAGCACCTCCTCGGCGCCGTCCAGGCTGAACAGGCCGGGCTCGTCGAAGGGACGCGAATACCAGACCATGGTCTTGGCCGAGCAGGCGTTCTTGGCTTTGACGCTGGCCAGGGTGCGGTCATAGCCGCTGTCGCAGGACCAGCAGGTGCCGCTCTTGATCGGTTTCTGCTTGGAGCCCTTCAGTTCCGGGTGGGTGCGGATGTCGTTGGCGCTGAGGCCGATGAAGTCGAACACCTGGCCGGCCGGGCAGGTCAGGTCGGCGACCTTGGAGGCGGTCTTGAACTCGATGCCGCCGCCCTTCTCGCAGGCCTTGGCGCCATGCACCGGAAACACCGTGCGGTCATGCGCTTTCGGGCAGGTCCAGCAGGTGCCGCCGTCGCCGCCGCGCTGGTAGAGCGCATCGCGGAACTCGCCCTTCTCGCAGGCGCCTTTCTTGACGTGCGCCGCCTTGGCCTGCTGTTCCTTGATCGCTTTCGAGCAGGCGCGCTTGTCGCGAACCGAATAGGCGGTGCGGTTGTAGCCCGACGGGCAGCTATAGCAGTAGCCGTCGATGGCGTCCCAGAACTGGCCCTTCGGGCAGTCGGTTTTCAGCAGGCCCTTGCCCCTGGCGTGGCGGCGGATTTTCTGGAAATCCTCGCGGGCGGCGACGAAGCAGGCGTTCTTGGCGTCCACGTGCGCGGCCGAGCGCTTGTATCCGTCCGGGCACTTGCGGCACTCGCAGTCGCGGATGCCGTCATAGAAGGTCCCCTTGGGGCAGACCGGCCCCATGAAATTCGCCTTGGTGTAGGTACCCTTGATGTTTTTGTTGGGACGCGAACAGGCGCGGTCCGTATCGACCGCCGCCGCCGTGCGCGTGAAGCCCTTGGGGCACGACCAGCATTGCCAAAGCCCGATATCGAAGAACGAGCCTTTCGGGCAGTTGCCGCGCGCCGCCGATTCGAACTTGGCCGGCTGGTCGGCGCATTTCTTCTGGTTGGCGCCGCCACAGACGGGGCCGCTCGGCTTGCCCGGCGGCGGGCCGACGATGACGAGGTTGGAGTTGTTGGCGTTCAGATCGTTGAGGTTCACCAGCCCTTTGTTGGTCTGAATGACCGTCACCTGGCCGGGAGTGATCTTGATCGGCTCGATTTTGATTTCGTCGTTGGCGGCTTCGGCCGGAACGATCCCGGCCATCAGCCCGATACAGGCAGCAATCAGCAGACAGCCCCCAAGCTGTCTCAAGTTAAACGGAAAAGTCATAACATCCCTTTGGTCTTTTGCCGGGCGACGAGCCGCTGCTTTCTTTTTGAAACTGGTGGCGAGCCGCCTTGGGCGGAGTTGTGGAAGGTTCCCTCAGCGATCGATGGCGCGCCAGCCGATGTCGCGGCGGCAGAAGCCGTCCGGCCAGTCGATCTTGTCGACGGCCGCGTAGGCTTTTTTCTGTGCTTGTTTGACGCTTGGCGCCATGGCGGTGACGTTCAAGACGCGCCCGCCGGCGGCCAGCAGCCTGTCACCGTCTCTCGCCGTGCCGGCATGGAAGACGGTGACGCCCTCGACCGTTTCGGCGGCATCGACGCCCTTGATTTCAGTGCCTTTTTCGTACGCGCCCGGATAGCCCTCGGCGGCCATGACCACGGTCAGCGCCGCGTCCTCATGCCAATCGGGGCTGTGTTTGTCGAGCCGCCCCTCGGCGGTGGCGAGCAGCAGTTCCAGCGCGTCGGATTTCAGGCGCATCATGATCACCTGGCATTCGGGGTCGCCGAAGCGGCAGTTGTATTCGATCAGCTTCGGGCCGGCCTCGGTAATCATCAGCCCGGCATAGAGGACCCCCTGGTAGGGCGTGCCCTCGGCAGCCAGGCCCTTGATGGTGGGCTCGATGATTTCTGTCATCACGCGCTCGGCCAGCGCCGCATCCAGCACGGGGGCCGGCGAATAGGCACCCATGCCGCCTGTGTTGGGGCCCTCGTCGCCGTCGAAGGCGGCCTTGTGGTCCTGGGCGCCGACCAGGGGCAGCGCGTTCTTGCCATCGACCAACGCGAAGAAGCTCGCTTCTTCGCCCTCCATCAATTCCTCGATCACCACTTCCGCGCCGGCGGCGCCGAACTGGTCCTCGATCATCATGTGGTCGATGGCGGCGTAGGCCTCGTTCTCGTTGCGGCACATGATCACGCCCTTGCCCGCCGCCAGGCCGTCGGCCTTGACCACGATCGGCGCGCCGTGGGCGCGGATGTATTCCTTGGCCGCGTCGCACTCGTCGAAACGCGCGTAGTCGGCGGTGGGAATGTTGTATTTGGCGCAGAGGTCTTTCATCAGCCCCTTGGAGCCCTCGATCATGGCGGCACCCGCCGATGGCCCGAAGGTGGTGATGCCGGCGTCGCGCAAGCGGTCGGCCAGGCCCAGAACCAGCGGGCCTTCCGGGCCGACGACGACGAAGTCGATGGCGTTGTCGTCCGCGAACTCGACGATGCCGTCCAGGTCTTCGGGGTCGATGGCGACGCATTCCGCCATGGCCGCGATGCCGCCGTTGCCGGGCGCGCAATAGAGCTTCTTGCACTTGGGCGATTTGGCGATGGCCCAGGCCAGCGCGTGCTCGCGCCCCCCCGATCCGACGACAAGAACCTTCATGACGCTTTTCTCTCTCCCTATTTGTTGTAGGCTCCTAACATAACCATGATCGACAATCAGTCCACCGATAACAACGCCTCGATTTCCGAGCACAACCTGCCCGTCTACGGCGTGGCGGAGGTCTCGCATGCGCTGAAACTGACGGTCGAGCAGGCGTTTCAGCGGGTCCGGGTGCGGGGTGAGATTTCCGGCTTCAAGCGCGCCGCATCGGGGCATCTCTATTTCGCACTGAAGGACGCCGACGCGGTGCTGGACGGCGTCTGTTGGCGCTCCACCGCCGGGCGCATGCGCTTCGATCCAGAGGACGGCATGGAGGTCATCGTCACCGGGCGGCTGACCACCTATCCGGCGCG
>JAYPEK010000075.1:0-14454 GCA_038125725.1 Rhodospirillaceae bacterium
TCCAGGCTGTCGGTCATCTTGTCGGCATAGAGAATGACGCGGCCCTCGATGTTGCGAGCGGCGCGGCCGATGGTCTGCACCAATGAGGTCTTGGAACGCAGGAAGCCTTCCTTGTCGGCATCGAGAATGGCGACGAGGCCGCATTCCGGAATGTCGAGGCCTTCCCGCAACAGGTTGATACCGACCAGCACGTCGAAGGCGCCGAGGCGCAGGTCGCGGATGATCTCGATGCGCTCCAACGTCTCGATGTCGGAATGCATGTAGCGCACCCGCACGCCGTGTTCGTGCATATATTCGGTCAGGTCCTCGGCCATGCGCTTGGTCAGCGTCGTCACCAGCGTGCGCATGCCCTTGGCGGCCACATCTCGAACCTCGGCCAAGAGGTCATCCACCTGCGTCGCCACCGGGCGGATGATGCATTCGGGATCGATCAGGCCGGTCGGGCGCACCACCTGCTCGACGAAGACGCCGCCGGTGCGCTCCATCTCCCAGGGTCCCGGCGTCGCCGAGACGAACACCGAATCGGGCCGCATGGCGTCCCATTCCTCGAACTTCAGCGGCCGGTTATCGACGCAGGAAGGCAGCCGGAAACCATAATCCGAGAGAGTCGATTTCCGGTTAAAGTCACCCCGGAACATACCGCCGATCTGCGGCACGGTGACGTGGCTCTCGTCGACCATCAGCATGGCGTTCTCGGGCAGGTATTCGAATAGGGTCGGCGGCGGCTCGCCCGGTGCGCGGCCCGTAAGATAACGTGAATAGTTCTCGATGCCCGCGCAATGGCCGGTGGTCTCCAGCATTTCGAGATCGAAGGTGGTGCGCTCGTGCAGGCGCTGCGCCTCCAAGAGCTTGTTCTCCGCCTGCAACTGGGCCAGGCGCTCCTTCAACTCCGCCTTGATGCCTGGGATCGCCTGCAACAGCGTCGGGCGCGGCGTGACGTAGTGGGAATTGGGATAGACCAGCACTTCTTCCAGCGTGCCGACCTTGTCGCCCGTCAGTGGGTCGATCTCCCAGATGCCTTCCAGTTCGTCGCCGAAGAACGACAACCGCCAGGCACGGTCCTCCAGATGCGAAGGGTAGATTTCCAAGACGTCGCCGCGCACCCGGAAGGCGCCCCGGTAGAAACTGGCGTCATTCCTCTGGTATTGCAGTTCCACCAGACGCTTCATCAGTTCGCGCTGGTCGACGCTGTCGCCGACACGCAGCCGCTGGATCATTTCCGAATAGGTCTCGACCGCGCCGATACCGTAGATGCAGCTCACCGAGGCAACGATGACCACGTCGGAGCGTTCCAACAGCGCGCGGGTGGCCGAATGGCGCATGCGGTCGATCTGCTCGTTCACCGAGGCGTCTTTCTCGATGTAGGTGTCGGAGCGCGGCACGTAGGCTTCCGGCTGGTAGTAGTCGTAGTAGGAGACGAAATACTCCACCGCGTTCTCGGGGAAGAACTCCTTCATCTCGCCGTAGAGCTGCGCGGCCAACGTCTTGTTCGGCGCCAGCACCAGGGTCGGGCGCTGAATGTTCTGGATCACATGCGCCATGGTGAAGGTCTTGCCCGATCCCGTCACCCCCAGCAGGACCTGGTCGCGCTCGCCTTCCTGAAGGCTCTCGGTCAGCTCCTCGATGGCACGCGGCTGGTCGCCCGATGGATTGTAATCGGACGACAGCTTGAATTCGCGCCCGTCCTGGACGGCGGGGCGTTTCTCGGGCACGAACAGGATCGGATTTGCAGCCGCGTTTGCCATGCGCCGAATATAGGCGCCCGGGCGTTTCGCCGCCAGAACCGATGGGCTATGCTGGGCATTCTCCTGACACCGTATCCGAGCGCATGACCGATCCCAAATCCCTGCCGAGAGACGCCTTCCGACCGGGCCAGTCCGTGCCCCGGCTGGAAGACCGGCGCTTCCTGACCGGGTCCGGTTGCTACATGGCCGACATGAACGCCGACGGCCAGGCCCACGCGGCGATCGTCCGCGCCGATCATGCGCACGCCAAAATCCTCGCCATCGACACGGCGGACGCCGCCGCCATGCCCGGCGTCATCGGCATCCACACCATCACCGACCTGGATGCCGACGGCATCGGCGCCATGCGCTGCAGCTCGCTGGGCCCGCATCTCTCGTTTTTCCATGAGCCGCCGCACCCCGCGCTGGCGCGCGGCCGCGTGCGGCACGTGGGCGAACCGGTGGCGCTGGTGGTGGCGGAAACGGCCCTTCAGGCCCGCGACGCGGCGGAAGCGGTGATGATCGACTACGACGCCTTGGACGCCGCCGTCGATCCCGTCGCCGCGCTGGCGCCCGGCGCAGCACAAATCTGGGACGATGCGCCGGGCAACCTGGCCTATAGTTTCGAAACCGGCGACGCGGCGGAGATCGAGGCGGTCTTCGCCGACGCCCCGCACGTGGTCGAGCTGTCACTGGTCAACAACCGGGTCACCGCCGCGCCCCTGGAGCCCCGCGCCGGCATCGGCGACTACGATGCGGCAACGGAAACCTACATCCTCACCTGCAACGCCCAGGGGGTGCACGGCATCCGGGGCGAGTTGGCGAACGATCTCTTCCACGTGGCGCCCGACCGGATCCGCGTTTCGGCGCCCGATGTCGGCGGCGGCTTCGGGCTCAAGAATTTCATGTATTCGGAATGGGTGCTATTGCCCTGGGCAGCGAAACGCCATGGCCGGCCGGTAAAATGGGTGGCCGGCAGGGGCGAGGACTTCGCCGGCGCCGTGCACGGCCGCGCCAGCCGCGTCACCGGCCGCCTTGCATTGGATGAAAGCGGCCGTTTCCTGGCACTCGCCGCCGAGGTCATCGGCGACATGGGCGCCTATCTTTCGGGCTACGGGCCGGGGATCGCGGCGATGGCCATGCCGACGGCAATCGGCAGCGTCTACGATATTCCGCAAATCCACTTGAGCGCGCGCGGCGCCTTCACCAATACGGTACCCTGTGACGCCTACCGGGGTGCCGGCAAGCCGGAAGCCAACTTCATCACCGAACGGCTGATCGAGACGGCGGCTCGGCGGCTCGGTTTCGACCCCGTCGATCTCAGGCGCATGAACGCCATCCGGCGCTTCCCGCACGTCAACGCGCGCGGCATGACCATCGACAGCGGCCGTATCGCCGACAACATCGACGCCGCGGAACAGTTGGCCGACCGGGACGGCTTCGAAAGCCGCCGGCGCCAATCGGCGGAACGTGGCCGGCTGCGTGGGCTCGGCTTCGGCTGTTTCCTGGAAACCGCGCGCGGTGCCATGCAGGAAGGCACGGAGGTTCGCCTCACCGCCACCGGCGCCGAGATCCGTGTCGGCACGGAGTCGCAGGGCCAGGGCCACGAGACAGCCTTCACCCAGATCACCGCCGAACGCCTCGGCCTCGACCCGGCGCAGATCACCTACGTCCAGGCCGATACCGCCAAGACCCGTATGGGTCACGGCCATGGCGGCGCGCGCTCCATGCACATGGGCGGCGGCACGCTGTCGTTGGCCTTGGACGCCGCCATCGAACAGGCCCGCGCCAAGGCCGCGCAACTGCTGCAAGCGGATGCCGAGGCGCTGCGCTTCCAGGACGGTCAATTCACCCGCCCGGATGGCGGCCCGTCGGTTTCGCTACTGGACGTCGCCGCGTCCGAACCGGACGGGCTTGTCGCCTTCGAAAAGGTGGAGAACGCCCCCCTCACCTTCCCCCAGGGCTGCCACGCCGCCGAGGTGGAGGTCGATCCCGCCAGTGGCGAAATCCAATTGTTGAATTATGTCGCCTGCGACGACTACGGCCGCATCGTCAATCCGCGCCTGACCGAAGGCCAAGTGATCGGCGGCATCGTCCAGGGCATCGGCCAGGCACTCGGCGAGGAGGCGGTTTACGACGCGGAAACGGGCCAGTTGATCAGCGGTTCATTCATGGATTACTTCCTGCCGCGCGCCGGCCACCTGCCGCCGTTCACCATTCGCCTCGACGGCGTCTCCACCGACGCCAACGCGCTCGGCGTCAAGGGTTCCGGCCAGGCCGGTTGCATGTCGGCGCCGCAAACGCTGGTCAACGCCGTCATCGACGCGCTGTCGCCCTTGGGCGTCGAGCATATCGACATGCCGCTCACGCCCGAGAAGGTCTGGCGGGCGATAGCGGTTGCACGCCAAGCCCGCCGGGCGTAGGTTTCGCGGCGGAATTTCCACAACCGAACCCCGAAGGATACGAACCATGGCTTTCGTCGCCGACCGCTTGAGCGCCGTCCAACCCTCCGCCACCATCGCCGTCACCCAGAAGGCCCGCGACCTGAAAGCCCAGGGCCGCGACGTCATTGGCTTGGGCGCGGGCGAACCCGATTTCAACACCCCCGCCCACATCATCGAGGCGGCGAAAAAGGCGCTCGACGACGGCTTCACCCGCTATACCGCCATCAACGGCATTCCGGAGCTTCTGGAAGCGGTGTCGGCCAAGTTCAAGCGCGACAACGGCCTCGATTACGCGCCTTCGCAGGTGCATGTGTCCTGCGGCGGCAAGCCAGTGATCTTCAATGCTTTCATGGCCACCGTGAACCCCGGTGACGAAGTCATCATTCCGACGCCCTACTGGGTCAGCTATCCGGATATCACGGCGCTGTTCGGCGGCGTGCCGGTAATGGTCGAATGCCCGGCCGAGAACGGCTTCAAGATGACGCCCGAGCAGTTGGAAGCGGCGATCACACCGAAGACCAAGTGGCTGATGCTCAACTCGCCCTCCAACCCGACGGGTGCTGCCTATACGGAAGCGGACCTCAAGGGCCTGGCCGAGGTGCTGATGCGCCATCCGCACGTCTGGGTGCTGACCGACGACATCTACGAGCATATTGTCTACGACGACTTCAAGTTCACCACCATTGCCCAGGTGGTGCCCGAACTTTACGACCGCACACTGACGATGAACGGTGTTTCCAAGGCCTATTGCATGACCGGCTGGCGGGTCGGCTTCGCCGGCGGCCCGACCGAGCTGATCAACGCCATGACCAAGGTGCAGTCGCAGTCGATCACCCATACCGCCGCCGTCTCGCAGGTCGCCTCGGTGGCGGCGCTCAACGGCCCGCACGATTTCGTCGCCGAACACAACAAGGTGTTCAAGGAACGCCGCGATCTCGTGGTTTCCATGCTCAACCAGGCACCGGGTCTGCACTGCCCGACGCCTGAAGGCGCCTTCTACGTCTATCCCTCCTGCGAAGGCGTCATGGGCAAGACCACGGAATCCGGCAAGACGATCCAGTCCGACGAGGATTTCGTCACCGCGCTCCTGGAAACGGAAGGCGTCGCCGTCGTGCATGGTGCGGCCTTCGGGCTCAGCCCGCACTTCCGCATCTCCTACGCCACCGCCACTGACGTCTTGGAAGACGCCTGCGAACGGGTTCAGCGCTTCTGCGCCTCGCTGCGCTAAGTCTCTGATTTTCCTTACCCGGCACGCAATGCGGGCCGGGTGAGGGTTCATTTTCCTTGCATCCGGTGGGGGCTCCTTTACCCTTTTCCTGAATGGTTCCGCGTCCGCAATGGACGCAGACGGAAAAACGAACCAGGGAGGGTAAGATGAACGGTAAATCACCATCCGGCCCCCGCGTCGCGGCCTTGGTCGGCCCCTACACCAGCGGTAAAACCTCGCTCTTGGAGAGCCTCCTCAGCCATGCCGGCGCCATCGGGCGCAAAGGCTCGGTCAAGGAAGGCGGCATGGTCGGGGACGCCAACCGCGAAGCGGCGCAGCGCCACATGTCGACCGAGATGAACGTCGCCACCTGCGACTATCTCGGTGAAACCTGGACCTTCCTGGATTGTCCGGGCTCGGTGGAACTGAGCCAGGACCGCCTTTATGCGACGCTGATCTCCGACATCACCATCGTCGTCTGCGAGGCTGATCCCGACAAGGCAGTCACCGTGGCGCCGATCCTCAAGCACCTGGAAGCGCATAACGTTCCGCACCTCCTGTTCATCAACAAGATGGACGTTTCCGAAGGCAGCGTGCGCGGCACCTTCGAGGCCCTGCAGTCGATTTCGGCGCGCCCTCTGGTTTTGCGCGAAATTCCCATCCGCAGCGCCGACGGCATCGACGGCCATATCGATCTGGTCAGCGAGCGCGCCTTCGAATGGCAGGAAGGCGCGGCCGCCTCGAAACTCGTGGAACTGCCGGAAACGGTAAAGGACGACGAGGAACTGGCGCGCACGGAATTGCTGGAATCGCTCGCCGATTTCGATGACGAACTGCTCGAGCACCTTTTGGAAGACGTCATCCCGTCGACCGACGAGATCTACGCCAACCTGACCAAGGATCTGCGCAACGACCTGATCGTGCCGGTGTTCTTCGGCTCCGCCGAACAGGACTCGGGCGTCACCCGGCTTCTGAAGGCGCTGCGCCACGAAGCGCCGGAAGTCGATGCCGTGACCGAACGATTGGGCCTAGAAGGGTCGGGTGCCATGGCGCAGGTGTTCAAGACCCAGCACCTGGAACACGTCGGCAAGCTGAGCTACGTGCGTGTGCTCGCCGGCGAGATCAAGGACGGCATGACCCTGAACGAAAACCGTGTCAGCGGCATGAACAAGACCATCGGCCAGAAGCACGAAAAGGTCGCTTCCGCCGCCGCCGGCGAGGTGGTGGCCCTGGGCCGCATGGAAAATATCCTCACGGGCGCCACCCTGACGGAAGCCGGCAACGTCGCGACCGATTGGCCGAAGCCGCTGTCACCGCTGTTCGCGCTCAACATCCATGCCGAAAAGCAGGGTGACGACGTGAAACTGTCGGGTGCGCTGGCGAAAATGGTCGAGGAAGACCCTTCGCTCTCCTATGGCCCCGACCCGGACACGGGTGAATTCCTGCTCTGGGGCCAGGGCGAAATGCACCTGATGATCGCCATCGACAAGCTGAAGAACCGCTTCAATCTGGGCCTCGTCTCGGCGCGGCCGCAGGTGCCTTACAAGGAGACCATCCGCAAGCCGATCTCCCAGCACGCGCGGCACAAGAAGCAGTCCGGCGGCCACGGCGAGTTCGGCGATGTGCACCTGGACATCAAACCTTTGCCGCGCGGCTCGGGCTTTCTGTTCGACGACGTCATCACCGGCGGCGTGGTACCGAAACAGTACATCCCGGCGGTGGAGCACGGCGTCAAGGAGTTCATGGCCCGCGGGCCGCTGGGCTTCCCGGTGGTCGATGTCGCCGTGACCCTGACCGACGGCCAGTACCACAGCGTCGACAGCTCCGACATGGCGTTCAAGAAGGCCGCCCAGCAGGCCATGCGCGAGGGGCTACCGAACTGCAATCCGGTTTTGCTGGAGCCGATCTTCGACGTCACCATCGCGCTGCCCAATACCTTTACGTCGGGCATCCAGCGCCTGGTCTCGGGCCGGCGCGGCCAGATCCTCGGCTTCGACGCCAAGGACGGCTGGCCCGGGTGGGACGAAGTCAAGGTGCAGTTGCCGCAATCGGAGATGCATGACCTGATCATCGAACTGCGCTCCATGACGCTGGGCGTCGGCACCTTCGAGTGGGCCTTCGACCACCTGCAGGAGTTCAGCGGCCGTGACGCAGACAAAGTCGTACAGGAACGTGCCGGCGGCGACGCCTGAACGCTAGGTAAACGATAAAGACAACCGACCCCCAGAGGCCCCATGATCCGAGATGAAGCCAGGATGCAGGCGCTGATCGACCAGATTCGCGCCTTCGTCAAAGACATCGCCATTCCCAACGAAGACCGGGTCGAGGCCGAGGACCGTATCCCCGACGACGTGGTCGCCGAGTTGAAAAAGCTCGGCAGTTTCGGCTGGAGCATCCCGGAGGAATACGGCGGCCTCGGCCTCACGTCCGAGGAACTGGCCATTGCCTTCATGGAGTTCACCCAGTGCTCGGTGGCGTTCCGGGTCTACGGCGGCCAAAACGCCGGCATCGGCTCCGAATGCATCATCCGCGACGGCACCGACGAACAGAAAAACCACTACCTGCCGAAACTGGCGTCCGGCGAAATGATCGGTTGCCTGGCCCTGACCGAGGAGACAGCCGGATCGGATGCCACCGCCATGCAGACGCGCGCGGTCAAGGTCGACGGCGGCTACCGCATCTCCGGCGCCAAGCGCTACATCACGCTGGCACCGGTGGCCGATTTGTTCAGCCTGTTCGCCCGCACCGACGGCGATCGCGGCGGCAGGGGCGTCACCGCCTTTCTGATCGAGCGCGGCACCGAGGGGCTCACCACGTCGGACTCGACGCCGAAGATGGGCCAGGAAGGCGCGCCCATCGGCGAAGTGTATCTCGACGACGTGTTCGTGCCGGATGAGGCGATCCTTGGCGGCGTCGAGGGCCAGGGCTTCCGCACCGTGATGAAGGCGCTCAACAAGCAGCGCATCAACCTCTCCGCGCTCTCCACCGGGCCGGCCATCCGCATGCTCGCGGACGCCGTTGAATACGCCAAGCAGCGCAAGCAGTTCGACAAATCCATCGGCGAGTTCCAACTGGTGCAGGCGATGCTGGCCGAGTGCAAGGTCGACATCGAGGCCGCCCGCGCGCTGATCCTGGAGACCGCGCGAAAGCGCGACCGCGGCGAGGACGTCACCATGGATGTGAGTCTCTGTAAGTATCTATCGACGGAAATGTGCGGGCGCGTCGCCGACAAGGTGGTGCAGGTATTCGGCGGCGCCGGCTACACCAAAGGCACCGGCATCGAGCGCTTTTACCGCGATGTGCGGGCCTTCCGTATCTACGAAGGCACCAGCCAGATCCACCTCCTCAATATCGCCAAGCACCTGTTGAAGTAGCTCGCGCCCATTTATTTGGGTGCGGCGCAGAAAAATGCCCCCGCCAAAAGGCGGGGGCGAGTTTAAACAGGGAGGCTTCACGTCTGGGAGACGCAAGGAGTCACCCCGGAGGGCGATCCTTTTCTCCGGACATGGGTCCGGAGGGGAGGAGGATGTTGCAATGCAACATCTGATGATGAAAATTTAGGAGAGACGGCGGAAAAACGCCATTTCTTTTTTTGCAGTGCACCTATGCATTTACTGCATATCATGTGTCAGCTTTTTGTCAGATATGTCATGCCTCGCGTGAATGGGGGAATGAAATCTCCCCATACCCCCGGATCGGGCATGGCCAAGGCAGGAGAAGTCGGCAATACCGCAAGCAAAACAATACTTTGAATAATTCCAGTTCAAAATTCTTCGGTCTTTACCTTACTGATCAGGAAGTCGCGGAGCACGTTGATCCGCATGGTGTCGCGCAATTCCGCCGGATAAACGAAAAAAGCGTCGACCACGGGGCCGTCGATTTTCGGCAGCACGCGGACCAGATTGCCGACCTCGCGGCTCATATAGTCCGGCAGCGCGGCGATGCCGAGGCCGCTCTGCACGGCGCGGAAGATGCCGTAGATGCTGTTGACCTGCAGGACCGGTTTCCTGGGCGCATCATTGCGGCCGATGTGCAGCGCCCAATTGAGATCGGCGGCCATGGGACGGGCGTCGCGGCCGTAGACGACCAGCGGATGGTCGTCCAGGTCCGCCACTGTCGACGGCATGCCGGCTTCCTTGATGTACTCGGACGACGCATAGAGGTGGTAGTGCAGGCGCATCAGCGGGCGCTGGATCAGGTCCGGCTGGGTCGGCGGCTGCATGCGGATGGCGGCGTCGGCCTCGCGCATGGAGAGATCAAGCTCGTTGTCGGCCAGCACCAGCGTCACCTCGACGTCCGGATAGAGCTTGAGGAATTCCTTGATGCGGCTGGTCAGCCAAATGGAACCGAAAGCCACGGTGGTATTGATCTTCAATGGCCCTTCCGGGCGCTGGCGGTTCTCGGCGATGCGCGCCTCCGCCATGGCCAACTTGGCGAACACGTCGTGCGCCGTGCGGTAGAGAAGCTCGCCCTGCTCGGTCAGTTTCAGGCCGCGCGCATGGCGGTGGAACAGCGCTACGTTGAGGCTGTCCTCGAGGCCGGAGATTTGGCGGCTGACCGCCGACTGGCTCAGGTTCAAATTCTCGCCCGCGTGGGTGAAACTGCCGGCTTCGGCGACGGCGTGGAAGATCCTGAGCTTGTCCCAGTCCATGAACCGCCTACTCGGCCGCCTCCGAGGTGCTTTCCTGGGCGGCGAGGAAATGTTCCGCCTCCAGCGCCGCCATGCAGCCGGTGCCGGCGGCGGTAACCGCCTGCTGGTAAATCTTGTCCTGCACGTCGCCGGCGGCGAAGACGCCGGGGATGTTGGTGGCGGTGGAATCGGGCTTGGTGATGATGTAGCCCTCGTCGTCGATATCCACCTGGCCCTTGAAGATGCCGGTGTTGGGGTCGTGGCCGATGGCGATGAACACGCCGTGCACGTCCAGGTCCTCGGTCGCATCCGACTTGACGTTGCGGATGCGCGCGCCAGTGACACCGAGCGGATCGGCATCGCCCAGCACCTCGTCGAGGACGCTGTCCCACTTGATCTCGACCTTCGGGTTATTCATCAGCCGATCCTGCATGATGCGCTCGGCACGCAACTCGTCGCGCCGGTGCACCAGCGTCACCTTGGAGGCGAAGTTGGTCAGATAAAGCGCTTCCTCCACGGCCGTGTTGCCGCCGCCGATCACCGCGACGGGCTTTTCACGGTAGAAAAAGCCGTCGCAGGTGGCGCAGGCGGAAACGCCGAAGCCCATGTATTTCTCTTCCGTCTCCAGTCCCAGCCAGCGCGCGCTGGCGCCGGTGCAGATAATCACCGCATCACCGGTGTAGACGGCGCCCGAATCGCCCTTGGCAACGAACGGGCGCTTGGAAAGGTCTGCCTCGACGATGGTGTCGTCGAACATCTCGGTGCCGACGTTGCGCGCCTGGGCCTCCATCTGTTCCATCAACCAGGGCCCCTGGATGGGATCGGCGAAACCAGGGTAGTTCTCCACATCGGTGGTGATGGTCAACTGGCCACCGGGCTGCAGGCCGCGCACCAGGACCGGTTTCAGGTTGGCCCGCGCGGCATAGATGGCGGCAGTGTAGCCGGCGCTGCCGGAACCGATGATGAGGACTTTTGCGTGATGGGAATCGGACATCTGGTCATCGCCCCTTGCTGAAGACAGATGGCTAACATAAGAACCCGGCGGAGATCGCGCAAGCGAGGTTGGAAATTCCTGGCACAGTCCCCACATCGTAATATAATTGCGCAACAATATTTCATTTCAAAGGCGGGACAAACGCATGCAAAGGGTCAAGCTCGACCAGATCGACCACCGAATACTCCGCGACCTGCAGGCCGATGGCCGCATGACCAACGTGGAGCTGTCGAAGCGGGCGGGCATTTCCGCGCCGCCCTGCCTCCGGCGGGTGCGCGCCCTTGAGGAAGCCGGCTATATCACCGGCTACCACGCCGAGATCAACGGCGAACTCCTGGACTACAAGGAGATGTTCTTCGCCCTGGTCGGGCTCGACAGCCAGGCCCAGAACGTCTTGCAGGAGTTCGAGACCCGCATGGCGGAATGGGACGAGGTGCGCGAGTGCCACATGATCCGGGGCGGCGGCGACTTCCTCCTGAAGGTGGTGGCCCGTGACAAGGCGCATCGGGATTCGCTGACCATGGGCATCACCGAAGCCCCGCACGTCTCAACCGTCACCACCTTCGAGACCATCCGCACGTCCAAGGACCTGCCGGGCGTGCCCATCGATGACACGCCCGTCGCGGAGGCGGCGGCCGACGACTAGTCGGCGCTCTCGTCCAGTTCCGGAAAGGCCTTCGGCCAGGTCCCGGGGTGGCTGCGCTTGTACTGGTTCGGATAGGGCACCTCGCCGCCGAGAACATGCGCCGCATGCATCGGCCAGTGCGGCTCGTAGAGCATGCCGCGCGCCAGCATGACGAAATCCGCCTTGCCGCTTGAGACGATATCTTCGGCCAAGTGCGGATCGCGGATCATGCCAACGGCCATGGTGGTGACGTCGGCATCGTGCTTGATGCGTTCCGCCAGCGGCACCTGGTAGCCCGGGCCGGTATTGGCGACGGGCGGACGCGCGCCGGAATTGCCGCCGGACGAGACATCGATGAAATCGCAGCCCCGCGCCTTCAGCACGCCGGCGACCACCACCGATTCATCGAGGGTGATGCCGGGCTCGTCCCAATCGGTGGCCGACAGCCGGACGCCGAGCACCTTGTTTTCAGGCCAGACGGCACGCACCGCGTCGAACACGGCGAGTGGAAAGCGCATGCGGTTCTTGAGCGCGCCGCCGTATTCATCCGTGCGCCGGTTGGCGATGGGCGATAGGAACTGGCTCAACAGGTAGCCGTGCGCGCCATGCAGTTCCAACACCTTGAAACCGGCGCGGTCGGAACGGATGGCGGCGTCGCGAAAGGCCTCGATGACCCGCGCCATGTCGGCGGCGTCCATTTCCTTGGGCTCGAACCAGTCCTCTCCGAAAGCCAGCGCCGAGGGACCGACGGTGCGCCAGCCGTCCACGTCCGGGTCCAGGCGCACCCGGTCCTCCCATGGCGGGCGGGTCGAGGCCTTGCGCCCGGCGTGCCCCAACTGGATTCCGGGCACCGCGTCGCCCCAGGTCTCGAAGAAGTCGACGATCTCCTTGAACACCTGCTCCTGCTCGTCGTTCCAAAGACCCAGGCAGCCCGGCGTGATGCGCCCGATGGGCTCGACGGCGGTGGCCTCGGCGATCACCAGCCCGGCGCCGGAGACCGCGTACTGCCCCAGGTGCATCCGGTGCCAGTCGTTGGGCAGGCCGTCGATGGCGCTGTATTGGCACATGGGCGCGACGACGATGCGGTTCGGGAACTCGACGCCCTTGAGCGTGATCGCGGAGAACAGTTTTGGCGCCATGTCCGGCCTCTTGCTTCGGGTTCAGACGGCGAGCGAATCGATATAGCCGAGCAGGCCGCGGCCGTTCATCACCTCGATGCGGCCGCGCGCCAGCTTGACCCAGCCGCGGCGCTCGAATTCCTTCAAGACGCGGCTGACCACCTCGCGCACCGAGCCCAGTTCCACCGCCAGCGCCTGGTGGGTGGTCTCAATAGTGCCATCGTCCTGGTTCTTTACCAGGAAATCGGCGAGCCTGAGATCGAGGCGGCGGAACGCCACCTCCTCGACCAATACCATCAAGTCGGCCAGCCGTTCGCCGTAGGCGGAGAAAACGAAATCCCGGAAGCTTTCGGAAGCGCCGAGCAAGGAGCGGAAGGTGGAATTGGAGATCGCCACGGCGGTGATGTCGGTTTCCGCCAGGCCTTCGGCGCCGTAGTTCTCATGCGCTAGCAGACACGCCGTGGTCATGACGCAGGTCTCACCGCCGGAAACCCGGTAGAGCACGATCTCGCGGCCGTTCTCGGCGACCATCTGCACCCGCACGGTGCCGTCGACCAAAAACAGGTACTGGCCGCATTCGGTGCC
Organism: Rhodospirillaceae bacterium; assembly: GCA_038125725.1. Taxonomy (GTDB): domain Bacteria; phylum Pseudomonadota; class Alphaproteobacteria; order Rhodospirillales; family Casp-alpha2; genus TMED8. The sequence continues at coordinate 13,328 of JAYPEK010000075.1, forward strand.
GGGCTGGAACACCCGGGCGCCGGCCGGCGCGTTGATGACCTGGCCCTTCTCGGCCAGGGTGCGGCGCAACTCGTCATCGGCATCGCAGAGCCCTGGGAATTTCGATAGCCAATCGTCGTTCATGGGCCCGGGCCTTTGTTACGAAAACGATTTCGGTTGGGCGGGTGCCCTATTCGAAGCGGACGTCGCAGATCTCGTAGGATTTGTCGCCGCCCGGCGTGTTGACCTCGACGCTGTCGCCGATGGTCTTGCCGATCAGCGCGCGCGCCAGCGGCGCGGTCACCGACAAACGGCCCTTGTCGATATCGGCCTCGTGGCTGCCAACGATCTGGAGGGTCTGTTCCTCGTCGGTGTCCTCGTCGGCGATCATCACCGTGGCGCCGAAGCGCACGGTCGAGCCGCTCAGTTTCGAGGTGTCGATGACGTCGGCGCGGCTGATGATGTCTTCAAGTTCCGCCAAGCGGCCCTCGATGAAGCTCTGACGCTCGCGCGCGGCATGGTATTCGGCGTTCTCGGAGAGATCGCCGTGCTCGCGCGCCTCCGCGATCGCCTTGATCACGGCGGGGCGTTCTTCGGTCTTCAGGCGCCGCCGCTCGTCTTCGAGAGCGGTCAGCCCCTCGCGGGTCATGGGAAACTTGTCCATTCATTCCCCCCTGTCAGTAGGAACCCTCAAAATAAGCCTGCAAGGGCGCCACTTCAAGGGCGGCGGACTTGAGCGCGGCGATGCCGTCAACGGCGGCAAAGGCGGCGGTCATGGTGGTGAAATGGGGGACGTTGTTGGTCACCGCGGCGCGGCGGATGGAATAGCTGTCGGCGATGGCCTGGGCGCCCTCGGTGGTGTTGATGACCAGGTGCACGTCGCCGTTGACGATGGCGTCCTCGCAGTGCGGGCGGCCCTCCAACACCTTGTTGACCCGCTCCACGTCGAGGCCCTGCTCACTCAGGAATTTCTGCGTGCCGCCGGTGGCGATCAGCTTGAAACCCATTTCCGAGAGCTGCCGGGCGAGCTTGGCGGCGGCCGGCTTGTCGCGATCCTTGATCGAGATGAACGCGGTGCCATCCAGCGGCAGACGGTTGCCGGCGCCCAACTGCGACTTGGCGAAGGCGCGCGGGAAATCCTCGTCCAG
>JAYPEK010000076.1:0-14352 GCA_038125725.1 Rhodospirillaceae bacterium
AGATCCTCCGTTAGAATACAGGCTCAGGCGTCCCAAATGTTTTGATGACGGACAAAAGTGTGTTTATATAATGAATTTCATAATGCTACCGTGGAACAACGCTCACGCCTCGGCTCGGCACCAGTCCAGCCACATGCCACGTAGAAGGCCCGCGAATGCGGCGGCGAAGGGTTCGGCGTCGCAAACCGGCGAAGACGCCATGCGCTCGCGCAGCCCTTGCCGCAGTTCGGCCAGGCGCTCCGGTTCTCCGGCAAGCCCGGCGGCGATATCGACGTAATCATTGCGCTCGGCGCCGACCAGTTCCGTCAGCCCAAGCGTCGTCAAAAAGCTGAGTGAATGGCGGCTGGCGAAGGTATCACCGGGCAAGGTAATCACCGGCACCCCCATCCAAAGCGCCTCCAGCGTCGTCATGCCACCGGAATAGGGAAATGGATCGAGCGCGATATCGGTACGATTATACGCCGCCAGCAGATCGCGATGCGGCGACGAATCCTCCAGGATCAGGCGGTGCTCCGCGATTCCGCGCGCGGCAAACAAGGACCGAACCCGTTCACTGTTGGAGGCGGAGGTCATGCCGCGATACTTCAACAACAGGCGCGATTCCGGGCAGCGCGCCAGGACATCCGCCCACAGGTCCAGCACATCGGCGTTGAGCTTGGACGGATTGTTGAAACTGGCAAAGGTGACGAAACCATTCTCGCGGAATGGCGGCGGTCCGACGTCCGGCGCATAGTCGGGGGCTTCGTAACAGAGCCAACTATCGGGCATGCGTCGGATGGTCTCGCTGTAGAAACCCTCTTCGTCCTCGCGTGTCGAATGAATGTCCGAAACCAGATAGTCGATGGCGTCGAGCCCCGAGGTCGCCGCATATCCGGCCCATTCGACCTGAACCGGTGCAGGCTTGCGGGCAAATACCGACATGCGGTTGCGGCCGGTATGGCCGGCGAGGTCGACCAGGATGTCGATGCCATCGGCCACGACCCGTTCGGCCAGTTCCTCGTCGGAAAGCTCGCGGGCATCGCACCATACATCTGTCGCGGCCTTGATCCGCGCCGTCATGTCATCGTCTTTCCTGCCCGAATAGGCATGGGTCTCAAACTGTGCCTTCGGCAGGTTCTCAAGCAATCCGACAACGAAATAGCCGACCGGATGACGGCCCAGGTCCGACGAAACGAAACCGACCTTCAAGCGCCGGTCGGGGTCGGGATCATTGGCATGCGCTGGCCAGAGTCCGCGCAGCGGGCGCCCATGATGTTCCTCCCACTCCCGATGCAGATCGAAGTGCGAACGCTTGTCATGGCCGGGCCGGTAGAGCTCCGTGAACAGGAGATTGCTCCGTGCCTCCGCGAAGTCGGGTTTGATCGCCAGAGCGGCGCGGTAGCTGGCAACGGCCTCGTCCAACTGGCCCAGTTCCACATAGGCGGTTCCGAGGCTGAAATGCACCTCTTCGTCGTCGGGACTTGCCTCAAGCGCCCGTTCGATGGTGAGTGCCACCTCGTCGACCTTGCCCTGGTCGCGCAGCGCGTTGCAAAGGTTGAAACAAGCCGCCGTGTAATCCGGCTTGATCTCCAACGCTCTGCGGAAACTCGCGATGGCCTGATCGCGCTCGCCGATCTCGCGCAGGGCGAGACCGAGATCGCGATGGATCTCGGCGTCGTCGGGCGTCAGGGCCAAAGCATCCTGGAAACAGCGGATGGCTTCGCGGGGGTCGTCAAGTTTCAAGAACGCCGATCCGAGATTGTAGATCGCCTCCGCATGTCGCGGGTTGATCTTGATAGCGGCGCGGTAGCTCGCGATGGCGCTCTTCGGATTATCCATCGCCTTCAAAGCGTTGCCGAGGTTGTTGTGCGCTTCGGCGAAATCCGGCCTTGCGGAAATGGCCTTGCGGAAGCAAACTGCCGCTTTTTCTTGATCCTCCCATTCCTGATAGACGATGCCGAGATTGTAATGGGCATCGGGAAAATCCGGTCGAACGGCAAGGGCCGCGTGAAAACTGACAGCGGCGGCATCGAGTTCACCGCGCTCACGGAGCACATTTCCTAAGTTATTGTGGGCCTCGGCATAGTCGGGCTTCAGTGCGATGGCCTTGCGGAAATTCTCGGCCGCGCCGTCGGGATCGCCGTTTCCCTGACGGATGATCCCGAGATTGTAATGGGCCTCGGCGTAATCCGGCTTCACCGACAGCGCCTTGGTGATCAGTTCGACAGCCGCGTCGGGATTCCCTGCCTGGCCGCAAAGAACGCCGAACAGGTGGAGGGCGACGGGATGCTCGGGATTTCCGGCAAGGATTTCGCGATAGCAACGTTCGGCCTCGGCAAAACGGCCGGCACCATGGTGGTGCAGCGCCGCGGCAAGCGCATCTCCGCTTTGTCCAGGCGGCTGAACACGGCCCGATCCCCTTGCCGCTTTCGTGGCCAATTTGCGTTGGCGCCGTTTTTCAGCCCTGTTCATTGTCATCTGTTCGACGCGGATTCGCTCGATTTGCGGCTGGCCTACGCCAGCATGGATTTCGGGCACTTTGGCCGGAACGGCATTGGCGACGCAAGCCATACTTTCGCCACAGGTTCCGTGCTAGGCTGACAGCGAAGACCAGGTTACTGAAAGGAGACGGGTTCCACCGTGCAGAAACCAACGCGAAAATTCGTTCGTTCCGTTTTTCTTTATTCCCGGCAAGGTCTTTTGGCCATGATGTTCGCGGTTGCAGTCGCATCCAACGCGCCTTCGGCGTTGGCACAAGGCAAGACCTCGGCGCAATGCGGGCATGAGTTCGACCAATGCCAGACGCGCTGCAACACCGATTTCAAGGACGATGCCGCCAGCCGCGCCCCCTGCGTGGCCAAATGTTCGGGGCTCTACGCCGCCTGCGACGCCGGCGTTGCCTATGAAAAGGCCAGGCCCTGGCTGGAAGAGCAGGCTGAGAAAACCAAACGTTTCTTCGATGAATTGCTGAAAAAGTACGATCAGGAAACGCCGCCCGATCCGCAGAAGAAAACCGACAAGAACAGCATCTGATCTGGCCCGGCGGTACGGCTCCGGTTACCATGGCCGGACAACGGAAAAGCTGTTCTCATGACACAATATTCGCGCCAATCCCCGAGCCCCCGCTATCAGGAACTCCTTCGCTATTACCAGGAGATGCACGAAAAGGGCGCGGTGGATCAGAACATCGCGGCGGAAAAAACCTTCGACGGGCGCAGCCTGTTCAAACACGCCACGAATATCCAGAAAATCATCGAAATTCTTGGAGCGCGAACACTGCTGGATTATGGATCGGGCAAAGGCACCCAGTACGGTCCCAACACCATTCAGTTGCCGGATGGCAGGAGCTTCCCGGATATTCCAAGCTATTGGGGCGTCGAGACGATTACCTGCTTCGATCCGGGCCACGAACCGTTCAGCCAACTGCCCGAAGGGAAGTTCGACGGCGTCATCACTACCGACGTTCTGGAACACTGCCCCAAGGAAGATATCGGATGGATATTGGACGAGATATTCGGCTACGCCACGGACTTCGTCTATCTGAATGTCGCCTGCTATGCAGCAGCGAAGACCCTTCCCAATGGCGAGAATGCCCACTGCACCCTGGAAGAGCCGGACTGGTGGTCAACATTGTTCGGCGAACAGGTCAGAAAGAAGCCGGGCCTCCGGTTTTTTGCAGCGTACGACGTGCCGCAGAAAGATGCGGACGGAAGAACCTCCATCGTCACGGTCATGCATCGGGGCAAGTGGAGCGACGGTTAAATCATACGGGTTTCAGCGTGTGTTTGCCGGGTCGTGCGACTAGTATGAGGCATTGCCGCAAGCACGCTCCAATTTCAGGTTTGAGGACATGATTCGGATCTTCATCGGCTTCGACCCCCGTGAGACGGTCGCCTACCACGTTCTTTCCCACTCCATTCACACACGCGCCACCGAACCGGTCACCATCGCACCCTTGATGCTATCGCAGTTGGACGGCCTGATGACGCGCGAGCGAAATCCGCTGCAATCCACCGATTTTTCCTTTTCGCGATTCCTGACGCCTTATCTTTGCGAGTTTGACGGCTGGGCCCTGTTCATGGACTGCGACATGCTGGTGCTCGACGATATCGCAAAACTTTGGGCGCTGCGCGACGACAAATACGCCGTCATGTGCGTCAAACACGACCATGTCCCGGAAGAGGAAACCAAGTTCCTGGGCGCAACTCAGACCAAATACGAAAAGAAGAACTGGTCCAGCGTCATGCTGTTCAATTGCGCCAAGTGCCAGGCGCTGACCCCGGACTACGTCAACGAAGCCTCGGGCCTCGACTTGCATCGTTTCAACTGGCTCGGCGACGACAATCTGATCGGCGAAATTCCGCATCAATGGAACCTGCTGGTCGGTTACGATGAGAGCTTGCCTGTGGAACAGGTCGCCAATCTGCACTACACCATCGGCGGCCCCTATTTCGACGATTATCACGATACCGACTACGCCAGCGAATGGTTCGCCGAAAAGGACGCGATGCTGCGCTGCGACCAGCTCTCGAAAAGCTGAGCCAGTGCGAGGCGCGATCCTTTATTCCGATTCGTCGGCGTAACGCCCCAACGCTTCCCTGAGCGGCGCCAGATGACGCTCGAACCGGCGCCAGCGGGCCACCGACCGCCGGTGCACCGGTTCGCGCACCTGGGTGGCGCTGGCCGTCATCACCTGGCGTTTGGTGCGATGGAAATCGAGGCAGGCTTCGTCCCATTCGAGACCGCAGTGACCGATCAATTCCCGCGCTTTTCGCTCTGGTTCGGCGACCACGTCCTCATAGGCGATATCGAGAATCCGGCCCGGCAGCACCCGATGCCAATGATCCATCAGCCGCCGGTATAGCCGGTAGTAGGCACCGAGTTCGGCGAGGTCGTAACTGAATTCCTGGCCGCGCGGAAAATGCAGGGTGAACGCCGATAGGCACGTGTCCAGGGGCGAACGGCGGCAATGGATGATGCGCGCTCGCGGCAAGGCCAACGCAATCAAACCGATGAACAGGAAATTGCGGGGCATCTTGTCCGTCACGCGGCGCGCCTTGCCGGCATCCCGGACCAACGCGCGGACATAGTCGCGTCCGATGGTTTCGAATCGGCCAGGCGCGAGCACGCCGGCGCCCTTCGGAAACCCGGAAATATGCTTGGCGACCATCTCGCTCAACGTTTCCAGTTCACCGGCACCGTGCACCGCGTGATGGCTGGCGAGGATCTGCTCGATAAGCGTCGTCCCCGATCGCGGCATGCCGAGCACGAAGACCGGTCGCTCATCCTCGAAGCCCACCTGTCCGGTACGAGCCATCATGCCTGAGTCGAAGACGCGCATCAGTTCGTCAACCGCAGCGCGATGAGCGTCGATGTCGAACCGAAGCGTCTTCCGCTTCAAACCATTGGCTTCAGCCAGGAAGGGAAAGGCATGATCGTAGTCGCCGGCATCTTCCAGCGCCTTGCCGAGTGCGTAGGCAATATGCATGCGGTTCTCATCATCCAGGGCGCCGCTCTGATGAAGCCGCCGCATTGCTTCGATGTCGGGATCGCTTGCGGCAAAGCGCTTGACCTGGGCCATTTCCTGCCAGGCGCGCGCCGATGCCGGTTGGAGCGTCAGAATTTCACGGTAACACTTCTCCGCCCCGGCACTGTCGCCGGTTTGCTTCTTGAGGTTCGCGATATTGCCCAATACCGGGATCGAATTGGGTGCCAAATGCAACGCCTTTCCCAGCGCCTCTTCGGCCTTCACGGCATCGCCAAACTCGATATAAGCCCCGCCCAGGTTAGCCCAAGCCGTCGCATTGTCGGGCTGGCCGCGCAAGACCTCGCGATAGGCTTTGACCGCATCCGGCCAATTGCGCGCGTTCATTGCCAGTGCGGCCCGTTCGGCGGCGGAGCCGCGGTTTTGCTTGGTCGACTTCGTCTGCTTGCGGCGCTGCGATCGGTTCATGCATCGGCCTGTCGATTTCGGTTCATCGGGCGCGCGAACCGTCAGGGCCGTTTTAAATGATACAGGCCCCAAAAGGAAGGCCGGGGCTCTATCGAGCCCCGGACCCCTATCGCCGGACGGAAAATCCGTCAGGCAAACTGGATCTTCAACTTAAAAGTTGAAGGAAGTTTCCAGAAGGACAACGTCGATGTCCTGGTAGTTGGTGCTGATCGCATCGCTGAAGTCGAAGGTCATGTAGTCCAGCTGGATCTTGCCACCAACCGCATCGAGCGACTGACCGATACCGATACCATAGGCTTCGCCTTCGTTGCCCTTGGTGGTTTCGTCTTCGGTCTTGTCCCAGTACAGGCTGATGTTGGTGTTGCCGAGGCTGTTCAGCTTGGCGTCGTAACCAACGACCACGCGGGTGTATTCCGGATCAGCGTTGGTGTTCTCGACATTGTTCTTGCCGTAGTTCACCGAAGCGTGAATGCCGCTGGAGTGCTTCACCCTGATGGAACCACCCTGGATGTTGTTTCCGCCGCCATCGGCTTCGTACGTAGCGCCGGCACCGACGGTGAGGCCGGCGATGGTGCCCGAGTACTTAACGGCGACGGAGCCGCCGCCACCCTGCTCCAGGTCGCCATGCAGCGAGAAGCCGGAGAAGGAGGGCGAGTCGTAACGAACGCGGTTGGCGTCAGTGCCCGGATCGATGGTGCCGACGAACGAAGCCGCTTCGGTGCCGGAGAAGGCGCCACCGGAGGTGGTCACGTCAACGGCGCTCAGGTAAGCGGAGGAGTCACCAGCGAACGAACCATAGTGGACGTCGATGGCACCGTCGCCGCCCGGCTCGATGTCACCAATGGACAGGGTGCCCATGGAAGCGCTCTTGAAGTAGACGTATTCGTACTTCGAAGCATCGTCGGCGGTGGTCGACGCCGCGGCACCGGTGGTGGAACCGAAGCTGTGGCTGTTCTGGTTCTTGGCAATGTCCCAACGGATGTAAGCACCCATGGAGACGGACTCGGTCAGCTTGCCTTCGCCGCTGATCCAGACTTCCGAGTTCCCCGAAATGCCGGCGCCCTGGAAGACCTGGTCATGCGAGCCATCGTCGATGTAGTGAATCGAACGGTGCACGCGACCGGCGAGCTTGATGTCAACTTTGCTGTTACCGGCGCTCACTTTGCCGCCAGCAACCGCATCAACCGGAGCAGCGAGGGCGAGAAGCGCGCCCGCGGCAACCGAAGCTTTGAGAACGGTTTTGATTTCCACTTTGGTCTCTCCTTAGTGTTTATTAACCTAATGGGTTGGGTTAACCCGTTAAAAATCGAAAAGTTCAGCCCGAGGTACCAACCATCCGGATGCCGAGATCCCCTTTCGACATTGGCGATATTAAGGGTTTCGCACCGGGGATGAAGAAAAAACACCTTCACCGCCAAATTTCTGGCCGCCTTGTTGTATTTTTGTCACACGGCGCATTTGCGTCACACTTCTCCGGCGGAACAGTCCAGCCTCTCATGCCCCAGTTCAAAAGAAACCGGGCCCGACAGGGCCCCGGTCAAGGTTCCGGCACGATGCCGGTTTGCTCTGTTGATCAGGCTTAGAAATTGAACGCCGTTTCCAACACGAGGACGTCGACATCCTGAAGGGTGGCGCCGGCGGCGTTGGAGAACGAGTAATTGTCATACTGCAACGTCACCTTGCCACCGACGGCGTCTAGGCTCTGAGCAATGGCCACCTGAATGGTCTTGCCCTCGTTGCCGACGGTGGTTGCATCGTCCTTTTCGGAATACGACAGCGTGAAGTTGGTGTTGCCGAGGCTGTTCAGCTTCGCATCGTAACCGCCGATGAGACGCCACCATTCGGGATCGGCGGCAGTGCCTTCGACGTTGTTCTTGCCGTAGTCGAACGCCAGGTGCAGGCCGCTGGAGTGTTTCACGCTAATCGCACCGCCCTGGATGTCGTCGCCACCGCCGTCGGCTTCGTAGCCGAGGCCAGCCGCGATTTCAAATCCGGCGATGGTGCCGGAATACTTGATGGCGATGGAACCGCCGCCGCCTTGCTCAAGGTCACCGCTGACGGAGAAGCCGGAGAACGAGGGCGAATCGTAACGTACGCGGTTGGCATCGGCGCCGGGATCGATGGTGCCGACGAAATCGGTCACTTCGCTGCCCGAGAAGGCGCCGCCCGACAAGGTGATATCCGTGGCGGACGCTGCCGCGCCTTCGTCACCGGCGAGGCCGCCGAAGTTGGTTTCCATGACGCCATCGGCACCGGGCTCGATGTCACCCATGGAGAGCGTGCCCATGGATGCGCTCTTGAAGTAGATGTACTCATACTTCGAGGCATCGTCGGCCGTGGTCGAAACCGCCGCACCGGTGGTCGAGCCGAAGGAATAGCCGTTCTGGTTCTTGGCGATATCCCAGCGGATATAGGCGCCCATGGCGACATCTTCGGTCAGTTTGCCTTCACCCGTAATCCAGATTTCCGAGTTCGATGAGATGCCGGCGCCGTGAAAGATCTGGTCGTGGGTGCCGTCATCGACATAGGACAGGCTGCGGTGCACCCGGCCGCCGAGCGTGATGTCGACCTTACTGTTGCCAGCACTGACCTTGCCGCCGGCCTGGGCGTCGATGGGTTGCGCCAAGGCCAGCAAGGCACCCGCCGCCACCGTGACTTTGAAAAGGGATTTGATTTCCACTTTGGTCTCTCCATTTTTTGTGTCGACCCGGGATGGGCCATTGGGGTTGCTCGCAACTGACGGCGAAAACGTGTAATGGTATAACATAACATTATTATTTTCCAACCGGTTTCGTTCTCCGCAAGCCCGTGGGTTACTCCATTACGCCAGCGACACCGCATCATCGAAAATACGCGGTGGGCACCGGCGCAACAGACGAACAATTGGGCCCGTTCCCTTCCCGTCGGGAATGCGGGTGTCCGTCTCTACAAGGGCAGTGTGAATGGCGGGGAAATCCCCGCCGCTGGCAGTGGTGCCGATACTAGGCCGATCAATCGGGGAGAGAAGCGATATTCGGCGGCTTGGAAAATTATTGTCGGGGCCCGTGATCTAATTGCAACACATTCTCATTCGCACTTGGGCTGAAGGTCTACAATTGCGCGATTAGGTTCCGGGCCTGCCGAGCCTGATCTTCGCGGCTTTTGCCGACGCCGCGACGCAGCAGCGTCACGCTCGGATACCAGTCGGTCCGCTCGCCCTCGCCGCCCCATTTCCACTGCGGCGCCGGCGACAGCAGAACGACCGTCGGAACGCCGAGCGCGCCTGCCATGTGTGCCGCCGATCCCGACACCGCCAGCACCACATCCATTGCGGCGATCTGCGCCGCGAAGGCGTCCAGGTCCGTCATCTGGTCGATTGATGGGTCATGCACCATGCCCAAGCCCAAACGGGCCTCCATGTCAGCCCGTTCAGTCGCCGTTTCGCCGTACTGCAAATCCACGATTCGCGTCTCGCCCAGGATCAGAACCGGGTCCAACTCATCGAGGGCAAAGGATTTGATGCCGGCATCGACGCCGCGCGGGCTTTTCCAGACGAGGCCGAGCAGCCTGTTGTCGCTCTCTTCCTTATAGCGCCGGCGCAGCGCCGCCACCTGAACAGGGTCCGGCGTCAGATAAGGGCCACGGCTCCGGCCGGTGAAATCGTCCCAAAGCCAACAGCCGAGGCTGCCCATGGCGACGTGATAGTCGATCCCGGGATCGAGGGTCTCCGGAACCGGCGGGTTTTCCACCGGAACGCTCTCGACGCCAGGGAACGAGCGACGGAACAAAGGCACCAGTCGGGGATCGCATTCCAGCAGGACGCGCGCACCGGTCGCGCAAAGGTCGCGTAACATCGCCATGAACATGACCTGGTCGCCGATCCCCTGTTCGGCATAGACCAGGATCGATTTCCCCTGCAGGTTCTCGCCTCGCCATTCGGGCTGCACCGGCTCGCCGCCCCAGCGCCGGCGGCGACGCAGGCGCCAATGATAGTTGGGCCAGGCGGATTTGAAGTCACCGCCGAGGAACTGCAACTCCGACAGAATCTCGCGCAGTTGCGCACGATCCTCTTGCGCGAGATTCATCTCTTTCGGCAACCACTTCTCGATCACCGCCACCCCCTGGCCGAGCCGCTCGGTATCGCGGTAGACGCAAGCCAATTGCATGGCGGCGGCAAAATCGCCGGGATCGTTGACCAGGTCGGCCAGGTACATGCGCTCGCGCTCGTCGTAGCCGATGCCGCAGGTCTTCAGCGACGCCTCCAACTGATCGCGGAAGCGGCGCTGGGCGGGCTCCAGGTCATGCGCTTTGCGATAGCACGCGAGCGCATCCAGCCACCGTTCCTGAGAATCGAGCGCGGCCCCAAGCGCCGCGTGCGCCTGCGGATTGTCGGGCATGGCGGCGATGGCCTTTCGGAACGCTACTTCGGCGTCCTGAAACCGATCCTGGCCGGCCAGCGCCTGGCCCAGGTTGAACAAGGTCATGCCGTCGCCAGGCAACAGGCCGAGCGCCGCCAGGAACACACGCTCCGCGTCGGCGAACCGGTTGGCCCTGCAGAGCAGCGCACCGTAATCGTTCTGGATTCCCACATCATCGGCGGCAGCCTCCGCCAGCCGCGCAGCCGCGGCAACGCCGTCGGCGATTTCCGCCATGTTGATAGCCGCATGCATGGCCAGTTCCGCCGCTTGGCGGTCCGGACGCTTACCATAGATCGCCAGGGCACGCTCGAAGGCGCCGGCGGGATCGCCGGCCTGCAACGCCCGCAACGCGTCGGTCAGCGGCCCGGCCGCTCCCGCGCGCGCGCCTTTTCCGCCCTTACGACCTTTCTTGTTTTGTTGGCGGCGCAGCGCGCGGTTCATGCCACGTCCACCACCGTTCCCATGCCGCCGAAATGGTGTTCGAGGATGTGACAGTGGAACAGCCACTTGCCCGGGTTGTCGGCGACGAAGGCGATCTCCACCTCGTCGTCCGTGTGCAGCATTACGGTGTCCGACCACGGCCGATGCGCCACCGGCTTGCCGTTGCGCGTCAGAATCCGGAATGCATGGCCGTGCAGATGCATGGGATGGTCCCAGGCGGTGTCGTTTTTGAGCCGCCAGCGGTAGCTCTGCCCGCGTTTGAGCTTGAACATTGGGTCTTCGGTGAACCCGCTGGACGCAACGCCGTTCAGCACCCAGACCTTGCCGTGTTTGCGCCAGAGATCCATCAGGCTCAACTTCTCGCCCTGGTACATGGCTTCGCGGAGCCCGCCCATGGCGCCGCCCTCGATGACGATGTCGCTGGCGACCGCGCCCGCCAGGTCCGGTTCCGGCAGCGGATTGTCTGCCAACGCCAGCTTGGCATCGAGCGGCGACGAGCGCAGTTCCTTGCCTGGCTCATGGACGAAGGTGGCGAATGTATAGGCGAAGCGGTCGTAGTAGTCGTCGACGACCGCCAAGCGCTCGCCCGGCTTGCCGGCCATGTCGATGATCAGGTCGCGGCGCTGGCCGGGCCCCATGACGACACGGCCCGCTTCCGGCGCATGCGGCGCCACCGGGTGGCCGTCGATGGCGATGATCTGCGGATCGAGCCCCTCGAACTTGAGCCCGAAGACGCGGCCGTTGGCGGCATTGATCAGCCGCAGCCGGATGCGCTCGCCGGCTTGCACCGGCACGTCTTCCAGTTCCGCGCCGTTGACCGTGATCAGGTTGCCGATGCGCCCGCCGTGGCTGACGTCGTGCGGATGGTTGAACTCAGCCGTCAGCGCACCGGCATCGTCGATGCGCCAGTCGTCCATCACCCAGACCATCTCCCGATCGACTTTTGGCGGCTCGGCTTCCTCGACGATCAGCGCGCCGTAGAGGCCGCGGCCAACCTGTTCCGAGGTCTGGGCATGGGGGTGATACCAGTAGGTGCCGGCATCGGGCAGGTCGAACTCGTAAACGAAGGACCCGCCGGGCGCCACCGGCGCCTGGGTCAGCTCAGGCACGCCATCCATGCCGTTCGGCAGCCTGAGCCCATGGCAATGCAGCGTCGTCGCCTGTTCGAGCCCGTTGCCGAGCCGGATGGCGAGCCGCTCGCCCTGGCGCGCGCGCACCACCGGTCCCGGCACGCTCCCGGAAAAGGCCCAGACATCGGCTGGCCCGACCTTGGGGTCGGCCAGCAGCCTGACCCGCGCCGGCGCGGGCGCCAGCGAATAGGCGCGCGCCTCGGCACCCACCCCGACCCTGGCCGGCAGCGCCGCGAGGCCCAAACCCGCCGCCGAGGCGCCGAGCAAACGGCGCCGGGAGATGGGAAATCCCTTGGAGTTGTTTCGGTCGGAGCTCATGGCTGGGGTTCCTGTTTTGCCACTCGGTTGTGGACGCTTCGGTCGGCTGCCATTATACCGGCGCCTCTCGGAACCTTCCAATCATCGCTTTCGCCCCATTCATCGCTTTCACCAAGGAGATCGGCACCCATGCCCCGCTACGACTACGACCTGATCGTCATCGGCGCCGGTTCCGGCGGCGTCCGCGCGTCGCGCTTCGCCGCCGCCAATTACGGCAAGCGTGTCGCCGTGATCGAAAACAGCCGCGTCGGCGGCACCTGCGTCATGCGCGGCTGCGTGCCGAAGAAACTCCTGGTCTACGGCGCCCACTTCGCCGAGGCCTTCGAGGACGCGCTCGGTTACGGCTGGAGCGATCTCACGCCGAGCTTCGACTGGTCCAAGCTGATTGCCGCCAAGAGCGCCGAGCTGGACCGGCTGGAAGGCGTCTATCACCGCATCCTGCGCGAGTCGGGCGTCGAGGAAATCAACGGCACCGGCAAGGTCGCCGATCCGCATACGGTCGAGGTCGACGGCCGCGCCATGACCGCCGAGCACATCCTGGTGGCCACCGGCGGCTGGCCGTTCATGCCTGACATCCCCGGCATTGAGCATGCCATCACGTCGAACGAAGCCCTCGACCTGGCCGAACTGCCCGGCCACGTGGTGATCGTCGGCGGCGGCTACATCGCGGTTGAGTTCGCCGGCATTTTCAATGCACTGGGCGCCGAAACTCACCTGGTGGTGCGCGCCGACAACGTCCTGCGCGGCTTCGACAACGCCGTGCGCAACGTCCTGCACGACGAGATGCTGGCCAAGGGCATCCACATCCACTGCGAGGATCACGTCAATTCCATCGAACCCATGTCGGGCGGCGGCTATTCGCTGCACCTGGACCGCTCGGAGATGATGGAAACCGACCTGATCATGTACGCCACCGGCCGCCACCCCAATACCGCCGGGCTCGGCCTCGAAGCAGCCGGCATCGAGTTGGGACAGCACGGCGCCATCCAAGTGGACGAATATTCGAAGACCAGCGTCGACAGCATCTACGCCATCGGCGACGCCACCGACCGCATTGCGCTGACGCCGGTGGCGCTCGCCGAAGGCATGGCCGTGACCGCGACGCTTTACGGCAAGGGCGGGCCTCAGTCGGTGGATTACGGCAACATCCCGTCGGCCGTGTTCAGCCATCCGCCCATCGGCACCGTCGGCCTGACCGAGGAAGAGGCGCGCCAGAACCATACCGTCGACATCTACATGTCCCGGTTCAAGCCGATGCTGCACACCCTGTCCGGCCGAGACGAGCACGCCATGATGAAACTCATCGTCGACCAGAAAACCGATCGCGTGCTCGGCCTGCATATGGTCGGCGCCGACGCGCCGGAAATCGTCCAGGGTTTCGCCGTCGCGCTCAAGTGCGGTGCCACCAAGGCACAGTTCGATTCCACCATCGGCATCCATCCGACGGCGGCGGAGGAATTCGTCACTATGCGTCAGAAGCTGCCGGAGCACGACCAATAACCAGCACGGTCGTGTTCCGTTAACGTTCCCGCGGCTGAATTGAATGACATCCGTGTGACACTGGCATAGGCTCTGGCCCGTTAGACCTGACCAATTCCGACGGTTTCGATAAACGCCTGGAAATCACGGCGATGGACCGTTATCTGAATTAGGTTATATTTAGCTCTATCCTAAACGGAATACGAAGGTCCGCCGCGCCGCCGGTCACCCGGTCACTGGAAGCTGAAGATTAGATGGGCGAAGTCGAAACACCGGTTGGCAACAACACCCCTCCCGCTCGGTCACCCGGCCGGGATGCGGCGGTGTTGACGCAGCGTTTCGTCGCGCTTTCCTTCTGCCGCGCCGATATCCTGTTCGAGATCGACAACGCCGAAAACATCGTCTTCTCCGCCGGCACCACGCCGGAGCTGCTGGGTAAGAGCGCCGGCGAGCTCTCCGGGACACCCTTCCTCGACATCATCGACGAACGCGACCGCCCGATGGTGTCGGAAATGTTCGCCATGGCGGTCCGCGCCGACAGCCGTATCGACGACATCGCCGTGCGCCTGTCGCTGGCCAACGGCAAGACCCCGGAAGCGACGTGTTCCCCGTCAGCGCCCATGGGACGTATTGAGGTGATTGCCTAAGGGAGGAT
>JAYPEK010000077.1:0-14011 GCA_038125725.1 Rhodospirillaceae bacterium
TCCTCCCTTAGGCAATCACCTCAATACGTCCCATGGGCGCTGACGGGGAACATGGACGGCCGGCGTGGTCGTGCCGTCGCCAGCCGGAAGATAGCGGCATTCGAATGGTGAAGCGGCGTCGGACGGACAGGAGTCCGGCAAAATCCGCCTTGACCGAGTCCGGCTGGTTCGAAATGTTGGTATCCCCGTAAACAACTCCCTGGTCGAAAAAGCTCACAAACGGAATGAGTAACATTCTATCCATTCATTTTGGCATCCACGATTCCTCGGCGGCATTGTTCGATGATTACAGGGTCGTGGCAGCCGTTCAAAGAGAGCGCCTCGTCAGAGAAAAAAAGGCTGGGGGAGCACCGAAGGAATGCATCGACGAAGTTCTCTCGATTGGGGGCCTTGGGCGAAATGATATAAATGTCGTCGTTTTTTCACGCGCCGAGTTTCCGAGACCTTTATACAAGGCGGGTCTTCTTCGAAAATTGCGTGATGCGATCAAAGGCAACCAGAACACAAGCCGCGACCTGTCGAGCGTGATGGCCAAGGCCGGAACCCATGACCCAAGGGACGTTCTTGACGTTGACGCGGTTCGCGACTTCTACGGCCTTCCGTCTGAATCGAAAGTCACTTTCGCTAACCATCATTATTCCCACGCCCTTCCATCTCTTTTCTTCACGGATTGGGATGAAGCGCTGCTGTATACGGCGGATGGCGCTGGTGACAATGTCAATTACAGCCAACGCATCTTCAAGGACGGGAAGATCTCCACGCTCTACGGTGACGACCTATGGCTACACCGTCCCTACCAAATCAACAGTCTGGCGCGGGCCTATGCCAATGTCACGGAGGCACTCGGCTTCAAGCCACTACACCACGAAGGAAAAGTCACCGGCCTGGCCGCTTATGGCCAGCCCGTATTGAAACAGGATTTCCAGTCCCACTTCTTTTTTGATGAAGACGGGCAGATTAGCAGTGATTTCGCCAACGGGACGATCATGCGGGAACGCTTCATGGCGTTGTGCGAAGGGCACTCGCGCGAGGACGCATCCACCTCAATTCAGGAATTCGTCGAAGACATGGTGCTCGAATCTGTCGGCCGATTACTGGAAACCCACAAGGTTCGCAAGTTGGGCCTGGCTGGCGGCTTGTTCGCCAACGTCAAATTGAACCAAAGACTGACCGAAAAATGCGGCGTCGATGAAGTGTTCGTCGTCCCTCCCATGGGAGACGAGGGCCTCGTGATCGGGGGCGTCTTGCAGTACCTGCTTGAGCGCGACGGTCTCGACGCCTGGCTGCGCAATCGCCACCGGCTGGACAATGTTTATTGGGGCCGCGGCTTCAACGACCGCACGGGTCCAAGCATCCTTGGCTTTTCACCCCGGATCGAGAAGCTGGACGGCGCCCCCACGGAAACTGCGGCTGCTTTGCTTGCGGGAGGAAAAGCCGTCGCAATCGTATCTCAACGAATGGAGTTTGGCCCGCGGGCGCTTGGTGCACGTTCAATCCTGGCCTCGCCTGAAAAGCGAGAGATCAACGACTCCCTCAACACACGCCTCGACCGAAGCGAGTTTATGCCGTTCGCGCCGGTTGTCGCGGAAGACAATGCACGGAACATCTTCGACCTGACCGATGCCAACGTCTATGCAAGTCGATTCATGACCATCACCTGTGACGTCAAACCGGAATGGGCAGACCGCATCCCAGCCGTAGTTCATGTCGACAATACCGCACGACCGCAGACCATCCGCCGTGCCGACAACCCGCTGTATTTTGACATTCTCGAGTCGTTCAAGCAGCGCTCGGGCCTGCCAGTATTGGTCAATACCAGCTTCAATGTTCACGAGGAGCCGATCGTCAACACGCCTGAAGAGGCCGCCCAAGCCCTTCTCGACGACCGAATCGACTATATCGTAAGCGATGACGGC
This sequence comes from Rhodospirillaceae bacterium, assembly GCA_038125725.1. Taxonomy (GTDB): domain Bacteria; phylum Pseudomonadota; class Alphaproteobacteria; order Rhodospirillales; family Casp-alpha2; genus TMED8. The sequence continues at coordinate 1,917 of JAYPEK010000077.1, forward strand.
GTGTACGGCATCAAGGGGCGGGACTAGATTCGTATTAATCCCTCAACACCGACAGCCTGACGATGGAATCGGGCGCCGCCTGTTCGGCATTGTGGGTCATCAGGCCCTCCGGCACGTCGGCATAGTCGTGCCAAATCTTCAAGGGCCCGAACCAGCTCTTGTGCCACTTCGGCCGGAAATTCCAGTTGTAGGGCAGCACGAAGGGCCGAAAGCCCGTGTCGTCGACGGCCTTGGCGAACCCTGCCTGGTCGTTCAAGGGCATGCGCGCGAGCTCACCACCCGTATCGAAAACAATGGATGAATCGACTTCCGCCGCGCAGCCTTTCCAGGCATCGAACACTGGCTTCGAGGCGGCGGTGAAGAACAGGACGCCGGTATTGTACTCCACAATGTCTCCCGCGAGCCCGCCGTAGCGGCGCGCCCAGGGACATTCGCAGATGGAGCAGGCGAGCCCGAAGCGCGCCGCCTGCTCGAAGCCGAATGTGAGATCGTCGAGCACCACCGTGTCGGCATCGAGGAACAAGGTTTCGTCGAACGGCGTCAACTCCATCATCGCCGCCTTGTCGAGCAGCGTCGCGCCGGCCGGCAGTTCAGCAACGTGCACCGGCAGGTCCGGGTGCACGCGCGCCAGCGATTCGCGCGAGCGGGCCAGGATGGCGGCGTCGAAATTTCCCCAGACGATATAAAGCACGCCGCGCGTGGCCATGGTCTTTCCTCCGTCGCTGGATGGTAGCGCCATTCTAGCCCGTCAGGTAGCCTTCGACACCGCTCCAGATCAGCCGCGCGGCGAGAACCGTGAGCAGGACGTTCAGTGCCTTGGCGAAATACCTATCACCCAGCTTGTCCAGCACCTGGCGGCCGACGAAGGTGCCGGCGAAGCCGCTCACCAGCATCATCACGATCAGCCACAGATAGTCACCGAAGGCGAATCCAAGAACACCGAATGCCACGACCTTGAGCGCATGCTGGATAGACATCAGCGCCGAATGGGTGGCGACGTGCTCCAGGGGCGGCAGCTTCATGGTTTTCACCATGGCGGCGATGAAGTTGCCGGTGGCGCCGAAGAACATGGTCAGGAAACTGGAAAAGGCGCCGGCCGCGAAAACGTGGCGGCGGCCGAAGGCCGGCAGCTTGCCGAACACCGTCCACAGGACGAACAGCCCGATCGCCAATTGGATCAGCCACGGCGGGATCTGCACGAACAGGCTGCCGCCGGCGGTGGCGCCGATGATGCTGCCGATTGTGAACGGCAGCAGCGCCGGGCGCTGCACGTGCGGGAGCATGATCGCCGTACGCCCGGCGTTTGAGCCCAGTTGCACGACGCCGTGCACCGGGATCAAGGCCACCGGCGGCAACAGCACCGCCAACGTGGCCAGCAAAATGACACCACCGCCGATGCCGAAGGCGGCGGTGGTGAACGAGGTCACGAAACTGATGGCGATCATGATGGCGGCGAACAACGGAGACACCTCCGCCGGCAACAAAGCCGCAAATCCCTCCATTCGTTTCTCCCCCGAACAGGCCCCGATCGATGACCGACAGTCTCCGTCATTGCCCCATCGAATACAACGCGGGCGCGACCCGGAAAGTACTTTTTCCGGTTTTGCCAACGAACTCGGGCTTCGCTAATCTCGCCGCCATGACTGAGACATCCTCCGTGACCGACGCCCTGCCGCTCGACGGCATCCGCGTCATCGAATTCTGCCACATGGTGATGGGCCCCACCTGCGGCATGATCCTGGCCGATCTCGGCGCCGACGTGATCAAGGTGGAACCGCTGCACGGCGACACCACGCGCCGGCTGGTGCACCAGGGGGCTGGGTTCTTCGCTTCCTACAACCGCAACAAGCGTTCCATCGCGCTGGACCTGAAGTCGCCGCAAGGCTTCGAGGTGGCCAAGCGCCTCGCCGTCGGCGCCGACGTCGTCGTGGAGAATCTGCGCCCGGGCGCGCTCGAGGCCGCCGGTCTTGGTTATCAGGCGCTGAAGGCGGAAAACCCGGGCCTGGTCTATTGCGCGTTGAAGGGTTTCTTGGCCGGCCCCTACGCGCACCGGAAAGCCTTGGACGAAGTGGTGCAGATGATGGGCGGGCTCGCCTACATGACCGGGCCGGAAGGCCGGCCCCTGCGTGCCGGCGCGTCGGTCATCGACATCATGGGCGGCATGTTCGGTGTCATCGGTATCCAGGCCGCACTCCGGGAACGCGACAAAACCGGCGAGGGCCAGGAAGTCACCTCGGCTCTCTACGAGACCACCGTGCACAGTGTCGCCCAGCACATGCTGCAATTCGCCGTCACCGGCACGCCGGCGGGCCCGATGCCCGAACGGCCGCGCGCCTGGTCGGTCTACGACACCTTCGACACCGCCGACGGCGAGAAGCTGTTCGTCGGCATCGTCAGCGACACCCAGTGGAAAATCTTCTGCGAGGCCTTCGGCCGCGACGACCTTCTGGCCGACGCGACGCTGGCCACCAACGCGCTGCGCTCGGAAGCGCGCGGCCGCATCATGCCGATCTTGACAGAGCTGTTCGGCGCCATGACCCGCGACGAACTGATGCAGGTCTGCGACCGCATCGGGCTGCCGTTTGCGCCGATCACCAAACCGCACGACCTGTTCGACGACCCGCACCTGAACCAGTCGGGCAACCTGTTGGACGTGACGCTGCCGGACGGCAGGCCGACACGGGTACCGGGCCTGCCGCTGGAGATGGGCGGCCGGCGCACCCGCATCCGCCGCGACCTGCCCCGCATCGGCGAACACGGCCGCGAAATCCTTGCCGAAGCGGGTTTCGGTGGAGACGATATTTCAGCGCTGCTGGATAGCGGCGCGGTGATGGACCCGGCGGACTAGTCCGTCACGGTCAGCGCGCGGCTTTGCTGGGCGGCATCGGCCAGACGGCTGACGTGCGGCGGGCGGCGCCACTGGAAGGTATCGAAACCTCCGCAGTTGCCGCAAAGCGCCGACCAATCCGCCACGGCGTTGCCGCAGGACGAGCAAACCCAGGCGGGATCGGCCTCGGCGGCGGCGGCACGGGACAGCCAGGCACGCGCCTTTTCGCCATCGCCGTGTTCCGAATCCTCGAGGTCGGCCCACAGCCGGCAGACCCGCGCCTCGTCGGCGGCATCGGCAACGGCGGACAGATGTTCACGCGCCTCGCCCCAAAGCTGCGCGTCCAAGGACGCACGGGCCATGGCGAGGTGGCTTTCCGCATGCGCCTTGTTGCCGGCAATCAGTCTCTCCGTCGCCTTCACCCGCGCCAGCGAATCGTCGGCCCCGGCGGCCCGCCAGTAGATCGCCAGCAGATCCGGATGCGGCGCGCGCGTCCAGGCTTTGCGGATCACGTCCTCGGCGCGTTTGCCTTTGCCCTGGTCGATCAGCGCGCCGGCATGGGCGGCGACGGCTGGCACGAATTCCGGCGCCAGGTCGAAGGCGGTCTTGAACTGCCGGGCGGCCGCTTCCGCATGGCCGGCGGCGACAAGGTCGAGCCCCTGTTGCAGTGCCAGCACCGCCTTGCGGTGGCGGTTGGCGTCACGGCCGACGATGCCCAGCTTGTGCTGCTCGTCGCCCGTCACCTGCGCATCGAGCCAACGTCCGGTGGCCACCTGCAGATCGAACAGGCTGGCCGCGACCCAATCGCTTTTCGGCTGCAACCGGTAGGCGCGGCGCGCCAATTCCAGGCCGCGCTCGTGGTCGCCGGCCTTCATCGCCTGGGTCAGCAAGCCGCGCAGGCCAAGGAACTCGGTTTCCGGATTCTCGGTCATTTCCTGGAAGAACCGCGCAGCCGCCTGTTCATCGCCGTTTAACTGCGCCGCCTGCGCCGACAGCAACAGCGTTAGCGGCGGTTCATTGAGCAAAACCTCGGCGCGCTTCACCTGGCGACCGGCCTCCTGGGCGTCACCCGCGGCGACCGCCACCATGCCGCGGGTCAGCGCCCGGTAGCCCTTGGCCCGGCGGCGCGTCTGCCAGGCCTCGCCCATGCGGCCCGGCGCGCGCACCAGTGCCACCCAGCCGCGATACAGCAACGCCGCCAGAAACGCCAATGCCGCCGCCGCCGCGACCAACACGGCGAACGAGGTCTCGACCCGGTAGCCTTGCCAATCCAGCGCCACCGAGCCCGGCCGATCCAGCAACCAGACGACGCCGGCCACGGCCAGGAAAACGATGATCAGGAACCAGAGAGCGCGCAGCACGTCGGACTACTCCTTGCCTGCGCCGCTCAAGCTGGAGACCGCATGAATATGCAGCGCCGCCAGTGCGCGTTCCGCCGCCAAGCGGGACTTCGCCCGCTCCGACCAGGGTGCGACCATGACCGCCGCTTCGCTCGAGGCCGGCTTCATCGCATCGACCGCCGCGACCGCGCCGGCCAGATCACCGGCAGCGAGCCGTTGCTCAGCGCGCGCCACCAGGGTCTCGACATTGTCGCCACCCTTACCGTCGGTGCGGCGGACGGTCACCAGTGCCCCAACCTTGGCGACAATTTCAGAGAACCAGCCGTCGGCGGACTGGCCGCGCGCTTGCGCCACCAATGGGCTCGCCATGGCGCTGAATTCGTCGCGCAGCACGGTCAGCGTCGGCACGCCGGTCTTCGCCGCCTTGCCCAGCGTCAACAGCGCCGCACCGATGCCGGGGTCGTCGCCGGCAAGCGCCTTCACCGCGTCGTATTCGCGCTGATAGGCGCCGCCCATCCGCACCGCGTCGCGCAGTTGGCCGACGGCAAGAAGCACCGCGCCACTGGCTTGGGCACCGGACAGCGCCGTGGCGGGGCGGTCCTCAACCGCAGACAGGCGTTTTTCCATTGCCGCCAGCGCCTCGCGCTCGCTCGCCGCCTTGGCCTGTAGTTGTTCCAATTCGGCCATGCGTTCGGACAGCTTACGTGCCTCGTCGCGGGCTGCCGCCAGCGCCGTCGAGCGCTCGGCATCGGCGGCATTGGCGGCACCAGCCGCCGCACTGCCGCGGTCCTCGAGCGCGCTCAGCCGGTCGCTCAGCGCTTGCAGCGATTCCTTCGCCGCCGCCGTTTCCTCGATGCGGGCGGCGGCTTCCGCCATCTCGCGCACCGACGCCATGGACGTCTCCACCGTTTGCAGCCGCGCCAGCGCCTTGGCCAAGTCCTGGCGTAACCGTTCGCGTTCCTGCTCCAGGCGCTGGATGGTTTCGTCCTTGGCCAGGCTGGCGCCGGCCTGTTTCTCGAGCGCTGCAATGCGGTCGCTCAGGCCGGCAACGCGCGGGTCCTGCAGGAAGTCGAGGGTCGGCACCTCGGGCAGCTTGTCGGCGACCCGCGGATACCATTGCGGATAGGTGAGATAGGCGCCGCCGCCCAGGAGCGCGACCACCAACAGGAACAGGATCCACCCGCCGCCGCCCTTGCGGGCCGGGGCCGGCGCCGGCTGGGGGCTTTCGGGCTGTGGCGTCTCGTCCGCCGCCGTCTCTTCTGCCTTGGTTTTCGCCGGGGTCTTCTTACCGGTACCGCTGGTCGTAGTCTTCGCGGTTCGCGCCATGGCTCACTCCGTCGCTTTGCCAGACTTCCATATATCAGATTCGAGCGGCCGAACCCAACGGCCGCCTATTTTATTCTCACGTCTTGTCGAACAATGCCAGCAAAGCCGATTGCTCGGGGCGCACCGCGGTCTCGACCCCGGCCCAAGGAGGCCCCGCCACCACCGCCGCCACGTTGGCGCTCAGGCAATAGGCCCGGACGCTCGCCAGCGCCGCCGCGAGCCCGGCCTCTTCGACCAGGCGCATGAATGTGACTCCGGTGCGCGGCGAATAGATCAGCACACCATCGAACGCGCCCGCCGCAAGCCCGGTCCGCGCCGCTTCCGGCAGTTCGGTTGCGGTCCCAGCCGCATAGAGAACGCAACGCCGATAGGTGAAGCCGGCGCGCCCGAGCATGCCCGCTAGGTTGCCGGCGACCTTGCTGCCCGCCGGATGCAGAAGCGCACCGGCGCCCGGGTCCAGTTGCTTAGCCGCCAACGCCGCCAGATCATCGACGTCACCGGCGGCGGACATGACATCGGCGAACCCGGCCGCTTCGGCGGCGCGTGCCGTGGCATCGCCGACGGCGAGCACCCTGATCCCACGCTCGGGCGTATTGCGGGCGAAGGCGCGCACGCCGTTGGCGCTGGTCATCAGCAGCGCCTGCACGCCCCCCAAATCAAGCGGCGCTTCATCGACGAAATCGATCGTCAGCAACGGCGCCACCGCCGCCTCAATCCCCCGCGCCGCCAGTTCGGCGACGAGTTCCGCCGCGTCTTCCTCCGGCCGGGTGATCAGGACCCGCATGGTTGGGTGCCTCTTCGCTCTAGGGGGCGAAAATGTCGTCGCCGGCGCGTTGGCGCAGCTCGCGCCCGGCGTCGTCGCCGAGCGCCGCCGCATCGGCAAGAATGCCGGTCCGCTCGGTCTCGAAAATCTCGCTGCCGTCGGCGCGCGCCACCAACCCGCGCAGCCTGAGCCTGTCGCCGTCGATCTCCGCCAGCCCGCCGGTCGGCGTGCGGCAGGATCCGTCGAGAGCGGCAAGCAGCGCACGCTCGGCGGTGACCCTAATCTGCGTCTCCACGTGATTGATGGTGGCAAGCCAGCCCTGCACCCGCGCGTCGTCGGCGCGGCAGGTGATGCCGATGGCCCCTTGGCCGACGGCCGGCAGCATCTCTTCCGGCTCCAGGACCGCGCTGGCCTTGTCGGCAAGCCCCAACCGCCGGAGCCCGGCATAGGCCAACAGCGTCGCGTCGACAACCCCGTCAGCGAGCTTGCCGAGGCGCGTCTGCACGTTGCCGCGTAACAGCGTCACTTCGAGGTCCGGGCGCCTCGCCAGAATCTGCGCCTGGCGCCGTAGCGAAGCGGAGCCGATGACGCTACCGGCCGGCAGTTCGACCAGCGACGGCGCCTTCAGCGAAAGAAAGGCATCACGCGAGTCCTCGCGCTCCAGGCAGGCAGCCAACTCGATGCCGTCCGGCAGGAAGGTCTCCACGTCCTTGATGGAATGCACGGCGATGTCGACGCGGCCGTCCAGGATCGCGGCGTCGAGCTCCTTGGTAAACAGCCCCTTGCCGCCGACTTCGGCCAGGGGACGGTCGAGGATGGCGTCGCCGGTGGTCTTGATCTCCATCACCTCGATGGCGCCGGGGTGAGCGAGATCGGCATTGGCGGCGGCGAGCTTGTCGCGCGCTTCCAGGGTTTGCGCCATGGCGAGCGGGCTGCCACGGGTGCCGATGCGAAGAAGCGGTTGGTCGGTCATGGCCTGTCCCCGGCGGAAATCATTGCTGGTCTGTTCACAACGGGCACCCTATGGTCGGCGCCGGTCGAGAGAAATGGCTTATACATGATCGTTCTCGGGATTGAAACAAGCTGCGACGAGACCGCCGCCGCCGTGGTCACGGACGGCGCGGGGGAACGGATTCTGTCCAACGTGGTGCTGTCGCAACTGGACGAGCACCGGCCCTATGGCGGCGTGGTGCCGGAGATCGCGGCGCGCGCCCACGTGGAGGCCATCGACGGCATCGTCGCCGAAGCCATGCAGGACGCCGGCATCGATTGGAGCGGGCTCGACGGCATCGCCGCCACCGGCGGACCGGGCCTGATCGGCGGCGTCATGGTCGGTGTCATGACGGCCAAGGCGCTGGCCTATGCGCGCCGGCTGCCGTTCGTCGCGGTCAACCACCTGGAAGCACATGCGCTGACGGTGCGTCTCACCGGCGCCGACGACGGTCGCGAGATCGATTTCCCCTATCTGCTTCTATTGGTGTCGGGCGGCCATTGCCAGTTGCTGGCGGTCGAGGGAGTGGGGCGCTATCGGCGCCTCGGCACCACCATCGACGATGCGCTGGGCGAGGCCTTCGACAAGTCGGCCAAGATGATGGGGCTCGGCTATCCGGGCGGGCCCGAGATCGAACGCCGCGCGCTGGAGGGCGACGGCGCGCGCTTCGAACTGCCGCGCCCGATGAAGGGCAGGGCAGGGTGCGACTTTTCCTTCTCGGGCCTCAAGACCAAGGTCCGCCAGACCCTAGAGGCCTTGCCGCCGGGACCACTGCAAGACCAAGACATCGCCGATCTTTGTGCGTCATTCCAGCAAGCCGCCGGCGACGTTCTGGTCGACCGCTGCGCCCACGCCATCGGCATGTTCCTCGCCGATCATCCAACGGGCGGCCCCTTGGTGGTGGCTGGCGGCGTTGCCGCCAACCTAGCGCTTCGCGGCCGGCTGGAGACATTGGCCGCAGGTACCGGCATCGGCTTTGCCGCGCCGCCGGTGAAGCTCTGCACCGACAACGGCGCCATGGTCGCCTGGGCCGGGCTGGAGCGGCTCCGGCAGGGCGAACGCGACGCCCTCGATTTCAAGCCTAGGCCGCGCTGGCCGCTCGATCCCGACGCGCCGAAGGCGGCCTATGCGGGCGTGAAGGCGTGAAGCTGGCCCACGTCTCGCCGCTCGGCTCTTGGAGGCCGGGCCGCGAGGGGGTATGAATGCCATCATGGAACGCGTGAACATCATCGGCGCCGGCGCCTGGGGCACGGCACTGGCCTGCGTCGCCCAACGGGCCGGCCGACGGACGCTGATCTGGACGCGCGAGCCCGAGGTGGCGGACGCCATCAACACGGCCCACGAAAATTCCCTGTTCCTTCCCGGCGTCGAACTCGACCCGGCCATCACCGCAACCAGCGACCTGGCCGACGCGGCCGATGCCGATGCCCTGTTGCTGGTGGTGCCGGCGCAGTTCCTGCGCGCCACCTGCGCGGCGCTGGCGCCGCACCTCGTGAAGCCGACGCCGCTGGTGATCTGCGCCAAGGGGATCGAGTTGGGTACCGGCGCCTTGATGAACGAGGTGGTCGAGGCGGCGGCGCCGGGGCATCCGCTGGCGGCGCTATCGGGACCGACCTTCGCAATCGAAGTGGCGCGCGAACTGCCGACCGGGGTGACGCTGGCCTGCCACGATGCGGAGCTTGGCCAGCGCCTCAGCCGGGCGCTGGCGACGCCGCGCTTCCGCGCCTACCATTCCACCGACGTCGTCGGCGCCGAGATTGGCGGCGCGGTGAAGAACGTGCTGGCCATCGCCTGCGGCATCGTCGAGGGCAAGGGTCTCGGCGATAACGCCCGCGCCACGCTGATCACCCGCGGCCTGGTCGAGATGGCCAGGCTCTGCGCCGCCAAGGGCGGCACGCCGGAAACACTGATGGGGCTTTCCGGAATCGGTGACCTGACGCTCACCTGCAACGCCATGCAGTCGCGCAACTTCTCGCTGGGCGTCGCCCTGGGCCAGGGCCGGGCGCTCGCCGACATATTGGGCGAACGCCATTCGGTGGCGGAGGGCGTCGACAGCGCCGGTGCCGTGGTGTCGCTGGCCGAGCGGCTCTCCATCGACATGCCGATCTGCAAGGCGGTGCACGCCGTGGTCGGCGGCGCCGAGATCGATGCCACCGTCGCCACCCTACTGGCCCGGCCGGTCGGCGCCGATTCACCCCTGCAGGCCATGGGCCAGTCCTGAAATCCGAAAATCCCGAGGAACCCTATCCATGCATTTCGTCATTTCCTGTACCGACAGGCCGAACGCGCTGGATGTGCGCAAGGCCAACCGCGACGCCCACCTGGCCTACCTGAAATCGCATGCGGAACAAATTGTCGCCGCCGGCCCGACGCTCACCGACGACGGCGAGGGGATGACCGGCAGCGTGCTGATCATGGCATTCGAAGGCCCAGCCGAAGCCGAGGCCTTTGCCGCCGGCGACCCCTATGCCCAGGCCGGTCTTTTCGAAAACGTAACCATTATGCCCTGGCGCAAGGTTTATCCGGCGTAAGCGGATGAGCGGCGATCCGATCCGGCTTTGCGCCCTGGCAGACGTACCCGAGGACGGCACCAACGGCTTCCTGGTGGAGACCGACAAGGGCCGCTTCGGCGCCATGGTCATCCGCCAGGGCGACGCGGTGCATGTCTACGTCAATTCCTGCCCGCACATCGGCGCGCCGCTGGACTTCAAGCAGGGGCATTTTCTCAACCGCGAGAAGACGCATATCCTTTGTACCACGCACGGCGCGCTGTTCCGGATCGAGGATGGCTACTGCGTTTCCGGCCCCTGCGCCGGCGCCAGCCTGACACCACTCACCGCCGAGACGCGGTCGGGTGAGATATTCGTCACGCTGCCCAAACTGGCATCCAAGCCGGCGGGCTGAAGCGGACGCCGTGGACAGGCGTCGTCCAGCTTGAGAATCCCGCTGGTTTTGCGATAATTCTGCGCAAGCAGAACAATGCAACCGCACCGCGTGGGTTCTGTGGGGAGGTATCGCGCGGCGTCGTCATAAACATGGGAGAGCGGTCATAATGAACGAAGTTCACGTCTACCCGGTGCCCGAGGCGTTCGCCGCCAAGACCCTTTGCACCGACGCGCAGTATCAGGAAATGTACAAGCGCTCCGTCGAGGACCCGGAAGGTTTTTGGGGCGAGCACGGCAAGCGCATCACCTGGTTCAAGGACTACACCAAGGTCCGCAACGTCAATTTCATGAAGCCGGACGTATCCATCAAGTGGTACGAGGACGGCACGCTCAATGCATCGTACAACTGTATCGACCGCCACCTGGAGAGCCGCGGCGATCAGCCGGCGATCATCTGGGAAGGCGATGAGCCCACCGACGACAAGACCATCACCTACAAGGAACTGCACGAGCACGTCTGCCGCCTTGCCAATGCCATGAAGGCGCGCGGCGTCAAGAAAGGCGACCGTGTCTGCATCTACATGCCGATGGTTCCGGAAGCGGCCTATGCGATGCTCGCCTGCACGCGCATCGGCGCCATCCACTCCATCGTGTTCGGCGGCTTCTCCCCCGACGCCCTGGCGCAGCGCATCGACGATTCCAAATGCTGCGCGGTGATCACCGCCGACGAAGGCGTGCGCGGCGGCCGCAAGATTCCGCTCAAGGCCAATACCGACAAGGCGCTGGAAGCCTGCGACAGCGTCCATTCGGTGTTCGTGGTCAAGCGCACCGGCGGCGACATCGGCTGGAACGATGCCGTCGACGTCTGGTACCACGAGGCGACGGAAGCCGCCGAGCCGGATTGCCCGGCCGAAGAGATGAACGCCGAAGACCCGATGTTCATCCTCTATACGTCTGGCTCCACCGGAAAGCCGAAGGGCGTGCAGCACACCACCGGCGGCTACATGGTCTATGCGTCGATGACGCACCAGTACGTCTTCGACTATCACGACGGCGAGATCTACTGGTGCACGGCCGACGTCGGCTGGGTCACCGGTCACAGCTACATCGTCTACGGGCCGCTGGCCAACGGCGCCACCACGGTGATGTTCGAGGGCGTGCCCAACTATCCGGACGCGTCGCGCTTCTGGCAGGTCTGCGACAAGCACGACATCTCGATCTTCTACACGGCGCCGACGGCGATCCGCGCGCTGATGGGCGCCGGCGACGAGTTCGTCACCAAGACCAGCCGCAAGACGCTGCGTCTCCTGGGTTCGGTCGGCGAGCCGATCAACCCGGAAGCCTGGGAGTGGTATTACAACGTCGTCGGCGACAGGCGCTGCCCGATCGTCGATACCTGGTGGCAGACCGAGACCGGCGGCATCCTGATCACCCCGCTGCCGGGCGCCACGGCGCTGAAACCGGGCTCCGCGACACGGCCGTTCTTCGGCATCACGCCTTTGCTGGTCGATGCGGAAGGCAAGGAGATCCACGGCGCCACCGACGGCAACCTCTGCATCTCGACCTCATGGCCGGGACAAATGCGCACCGTCTATGGCGATCACGAGCGCTTCGTCGATACATACTTCTCCGCCTATCCGGGCCTCTACTTTACCGGTGACGGCTGCCGCCGCGACGAGGACGGCTACTACTGGATCACCGGCCGGGTCGATGACGTGATCAACGTCTCGGGCCACCGCATGGGCACGGCGGAAGTCGAATCGGCGCTGGTGGCGCACGAATCGGTGGCGGAAGCCGCCGTCGTCGGCGCGCCGCACGATATCAAGGGCCAGGGCATCTACGCCTATGTGACGCTGACCGCCGGTTACGAACCTTCGGACGAGTTGAAGAAGGAACTGGTGCAGTGGGTCAGGAAGGAGATCGGCCCGATCGCCAGCCCCGACTGGCTGCAGTGGTCGCCGGG
>JAYPEK010000078.1:0-13832 GCA_038125725.1 Rhodospirillaceae bacterium
CCTCCCTTAGGCAATCACCTCAATACGTCCCATGGGCGCTGACGGGGAACACTCGACGGACGCGCCTTCCAATTTCGACGTCAGGTGCAGCGACAGCCCCCATTCCCCCGCCAGCGAGCGCATCTGGTCGCCGGACCGGCGCTTGGCCTGCTCGATGCGCACATCGGCATGCTCGAGCTTCGGCATGAACAGCTCGTAGGCGGAATCGACCAGCACCCGGATCGACAGTTCGTCGACGACGGGCGGCTTGAAGGTGGACGGAGCGGCGGTCATGTCGGTCGAGTCCATGTTCCATTGGCTTCCCGTGCGATTGAAACACCGTTGGGTTCGACAGGCAACCGCCGCCGGTCATTCGCAGGGATAGGGCCAAATCCGCTTTGCGGTCTCGGGGACGACGGCGCCGCCAGGCGTCATGTGGGCGACCGGCACGCGTTTCTGATCCGTCGGCAAGGCCGCCAGCGATTGCGAATCGTATGGCGGTGATTGCCGGTAAAACGCATTCGGATCCATCCAGTAGCTATCCTTCGGGATGACGAACCGGCCGTCGTTCGACCAGTCAGGGCTTTGGCTATAGAGAATGGCGAAATGAAGGGCGTCGCGGCGTATGCGCCGGCCCATTTTACCGGTATTGGCCGTGCGGCCGACCTCGTCGCCGAGCTTTACCTCTGCGCCGATCGCCAGCGGCGACATGGTTTCCAGATGGGTGTACTGGGAATAGCTCCAGAACGGCAGGCCGGTCTGTTCCGGCGCGTGCCGCAGCATGATCTCAATTCCCTTGCGATTGCCGTCGTTCATGAATTTTCCGACGACTGTCCCGGCGGCGACCGCGTGGATGGGCGTGCCTCGCGGCTGCGGAATATCGACACCCTTGTGGATTGCCGGCCAGGGGCGCTTTGCGGAATAGTCGATGGCCCACTGTTCGCTGTCGATCTCGGGGCAGGCCGCGCCGCCGGCGAATGCCGCGCGGAGCCCGGTCTCGATCCCGCCGCGCGCCTTCTGGACGGCAACGGCCTCGGCCTTGTCGACGCCTTTCATCTTACCGACCATCAACCGGATCTCCTCGGAGATTCCCTCCGCCGGGACGAAGCCGTCCAATCCTTCGCAGCGGTCGCAGGGTTCCGCCACGGCCATGCCACCGCCGCTGCCAAAGCCGCCGCCCATTTCTCCGCGGCGCTTCATCTTGCGTTCGCCTTTGTTGCCGCCCTTGCGGTTGCCGAACTGCGCCAATTGCGGTGCTTGCGCGAGGCGCGGAAGGCTGAACCCATCGTCTGGAGACGTGGCTTGCGCCTTGATCGGAACGGCAGCGGCCGAAGACAATAGTACAAGGATAAGAATACGACCGATCATTGGGGTGCCGCCTCCTTCGGAAATCTGAACCATTATACCCGGCGCATGCCTTTTGATTGACAAATTAGGGTGCTGCGCAAAACGTATCACGACAAGGGAGACAAGCCATGACCGCATCCACCCCGACCCTGCCGTTCAGCCGCGATGAATACGCGACGCGGGTGGCCAAGACCCGCCGCGCCATGGAGGCGGACGGCGTCGAGGTGCTGGTCGCCGTCGATCCCTCCAACATAGCCTGGCTGACCGGCTACGACGGCTGGTCCTTCTATACCCATCAGGCCGTCATCGTCGGGCCCGATGGCGATCCGGTCTGGTGGGGGCGCGGCATGGATGCCGCTGGCGCGAAGCGGACGGTGTTCATGGGCGATGACGATATCGTCGGCTATGAGGACCACTACGTCATGTCGACGGAACGCCATCCCATGCAGGATTTGGCCCGGGTCCTCGCTGAGAGGGGCTGGGCCGGGACGGCCATCGGTGTCGAGATGGAGAACTACTATTACACCGCCGCCGCGCACGCGACGCTGGTGGCGGAATTGCCGAACGCCAGGTTCACGGACGCGACGGCGCTGGTCAATTGGCAGCGCGCGGTGAAGTCCGAACAGGAACTGGATTACATGCGCCGCGCCGCGCGCATCGTCGAGGGCATGCACGCGCGCATCCGCGAAAAGGCCGAACCGGGCCTCAGGAAGAACGAACTGGTGGCGGAAATCTACCAGGCCGGCCTGGTCGGGCCCGACGGCATCGGCGGCGATTATCCGGCCATCGTGCCGATGCTGCCGTCCGGCGCCGATGCCTCGGCGGCGCACCTGACCTGGGACGAGCGGCCGCTGCAGGCTGGCGAGGCGACCTTCTTCGAAATCGCCGGCGCCTACCGGCGCTACCATTGCCCGCTCTGCCGCACGCTGTTTCTCGGCAAGCCGCCGGCCTCGATCCTGGAGGCGGAAAAGGCGGTGCTGGAAGGCATGGAGGCAGGGTTGGAGACGGCGCGCGCCGGCAACACCTGCGAGCAGGTTGCCATCGCCTTCTTCGACGTGCTGGCCAAGCACGGCATGCACAAGGATTCGCGCACCGGCTATCCCATCGGGCTCAGTTATCCGCCCGACTGGGGTGAGCGCACCTTTAGTTTGAGGCGCGGCGACACCACGGTGCTGGAGCCCGACATGACACTGCATTTCATGACCGCCATCTGGCGCGACGACTGGGGCCTGGAACTGACGGAAAGTATCCGCATCACTGACGGCGCGCCGGAATGCCTCGCCGACGTGCCCAGGCAGTTGTTCGTCAAGGATTGAGGGGAAGGGGATGGACGCCGAACGCGCAAACGAGATTGCCGCCGCCTGGTTGGCCGGTTGGAACGCCCATGACCTGGACGGCATTCTCGCGCACTACGCCGACGAGCTCGAATTCGTCTCGCCGCTGGCGGTGAAGCGGCTCGGCCGCGCCGATGGGCGGGTCACCACCAAGGCCGAACTGCGCGACTATTTCGCCCCCAGCCTGACACCCGGGAGCGATCTTCGCTTCGAGCTTGAAGCCGTGTTCGCCGGCGTCGGCAGCGTCAACATCCTTTACCGCAACCATCGCGGCCAGCGCGTGGCGGAGACCATGTTCGTCAATGCCGACGGCCTGGTCGACCGGGTTTACGTGCACCACGGCGCGGAGGCAGTGCGATGACCACCAATCTCGCCGCCGTCAACCCGATCACCGCCGATGTCGATTTCGACCGCGACGGCGTCCAGCATGGGTTCCTGAAGCTGCCATACTCCGGCGACGAGTCCGCCTGGGGGGCGGTGATGATCCCGATCTGCGTCGCCAAGAACGGCCACGGGCCGACGGCGCTCCTGACCGGCGCCAACCACGGCGACGAATACGAGGGTCCGATCGCCTTGATGGACCTGGCCAGGCGCATCGATTCCCGCGCCATTACCGGCCGGGTGATCATGGTGCCGATGATGAACCAGCCGGCCTTCCAGGCGGGCAAGCGCACGTCGCCCATCGACGGCGGCAACCTGAACCGACTGTTCCCGGGGCTTCCCAACGGCACCGCGACGCAGAAGATCGCGCATTATTTCCAGACGGAACTGCTGCCCTTGGCGGACGTGGTGCTGGATATCCATTCCGGCGGCCGCACGCTGGAATTCATCCCCTTCTGCGCCGCGCATCACCTGGACGACGCCGAACAGGAAAGCCGCTGCCGCGACGCCATGCTCGCCTTCAACGCGCCCTACAGCCTGATGCTGCGCGAACTCGATGTCGCCGGGCTTTACGACACCGCGGCCGAGGACATGGGCAAGACCTTCATCACCACCGAACTCGGCGGCGGCGGTACCGCCAGCGTCAAGACCGCGTCGGTGGCCAAGAAGGGCATCGCCAACCTGTTCAAGCACGTGGGCATCCTGCCCGGCAAACCCGATACGCCGTCGGGCCGGATGCTGAGCATGCCGGAGGCGGGTTGCTACATCACCAGCGAGGGCGCCGGCCTGGTCGAGTTCGTGGCCGAGCTCGGCGCCGAGGTAAAGGCCGGCCAACCGGTCGTGCAAATTCACTCGACCGAGCGCACCGGAGGCCAGCCGCGCGTCTACAAGGCGGAAATCGACGGCATCCTGGCGGGCCGCCATTTCCCCGGCCTGACCCGGCCGGGGGACACGCTGGCGATGCTGGCCGTCCCGGAAAACGGTTAGTTTCGCCAAGAGCTATATAGCAGTTGGAATCCGTTTTCGCCTGCGCTAAAGTGCCCGGCAACGAAGGGGAGGATACCTTGCAGCTGGGGCGTCTATTGAACGCGCTGAACCGGGATGCCAGCGACGCGGCCCGTGGGGGCCACGCGCGCGTGCCCAAATATCTGCTTTTGTCCGAGGAGATCGCCAACGCCATCGATGCGGGCGACCTCAAGGCCGGCGACCGGCTGCCGGGCGAGTCCGAACTCGCCAGCCAACTGCCGGCCAGCCTCGGCACCATCCAGAAAGCGCTCGGCCACTTGGCGGAACGTGGCGTCGTCGTGCGCCGCCATGGCGCCGGCACCTTCGTCGCCGATTTGCCGAACCAGTTGCACGATCTCTGGCACTTCCGCTTCCTCGCCGACGACGGCCGCTCCCTGCTGCCGGTCTATACCCGCGTCACCCGCGTGAGCCGCGTCGATGCGGGCGGCCCGTGGCGCGACTTCCTGAATGTCGGTGACGATCACCTGCGGATCGACCGCGAGATCGACGTCAACCACGAGTTCACCGTCGCCAGCCGCATCTATCTCGCCGCCGGGCGCTTCGACAAGCTGCTCGCGGCCGATCCGGCCAGCCTCGATAACGTCAATATCCGGACCGTCTTGCGCGAGCGCTTCGGCGCGCCGACATCGCGCGTGGTCGAGCAGGTCGGCGCCGAGCGCATGCCCGACGACATCTGCCGGCTGCTGGGCCTCGCGCCCGGCACCACCGGCATGGTCGTGCATATCCTGGGTTACGGGTTCCTGGACGAACCCTTGAGCTATCAGATGGTCTATACACCGCCCAATACCCGCCGCCTGGAACTCAGGCCGCGTACCGGAACTTGAAGAGGACGATACCGATGCCGCATTCCACATACCTTCCCCACCGCATGGGCCACGCCGAGGTCAGCCCCACGGGATCCTTCGAGGCGGGGTCGTTCCAGGAGTTCACGCTGACCTACACGGCCGGTTATTTCGGTATCGACGACACCGGGTCTTTGAAGATCGTTCACCGCTTCGCCTCCGACATGGGCCGGCCACAGTTCGACGACCCGACCGCGCCCAACTACACCACCGTGGAAGCGTCCAACGGCGCCGTGCTGCATGTGGAATACGACATGAAGCGCAACATCAGGCCCTGGGACAAGACGCTCTACATCAAGGTGGTGCGCGGCTTCCTGCGCGAGGGCGACCAGATCATCGTGCGCTTCGGCGACCGCCGGCAAGGCTCGCCGGGCATCCGACTGCAGACGTTCTGCGAGCACACCTTCGAGTTCCGCGTGCTGGTCGACGCCATCGCCACCTACAACTACGTGGAACTGCCGAAGCAGCCGGAGATCGCCATCGTCCCCGGCCCGCCGGCGCAATATAAAGCCATCATGCCGACGGGCCTCGCGGTGGGTCAGCCGTACAAGCTGCGCATCAAGGGCGAGGACAAGTGGGGCAACCCGTCCGACCAGTGCGACCATACCTTCAAGCTGGTGCCCTCGACCCCGGTGGACGGGCTGCCCGATAGCGTCAGCTTCACCAAGGGCGACTTCGCCGCCATCGTCGAGGGCTTGAGCGTCGCCGAGCCCGGCGATCTGACCATTGATCTCGTGGACGGCGAGGGAAATATCGTCTGCACGTCCAACCCCATGCGCGTCACGGCGCAACCTGGGCTGATGCCGCTCTGGGGCGACCTGCACGGCCAGTCGGAGGAAACCATCGGCACCAACTCGGCGCGCGACTTCTACGAATTCGGCCGCGACAAGGCGTTCCTGGATGTCTGCGTGCACCAGGGCAACGACTTCCAGATCACCACGCCGTTCTGGGAACACCTGAACGAGCTCTCCAAGGAATTCACCAAGGACGGCGAGTTCATCGTCTTCCCCGGCTGGGAATGGTCCGGCAACACCGGCCTCGGCGGCGACCGCAACGTCCTGCACATGGAGGAGGGGAAGCAGATCCACCGCTCCAGCCACGCGCTGGTCGATGATCTTTCGGACGTGGAATCCGACGCTAACTCCGCCGATGACCTGTTCGAGGCCTTGAAGGGCGAGGACGTGATGGTCTTCGCCCACATCGGCGGGCGCTATGCCGACATCAAGATGTCGCACGACCAGCGCATCGAGCGCTCGGTCGAGGTGCATTCCGCCTGGGGCACCTTCGAATGGCTGATCCAGGACGCCTTCGAGCAGGACTACCGCGTCGGCATCATGTCCAACTCCGACGGCCACAAGGGCCGGCCCGGCGCCAGCCATCCCGGCGCCACCAAGTTCGGCGCCTACGGCGGCCTGACCTGCAATTTGTCGCCCGAGTTCTCCCGCGCCGGCATCATGCAGGCGATGAAGAAGCGCCACCACTACGGCACCACCGGCTGCCGCATGGTGTTGGATACCCGCGTCCAGTTCGACAACCCGGCCGAACTGTTCTCGGATGACCCGAACCTGGGCGACGTAACCTCCGAAATGGTCACCCAGGCGATGATGGGCGATATCCTGAAATCCGGCGACGACGAGGTCACTTTCAAGATCGACATCCACGCCTCCGCCCCGATCGAGCGCATCGATATCAGGAATGGGCTTGAGACCGTCGAAATTCACCGCCCCTATCCGGAGAGCGATCTCGGCCGGCGCATCCGCGTCTTGTGGGAAGGGTCCGAGTACCGGGGCCGCGGGCGCGAGACGGTCTGGGACGGCTTCGCCGAACTGACCGACAACTCGTTCCAGCGCCTGCACCCGATCAACCGCTACAACCTGGATAAGCGCTTCGACCATGTGGCGCCGGACCGGCTGGAATGGACGGCGCTGACCACCGGCGGCTTCGGCGGCTTCGACGCCTGGCTGGAAGACCCGCACGCCGGCACGCTGAAGATCGACACCGCGCTGGTGAAGGAGGAGATTGCCGTCGAAAGCATCGGCTATAACGAGATGATCTTCGCCAACGGCGGCATCGACCGGCGCATCCGCGTCTTCCGCCTGCCCGACGAGAACCCGCACAAGGTGGTGAAGCTGGAGCGCCGCATGAAGCTCTCCGACGCCCGCGACAATGCCTTCTACGTGCGCATCACCCAGGAAGACGGCCACTTCATCTGGTCGAGCCCCATCTACGTGTTCAAGTGACGGGACGAGAATGACGCGCGGCATCGATCACCTGGTTTTGGCGGTCCGGGACCTGGACGAAGCCTCGGCCTTTTATGAGGGCCTCGGCTTCACCCTGACGCCCCGTGCCCAGCATCCGTTCGGCACCGGCAACCGGCTGGCGCAGCTCCAGGGCGGGTTCCTGGAAATCCTCGGCGTCACCGAACCCGATTGGATCACGGAGGCCGGCCCCGGCCAATTCAGCTTCGGCGCCTACAACCGCGACTATCTGGAGCGCGGCGAGGGCATGTCGATGATCGCCATGCAAAGCGAAGACTGGCAGCGCGACTGCGCCGATTTCGAGGCCGCCGGACTTTCATTGCCCGAACCCTTCGCCTTTTCGCGCATGGCGAAGCAGCCGGACGGCACGGAGGTGGAGATGGGCTTCGACCTGACCTTCGCGCCGCGCGAGGACGCCGCCGACGCGGTCTTTTTCACCTGCTGCCACCGCCACGCGCCGGAACATTTCTACAAGCCCCAGTACCAGACCCATGCCAATGGTGCCGCGCGGATCGCCCGGGTCGCCATCGAGACCCCGGACGGCGCCGCCACCCGGGCGTTCCTGGAGGCCATCGGCGCCGATGCGGCGCTGTTTGAAATTAAGCCCGGCGCGGCGGAGCGCTTCGCCGGTTTCGACATCGCCGTTTCCGGCACCCGTATTCCCGATCCCGTTCACGCCTTCGGCGTCGACATCCGTTTTTGCGAGGAGACCCAACCATGAGCGAAGACACCCTGACCGTATCCGTCTGGCGCGGCGACGGCGAGAAAGGGTCCTATGTGGACTACGAAGTGCCACGCATGGAGAGCCAGACCGTGCTCGACGTCATCACCTATATCCAGCGGCGCTTGGACAATTCGCTGTCGTACCGCTACGCCTGCCGGGTCGGCATGTGCGGGTCCTGCGCCATGACCATCAACGGCAAGCCGCGCTGGACCTGCCGCACGCATGTCTCGAAGGTGGCGCCGGATGGCAAGCTGCAGGTCGGGCCGCTGCGTTCCATGACCGTGGTCAAGGACCTGTCGGTGGAGATGACCGAGTTCTTCGACAAGTGGGCCCGCGCCGAGGGCAAGTTCCACCCGACCAAGACCCGCAAGGACGACTTCGAGGCGGTCAGCCCCACGGACCGCAAGCGCAAGCAGGCCAGCGCCGGCATCGAATGCATCGGCTGCGGCGTCTGCTATGCCGCCTGCGACGTGGTCTCGTGGAAATCCGACTACCTCGGACCCGCCGCCCTCAACCGCGCCTGGACGCTGGTCAACGACACCCGCGACGGCGGCCAGAAGGCGCGCTTGCAGGCAGTCGCCGGCGATGCCGGCTGCCATGCCTGCCACTCCCAGCAGGGCTGCGTCGAGGGGTGCCCCAAGCACCTGAACCCGACGGCCTCCATCGCCGGGCTGAAGCGCGCGGCGGCCATGGCGGCCTTGAAGGGGGATTTGAAATGAGTGGGGAGCGCAACGTCCAGACCGAGGCGCGGCTCTGGCTGGCGCAGCGCGTCAGCGCCATGATCCTGGGCCTCGCCGTCGTCGTGCATCTCGGCACCATCATCGTTGCCGTGCAAGGCGGCTTGAGCGCCGCCGAGATCGTCGCGCGCATCGGCGGCAACCCGCTCTGGACGGCCTTCTACGCCGTCTTCGTCCTCGCCATCGCCGTGCATGCGCCGATCGGGCTGCGTTCGATCCTGAATGAAATGACGGCGCTGACGCCCAGGCGCGTCGATCTCTTGTGCTTCATCGCCGCCGCCTTCCTGGCGATGATGGGCTACCGCGTGGTGCGCGATTTCTACCTGATCGGCGGTGCGGCATGAGCGGACAGCATCGCAACCACGCCAACTATTGGGCCTTCATCGTCCACCGTGTCTCGGGCATCGCGCTGGCGCTGTTCCTGCCGGTGCATTTCCAGGTGCTGTTGCTGGCGGTCAGGAAGCCCGAAAGCTTCGACGGCTTCGCCGCCTGGGCCGAGGCGCCGATGGTGAAGCTGGCGGAAACGGCGCTGATCGTTTTGCTGGCGGCGCACCTGACCGGCGGGCTTCGCTTGCTCGCCATCGAGTTCCTTCCCTGGCGCGACTGGCAGAAATCCGTCGTCGCCATCACCGCCGGCATCAGCCTGGCGGCCGGTTTGATCTATTTACTGAATGTGACATGACATGAGCATCAAGGACCTTCCCACCCATACAACCGACGTTCTGATCCTGGGTTCCGGCGGCGCCGGGCTGTTCGGCGCGCTGCACACCCTGCAGGGCGCGCCCGATCTCGACGTCACGGTCGCCGTCAAGGGCTTGCTCGGCAAGTGCGGCTGCACCCGCATGGTGCAGGGCGGCTACAACGTCGCCCTGGCGCCGGGCGATTCCGCCGAGCGCCATTTCATGGACACCATCGAGGGCGGCAAGTGGCTCAACAACCAGGATCTCGCCTGGACCCTGGTGTCCGAGGCCCAGGTGCGCATCCGCGAGCTCGAGAACGAACTCGGCTGCTACTTCGACCGCAACCCGGACGGCTCCGTGCACCAGAAGGCCTTCGCCGGCCAGACCTTCGACCGCACCGTGCACAAGGGCGACCTGACCGGCATCGAGATCATCAACCGCCTGGCCGAACAGGTCTGGGCCAAGGGCATCCGGCGCCTGGAAGACCACCGCGCCGTGGCGCTGATCCACTCCGCCGACGGGGCTTCGATCTCGGGCGTCTTGATGATCGACATGCGCACCGGCCAGTTCCTGTTCGTCAAGGCGAAGGCCGTCCTGGTCGCCACCGGCGGCGGGCCGACCATGTACAAGTACCACACGCCTTCCGGTGACAAGAGCTGCGACGGCCTCGCCATGTTCCTGCGCGCCGGGCTGCCGCTCCGCGACATGGAGATGGTGCAGTTCCACCCGACCGGGTTGGTGGCCGGCAAGGATACGCGCATCACCGGCACCATCATCGAAGAGGGGCTTCGCGGCTTCGGCGGGCATCTGCTCGCCGGCGACAAGGAGCGCTTCATGCACAAGTACGACGAGAGGAACGAGCGCGCCACCCGCGACATCGTGTCGCGCGCCATGTTCACCGAAATGCGCGCCGGCAACATCGGTCCCAACGGCGGGCTCTACATCACCATGAAGCACCTACCGAACAACGAAGTCAGGAAGCTGTTCAAGGGCATGGTCGAGCGCTGCTTCGACTGCGGCTTCGACCTGGTGGCCGGCGATGTCGAGGTGGTGCCGACGGCGCACTACATGATGGGTGGCGTCGTCTTCAACCAGGATTGCTCCACCGAAATCCAGGGGCTTTACGCGGCCGGCGAGGACACCGGCGGGGTGCACGGCGCCAACCGCTTGGGCGGCAACGGCGTCGCCAACTCGACCGTGTTCGGCGGCTTGGCCGGTGATGCCATCGCCAAGTGGGCGCCGACGGCCGGTGCGCACCAGGATCCGGACATGGCGGCCATCGACGCCGCCATCGACGCCTGCCGGGCGCCGTTCTCGAAAAAGCCGGGTCTTTTGGAGGACATCCGCGAGCGCATGTACGAGGTCATGTGGGAGGACGCCGGCATCATCCGCGATTTGGACAGCCTCGGCCGCGCCAAGGCCGGCATGCTGGAGCTCGAGGCCGAGCTGGACGAGACCGGCGTCGACGCGTCGAACCTCGCCTATAACCTCACCTGGCACGACTGGATGAACATGAAAAATCTCATGCTGGTGAGCCAGGCGGTGATCGCGGCGGCGGTGGCGCGGGAAGATTCCCGCGGCGCCCACTTCCGCGCCGACTTCCCGGAAACGCGTGATTTGGAGAACTCCCGCTTCACCAAGGTGACGCTCGATGGCGACCAGATCGCCATCGACACCGAAGCGGTCCAGTTCACGCGGGTGAAGCCGGGCGAGAGTTTGATCCAGGACTGAGGCGGGCGGCGTTCCCTGGCTGGGTCGCGGTTTTGGGCGGATTTGCCGGCGTGACGATCGACCCGGAAACGGAGCCCCGGCGATTCCGCCTTTCCGGCGAATGCTTTCCAGGATATCCTCCCCTTTTGGACATGAGCAGCCAGCTAAAACTGAAATTGTAATCGTTGTGCTGAGCGACTACTCCCCGGGCGGCTATTATTGCGAATTGCTGGGCGGCGAGGGCCTGCCGTCCGAGCATACCCAAGCGATACGCGATTGGCTAAATCAGATTCGGCCACGTACCCTGCGCAAAAGGGCGCTCGACTGCGAGCGCGAACTGTTCAATCTGGGAATAACTTTCACGGTCTATTCCGATCGCGATTCCATCGACCGCGTGCTGCCCTTCGACGTGATTCCCAGGCCCATATCGCCAAGCGAATGGGCGCACTTGGAAGCCGGGCTCATACAGCGGGTGACGGCTATCAACCTGTTCCTGCGCGATGTTTATGGCCCGGGCAAAATCTTCAAGGATGGCGTCATCCCGGAACACCTGGTCAAGAACAACGAGAACTACCGACCGGAAATGGCCGAGGTCGAGGTCGCCCATGGCAGCTTCGTCAACATCTGCGGCGTCGATTTGGTGCGTGGGGGCGACGGCGTGTTTCGGGTGCTGGAGGACAACGCCCGTACGCCGTCGGGCGTTTCCTATGTGATCGAGAATCGCCACCTGATGCAACGGGCCTTTCCAGACCTCATTGGCGGTGTCGGCCTGCGCAGCGTGTCCGAATACGGTATGCGTCTGCGGAATGCGTTGGCGGAAATGGCGCCTGGCGGCATCTTGGACCTGCAGATTGTGCTGATGTCGCCGGGCTCCTACAACTCCGCCTATTTCGAGCACGTTTTCCTGGCCCGCGAGATGGGTGTCCCCTTGGTCGGGGGCCAAGACCTGTTCGTCGATGGCGGTTTGGTCCACATGAAAACCACGGGCGGGCCGAAGCGCGTCGATGTCATCTACCGGCGCATCGGCGATGATTTCATGGATCCGCTGGCCTTCCGGCCCGAGAGCATTCTCGGCGTTCCCGGAATCATGGAGGTGTACCGAAACGGCAAGGTCGCGCTCGCCAATGCCGTCGGCACCGGCGTCGCCGACGACAAGGCGGTCTATGCCTACATGCCGCGGATCATCAAATATTACCTGGACCAGGACGCGCTGATCCCCAACGTCGATACCCACATCTGCGGCGAACCCGACGCGTTGCAGTTCACCCTCGACAACTTGGAGAACCTGGTTGTCAAACCTGTCGGCGAGTCGGGCGGCTATGGCGTCGTCGTCGGCCCCCGGGCCAGCACGGCGGAGTTGGAGGAATGCCGCGCCCTGGTCATGGCGCATCCGGACAACTACATTTCCCAGCCGGTGGTCGATCTCTCTGTCTGCCCGACCCTGGTGGACAATGTTTTGGCCCCGCGCCACGTGGACCTCCGCCCGTTTCTCATTACCGGCAGCCAGACCTGGGTCTTGCCCGGCGGACTGACGCGCGTCGCACTCAAGGAAGGGTCGCTTATCGTCAACTCGTCGCAAGGCGGCGGAACGAAGGATACCTGGGTCCTTGAGTAGTTTGCTTTCCCGCTTCGCCGAAAACGGCTTCTGGATGGCCCGGTACATGGAGCGGGCGGAAAACGTGGCCCGTATTCTGGACGTCAACGAATCCTTTGCCCGAGACAGCCACGGCGAACAGGAGTGGCTGCCGATCGTTCAACTGCACGCCGATGACGACGCGTTTGTCGCAAGCTATCCAGAGGCCACCGCCGAGGCGGTCATCGAGTTCTATATCATCGACCGCGACAATCCGAACTCGATCATTCAGTCGGTCCGAGCGGCCCGCGAGAATGCGCGAACCCTGCGCCACCTGATCAGCATCGAGGTCTGGTCGCAGCTCAACGTCTTCTACGGATTTATCGCAGGCCTCAGGCCGCGGGACCTGAACCTCTCCAATCTGTCGCACCTCTGCCAGCAGATCAAAGAGGGATGCCAGCTTCATACGGGCATCGTCGAAGGCACGACCTTCCGTGACCAGGGATGGTTGTTTTACCAACTCGGGAAAATGATCGACCGCGCCGATCAGGCCACGCGGCTCCTGGACATCAAATACCATCGGTTGCTGCCGGCGGTCGCCGATGTCGGTTCGGCAATCGACGTTAGCCAATGGAATGCGTTGCTGCGCTCGGTCGCCGGGTACCACGGCTATCGGCGGGTTCAGCCGCGGGGCATGACGCCGGAAACGGTTGCCGAGTTCATTCTGCTGAATCCGGCCTTCCCGCGCTCGGTGACCCGCTGCATCCAAGAGATTCGCGGGGTTCTGGATCAACTCCGCGCAGAACCGGAACTCCGAAATATCCCGTTCGACGATTCCGGCTTGGTTGATCTGGACGCCCAGATGGCGACCACCATCGAGGCCGCCATCGGCGCCGGCCTGCACGAATATCTCGACTTGGTGCAGATCAATCTGCAGCACCTGACGACGGCAATCGCCCATTCGTTTTTCGGCCATCCCCCGGCTGCGGAGAGTTGAGCCGCCAACAAGGTATTAAAACAATAAATAGGAATTTATTGACTTTTCCGAGCGTGACGTTATGATGGCCATTCGTAACGCCGCTCACCGGCGCAGGCGCGCTATTTCATAATCGAATAGGCATGTGGCCGGGGCCGATGCTTCCATGGGTGGGGAGTGGTTGGTGCCGGTAGGGTAAATGTCTCACGCGTCGTCCCCGCGAAGGCGGGGAGGTGGAGTCACGTTTGAAGTGCAACACGTTTGA
>JAYPEK010000079.1:0-12802 GCA_038125725.1 Rhodospirillaceae bacterium
GGCTCAAGGGCTGGGTCGGCGCCGGTTCCGGCTGGGGCGCCGTGCGCGCCCAGGCCGGCAGCGCCGTCTCGCCGCCGCCCAGGGGCAGCGGCGCCTCCGCCTGCTTGGGCTCCACGGTCTGCGGCGAGGTCAGGCGCAGGATGGTTTCGCCTTCCACCTCGGCCGCCAGCGTCTCGGTGGCGGGAAGCGTCTTCAGTCCTTCCTGCACCAGCCGGTACCAGCAGCCGTCATCCAGCTCGCTTTTCCCTTGCCAGCCGCAGACATAGAGCCTGTCCTCGGCGCGGGTCATGGCGACGTAGAGAAGGCGGCGGTATTCCTGCTCGGTGGCGGCGCGGGCCGCTTCGGCGATGCCGCCGGTAACGCTTTCCTCCAAGTCCTTGAAGGCGGGCCAGAGGACGAACGGATCGTCCGTTTCCAGGCCGCTCCAGCGAATGCGGTCGGCCAGCTGCGGCGCGGGCAGCGAACAGCTGTCGGCCAGGAACACGATGCCCGCCTGCAGGCCCTTGGCGCCGTGGGTGGTCATCACCCGGACTTCGCCGCCGCTCTGTTCCAGGTCGCGCTTCACTTCCGTTTCGCCGTACTCGATCCAGTGCAGGAAGCGTTCCAGCGACGGCGCGTGGTCGCGCTCGAAATCCAGCGTCAGGCCCATGAACTCGTCGATGGGATCGGCGGCCTCGGGGCCCAGGTGGGCGAGCAGCGATTCGCGCCCGCCGGCGCTCAGGATGGCGGTGAAGAACTCGTAGGGCGGCATGGTATCGGCGCGCGCCAGAAGCGCCGCCAGGCGGGTGTGCGCCTCGGTATAGGCTGCCTCGTCCCGTCGCCGCGAAAGTTCGGCCCAGAGCTTGCCCTTGCGGCCGTAGGCGAGGTCGAACAGCGCCTCTTCGTCCATCTCAACGAAGGGCCCCTTGAGCAGCGTCGCGCTGTTCAGGTCGTCGTCCGGCAACAGCGCAAAACGCCCCGCTGCCACCAGGTCCATGACGCCCAGGTGTTCGGTCAGGACGATGCGGTCGCGCCCGGCGACGGGGATGTCGCGGTCCTTCAGCGCCCGCACGATCTCCTCGGCGAAGGCGCCGCGCGTCCTAACCAAGATCATCACGTCGCCGGGCTGGATCGGCCGGCCCTGGGATTCCAGTTTTTCGCCGCTTTCCAGCCAGCCCTGGATGGTGACGGCGATGCGTTCCGCCAGGCGCACGTCGGGGCTCATGGCGGAAACCTGGTCCAAGGGCGCGTCCCAGGGGTCTTCGTCGCCGGCCTCGAGCGGTTTTTCCGTCGGCCACAGTTCCACCAGGCCGGCCTCGCCGGCGCGCGACGGCAGGTGGCGGACCCGCTTGCCGCCCCAGGTCAGGCCGTCGGCGGCCAGCTCGCGTTCGAACACCGCGTCCACCGCCTGCAAGACCGCCGGTGTCGAACGCCAAGACAGCGCCAGTTCCACCGGGTTCCAGGGCGTGCCGGCGGCGCGCGCCTGCCCGCCTAGGCGGTCGCCGGTCTTGCCGAACTCCGCCGGGTCGGCGCCCTGGAAGGAATAGATCGATTGCTTCTCGTCGCCGACGGCGAACAGCGTTCGGGGCTGGTCGGTTTCGCGTCCGGCGCCGGAGAAGAAGTCGCCGGCCAGCGCATCGATCACCCGCCACTGCACCGGGCTGGTGTCCTGGGCCTCGTCGACCAGGATATGGTCGATGCCGCCGTCGAGCTTAAAATGCACCCAGGAAACGCGGCCCGGCGTATCCAACAGTGCCTGCGCCTTCTCGATCAGGTCGTCGTAGTCGACCAGCGCGCGCAACCGCTTCAGCCCTTCGTAGGCTTCCAGCAACGCCATGCCGACGGTCAGCAGCGCGCGGGTGTTGTCGGCGATGGCGACGGCCTTCAGGGTCTCGCTGACGGCGTGCACGCGGTCCTGTTCGGCAAGCAGGGCATCCAAGGCGGCGGGGTGTGCTTCCGCCGGGTTCTTGGTGATCAGCCGCGATTGCGCGGTCGGTTCCAGTTTCTGGGTCAGGAAGATGCGGGCGTAGTCCGTCATGAAGGTGGCGGCGCGGTTGGGCACATCGGCGTCCAGCCATTGGCGCAGTTTCGCGGCGCGATCCTTATCGGTGGCGGTGCCTTCCGAAAGTGCTGTTACCGCGCCCAGCAGGCCAACGCCGTTGAAGGCGCCCTCCGCCGAGGCGGCGGCGAGGATGCTTTCCGGGGTGTCGCCGTCCGTAAGCCCCAGTTGCCGGCGGCCCGCCGCCAGCAGGTTCCTGAGCCCGCCCTGTGCCGCGACCATGGCGTGCAGCTTGTGGCGGCCGGCATCCAGTTCCGCCATCAGATCGGCGAAGCCCGATTCGTCGACCAATCCGGCCAGGTGTTCGAGGGCGCCGTTCAAATCCGCGTCGCCACGCCCAGCCGCGCGTTCGAACACCCGATCGCGCGCCCATTCGCGCAGTTCCATGGCGCGGCGTTCGTCGATGACGGTGAAATGCGGCGGCAATCCCGATTCCAGCGGAAACCGGCCCAGCAGCGATTCGCAGAACGAGTGGATGGTGCGGATGCGCAGGCCTTCGGGCGCGTCGATGGTTTCGGCGAAGAGGCGGCGGGCGCGCGCCGCCTCCTCGTCGCCGGCCGGGCGGCCGAACAGGGCCGCCAGGTCTTTCGCCAGTTGCTCGGGCGTTTCGGCGGCCCATTGGCCCAGGCGGTCGTTCAGCCGGTTGGCCATCTCGGCGGCGGCGGCCTTGGTGAAGGTCAGGCAGAGGATGCGGTGTGCCGGGGTGCCGGCCAGCAACAGGCACGAGATGCGGTCCACCAGCACCCGGGTCTTGCCGGTGCCGGCGTTGGCGGACACCCAGACCGAGCCCATGGGATCGGCGGCCGTCACCTGGGCGCCGATGCCCTGGGCCAGGATTTGTTCGCGGCTCTCGGTGTTTGGGGCGCTCATGTGCGCCGCCTTCCACGCCATTCCTTGACGCGGGCCAGATGGTCGAAATCGCCGAAGCGGTTGAGGAACTGTGGGCGCGGCTGCGAGAGATAGGGCGTTTCCGGGTCCTCGAAACGATGCAGCAGCTTGGTTACGCCCAGCAAGGTCTTGGCGACGGTTTCCTCGACGTCGAGCTTGAGGACGCGTTCCTCGCCGGGTTGGCGGCCGCCGGAAAGCCGCATATAGATCAGCTGCGCCACGTCGCCCGCGTCCAAACCCTCGAAGCCGCCGGATTGCGCCATCGCCGCCTCCAGCGGTAGTTGCGGGTTCCAGCCGGCCTCGACCTGCTTGGCGGTGGGGGCGGTGCCGGTCTTGTAGTCGATGACCGCATAGCCGACGTCGGCGCGGCAGTCGATGCGGTCGGCCCGCGCGATGACGGTGAAGTCGCCCCTGAGCCCTTCGATCTTCAGTTCCCCACGGGATTCCGTGGCGGCGGTGGTGAAGCCCGCCTGGCGCCGGCGTTTCTCGTTGACGACGAACCAGTGCGCGATGCGCTGGAAGCGCGGCCACCAGATGGCGGCGACGCCGGGCCGCGCCAGGTGGCTTTCGAACAATTCTCGGCCGATCTCCAGCAGGCGCCGCTCGGCGTCGTCGGGGATGGCGTCGGGAAAGTCCTTGATGAAACGGTCGAGCGCATCGTGCACGATGGTGCCGCGTTCCGCCGCGCCGGGATCGGCCTGCAGCGGGTCCAGCGGTTCGAGCTTCAGGATGCGTCCGGCGTAAATCGCATAAGGGTCGCGCACCAGGGTCTCGATGCGGGTGACGGAAAGCTCGCGGGGGCGCGCGTCGGCGGGGGGTCTGGGCGCCGGTGGCGGCGCGGCGCGCGGGCCGGCCGGGCGGTCGAGCGCCGCGGCCCATTCGAGCCAGGGCTCGTCCGTATGCAAGGCGTCCACCAGCCCGAGGCGTTCCAGCAGATTGTCGAGCCGCCGGAGCCAGCGGCAGGGCACCGTCGGCGCGCCGCCGACGCGTTCGGCGCGGGTCATCACCACCTCCGGTGCGCCCAGCCCCTGGACGAAATCGTGCGCGGTGAGGCCGATGCGCCGTTCCGGCAGGGGAAGGCCGAAGGCGTCGGCCATGGGGCGGCTCATCCACGGGCTGGCCTCGGCCTCGGGCGGCCAGGTGCCCTCGTTGAGGCCGCCCAGGATCATCATGTCGGCGCGCTGCAGCCGCGCTTCCAACAGGCCCCAGATGAACAGGCGCGGATGCGTGCCGTAGTTGGGCCGCACCTGGCGCCCGGCCATGGCGGCCTCGAACAGGGCCGGATAATCGCCGGGGCGGAGCGCGCCCAAGGCCGGCGCGGCGTCGATCAGATCACCCATCAGCGCCGCCGCCGCCTCGCCGGCCTCGCCGGCCCAGAGCGCCGCGCCGCCGTTTTCCGTATCGGTGGCGGCGAGCGCCTCGGCGGTTTGGAGATGCGCGGCCACCAGATCCGCGAGCGGCGCACCGTTGAGCACGAAAATATCGCCTAGCGGCGCCAGGGCCGCTTGCAGCCGGTCCAGGAACCCGAGCAGGTCGGGGCTGGGCTTCTTGCGCGATTGCGCCAGTGCCGCCCTGAGCCCCTCGAGCCCGGGCGCCGGCCTCGGACCCCTGAGCGCCAGAATTTCGAGCTCGCGCGCCAGGCGCCGGCAGTCCGCCGGCGATCCGCCGACGGCGGCCATGGGATGCTTCAATAGCGCCAGCAACGCCACCGGGCCGAGCCCATCGGCGGCGGCTTCCGCCAGGAGCGAGAGAAAGGCGCCGGGCGGCGTCTGGCCCAAGGGCGTGCCGGCGGAATCGTCGATCTCCACGTCCCAGCGACGGAGCTCGGCGGCGACACGTCGGGCCAGACCGCGGTCCGGCGTTACCAGCGCCGCCGTGCGCCCTGGCAGGTCGAGGGCGCGGCGCATCATCAGCGCGATGACAGCGGCCTCTTCCTGCGGGCCGGGGCAATCGACGCGTTCGACGCCGGCCAACGCCGCGTCGGCGTCATGCGGCTCCGGAAATCCCAGATGACCGGCCTCCGCCGGGGCGAGGGCTGCGTTGATCAGCGCCGCGCGGGCCTCCGGCGCGCGCGTGCCCACCGCCGCCGGCCACGTTGCTACCTCGGCGCGGTCGACACCCAGATGGGTGATCAATTGCGCCATGCCGTATTGTGGGTGCGCCGGCGCCAGATGATGCCAGGTTTCGTCAGGCGCCTCGCGGTCGAGCCCGGGCAGCACCACCGCGCCCGCCGGCAACTGCGCCACCGTGGCCAGCAGGTCGGCGGTGGCCGGGATCGAGCCTGTCGAGCCGGCGGCGATCACCGGGTGCGCCGGCGGCGCGTTCAGCCACATGCGATTGCGTGCTTCCAACAGCCGGTTGCGTCGGTCGGCCGGGTCGAGCGCCCCTTCCGCCGCCAAAAGCCCGGGCCAGAGCTCGGTCAGCAGTTGCAGGAAATCCAGCGTGATGCGCCAGTGTTCGGCGAAATCGGCGGGCACCAGGTCTTCGAGGCCGGCGAAGTCGAGCCGTTCGGTGTGCACCTGGTCCAAGAGCCGGGCCAGTTCGCGCGCCAGGAACATGGCCTGCTCCGGCGTTTCGGAGGTATCGGGGCGCGCCATCACTAGCCTGGTCAGCAGCAATTGCCGGCGGAGCCCACCGACGGCGGGCGGCAGTTGCAGGGCGCCGTCGCCGGGCTCGAGGCCGGAATCCCAGCCGCCGATGAGCAGTTCCTCGTCCTCCATGTCGCCGAGCGGCAGCATGCGGGGCAGCAGCATCGGCCGGCCGGCGCCGAGCCTGAGGAAAGCGTCTGCCAGCGCGCGCCCGGCGCGGCGCGTCGGCAAAAGCACGGTCATGGCGGCCAGCGCTTCCGGGCGGCCGCCAGCCATGTCGGTCAGTCCGGCCGCCAGCGCGTCGACGAACGGCCAGCCGGCCGGAATGGTGTAGACGTTCGGCTTGGCTGGCGCTTCCGCCATCAACGGCGCCGCTGGCCGGGATAGGGTTCCTGCAGGAAGGCCTCGGCCTCCGCCAGGCCGTCGGGGGTACCGATATGGAACCACTCGCCATCGTGGATGACACCGAAGAGCCGTTCCGATTCCAAGACCCGGTCGTAGATCAGGTTGAGCGAAAACGGGCCGTCGGGGGTGTCTTCGAACAGTTCCGGCTTCAGGAACTGGATACCGGCGAACAGCCACGGCGCCACCTCCAGTTCCGGCCGCCGGGTCAGTTGCCCACAGGGCTCGCAGTTGAAGTCGCCGTTGCCGCGGTAGCCATAGGCCTCGACGGTGGAATGCAACAGCAACAGCCCGTCCATGCGCTCCGGATCCCAGATTTCCGCCATGCGACCTAGCGCGTCGGTCGGCCCGTTGAGCCAAAAGGCGTCGGCGTTGACGGCGATGAACGGCTCGGGCCCGAGCAACGGCAGCGCCTTCTTGACGCCGCCACCGGTCTCCAGCAATTCGTCCTCGCGCGAGATGGTGATCTTCGGCTGCGTCCGCTTGGCCAGGTGGCGCTCGATCTGTTCGGCCAGATGGTGGGTGTTGACGACGGCCTCCTCGACGCCGGCATCCGAAAGGCGGTCCAAGGCGTAGTCGATCAGCGGCCGGCCATCGAGCCGGATCATCGGTTTCGGAGTCCGATCGGTGATCGGGCGCATGCGGATGCCCTTGCCCGCCGCCAGCACCATCGCTCTCTTCGGCATCGCCGCCATGTTCAGTCCTTTTTGTTCGTCGCCGCGTCCGGAACGACGCGGGTCTCGGGCGGTAGTTCCGCCGCCATCCATTCGGCCATCGGCGCCAGCGCTGGATGCTTGAGCGCACGCTCCAACAGGCGCCACAGGCGGGGAATATGCACCAGATAATCGGGTTTTGCATCCCGCCGGCAGAGCCGCGTGAAAATGCCGATCACCTTGGCGTGCCGCCCCGCCGCGAGGACGGCGAAATCGCGCCGGAACGCCACCGCGTCGAGGCTAGGGAAGGCCGCGAGATAGCGCGCCATCATGGCCGCGATCAATTCGTCCGCGATGTCGCGCCGGGCGTCTTCCAGCAGCGACATCAGGTCGTAGCCCGCGTGCCCGGCGAGAGCGTCCTGGAAATCCAGCAGCCCGCAGGCCGCGATCCCGTCGCGGTCCGGCCGCCAGATCAGGTTGTCCACGTGGTAGTCGCGCAGCACCAGGGTCGGCGCCGCCGCCAGCACCGGCGCGAACGCCCGGCGCCAGGCGTCGATGTAGCGCGCGCGCACAGCCTCGGGCGTTTCCCGGCCGAGCACGGCGGGCATGTACCAATCGGTCAGCAGCAGCGCCTCGGTCAGCAGTCGGTCTTCGTCGTAGGGCGGCAGGTGTGCCGGCACGGTTTCGGCGGCGGGACGGTGGTGCAGGTCGATCAGCAGATCGACGGCGAGGGCGTAGAGCGCATTCTCGTCGCCGCCTTGCGCGAGGACGCGGGTGTAGGTGTCGTCGCCCAAGTCCTCCAGCAGCAACAGACCGGCGTCTTGGTCTTCGGCCAGGATGCGCGGCGCCGAATAGCCGAACCCGGTGAGCAGCTCGGCGATGCGCACAAAGGGGCGCACGTCTTCCTGCGGCGGTGGCGCGTCCATCAGGACGGCATGCTCTGAACCGCGGCTCAGCCGGTCGTAGCGCCGGAACGAGGCGTCGCCGGCCAGGGGGCGGCGCTTTGCCGTGTCCCAGCCGTGATCGGCCAGGAACCGGTCGATGACGGTTTTGCGCTCAGCCATGGATGGCACCATCGCCGATTCCCTCGATCAACTTCGCCCGCCAATAGCCGAACCCGGCGAGCCGCGCCCGGCGGGTGCCCGCGCGGGGCCCGTGGGTAAGGCGGATTTCCAGGCGGTCGGCCGGCAACAGGCCGTCCAGCCGCTCGGCCCATTCGATCAGCGCCACGCCATCGGCGAAGGCCTCCTCGATCCCCAGTTCCAGGGCTTCCTCCGGGTCCTCGATGCGGTAGAGATCGAAGTGATAAAGGGCGAGGGCATCGGCCTCGTAGGTCTGCAGCAGGGTGAAGGTGGGGCTCGGTACTTCCTCGTCGGGATTGGCGAGAACGGCGCGGATGAAGGCGCGGGCGAACACCGTCTTGCCGGTGCCGAGATCGCCGATCAGCCCGATCGTGTCTCCCCGTCCGGCGGCCTTCGCGACGCGGCGCGCGAGCGCTTCGGTGGCGGCTTCGTCCGCCAGGTCGAAAGCCAATTCAGACTCCATGTCCGGCGCTGCATCGTCGGTGCTCATGAGCATTATTTGTACAGACGGGCTCTCAGGCGGACAAGCGCCGGGGCTTGCCCTCGGCGCCAGGACGCGCGACATTCGGGCGGCCATGAAAACTCCGCTCACAATCCGCTGGTTGGCTGCGGCATTCGTCCTCTGGGCAATGGCGCCGGCGGACCCGGCGTCGGCCGCCGGCGATCCGCAACAGGGCCGGCGCCTGGCCGGGCCCTGCGTCGACTGCCACGGCCGGGCCGGCATCGCGCCGGACGACACCATGCCCAATCTGGCCGGCCAGAAGTCGGGGTTCATGGTAAAGCAGCTCAAGGACATGCGTTCATCCGCCAACAAGCGTGCCGGCCTTACCCTGATGGACGATATCGACAAGGAAGTCCGCGCCGATCGCTTCCGCCTGACCCGCGTCGGGCGCTCGAACGAGATCATGGACCCGCTGGTGATCAACCTGAGCGACAAGGATATCGACGATTTGGCGGCCTACTATTCGGTGCTGCCCTGCTCCACGGCTGGCGCATTGAACCCGCCGCCGGAACCGCGCCAGGCGGTGCGCTGCAAGACTTGCCATGGGGCTTTCGGAATCTCCACCAATCCGATGATCCCGAACCTGTCGGGCCAATCGGGGCGCTATATCGCTGAGCGATTAACCGCCTATCGAAAGGTCGGTCAGGAGCTCAGCAGCAAGGAACGGCGGCGCAACATCATGGCGAACCAGGCGCGGCTCCTGAAGGACAAGGACATCTCCGATCTTGCCGATTACTTCTCCGTCCTGGCCTGCCGGTAGGGGCTGACGTGACCGCTCTCGATATCGAACGGTTACGCGAAGATACGCCGGGATGCGCGCGCGTGCTGCATTTCAATAATGCCGGTGCCGGATTGATGCCACGCCCGGTGCTGGACGCGGTCACGGCGCATCTCAACCTTGAAGCCGAGACCGGCGGCTACGAGGCCGCCGAGGCCGCCCGTGCCGCCTTCGAGAACACCTACGGCGCCATCGCCAAGCTGCTCAACTGCACCGCCGACGAGGTCGCTTTGATGGAAAACGCCACTGTCGCCTGGCAATCGGCCTTCTATGGCCTGGCGCGGGAGTTCAAGCCTGGCGACCGTATCCTCACCGCCGAGGCGGAATATGCGTCGAACTACATCGCCTACCTGCAGATGGCGGAGCGCACCGGTATCGTCATCGACGCGGTGCCGAGCCGGCCAACCGGCGAACTCGACGTGGCGGCGCTGGAAAACATGATCGACGACAGGGTGAAGCTGATCGCTATCACCCACATCCCCACCAACGGCGGGCTGGTCAATCCGGCGGCCGAGGTCGGCCGGGTGGCGCGCGCCGCCGGCATTCCCTACCTGCTCGATGCCTGCCAGGCGGCGGGACAGGTGCCCTTGGACGTCGAGGCCATCGGCTGCGACATGCTGTCGGCGACCGGGCGCAAGTACCTGCGGGGCCCGCGCGGTACCGGCTTCCTCTATGTGCGGCGGGATTTCCTGGACCGGCTGACGCCGCCCATGCTGGACCTGCACGGTGCACGCTGGACGGCCAGGGACGGCTACCAGGTGGTTGCCAACGCCCGCAAGTTCGAGAACTGGGAGTTCAATATCGCCGGCCAAATCGGCCTCGGCGTCGCCGTCGACTATCTGCTGGCACTGGGCCAGGATGTGGCCTGCCAGCGCATCCATGACCTGGCGGAAATGTTGCGCGCGGCGCTTTCCGATGTCCCGGGCGTCACCTTGCACGATCTCGGCAGCCGCCGGGGCGGCATTGTCTCGTTCTCGACCCGTCAACTGGATGCGAATGCGGTGAAGCAAAAGCTGCGCGCCCAGGCGATCAATTGCTCCACCTCGAGCGCCGCATCGACGCGGCTCGACATGGAGAGCCGTGGGCTGGAGCTGATCAACCGGGCCTCGGTGCACTATTACAACACCGAGGACGAGGTGAAGCGCTTCGCCGGCGCCCTGGCCGATCTGATTGCCTGAAAAGCATAAAATTTTATTGAAATTACATGCATTTAATTCATTTGTTCAGGTCTCGTGAGCGGCGCATAATGGGCTGTCTAGGAGACTGCCCGAAATGCGCAAACGCCTGATCCGATCATTCAAGACCTTTCGCCGCGACGAGGCCGGCTCGCCGACCGTGGAGTTCGGCATGGCGGCGCTGCCGCTGGTGCTGATGGTCGCCGGCACCATGGAGTTTGGGCTCATCATGTTCACCTCGACGCTGATGGAATCGGGGCTGCGGGACGCGGCGCGGTTCGGCATTACCGGCCAGGTGCCGGACGCGCAAAGCCGCATGGAGCGGATCGTCGACATCATCGCCGAGCGCACCCTAGGTCTGGTCGACATGAACGAGGCCGACATCAAGGTTCTGGTATACGACAGTTTCGGCGACGTCGGCCGCGGCGAGGACTTCGTCGATGGCAACGGCAACGGCACCTATGACGCCGGCGAGACCTATACCGATGAAAACGGCAACGGCCAGTGGGACGCCGACATCGGCGCCGCCGGTGCCGGCGGCTCGGGCGAGATCGTCGTCTATCGCATGGAATACGCCTGGCCGCTGTTGACGCCGCTGGTCGGGCATCTGGTCGGCTCGGACGGGCACTTCGCGCTGAAAGCGGCCGTTGCCGTGCGCAACGAGCCCTGGGACGGATAAGGGACGGGGAGGGCCGAGGGCATGGGCATGTTCCGCAAATTTCTCGCCGACCGCCGCGGCACCCTCGCGGTTGAGATGGCCATGGCCATGCCGGTGCTGTTCGCGCTGATGCTGGCCGGCGTCGAGGTGACGCGCTACGTGCTGCTGAACCAGAAGATCGAGCGCACGTCCGCGACCATGGCGGATCTGGTGGCGCAGGCGGAGGTGCTGTCGGAGGCGGGGCTGGTCAACCTAACCGGTGCCGCCCAGCATGTCATGACTCCCTACGATATCGCCGGCGAGGGGCGCATCGTCGTGTCGTCGCTGACCAACCCCACGGGCGCGGAGGCGCGCGTCGCCTGGCAGCGCGGGTTCGGCGCCGGCGGCGGCGCCAGCCACTTCGGCATCCAGGGCGGCGCGGCGACCCTGCCGGACGGCTTCGTCGTGCGCGACAGCGAGAACGTCATCGCCGTCGAGGTGTTCTACGCGTACGAGCCTTTGCTGGCGACCAAGATCATGGACCCGCACGAGGTCTACAATTTCGCCCTGTTCCGGCCGCGCTTCGGATCGCTGGCCTCGCTGCAGCCCTGAGGCCGCGCCCGCAAACCTGACTCAAATCAATTTCCACCGGTGCCGTCGGCGCTATGATGGAACATGAGCCGGAAACCGCTTTCGCCCAATGGCGGCGGTTCCGGACCGAAGACCCTCTTGGGGACGAAAGGAGACGGCCATGAAAAAGATTCTGGTAGCTGTCGATATCGCCCGCACAGGCGGGAACGATGCGGTCATCCAGACGGCGAAGGATTTGGCCGGTGTCATGGACGGCGAAGTTGTCATGCTGCACGTGATCGAGCCGACCCCCACCTATGTGATGGCCGAACTGCCGGGCGACATCGTGATGAAACGCCGCAAGGAGTCGGAAGCGCAATTGGCCGAAGTGGCCAAGGCGCTCGGCATCGCCACCGCCGCGGTGCGCGAAGGCGCGCCGGCGACGGAAATTCTCGACTACGCCGAGAAGGTCGGTGCCGACCTGATCGTGCTGCATTCGCACGATCCGGACCTGTCCAACTACTTCATCGGCTCGGTCGCCAGCCGCGTGGTGCGCCATGCGCACTGCTCGGTGCATATCGTCCGCCATGCCCATGAAGGCCGTTGACGGCACTCGCTCGTGACGCATCGTCGCTATAGGACCTACAACACCGCCGGCGACGGCGGCACGGGCGGCGTCGACCTGGCGATGGCGGTGCGGGCCGGCAACCGGATTTGGCTGCGCGGCCAGACCGGGC
Source organism: Rhodospirillaceae bacterium (assembly GCA_038125725.1). GTDB lineage: Bacteria > Pseudomonadota > Alphaproteobacteria > Rhodospirillales > Casp-alpha2 > TMED8. The sequence goes on from JAYPEK010000079.1 coordinate 12,051, forward strand.
TCGACCTGGACGGCAATTTCGTCGGCGCCGGCGATGCGGCGGCGCAGGCGGAAAACGCCATGCGTTGCGTCGAAGTGCTGCTCAAGGAAGCCGGGTCCGAGCTCGGTCATATCGTCAAGACCACCATCTACCTCGTCGATCGTGCCGACCGTGAAGCCGTCTATGGCGTCGTCGGGCGCTGGCTCCGGGGCGTGCACCCGTGCCAGACCGGCCTCATCGTCGCCGGCCTGGCCCGGCCCGAGATGCTGATGGAGATCGATGTCGAGGCGGTGATCCCCGCCGACTGAGCGGTCAGCTCCTTACTTCGCCAGCCGCAGTTCCGACAGGTGGTTGGCGATTTCCCGGAACACCTGCTGCAGGGCGTCGCCGTCGGGCGCGTAGTGGTAGTACGGCGCGTCGGGACCGCTGGCGACGTTTTTCAAGAGCGCCTGTAAGGCGCCGCCCGAGTTGGCAAACTGGATCACGTAGATGATGACGCCGGACGACTTGATGTTGTCGGCCAAGGACAGCAGCCGCGCGTCCATGTCCGGGCCGGCCGTGGTGTTGAGCCCAAACACGGTCTTGTAATCGTCGCCGACGCCGCCGGTATTCTCGCCGTCGGTCAACAGCACGATGGCCTTCTGCAATTCGTAATCGGGGTCCGAAACCGCCTCGGTGAACGGCGCCTCCGGCTCCAGCACGCGCCAGGCCCAGCCGAGGCTGTTCCCCGTCAGCGCCCATGGGACGTATTGAGGTGATTGCCTAAGGGAGGA
>JAYPEK010000080.1:0-11269 GCA_038125725.1 Rhodospirillaceae bacterium
AACGCGGCGTCGAGGGCAAGATCGCCGCCGCCACCTTCGCGCGCGAACGCAAGGTACCGTATTTCGGCATTTGCCTCGGCATGCAGATGGCGGTGATCGAGGCGGCCAGGAATCTCGCCGGCATCAACGGCGCCGGCTCGACCGAATTCGGCCAATGCCAGAACCCCATCGTCGGCCTGCTGACCGAATGGGAGCGTGACGGCATCATCGAGAAGCGATCCGAGGAAAGCGACATGGGCGGCACCATGCGCTTGGGCGCCTATGAGGCTGTCGTCAAGGAAGGCAGCCGCGTGCATGAAATCTACGGCTCCGACCGGCTAAGCGAACGCCATCGCCACCGCTACGAGGTCAACCTCGCCTATGAGGACGAACTGGCCTCGCACGGCATGCTGTTCTCGGCCAAGTCACCGGACGGGGTGTTGCCGGAAATCGTCGAAATCCCGGACCACCCGTGGTTCGTCGGCGTGCAGTTCCATCCGGAACTGAAATCGCGCCCGTTCGAGCCGCATCCGCTGTTCACGTCGTTCATCGGCGCGGCGGTGGAACAGTCGCGCCTCGTGTAAGCCCGCATGAACGCCCAGCCTCATCACGTCCGCGTCGGCGAGTTGGCCATCGGCAACGACCTGCCGCTGACCATCATCGCCGGTCCCTGCCAGATGGAGAGCCGCCAGCATGCGCTGGATATGTCGGGTGCCTTGAAGGACATCTCGGCCGAGCTCGGTATCGGGATCATCTACAAGACCTCCTACGACAAGGCCAACCGCACCAGCTTGGGCAGCGCGCGCGGTCTCGGTCTCGAGGAAGCGGCGCCGGTGTTCCGGGATATCCGCGAAACCACCGGGCTTCCGACGCTCACCGACGTGCATGCCGCCGAGCAATGCGCCGCCGCGGCGGACGCCGTCGATGTGCTTCAGATCCCGGCCTTCCTCTGCCGCCAGACCGACTTGCTTGTCGCCGCGGCGAAGACCGGCCGGGCGATCAACGTCAAGAAGGGGCAGTTTCTCGCACCCTGGGACATGGCCAATGTCGCCGCCAAGATCACCGACAGCGGCAACCCCAACGTCATGGTCTGCGAACGCGGCGCCAGCTTCGGCTACAACACGCTGGTCACCGACATGCGCGGCCTGCCGATCATGGCCAAGACCGGCCATCCGGTCGTCTTCGACGCCACCCATTCGGTGCAGCAGCCGGGCGGGCAGGGGACGACGTCGGGCGGTCAGCGCGAGTTCGCGCCGATCCTGGCGCGCGCCGCCGTCTCCATCGGCGTCGCGGCGGTGTTCATGGAAACCCACCAGGATCCGGACAAGGCGCCCTCCGACGGCCCCAACATGATCCCGCTATCGGAGATCAAGGGCGTCATCGAGATGCTGATGGAATTCGACCGCATCGCCAAGGCGCGGCCGGTTTCGATCTAGAAATCCAATTCGCTCTTAGTTCGCTGGCGGCTGGCAGTTGCGGCAGAGCCCGTGCAACTCCACCGTCGATCGCGCCAGGCCGAAATCGGCATCCTTGGCGATGGTCTTCAAGCGCTTCGCCAGGGCCTCGTCGGAAACCTCATCCACCTGGCCGCAATCGTCGCAGATGGCGAAGGCGATCATTTCGTGGTTGTCGCAGTCCGGCCGGCGGCAGGCAACGAAGGCGTTGAGGCTTTCCAGCCGGTGCACGATGCCGATGGCCATCAGCTTCTCCAGCGCCCGGTAGACCTGCAGCGGCGCGCGGAAGCCCTGTTCACGCAATTGATCCAAGATCATGTAGGCACTGAGCGGGCCCTCGGCGGCCGCGAGCGCATCCAGCACCAGCGCCTGGTTCTTGGTCAGCTTCGGGTGGTCGTGGGTGTGCGTTTCCATGAACTTCATTCCCTATCCGTCGCCGCCTGGCCGCGCCAGCCCGCCAACGGCGACAGGCTGAGCAAGAACAGCATCAGCCCCGCGACGATGATACTCGGTCCTGACGGCGTATCCCAGCGCAGCGACCCGAACAGCCCCAACACCACCGAGACCACGCCGATGGCGGCGGCCAGGACCGCCATCTGTTCCGGCCCAGTGGCGAAACGCCGCGCCGCGGCTGCAGGAATGATCAGCAAGGCGGTAATCAACAGCACGCCGACGATCTTCATGGAAATGGCGATCAAGGTCGCCATCAAGAGCACGAAGAAAAGATTGGCGCGGTCCGGGTTGAGGCCCTCGGCCTCCGCCAGTTCGCGGTTCACGGTGGCGGCGAACAAGGGCCGCCAGATCGCCGCCAGGCCGGCCAGCGCCAAGGCACCGCCAAGATAGACGATGGCGATATCCGTCTTCGACACCGCCAGGATGTCGCCAAACAGGAATCCCAGCAGATCGACCCGGATCCAGCTCAGAAACCCCAGCACCACCAACCCCAACGCCAGCGCCGAATGTGCCAGCAGGCCGAGCAGTGAATCGAGCGACAGCGCCGCGCGCCGCTGTATCATCAGCATCGAGACCGCCAGCGTCGCCGAAACGACGAACACGGCCAGCGTGATATTGACGTCGAACAGAAACGCCAAGGCCACGCCCAAGAGCGCCGCATGCGCCAGGGTATCGCCGAAATAGGCGAGCCGGCGCCAGACGATGAAACAGCCGAACGGGCCCGCCACCAGTGCCACGCCGATGCCCGCCACCATGGCTCGGATGAAGAAATCATCCAGCATGGGAGGCATCCTTGTTCTCCGGGTGATGCGGTTCGTGAGTATGGTCATGCCCGTGGTCATGCGGGTGATGGCCGTCATCCGGGAAGCAATGATCGGTGACGGTGCCGTCCGCATGACGGACCCGGCCGTCGGGCAGGTGGGTATGGTCGTGGCTGTGCTCGTAAACGGCGAGCGTCGAAGCGGCACGCGCGCCGAACAGTTCCTGGTAGGCCGTGTGCTGCGTCACATGGCCGGGCGGCCCGGAACAACAAACATGGCCGTTCAGGCAAATGACGTGATCGGTGGCGGCCATGACCACGTGCAGGTCGTGCGAAATCAGCAGAATGCCGCAGCCATATACGTCGCGGATGGATTTGATCAGTTCGTAGAGGGCGATCTCGCCGGCAAAATCCACGCCCTGGACCGGTTCGTCCAGGACCAGCAGATCGGGGCGGCGGGCAATCGCGCGCGCCAGCATGACACGTTGGAACTCGCCGCCCGACAGGTTCCGCACCTCGGCCCCCTTGAGCCCTTCAATGCCTGTCGCCCGCATGGCGTGTTCGGCGTCGCCTTTCGCCAGCCTGCCGGTCAGGTGCATGAAGCGTTCGACCCGCAAGGGCAGGGTCCAATCGATGGCGACCTTCTGCGGCACATAGCCGACGGTCAGCCCGGGGCGCCGCTCGGCCCGGCCCTCGTCGGGTTTCAGGATGCCGAGCGCCATCTTGGCGGTGGTCGACTTGCCCGAGCCGTTGGGGCCGATGAGGGTGACGATCCGCCCAGCCTCGACCGCCATGTCCACATCGCGGACCAACCAATGGCCAGCACGGTGAATACCCGCGTTCGCGAGCGATACCAATGGGGCGGCGGCGTTCGTCATGTTTCCCATCCTAAACGAACTTTGCAATCGATCCGGCCGATTCGATCCCACTCAAACCAAACCTTGAACGCGGTTATGGCACGCGTTATATCATAACTCAATAACGTTACCTTATAACATATCATGCAGTTGCCGGCCAACGTCCTGGCGCGCACCAAGGAGACCAGAATGAACCGTCTGATTACGGCAAGCCTCGTCGCCGCGTCAATCGTCGTCATGAGCCATGCCGCCCAGGCCGCGCCAAAGGTGATCGCCTCGATCAAACCCGTCCATTCGCTGGTCGCCGGCGTCATGGACGGCATCGGCGTCCCCGCGTTGCTGGTACAAGGGGGGGGATCGCCGCACACCTATTCCCTCAAGCCCTCGCAGGCGTCCGGCCTGGAACAGGCCGACATCATTTTCTGGATCGGCGGCCAGTTGGAGGCCTTCTTGGAAAAGCCCGTCGCCACCATCGGCGCCAAGGCACGTTCCGTCGAGTTGGCGCACGGGCCGGGTTTGACGATGCTGGAGAAACGCGAGGGTGGCCCGTTTGAGGCGCACGTTCATCACGACGACGACCACGATCGCGATCACAAGGACACCGATCACAAGGAACACGCCGAACACAAGGACGATGATCACGACCACGAAAAAAAGCACGAGCATGAACATGAGGAACATGTAGGCGGCGACCTTCACATCTGGCTCGATCCCGAGAACGCCAAGGCGATGGTCCGGGTCATCGCCGGCGAACTGATGCATGCCGACGCCGCCAATGCCGCGCGCTACCGGCAAAACGCCGACGCCATGTTGAAGCTCCTGGAGCACCTGAACCGGGAAATCGCGTCCAACCTGGCACCGCTGAAGGACCGCCAATTCATCGTCTTCCACGATGCCTACCAGTATTTCGAGCACCGCTTCGGCCTGCACGCGGCGGGCTCGATCACCGTTTCGCCTGAAACCCTGCCTGGCGCCGAACGCATCCGGGAGATCAAGGGCCGCATCGCCAAGCTCGGCGCCGCCTGCGTGTTCACCGAACCGCAGTTTGAGCCGAAGCTGGTACGCGTGGTCACCGAGGGAACGGCGGTGAAGACCGGGGTCCTCGATCCGCTCGGTGCCGACATCGCCGACGGGCCGAAGCTCTACTTCACACTGATCCGAAGCATGGCCGCGTCAATGCGGGGCTGCCTGGCGCCGAAGAGCTGACGCGTCAGTTCTTCAGCCGGTAGCGGGTCTTGAACATCCACCAGGTGATCGCCGTACAGAGCGCCAGGAACACCACGATCATGCCCAGGCTGATGGCGACGCCGATATCGGCGATTTCGTAGAAGCTCCAGCGGAAGCCGCTGATCAAATAGAGCACCGGATTGAACAGCGTCACCTTCTGCCAAAACGGCGGTAGCATGTCGATGGAATAGAAACTGCCGCCCAGGAACGTCAGCGGCGTCACCACCAAAAGCGGCACCAGTTGCAGCTTTTCGAAGTTGTCGGCCCAGATGCCGATGATGAAACCGAACAGGCTGAAGGTCATGGCGGTGAGTACCAGGAACGCCAGCATCCAGAACGGATGCGCGATCTGCACCGGCACGAACAGCCCCGACGTGGCCAGGATGATCAGCCCCAGCACCACCGACTTGGTCGCCGCCGCGCCGGCATAACCGACGACGATCTCGAAATGCGACACCGGCGCCGACAGGATCTCGTAGATGGTGCCAGTGAACTTGGGAAAGAAGATGCCGAACGACGCGTTGGAGATCGACTGCATCAACAGTGTCAGCATGATTAGGCCAGGCACGATGAAGGCGCCGTAGGGCACGCCGCCAATCTCGGTGATGCGCGATCCGATGGCGGAGCCGAAGACGATGAAATAGAGCGCCGTCGAGATCACCGGCGAGACGATGCTCTGCAACAGCGTGCGCTTGGTGCGCGCCATCTCGAACTTGTAGATCGCAAGAACGCCGCGCAGGTTCATTGTTCGCTCCTGACCAGGTCGACGAAGATGTCCTCCAAGGAGCTTTGCGCCGTCACCATGTCCTTGTAGCGGATGCCGGCACTGCCGAGATTCCCCATCAGCGCGGTGATGCCCTTGTGCTCGGCGTTGATGTCGTAGGTATAGATCAACTGCTGGCGGTCGTCGGAGAGCTCAAGGTTGTAGGCCGCGAGCGCGTCCGGCACGGCGTCCAGGGGCTCGTGCAGTTCCAGGAACAACTGTTTCTTGCCGAGCTTGCGCATCAGCTCCGCCTTGTCGTCGACGACGATGATCTCGCCCTTGTTGATGACCGCCACGCGATCGGCGATTTCCTCGGCTTCCTCGATGTAATGCGTGGTGAGGATGATGGTGACGCCGTCGGCGCGCAGTTCGCGCACCAGTTGCCACATTTCCTTCCTGAGCTCCACGTCGACGCCGGCGGTGGGCTCGTCCAGGAACAGGATGCGGGGCTCGTGCGCCAGCGCCTTGGCGATCAACAGCCGGCGCTTCATGCCACCCGATAGGGTGATGATTTTGCTGTCGCGCTTTTCCCACAGCGACAGCGATCGCAGCACCTTTTCCAGATAGGCCGGATCGGCGGGCTTGCCGAACAGGCCGCGGCTGAAGCTGACGCTGCCCCAGACCGATTCGAACGCGTCGGTGGTCAGTTCCTGCGGCACCAGCCCGATGAGCGCGCGGCTTTTCTTGTAGTCGGCGATGATGTCGTGGCCGCCGACCGTGACCCGTCCGCCGCTCGGGTTGACGATGCCGCAGACGATGCTGATCAGTGTCGTCTTGCCCGCGCCATTGGGCCCCAGCAGCGCCAGGATCTCGCCATCGCGGATATCGAGTTCGACCTCCTTCAGCGCCGTGAAACCGGTCGCGTAGGTCTTGGAGATGCCGGCGATGGAAATGATGTTCTGCATGCGCCCGGTCATAGGCCATCCGCCGCCCGGCCGGCAATGAAAATCGTCGTCACAAAACCGATACAAGCTTGCGCTTGCCGGTTTCCGGCTCAAGGTCTAAGACGAAAAGAACCCAATTCCACCCCCATTTCCCAGGAGAAACGGCATGACCGCCATTATCGATATTTTTGCCCGTGAAATCCTCGACAGCCGCGGCAACCCGACGGTGGAGGTCGACGTCACCTTGGAAACCGGCGTCATGGGCCGCGCGGCGGTACCGTCGGGCGCGTCGACCGGCGCCCACGAGGCGGTGGAACTGCGCGACGGCGACAAGGGCCGCTTCGGCGGCAAGGGCGTGTTGCAGGCCTGCGCATCGGTCAACGGCGAGATCTTCGACACGCTTTCCGGCCTCGACGTGGAAGACCAGTTGCATCTCGATACCGCCATGATCGAACTGGACGGCACCGAGAACAAGGGCCGGCTCGGCGCCAACGCCATCCTCGGTGTTTCGCTGGCCTGCGCCAAGGCGGCGGCGGAGGAGGCGGGCCTGCCGCTCTACCGCTACATCGGCGGCACCTTCGCGCACACCATGCCGGTGCCGATGATGAACATCATCAACGGCGGCCAGCACGCCGACAACCCGATCGACATCCAGGAGTTCATGATCATGCCGGTCGGCGGCGCCACCTGCACCGACGCTATCCGCATGGGCGCCGAGGTGTTCCAGACCCTGAAGAAGGGCCTGCACGACGCCGGCCACAACACCAACGTCGGCGACGAGGGCGGTTTCGCGCCGTCGCTCAATTCCACCATCGAGGCGCTCGACTTCGTCATGAAGGCGATCGAGGGCGCCGGCTACAAGCCCGGCGAGGACGTCATGCTGGCGGTCGATGCCGCATCCAGCGAGTTCTACAAGAACGGCAAGTACGAGCTGGAGGGCGAGGGCAAGTCCCTCGACGCCGCCGGCATGGTCGCCTATTGGGCCGAGTTGATCGGCAAGTATCCCATTGTCTCCATCGAGGACGGCATGTCGGAAGACGACTGGGAAGGTTGGAAAGCCATGACCGACGCCATCGGTTCCAAGGTGCAATTGGTCGGCGACGACAACTTCGTCACCAATCCGAAGCGCCTGGCGCGCGGCATCGAGGAAGGCATCGCCAACTCCATCCTGGTCAAGGTCAACCAGATCGGCTCGCTTTCTGAGACCCTGCAAACCGTCGAGATGGCGCACAAGGCCGGCTACACGACGGTGATTTCGCACCGTTCGGGCGAGACCGAAGACTCGACCATCGCCGACATCGCGGTCGCCACCAACGCCGGCCAGATCAAGACCGGCTCGCTCAGCCGTTCCGACCGGCTGGCCAAGTACAACCAGTTGATCCGCATCGAGGAGGAACTGGGCTCCGACGCGCACTATCCGGGGCTTTCGGTGCTGCGCTGAGGCAATGTGAACCGGGGCGCGGTGGAAAACCGTGCCCCGATCCGCTAGGGTCGAGGCAGGCCCGAGGAGACCCGGCGAGGGGACAACCATAGGCGAGGTCACCATGTCCGCGCCCAGCGACACGACGACGACCGAACTCGGCGACGACGCGGACCTGCCGCGGCCGTTCCGCTCGGTGTACGCCTACTGGCGCGAACAGCGCGCCGGCGGCGCGGCGGGGCCGGGTGTCGACGATTTCCATCTGGATGAACTGGACCCGAAAATCCTGCCCTGGTCGGTGCTCGTCGATGTTATCGGTGAACCGCTGGATTTCCGCTTTCGTTTCTGGGGCACCGAACGCTCCAACCTGATCGGCGAGGAGTTGACCGGCAAGACCACCGCCGCCATCCCGACCGCCTACATGCGCGACGCCAACCGCCGCGAATACGCCAACGTGGTGGCGCGGCGGCTTCCGGCGCTCTGCGACACGCCGGTGACCACCACGACCGGCCGCGAGACCGTTTTCCAATCCATGCGCCTGCCGCTATTCGGGCCGGACGGCCATGTCGCCCGGATTTTCTCGGCCATGAACTACGAACAGATCAACGACGTCAGCTACGAGTACTACGGCACTCTGCGCACAGCCGGCTAGGGGCGGACCTGGCCGCCGGCGGCGGCGATTCGTAACCCCTTGTTAACGCCTGGGCGCGTATCTTGGTTTTGGGTTTGGGACTGTGGATTGATCGTCGAGGCAATCCGTGGTTCGTCATGTCATTTTTTCATGACACAGGTAATAGGTTGAAGGCTCTCGCCGTCCCGCTGTTCGGGGTGACGGTGACGGTCTATTTCGCCTTTCATATCTTCCATGGCGAGCGCGGCCTGCTGGCCTGGTGGAAACTGCAGAAACAGGTCATCCGTGCCGAAGCCACGGCCGAAACCATTGAGGCCAGGCGCAGCCACCTGGAAAACCAGGTGCGGCTGCTCAACCCCGGCAGCCTCGATCCCGACATGCTCGAAGAACGCGCGCGGCTGATGCTGAACTACGGCCTCGCCGACGAAGTGGTCATTCTTGATCCAGAAAGGAGAGACAGATGAACGCCCCTTTTGAAACCCTGGCGGAGAACCTTGAGCCGCCGTTCGTCGCCGCCATCATCGGCGACACCGCCATCGTCGAACACCTGACGGAATGCGAACGCCGGCCGTCCGACGAGATGGTCAGCCTGGCGCCGGCGCAGGCCGGCTTTCTCGGACTCGAGACCACGCGCGACGACAAGGGGCGCTGGATCTCCGTTTCCTACTGGCGCGACATGGCCGCCTTCAACCACTGGCGAGATGCCTGTGCCGCCAAGATGGCCGAGTTGTTTCCCGAGGCGCCGCTGGAAAGCCTCTGCCATATCCGCGTCGCCAACGTCGAGGAGCCGGTGCAGCCGCAGCGCGCCCGTCACCTGAAAGCAGACGAGCCGGTGCCGACCAGCCACGTCGCCCATGAGGGGCGCCAACGCATGGTCTCCGAAGGGCGCAAGCGCCTGACCAACATCTTTCCTTCCATCGCGGGGTTGCTCGGCCATGTCCATGCTCGTTGATCTTGAAAAGCCCGCTTTCTATACCGCCGTCTACATGACGCCGGCCGAAGGCATGGACCCCGGTCTCTATTCCGAGGCCGCCTCCACCCTGGTCTCGACCGCCATGCTGCTGTCGGGTTTCGTCGGCGTCGCCGACGACGACGCGGAGCGCGACCGCACGGTCAAGATCGTCTACTGGCGCACCTACCACGCCATGCGCGCCTGGCGCCGCACGGCGCGCGACCTGTTGCCGCACCGCATCGACATCGACGACTGCGTCGCGTCCGAGGGCTGCCATTGGCAGTGGTTCGGCGACCGCGACCTCTCACGCAATCTGCCGAGACGGCACGCCGCATAATAATTAACTTAATAATAGTTATGTTATGAAGAAAGGTGCCACGTTGAGCGCGAAACGGCACCGATTTCAGTTGCAGTTTTAACCGATCTTTCCTAGTTTGCCGGAAATGCATTGCCGGTTCGCCGGTCCGCATGACCACGCTGAAGGCGATTTAGGGAGATCACCATGGCGAAATCACCGAAGTCCTCCACGACTCCAGCCGCCAAACGCGCGCCGCGCCGCAAGGCGGCCACCAAACCGGAAGTCACGCCCGACGAACTCATCCAATATTATGAGCAGATGCTGCTGATCCGCCGCTTCGAAGAGAAGGCGGGACAGCTTTACGGCATGGGCCTGATCGGCGGCTTCTGCCATCTCTACATCGGCCAGGAGGCCGTCGTCGTCGGCATGCAGGCGGCGGCGAACCCCGTCGACACGGTCGTCACCAGCTACCGCGACCACGGCCACATGCTGGCCTGCGGCATGGATCCGAAAGGTGTCATGGCCGAGCTGACCGGCCGGCGCGGCGGCTACTCCAAGGGCAAGGGCGGCTCCATGCACATGTTCAGCCGCGAGAAGAACTTCTATGGCGGCCACGGCATCGTCGGCGCGCAGATGCCGATCGGCACCGGGCTCGCCTTCGCCCACAAGTTCAAGGAAGACGGCGGCGTCTGCCACGCCTATTGCGGCGATGGTGCAATTAACCAAGGCCAGGTTTACGAGGCCTTCAACATGGCCAGCCTGTGGAAGCTGCCGGTGATCTACGTCATCGAGAACAACAAGTACGGCATGGGCACCTCCATCGAGCGCGCCTCGGCCGTCGTCGATCTCGCCGACCGCGGCAAGTCCTTCGCCATTCCCGGCAAGCAAGTCAACGGCATGGACGTCACCGAGGTGCGCGCCGCCGCCGAGGAGGCCTCCGAATGGTGCCGCTCCGGCAAGGGGCCGTTCATTCTCGAGATGAAGACCTACCGCTACCGCGGCCACTCCATGTCGGACCCGGCCAAGTACCGCTCCAAGGAGGAAGTCTCCAAGGTGCGCCAGGAAACCGACCCCATCGATACGCTGCGCGAACGCATCCTTGGCAGTTCCGTCGCCGACGAGGCACGGCTCAAAGAGATCGACCGCGAGGTCAAGGTATTGGTCACGGCAGCGGCGGAATACGCCCAGCAAAGCCCAGAACCCGACGTATCCGAGCTTTTCACGGACATTCTGGTCGAGGCCTGAGGGCCCGCCGGCAAGGGAGAGACATAGAGACATGGCCATTCAGGTATTAATGCCGGCGCTGTCGCCGACCATGACCGAAGGCACCATCGCCAAGTGGATGAAGGCCGAGGGCGACGCCGTCGCCTCGGGCGACGTGCTGTGCGAAATCGAAACCGACAAGGCGACCATGGAAGTGGAAGCCGTCGACGAGGGTACACTCGGTAAGATCCTCATTGCCGAGGGCACCGAGGGCGTCGCGGTCAACACCCCGATCGCGGTGATCCTCGAAGAGGGCGAGGACGCCAGCGCCGCCGACGCCACGCCGGCGCCCGCAACCGCCGCACCGGCGGAAGCCCCGGCGCCGGCC
>JAYPEK010000081.1:0-11011 GCA_038125725.1 Rhodospirillaceae bacterium
TGCGAACGCACAGGCACCCCGGAGCACTTCACCGCCACCCTCGTCGGTCACGCCTCCGCCCGCTCCGCCAACAGGCTCACCTACGGGCTCTACTCCGGCGGTATCTCCGATGAGCAGAAGCGGAGGATTATCGATGGGGTGAGGTTGCCAGTGCCAACCGGAGCGGAAGAGTGAGGTAGGGACCGCCGTCCCTCCGACGTAACCCCAACACAACACCCCGTTCGGTATCTCCATGTGAGGTATCGGGCGGGGGCAAATGAGATATTTTTTTGCACAAGGGCGGGGAGCGGATAGTCGCTGCGATGCGCGGTTCTATGAACGCGTCTCTAAAGCAGCCATTCGATGGATGGGATGGAGCTGACGCCGAATCTGACCCGAATCAAGTGATTGATTTAAATATATAATAACGCCCCAGCATGCACTCTTGCGCAAGCCCCTTCAGGCGGCCCGTGGCGCCGCGAGGATGACGAAGGCGCCGATGAGGCAGAGGGCCGCACCGACCAGGTCCCAGCCATCCGGCCTCTGCCCCTCGGCGGTCCACATCCAGAGCAGCGATGCGGCGATGTAGACCCCGCCATAGGCGGCGAAGGCGCGTCCGGCCAAGCCCACCTCGACCTGCGCGAGGAGCCAGCCGAAGGCCGCGAGGCTCGCCACGCCCGGCAGAAGCCAGAGCGCGGAGGCGCCGCTCCGCCACCAGGCCCAGACGGCAAAGCAGCCGGCGATCTCGGCCAGCGCGGCCAGCGGGTAGATCACGGCGGCCGGCACGTCAGGCCCCGGTCTGGTGGTCGGCGAGGCAGGCGCCATGGTCGCGCAGGACCTCGAGAACCCGGCAATCCGAGATGGTCTCCCGGCTGCATTCCCGCAGCATCCGCTTCAGTTCCGTGCGCAGCGCCTCCAGCCGGGCGATCCGGGCCTCGACCTCCTTGAGCTGGCGATGCGCGATGACATCCACCTCGGCGCAGGAGCGGGAGGGGTTGTCGGAGAGGTTCAGGAGCTCGCGGATCGCTTCGAGCGTGAACCCGAGCTGGCGCGCGTGCCGGATGAAGGCGAGCCGGTCGAGGTCGGCATTGCCGTAGCGCCGCTGCCCGCCTTCGGTCCGTCCCGGCTCGGGCAGAAGCCCGATCTGCTCGTAGTATCGGATGGTCTGCACCTTGGTGCCGGTGCGCTTGGCGAGCGTGCCGATGGCGAGCATGTGGGGCCTCCTGATTGCTACAGCGATTGTAGGTTTTGCCATCGGCACATACAAGGGTGCTCACGAATGCGTCATGACGGCTGCCCCAGTTCAAAAAAGTGCTTGAACCTCTACCTACTGTAGCTTGTAGGTAGCCGCCAAATCGAAGAATTGCGAGGCTTTCCGGGCGGATGACAAGACTACAGAAAGGATTGTGGGCGGCGGTTGCCGTCGCCGCGCTCGGCGCGGGGGCACAGGCCGTGATGGAATCGCGCGCGCCGGAGGTCGCCACAAGCGCCGCGTCCTTGGTGGTGGCCGAGTTCGAATTGACGGGCCATGACGGCGTTGTCCGCACCGAGGAGGATTTCTGGGGCAAGTGGACCCTCGTTTTTTTCGGCTTCACGAACTGCCCCGACATCTGCCCGACCACGCTGGCGGAGATCGCGCAGGTCATGGACGACCTCGGCCCGCAGGCTGACGCGGTGCAGCCGCTCTTCATCTCGGTGGACAGCGACCGTGACCGGCCGATGGATCTGGCCGAATACGTGCCGCTGTTTCATCCGTCGATCCTGGGCCTAACCGGCACGCCCGACCAGATCGAGGCCGCCGCCGCGTCCTTCAAGATCTTCTACGAGCGCGTGCCGGAGGAGGACGCGCCCGACGGCTACATGATGGGCCATACGAGCCAGGTCTTCCTCTTCGACCCGGATGGCGGCTTCGTGCGGCTCTACGGCTACGGCACGCCCGCCCCGGAGATCACATCGGACCTTAGCGCGCGGATCGACGCGCGGAATTAGAGTTCTCAAGGATGCCCCAAATGACATGGAGACGAAATGTTGAATAGATTTTCACGCGCCGCGTTGGTTCTTGGCCTTTTCGCTGTCGCGCCCCCCGTCCTCGCCGGCGGGGAGGACGTTGTGGTCGAAGACGCCTGGTCGCGTGCCTCGATCGGGACGGGCCGACCCGGCGTCGCCTACATGACGCTGCGCAACACCGGGGCTGAACCGGTCGTGGTGACCGGCCTGCGCACCGATCTCGCGATGATGCCGCTGATCCATTCGACCACCACCGATGCGCAGGGCGTCACCCGCATGTCGCATATGGAGGCGGTGGAGATCGCCGCGGGCGAGGCCGTCGCGCTCGCGCCCGGCGGATTGCACGTCATGCTCATGGACCTTCAGCGGCCGATGGTCGAGGGCGAGAGCTACACCCTGTCGGTGATCTTCGCCGACGGGACGGAGGCAACGGTCGACGTGCCGATCCTCGGCATCGCGGCGCGGGGGCCGGCGAACTGATGCGGCGGCGCGCGCTCCTGCAATACGGCGCGCTCGGTTTCGGCGTCGCCGCGGCCACGCTCTTCGCGGGCTGGTGGCAGGTCGACGGCCCCGGCGCGCCGGACACCGCCACGGGCGACGGGCGTCCGCTGCCGCTCACCGCGATGGACTTCGCCCTCACCGACCACGAAGGACAGCCGGTCGGGCCGGAGACGCTGCTCGGCCGTGCCTCGCTCGTCTTCTTCGGTTTCACCTGGTGCCCCCAGGTCTGCCCGACCACGCTCGCCGACATCTCGCACTGGCTCGACGGTCTTGGGGACGAAGCAGATGCGCTCGACGTCGTACTGATCACCGTCGATCCGGAGCGGGATACCATTGACGCGATGGCCGAGTATATCGGCTATTTCCATCCGCAGGTCCGCGGCTGGTCCGGCAGCCCGGCAGAGATCGCGCGCGCGGCGGACGGCTTCCGGGTGCGTTATGAGAAAGTATCCCTCGAAGGTGGCAATTACACGATGGACCACACCGCGGGCGTGTTCCTGTTCGATGCCGAAGGCGCGTTCGTCAGCATCATCGACTACCACGAGCCCCGCGACTTCGCGCTGCCGAAGATCCGCCGCGCGATGGCCGCACCTGACGGAGCCACCGGCTGATAGCCGCTGCCGGCAGCGGCCTGCCGCCATACGAAGTGGCGCAGGCAGCACTTGAAGCTACAGTTGCTGCAGGTCTTATGTTTATGCCCGAACCGGAAGAATAACGGAGAATCACCATGGCCGACGGGAGCACAGAACTACGCGAATGGCGCGTGACGGGCATGGATTGCGGGTCCTGCGCCGCCAAGGTGCGCGGCGCGGTCGAGCGCCTGCCGGGCGTGGCGGATGTCGATGTGGCACTTATGGCCGAGCGGCTGCGTCTGACGCTCGACGAGCGTCAGACCTCTCCCGAAAGCATCGAGAAAGCCGTTCGCGGGGTCGGGTTCGGCATTGCGGCAAAGGGAGCGCAACCAGAGAAGCCCAAGGGTGGCTTCGTCCTGCCCGATGGTGCGTTTCCCCTGGCCGCGGAAGCCCCGGACCCCAAGGGCGAGCCTGCGGAAGACGCCGCAGAGCAGCCGCAGGAGGCACCGACGCCGTCCTGGTATCAGACAGCGAAGGGGCAGCTCGTGATCGGCACAGGGGCCCTTCTGGCGGCAGCCTGGGCATCTCGCTTCGCGTTTCCCGCGGATATCGCCCATTGGGCCTTCATCCTTGCGACCCTGATCGGACTCGTCCCCGTGGCGCAGCGCGCGTTCGCCATGGCGCGGGCAAGGATGCCCTTCACGATCGAGATGCTGATGACGATCGCCGCTGGCGGCGCGCTGGTGATCGGCGAGGCAGAAGAGGCCGCGCTGGTCGTCTTTCTCTTCGCGGTGGGCGAGTTGCTGGAAGGGGTCGCGGCCGGCAAGGCGCGCGACAGCATCCGGGCACTCTCGAAGCTCGTGCCGAAGACGGCGCAGCTCGAGGTGGGTGGCAAGATCCGTGAGGTCCCGGCGGAGCGGCTCCAGGTCGGCCAGGTCGTTCAGGTCCGCCCCGGTGACAGGGTGCCCTGTGACGGCGAGGTGATCGATGGCACCTCGGGTGTCGACGAGAGCCCGGTGACGGGCGAGAGTGTCCCGAGCCTCAAGGAGCCGGGCGCGGAGGTCTTCGCCGGGTCGATCAACGCGGAGGCGCTCTTGCGCGTGCGAGTCACGAAGGCAGCCGACGACAACACCATCGCTCGCATCGTCCGCCTCGTGGAGGAAGCCGAGAGCGCCCGCGCCCCGACCGAGCGCTTCATCGACCGGTTCAGCCGGGTCTACATGCCCGCCGTCGTCGGAGCCGCAGTCCTCGTCGCCGTCGTTCCGCCGCTGGCCTTCGGGCTGGCCTGGGGCGACTGGGTCTACCGCGCCTTGGCGCTTCTGCTGATCGGCTGCCCCTGCGCGCTGGTCATCTCGGTGCCGGCCTCGATCACTTCGGCGCTCTCCACGGGGGCCCGCAACGGCCTGCTGATGAAGGGCGGCGCCGTGATCGAGGCCGCGGCCCGCACGACCCATGTGGCATTCGACAAGACCGGAACCCTCACCCACGGCAAGCCCCGTGTCACCGACATCACGGCTCTTTCGGGAAGCGTGGACGAACTTCTGTCCCTCGCCGCCGGGGTCGAGAGCGGTGCGAGCCACCCGCTCGGACAGGCAATATGCGCAGAGGCAGAGCGGCGCGGCGTGGATGCGGCAGCAACGACCGGCGGCCACGCGCTGCCCGGCAAGGGGGCGGAAGCCGCCATCGACGGCGTGACCGTCAGCGTGGGCTCCCCGCGGCTTGCGGATGAGCGTGGCGCGCTCACGAACGACCTGCGGACCTGCGTGGCGGCACTGGAAGCCGGGGGCAAGACGGTGGTCATCGTGTTGCGCGATGACGTGCCCCAGGGCCTCATTGCGCTCAGGGACGAGCCGCGCGCCGATGCGGCCGTCGCCGTGGCGCAACTCCGCACGCTTGGCATCTCATCCGTGATGCTGACCGGGGACAACAAACGCACGGCGCAGGCCATCGCCGAAGGGCTTGGGATCGCGCATCACTCCGAACTCATGCCGGAAGACAAGGTGACGGCGATCCGTGATCTGACGTCCGACGCACGCGTGATGATGATCGGCGATGGGATCAACGATGCACCCGCGCTTGCCGCCGCCCATGTCGGCGTCGCCATGGGCTCGGGCACCGATGTCGCGCTGGAGACGGCCGACGCGGCGATCCTGCGCAATCGCGTGACCGATGTGGCGAGCAAGATCCGCCTCGCCCGCGCGACCATGACAAACATTCGCCAGAACATCGCCATCGCACTCGGGTTGAAGGCGGTCTTCCTCGTGACCACCCTGCTCGGGATCACCGGCCTCTGGATCGCAATCCTCGCAGACACGGGCGCCACAGTACTGGTAACGATGAACGCCCTCCGGCTGCTGTTCTTCCGGCCCTCCGTGGCGATCGACACGCCGCAACATGCGAGCCATGACAACGGAAACACGCGCTCCGACCGCGTATCCGCAACGACTTGAAAGGATATATTCATGACCCTCACCAGACGTGCCCTGCTGGCGATTACCGCGAGCTTCGCTGCCACCGTTCCCCTTCCAGGAATGGCCCAGACTGCGCCCGCAATCCACGTGCTGAAGGACCCGAACTGTGGGTGCTGCACTGCCTGGATCGATATCCTGAAAGAAGACGGATTCACCGTCACTACCGAGCGCAGTTTCGGCACCCTCCTGATCCGGCACAAACTCGAGAACGGCATCCCCCAGAATATAACCTCCTGCCACACCGGTGAGATCGAGGGCTATTTCATCGAGGGCCACGTCCCGCCCGCCGACATTCGACGGCTGCTGTCCGAGCGCCCCGATGCTGTCGGTCTTGCGGTGCCCGGCATGCCCTACGGTTCGCCAGGCATGGGCCTGGAAGAGAGCCGCGAGGCCTACGATGTGTTCCTGATCCGGCACGACGGCAGCACCGAGGTGTTCACGCGCTACGAGGCTGCATGACCTTCCCTGGTTTGGTCGTGTCACCGCCCCTCACCACTCGGACACATGTACTTGTCGCCGCGGCATGAACTCCCAGGCGCGGTTCGCGGTGGTCAAGGCCGATAGGCAGCATCCTGCTGCCAGCCGGTGAAGCCGGTCTGCATGACGACGACGTTCGACCGTCCCGCGACCCGCAGCGCGAAGGCCGCCTGTGCCGAGAGGCTGCCGGTGTTGCAGAACAGGATGGTCATGCGGCCCTCGGGGATCTCGTCGATCCGGTCGAGCACCTCGCGCCACTCAATGTTGACGGCACCGGGGATGGTGCCTTCCTCAAACTGACCCGCATCGCGGGTGTCGACGAAAAGCGCGGTCTCGAACACGGTCTGGTCGATCTGCTGGGGCAGGATGATGCCGGATTCGTATTCCGAGAACATCATGTATTCCTGCATGACCTCAACGGCTGCGTCTTGTGCCAAGGCGGGCGCTGCATGCAGCCCGAGCGCGACGGTCGTCGCCAAAAGTAGTTGTTTCAGGGTCATCCGGGGGTATCCTCCATTCCGGTTTCTTGGTGTTCGGGTGTTCAGGTGTTTCGTGCAAGCCAGCCCTTCGTGCCGCCCTCGAGCCAGAGGGCGTCCGGGTGGCCCAACTTCTTCAGTATGTCCGCACCCTCTGCTGACCGACCGCCGCCCTTGCCGCAGATGGTCACGGGTGTCTTTCCAACCGGCATTTCACCGGTGCAGTCTTCGAGTTCGGCCAGCGGGATATGCGGGATATGGACGGCGCCCGTCACATGGGCGGAGGAGAAGTCTTCCGCGTCGCGGACGTCGATCATGTGTAAGCAATCCGGGTTGGCCGCGAGGGCGGCGAGCGTGAGCATTTGAGCCATCAGACCACCAGCACCTTGTCGACGGCGAGCGTCGCCTGGGCGAGTTCGTCCATGGTCGATCGGCTCGCCCCCTCCATCATGTCGCCCTCGGTCAGGCCGCGCGCATCCATGGAGGTACCGCACATAAGGACGCGCCCCTTGGCGGATAAGAGCCTGCGGAGTGTGCGCTCGAGGTTGTAGTAGCCATCGGGCGTCTTCTGCCCCGCCTTGGCACAAAGCACCGCGTCGGCTATCAGGAAGACGGTGATTTCCGCTTCAGGTTCGTTCTTGGCAAGCGCGTGGGCCATGCGCAGCCCGTTGAAGCTACGCTCGTTGCCGTAGGGCGGATCGTTCAGAAGGATCAGGTGTTTCATTTTGGGTCCTCAGGTCCGGGCGCGCGTTTCAAGCTCCGACAGGAAGGCTTCGATGCGTCGTGCATTGGCCCCGCGGTCGATCTGGCCGAGGCGCGAGCGCGAGCGCATGTCGATGCGAGCGCCGCTTTCGGTTTCGGTCACGCGGATTGCCACCTCGTCCTCGAAGGCAAACAGACGGCTCCGGGCGATGGCCTCGATCTGGCTCTCCGCGGGATCGGCCGACAGCACCTCCCAGCCGCGCTGTTCCACGAGGGCGAGCGCCGCCGCGAACGCCTCGTCTGCGGAGACCGGCAGGTCCAGCGGGCGTACGTCCAGATAGGCGGCGCGCTGCGGGCTGCGATCTCGAACGCCGCACCAAGACATGCGACCGGCAGCGACAGGATCAACCCCAGCAGGACCGCGCCAGCGCGACCGTTCCTGCGGCGCAGCCAGACCACCAGCCCGGCCAGCGCGGCGATGACGCCGGCACCGGCCGCCCAGGCGCTCCAGCCGGCAAGGTCATAGGCCTGCGGCCAGGGCCAGCCGCCCGCCCGGAAGCCCCAGACAGAGACTGCAAGAAGCGCGATTGAGGCGACGCCCAACAAGATCGAAAGGAAGCCCAGAGAGCGGGCAAGCGTGTCAGGCATCTGCAAGCTCCCGTGGGCTGGCGGGGTTCAGTCGCGGGTGGGTTTCCTCGGAGAGCCAGAACAGAAGCCCGCCGGAGACGAACATGGATACCGCAACGAACCAGAAGGCCGCTTCCGCAGCGCCGGTCAGGCTGGCCGCCAGCCCGAGACCGAGCGCGCCGATCGCGTAGCCGAGGTCGCGCCAGAAGCGGTAGATTCCGATGGCCGAGCCGCGCCAGGCCGGCGGGGTGATGTCGGCGACCGCCGCCCCGAGGTTCGGATAGAGGAGCGCCATGCCGAAGCCGGCCACCCCGGCCGAGACCGACCACCATAGCGCGCCGGTGCCCATGACCACCATCGCCACGCCAGCACCGCAGATCCACATGCCGAGCACGTTGGGCCAGAAGCGCCCGACATGGTCCGACAGCCGCCCGGTGACAAGTTGCGAGCCGCCCCAGACAAAACCGTAGGTGCCGACGATCCAGCCGACCTCGGTCAAGGTCGCGCCTTGCGTCACGAGGAAGACCGGGAACAGCGCCCAGACCAGCGCATCGACGAACTTCTCGACCAGCCCCGCCTGGGAGATCGCGAAAAGCCGACGGTCGCGCCAGCTCATCACCGCGAAGACCTCTCCCGTCGTGGGATTCTCGGACACGCCCTGCGGATAGCGCGGTAGGGCTTTCGGCGGCGCTGCCTTGTGCGCGGCAGTTTCTGCCTTCGCCCAAGGAAGCGTGTCTTTCACCCAGACAACCGTCAGGACCAGTGCCAGTAGGACCACCGCCATGCCGAAGACCAGCAGGCCGACACGTGCCCCCAGCCACTCGGCGGCATATGCGGTGACGACGCCCGCGATCGCCACGCCGACATAGCCGGAGAATTCGTTGAGCCCCATGGTGAGGCCACGTTCCTCGGCCCTCGTGATATCGAGTTTGGCGGTCTGCGTCATCGACCAGCAAAGGCCCTGATTGACGCCCAAAAGCACAGTCGCCGCGACGATCCAGTTCCAGTCCGGCGCGGACCAGATCATCACCGGGATCGGCAGCGCCACGACCCAGCCCCAGAACAGCACCCGCTTGCGCCCGATCCGCTCGGACCACCGCCCGGCGACGAAGTTCATCACCGCCTTAACCGCACCGAAGGCCACGACGAAGGACGCCAGCAGCAGGAACGAGCCGCGCTCGAGCCCGAACTCGCTTTCGGCCAGCGCCGGGACCACCGTGCGCGTCATGCCGATGGCGAAACCCACCAGCATGACCTGGATCAGCTGATGCGCGACCTGGACCCGGTTCTCGCGGATGCCGCGCGTGTACTCACACGCGGTCATTCGGCGGGCTCCTTCGTCGTGATGCGCGGGTCGAGCGCGCCGCCCGAGGCCGGTCCGCGTAAAGGCTGGACCAGCATCCGGTCGAGCCAGAGATCGCGGCGCGTGCGGAACTGCTCGATGCCGATCTCCATCCCCTCATGCCCCTTGGCGGGCTGGGCGATGTAGGTGCCGAGGAGCTGGTCCCACCACGGCAGGTTGAAGCCGTAGTTCGAGTTGGTCACGCGCGGGTCAATGGAATGGTGGACGCGGTGCATGTCGGGCGTGACCACGATCAGCCGCAGCACCCCGTCTACCGGGCGCGGCAGGTCGATGTTGGCGTGGTTGAAGAGCGCTGTGGCGTTCAGGATCACCTCGAACAGCAGCACCGCGACGGCGGGCGGTCCGAGCGCCGCGACCACCGCCAGCTTGATCTCCATCGAGATGAGGATCTCCACGGGATGGAACCGCAGTCCCGTGGTCGCGTCGAAGTCGAGATCGGCGTGGTGCATCCGGTGCAGCTGCCAGAGCCCAGGCACTGCGTGGAACATCACGTACTGGAGGTAGATCGCCAGATCGAGCAACAGCATCGAAACCACAACCGCGACCCAGATCGGCACATCGAGATTGTTGAATAGGCCCAAGCCGTGATCCTCGGCCATGACGGCGAGCCCGACGGCGATGATCGGGAAGGTCAGCCGCAGGATCGCGGTGTCGAGCACCACAAGCGCGAGGTTGTTCGTCCAGCGGATGACGCGCGGGATCTCCCGACGCCTCCGCGGCGCCGCCACCTCCCACAGCGCCATGGCCACCAAGACGCCGAGAAAGGCAGCAAGGCGAATGGTTAGTTCAGCGGCGAGGATGGTCTCGGACATGGGATGTGGACTTCGGACTTGTGGGACGCGATGAAATCGCTATTATTCAAGTTATCGCTTGAATGATGTAGCGTCAGGAGGCACGACTTGTCAATCAGCCCGAAGTTGGCCCTGCTGGAAGAATACGCCCTCGTCGCGCGCGCCTTATCGGCACCGGCGCGTCTGATGCTGCTGGAACAACTGGCGCAAGGCGAACGCGGGGTCGAGGCTCTTGCCGACAAGACAGGCCTGACCATCGCCAACTGCTCGCAGCACCTGCAACAGTTGCGCCGCGCCGCACTCGTCACCAGCCGCCGCGACGGCAAGGCGGTGATCTACCGGCTGACCGACGCGAAGACGCTTCAACTGATGGACCTTCTGCGCATCGTTGCGGAGCGGAACCTCGCGCAGGTCGAGCGCATCTTGCGGGGGCTCTCGGGCGGCGAGGATGCCCCTGAGCCGGTCAGCAGAGAAGACCTGTCAGCCTGGATCGCCGAAGGTTCTGTGACCGTGCTCGATGTTCGCCCCGCGGACGAATACGCTGCAGGTCACATTTCGGGTGCGCACAACATGACGCTGACGGAGATCGAGCGGATCGTCCCGACGCTCGATCCGGCCACCGAAATCGTGGCCTATTGCAGGGGCCCTTATTGCATCTATGCCCACCAGGCTGTCGCCGCACTTCGCAAACACGGCCTCAATGCGCGCCGCCTTGACGGCGGTCTGCCGGAGTGGCGCGAGGATGGAAGGGTTGTGGAAACGGCCGCGATGAACTGACCATAGCAGCCTGATCACTCCATATATAAAAGTTTGCGCTGGCAAGCGCGATAGGGCTCGGTTGAATGACTGCATTCTCGTCATTTGACTGCTTCCGCGAAGAGTAATCGACCGGCAGCTTTGGGCCGGTTGTGTATCATCGCCTCGTCGATATTGCTTTGAGCAACCCCGGGACCGCTTTCGGGACCACTTCTGCGAAAGCGCCCACCACTAACCCTCTATAATTTCATCGAAATTGGCGGTGTTAGATTGCCCTTCAGCGGCACCA
>JAYPEK010000082.1:0-10494 GCA_038125725.1 Rhodospirillaceae bacterium
ACCTGTGACCTCTGCCTTCGGAGGGCAGCGCTCTATCCAGCTGAGCTACGGGTGCCTCTGCCGGTAGGTTTACGGCGGTTCTCTTACACCGGATCGCACGCGCCGACAAGTCGGCAGCGGATCGGGCGCAATTGCCGGTTTCCTAAATGCCGCCGAGCGCCTACCTTCGGGACCGCAGCCACCCGGCAGAGAAGATGGAGATCCCCCCCGCATGAAGTTCGGCACCGTTCCCCTGGCAGACGCGGCCGGCGCGATCCTGGCCCATTCCCTGCGCACGTCGAAAGGCACGGTGAAGAAGGGAACGCGGCTCGGTGCGGATGAACTCGCGCGCCTGGCGGACGCCGGCATCGCCGAGGTGATGGTGGCTCGGCTGGAAGCGGACGACGTCGGCGAGGACGACGTCGCCGCGCGCATTGCCGGTGCGTTGGCGGGCAAGCGCGTTCGCGCCGCCGAGGCCTTCACCGGGCGCGCCAACCTGTTCGCCGAGGGGGCCGGCGTATTGGAATTCGATCCCGGCGCCGTCACCGGGCTGGCCGGCGTCGATGAAGCCATTACCCTTGCCACCCTGCCGCCTTATCAGCGCGTCGCCGAAGGCCAGATGGTGGCGACGGTCAAGGTCATCCCGTTCGCGGTGCCGGAGGGCGTGGTCGCGAGAGCCGAACAGCGCGCCCGTGAACCCGGCGCCGGGCTCATCGTACATCCCTTCCAACCACTCCGCGCACACTTGATTCTGACCCGCTTCTCTCACGACAAGGAGAGCTTGTTGGAGAAGCGCAAGGCCGCCATTGACGAGCGGGTACAATCGCTCGGCGGCTCCATGGCCGCGATCGACACCTGCGGCCACGACATCGGCGAGCTGACGGCACGGCTGAATAAACTTTCTTCCGGCGAGGACGATGTCGTCCTCATCTTCGGCACCTCGGCGATCCTGGACCGGCGCGACGTGGTGCCGGCGGCGTTGGAAGCCGCCGGCGGCCGGATCGAACGGCTTGGCATGCCGGTCGATCCGGGAAACCTTTTGATGCTGGGACGCCTCGGCCCGGCGCTCGCCATCGGCGTGCCGAGCTGCGCCTCATCGCCCAAGATCAACGGTTTTGACTGGGTGTTGGAGCGCGCCTTCGCCGGGCTTGCGCTCGATGGCGGGACGATCTCCGCCATGGGGGTCGGCGGATTGCTGGGCGAGATCGCGTCCCGGCCGCAGCCGCGACGCGGCCGGCAAAAGTAATCGCCGCTATTCCCGGTGATAGGGATGGCCGGTGAGGATCGATTGCGCGCGGAACAACTGCTCCGCCAGCATGGCGCGCACCAGAAGATGCGGCCAGGTCTGCGGCCCCAGCGACAGGCGCAAGTCGGCCCGGTCCAGCACGGCGCCCCCGTGCCCGTCGGCGCCGCCGATCAGCCAGGTGGTCTGGCGCACGCCCTCGTCGCGCCAGCGCCCGATGGTCTCCGCCAGTTGCAGGCTGGAAAGCGCCTTGCCCGACCCGTCCAGCGCGACGACGTTCGCGCCATCGGGAACGGCGGCCAGCAACAGTTCGGCTTCCTTGGATTTAAGTTCCTCGGGGGAGAGGTTGCGGCGCTCCTCGACCTCGCGCAACTCGGGCGGCGGGCGCATGCGCGCCGCGTAATGGTCGAATAGATCGCGTTCCGGCCCGCGCTTCCAGCGCCCGACGGCAATGATGATGGAATTCATCCTGGTCTACGCCGCCGGGTTGATCGGGCCGGTGATCGCCGGCTCAGGCGCCGGCGCCGGCGGCCGTTTCCGCGTCGGAGACGATATCGGGCGTCGCCCAGATTTTCTCCAGGTTGTAGAATTCGCGGACTTCGGGGCGGAACAGGTGGACGATGATGTCGCCCGCGTCGATCAATACCCAATCACATTGCTGGTCACCTTCGACGGCGACACTCTTCACGCCCAGGCCCTTCATGCGGCGGTGCAGGTGATCGGTCATCGCGCCGACGTGGCGCTGCGATGTCCCAGAGGCAATGACCAGGTAATCGGCGATTTCGGTCTTGCCGGCGAGTTCGATGACGACAACCTGATCGGCCTTGTCGTCTTCGAGGGTCGTTTCCACCAGGTCGAGCACTTTCTTAACCGGTGGCGGATTCTCGGCGTGTGGTATTTTCGCACTCCTTCTCTGTGGCCCTCGTTTGCGGTCTCTCCAGATCGACCAAAGGGCCGGTGGTCCTAGCGGTTCAGCGGCTCCGCTCTTGACGGCGGATTTGCGTTGCCGAAAGCGGGTTCAGCGGACGCTTGAATAAGACCCAAGCTGGCGGCTTCTTGTCCGCCAGCCGGGCCGCCTTGTATGAGGGGATCCGGGATCTGGCGAACCGCTTCGCCGCTATCGCCTGTTCGGCCCTCAAAGAATAAGTGGGGCGCGCGAAAACCGCAACGGGAACGGTGTGAAAGATTCGTGACCAGTCGCGCCATTTATGAATCTGCAGAAGGTTGTCGGCGCCCATAAGCCAGACAAACCGTGCCTTTGGAAAGGTTTCCCTGAGCGCCGCCAGGGTGTCGGCCGTGTAGCGGGTGCCGAGTTCGGTCTCGATGCCGGTAACGTTGATCCGGGCGTCGTCTGCGACTTTTTCCGCGGCGGCGATTCGCCTCTGCTGCGGCGCCATGCCCTGTTCCGACTTCAACGGGTTCTGCGGCGACACCAGCCACCAGACCTGATCGAGCCTGAGCTTGCGGATCGCCAGCCGGCTCAGCTCCAGATGCCCGGCGTGCGCCGGATTGAACGAACCGCCGAGCAGGCCGACGCGCGCGCCCCCCGGATCGGCGAGATCGGCCGTCAAGGACGGCACTGCCCCGTGCCGCGCACCACGTACTTCATCGATGTCAGTTGCTCGACGCCGACGGGTCCGCGTGCATGCAGCTTGCCGGTCGAGATACCGATTTCGGCGCCCATGCCGAACTCGCCCCCGTCGGCGAACTGGGTCGAGGCATTGACCATGACGATGGCGCTGTCGACCTCGTTCAAGAACTTCTCGGCCTTGTCGGCGTCGGCGGTGACGATGGCGTCGGTATGCTGCGAGCCGTGTTCGGCGATGTGGCGGATGGCGTCGTCGACGCCATCGACGGTCTTCACGGCGATAATCGAATCGAGATATTCCGTGTCCCAGTCCTCAGGGCTCGCGGCGGCCATGCGGCTGTCGGCGGCGCGCGCGTCTTCGTCGCCGCGCACCTCGCAGCCGGCCTCCATCAGGCCGTCGACGATACGGGTCAGCATCGGCAATGCGCCCCGGTCGATCAGCAGCGTTTCCGTCGCGCCGCAAATCCCGGTGCGGCGCATCTTGGCGTTGACCACGATGTCGTGCGCCATGGCGGCGTCGGCGCCGGCGGTGACGTAGGTGTGGCAGATGCCTTCCAGATGCTTGAACAGCGGCACCCGGCTTTCCGCCGAGACCCGCTCGATCAGAGACTTGCCGCCGCGCGGCACGATGACGTCGATATGGTCGGTCATGGTCAGCATTTCGCCGACGGCGGCGCGGTCGCGGGTGGGGATGCGCTGGATCGCGGTCTCCGGCAGGCCGGCATCACGGAGCCCGGTCTGCAGGGCTTCCAGGATGGCGGCAGAGGAATGGAAGCTTTCCGAACCGCCGCGCAGGATCGCGGCATTGCCGGCCTTGAGACAGAGCGCGCCGGCGTCGGCGGTGACGTTGGGGCGCGATTCGTAGATCACGCCGATGACGCCCAAGGGCACCCGCCAGCGTTCGATGTGCAGCCCGTTGGGCCGGTCCCATTCATCGGTAACGGCGCCGACGGGATCGGGCAGTTTCGCCACCTCGTCCAAGCCCTTGGCCATGCCCTCGATGCGCGCTTCGTCGAGCGCCAGGCGGTCGAGCATGGCCGGCGTCAGGCCCTTCTCCTCGCCGAAGGCCATGTCCTTGGCGTTCTCGGAAATGATCTGGTTCTGGTTGCGCCGGAGTGCTTCGGCGGCGCCGGTGAGCGCCTTGTTCTTGGCGTCGGTCGGCGCCGTCGCGAGCACGCGGGCGGCCGAACGGGCGGCGTCGCCGATCACCATCATCATCGCGTGGATGTCTTGTGTGTCGCTCATGGTGACGATCTCCTCCAGGTCCCCCGCGCCCCGTCAATCCAGGGCCAAATCGTCGCGATGGATCATCTCATCGCGGCCACGGTAACCGAGCAAGGTTTCGATTTCACTGGTTTTGTTGCCCATGATGCGCCGGGCGTCGTCGGACGAATAGGCGCTCAGCCCGCGCCCGATCTCGCGACCGTCGCGGGTGCGGATGACCACCGCGTCGCCGCGTTCGAAGTCGCCCAAGACCTGGGTGACGCCGGCGGGCAGTAGACTCTTGCCGCCCTTCAGCGCCTTCAGTGCGCCGTCGTCGACGGTCATCTCGCCGGCCGGTTTCAGCGCTCCGGCGATCCAGCGCTTGCGCGCCGTCTTCGGGTTGGCGTCGGGCAGGAACCAGGTGCAGGGTCCGCCGGCATCAATGCGCCGGAGCGGATTGGGCTCGGTGCCGTCGGTGATGACCATGCGCATGCCGGCGCCTAGCGCGATGCGCGCCGCCTCCAGCTTGGTGACCATGCCGCCCGACCCGTCATAGCTCTTCGACGTGCCGGCCATGTTTAGGATCTCGCCGGTGATGTCGCCGGTCACCTCGGGCACCAGCTTGGCGTCATCGTGCTGGCGCGGGTCGCGGTCGTAAAGCCCGTCGATGTTGGAGAGCAAGACCAGCGTATCGGCGCTGATCATGGCGCCGACACGCGCCGCCAGGCGGTCGTTGTCGCCGAAACGGATTTCATCGGTGGCGACGGTATCGTTCTCGTTGATCAACGGCACCGCGCCCAACCGCACCAGGGTCTCCAGGGTGTTGCGCGCATTCAGGTAGCGCCGGCGGCTTTCGCTGTCGTCGAGCGTTACCAGCACCTGTGCGACCGTCATGTCGTGGTGCGCCAGCACTTCCTGGTAGGCATGCGCCAGGCGGATCATGCCGGTGGCGGCGGCGGCCTGGCTTTCCTCCAGCTTCAGCCGCCCGTCGCTCAACCCCAGATGCCGGCGGCCGACCGCGATGGCGCCGGAGGAAACGATCACCACCTCCTGGCCGCGCGCCCGGCATTCCGCCAGATCGTCGGCCAGCGCTTCCAGCCAACGCCGGTGCACGGTGCCGCGCTCGGGATCGACCAACAAGGTCGAGCCGATCTTGATCACCACCCGGCCGGCGGACTTGATCTGATGCGGCGCACTCATGGCAGGTACACCCGAGGCTCGGCGGCGGCCTCTTCCTCGAGCCGGACCGCATGCCCGACGCTTTCAAAGAGCTTGCCCCGGATCGCGTCCATGCCGATGCCGGCGACGGCGGAAATGGCCAGCACCGGACGACCGATGGCGGCCTCCAGGGCCAGGCGTTTCTCCTCCGCCTCGTCGGCGGCCATGGCGTCGCATTTGTTGAGCGCCACCAGCTCCGGCTTCTCCGCCAGGCCGTGGCCGTAGGCCTCCACTTCGTGACGCACCACGCGGTAGCTCTCGACGGGGTCATCCTCGACGCCGTCGATCAGGTGCAGCAGCATGCGGCAGCGTTCCACGTGGCCCAGGAACCGGGTGCCGAGCCCGGCCCCCTCGCTGGCGCCCTCGATCAGGCCGGGGATGTCGGCGAGCACGATCTCTTCGGAATCGAGCCGCATGACGCCCAGGTTCGGGTGCAGCGTGGTAAAGGGATAGTCGCCGATTTTCGGGTGCGCGCGGGTAACGGCGGCCAGGAAGGTCGACTTGCCGGCATTGGGCAGGCCGATCAGCCCAACGTCTGCGATCAGCTTGAGGCGCAGCCAGATCCACTTTTCCTCGCCGGGCCAGCCGGGATCGGCGCGTTCCGGCGCCTGGTTGGTGGAGGTCTTGAAGCGCGTGTTGCCGCGCCCGCCGTCGCCGCCGCGTGCGATCACGACCTCCTGGCCGGCTTCAGTCAGGTCGGCCAACAGGGTTTCGCCGTCCTCGTCCAGGATCTGGGTGCCGACCGGCACCTTGAGGACGGAGGGCTTGCCGCTCGGTCCGGTGCGGTTCTTGCCCATGCCGTCTCTGCCGCGCTCGGCCTTGTAGTGCTGGCGGTAGCGGAAATCGATCAGGGTATTCAGATTGGCGACGCATTCGACCCTGACGTCGCCGCCGCGCCCGCCGTCGCCGCCGTCGGGGCCGCCGAACTCGACGTACTTCTCGCGTCTGAAACCGACGCAGCCGTTACCGCCGTCGCCGCTCTTGATATAGACCTTGGCTTGATCGAGGAATTTCATGCGCCGGGTTCCGGAATGGAGCTAGATGAAAAAGTGGTCCATAGAAAAAGGGGAATGGCAGGCCATTCCCCTCATGTTCACTCGGCGAATGACCTGCGATCAATTCACGCCGACGGCTCCACGCCCACATAGGTGCGGCCACCCGCACGCTTGCGGAAGCTGACGGTGCCAGTGACGGTCGCGAAAATGGTGTGGTCCTTGCCCATGCCGACGTTTTCGCCGGGATGATACTTGGTGCCGCGCTGGCGCAGGATGATGTTGCCCGGCTCGACCACCTGGCCGCCGAACTTCTTGACGCCGAGGCGCCGGCCTTCGGTGTCGCGTCCGTTGCGGGAGCTACCGCCTGATTTCTTATGAGCCATTGGGTGTTACTCCTTGTTCTCGGTCGCTTCGGGAGCCGCCTCTTCGGCCTTCTTCTTGGCCGGAGCCTTTTTCTCCGCGGCAGCTTCCTTCTTCGGCGCCGCTTTCTTGGCGGCGGCCTTCGGCTTCACGCCATTGGCGCTGACTTCCAGGATACGCAGCACGGTCTGGCTCTGGCGATGGCCGTTCTTGCGGCGATGGTTCTGCCGGCGCTGCTTCTTGAAGACGATGATCTTGTCGGCGCGGGTCTGCTCGACCACTTCCGCCAGGACAGCCGCCTTGTCGACGACCGGCGTGCCGACGTTGGGCGCCTTGCCCTCCTCGCCCAGCATCAGCACGGTGTCCAGGGCCAGCTGGTCGCCAGGCTCGCCGAGCAGCTTCTCGACGGTGATGATGTCGTCCTTGGCAACCCGGTACTGCTTGCCGCCGCTTTTAATGACTGCGAACATGTTCGCCTCGAATTTCTACAAACCAAAAAAACCGCACTCTTGGGATGCCGCCCTGCCGTTAGGCGGCGGCCCCGTCGTTGCGAGGGCGGCAATATAGCGGTTTGCGGGCACTTGTCAACGCCGCCAGGCAGCGATTTTTCAAGAATTTGGCGAACGATTTCAGGGCGTTTCGGCGACGTCAAAACCGCCGCTATGCCGCTTGCAGCCCCGGGGGCTTTCGGTTACCCTCCGCGCGCCCTGAACGGACCATGTTCATCAAGACCTGCGGAGAGGTGCCGGAGTGGTCGAACGGGGCGGTCTCGAAAACCGTTGTACCTTTACGGGTACCGAGGGTTCGAATCCCTCCCTCTCCGCCATTTTTTCAATATTTTCAATTAGTTATTATATATTCGAACATCGGGAATGTCATCTCGATTTTTGAAATAATTGCCTACCTACTACCTACCTATTATAATTGCTGGATAGGAGGAATAGGTAGTTGGTTTCCGATCCACGAAAACGTACAAACCCTTACGATATCAGGAAAATTCCTGGGTATCCGGACAAACTGCGACTGTTCAGAATCCCGGCATCTCGGTTCTGGTGGGTGTCGATGTACATCAAAGGTGGACCGTCGTGTGGTGTGAAGAACTCCACCCGTTGCGAGAAGTTCAATGAAGCAGTGGAATTTGCCAAGGAGTGGTACGAGGATCGCATCCTTGATCAACGGGAATACCGGACCCGAGGTGGTAAGTCTTTTTCTGCTTATGCAGAGAAACTCCAGGAAACCCAGAAACGTCAAATCAACCGTGGTGAACTCGATCGGTTAATGCTGCAACAAGATAAGGGTCGGTTGGATAACGATCTGCTTCCCAAAATCGGTAACGTTCACATTGCTAAGATTGACTACAAATTTGTCGATGATCTGATCGAAGACTTGAGACAAGAACGTGATCTATCTGCTTCCACCCTCAAGAAGTATGTTGTCTTGATTAGGAAGGTGTTGAAGGAAGCACACAAAGAAGGAGTGGTAGAGGTCATCCCCACCCTTCCCTCTATCAAACGGGCAAGTGTTCCTCGTCCTTGGTTTTCACCAGAGGAATATAAAACGTTACTCGAAGCATGTCGGGACCTTCGGGATAATCCGCCGGAGAATATCTCATTCGATTTTGGTGAGCTGTACGACTTCATCGTTTTCATGGTCCACACATTCTTGCGACCAAGCGAATGGAAATTACTACAGAACAAACACATTCGGACGATCACGGATGAAGATGGTGTGAAACAGTTAGTGATTTCCGTACCCAATGCAAAAACTGCAAAGAGCAAGGGTAATATAGATAGCACCAGCACCGACATTGCAGCAGAGGTCTATCATAATCGCATTCTTCCCCGTCACGATGACAAGAACGATTACCTCTTCTTCAATGATATTCAGGATCGGGTTTCGTACGTCAGTGATCGTGTGTCCCGGATGTTCCGGGTTTTATGCGATCATGCCGGTTTAAGTGAGGACCGATATGGTCAAAAGCACACGATGTACTCCCTCCGACATTCAGCATTGTGTTTCCAGATATTAAAGACTGGAGGAACCGATTTATTTGCACTTGCTCAAAATGCTCGAACGTCCACGGATATGTTGGAGAATTTCTATCTCTCTCATCTAAGACCTCAGATGCCAGTATTCACCCGTCAACTGCGATCAACACAAATTCGATAAAAGTCCGTGGACCTCATATCCAAATTCAAGGACGGTTCCCTACCAGTTGAAGGAGACCTGTCATGAATTTGGAAAAATCGTTGAACCTCGTACCGGTCAAGAAACCGTCTCAAAAGAATCCCATTGTTGTCCGTCGGGAGAAGTTGATCCGTTCGATCAATCGTCAAATTGAACTGATTGACCGTTCCAAGAAGGGTGAGAAAACCTCCCGACAGTGGTTCTGGAATGACGAGGACGGGAATATGTACGTCCATATCAAGTACGGGAAACATGTTTTAGAACTTGGGAAAGGAAAATTCTCAATCCAATGTTCGTCAATAGACGAAGTCGGAGAATCTTTGGAGACCGTGGTTAGTGAGGTCAAGCAGGGTTCGTTTGATAATAAGTTGACCGAGATCAGCAAGAATATCCGGACGAATTTTGGTCGCTGAAACTATGGATAGGGGTACATGGTAGCATGTATCCCTCAGTGAATTTGACGAATAGTGACGAAGTCCTTTCCGTGGATCACCTCGATCCGCTTCTCCGTTGTCGTGAGATTGTTGATCACCTCCATCAACAGATCAAACATCTCGTGTCGTTGATCGTCATCCGCAGCAAACGGCAACAAAATCCGTTCGATCATCTCCTTCTCAGTTTGGATTTCCTTCGGATCGTCTCGATCACGGTCCTTCCACGTCGTCCAATTCAACATCGCTACTTCCTTTTCGATTTAATCAAAATAATTGAGTTTGAAATATCGTCACCGAGGAACCTTTCGATCTCTCGGGACACCCTCTGAATTTCCTTTTTTGAAACTGGTTCAATCACCAGAATCTTCTCGATATCTGTCCGTTGAAGGTTTCGAATGAGATCTATTTTCGACTTTGTTTTTTGAACCGGGGAAATCATCGACGAGATTTCCAATCCGTTTCCAACACCCACGAACCTGAAACCGGATCTAGAACGTAATTTCCGTGTCGTTGAATCGGTGTCTCGATTGACTCTGGTATCTGACGTCCAATATTCGAAGACGACCTGTGATCACCTGATTTTTTCCGGTTTACGAACGTCATCAAATTTAACCTTCAAATCTCGATATTTTTGGTACGTCGAAAGAACCTGTTCTCCCTCGATATCGATGAACTCTTTGATCATCGATACGAGTTCTCTAGTCATCGTCGTCTGCTTCATCTTACAGATCGAATTGAAATTCGATCGGATGTCTGTGGGAATTCTGAAATTCATCAATTCTGTATTCATCGGTAAATCTCTTCCTTGGCGAAAAATGGGGACAAGGTGTGTGTGTATTCTTGTTGTTGAACGTATTTATGACCGATTAGAGGATTGAGGAATTCCCGAAGTTCTCCTGGTGATTGTTGAAAATCGATCACCATGAAACGAACCAGGCATTTCCACTGATTATTGGAGACTGATCCGTTCTTATTTAACGATTTAAGCATTCCTCGAAATACGTGATTGATCCTGATATTCCGTTTTTCAATTAGGGAACCGATATATCGTTTTAATTGATCCCGTAATTCTTCTTTCTCTTCGTCAACCACCTTAACCTCCTGTTTTAATGAAATAAATCCACAATTTCTCTTAATTCGTGTAAATATCTCGTATTTTATCTTTACGAGATATTTATAAGATCTTTGTTTTTGAGAGAAATCAGTAAATGTTGTATATGGGTGCGTGGGATAACATTTAACGATTTTTAAAGAGGCAAAGGGTGTATGGATTATTCTGTGACCCCT
>JAYPEK010000083.1:0-10220 GCA_038125725.1 Rhodospirillaceae bacterium
CGGTTCCGGACCTATGGCATCGAACTTTCCGGCGAGGCGGCGGCCTATGCCGACGCGGTCTGGCACTGGCCCGACATGCAGGCCTGGCTCGACAAGGCCAACGACGAAACCTGGTCCATCGACAACATCAAAATCTGAGGCGGACCCGGCGAATGATTTTCGGATGGCTGAAAGAAATGTTCGCGCGCAGCGACGCGTCCTGGGCGCGGCAATTGAACCGCGATGCGCCCAGGATCGTCGAGCATGCGGAGCAGATGTTCAAGCCGCCGCGGTTGGCCGAGGTCACCGCCGCCTTCACCGAGCACCTGGCGCGCGCGCATCAGATGTTCGGCCACGCTTCCATCGATCTCCGCCGCGCCGAGGACGAATACCGCAAGCTGCACCGCGAGGCGCGGCGGCGCAACGCGCAGACGGAACTCACGGCCATGACCCTGGTCATCATCCACCTGCGCTCTGAGAGGATTGGCGTCGATGCGGCGCCGGCACGTGCCGTCATCGACCAGTTTGCCGCGCGCTGGGGACCGGAAGAGGCGGCACGCTGGGAGGAAGAGCAACAAGCCCTTTTGGCGGAAATCGAGAAGGAAGAAGGTCGCTAGAACCCCTGGCGGCGGCGCCGGCTCCAGCTTTCGAACAGTTTCCAGCGCACCACCGGAATGCCCTCGAAGGCGCTCTTCGGCACGGCATAGACCTGGGTGTTATCCTTGGCATGCAGGGAGAACAATCGGGGCGCGCCCAGCAGCGCCGACTCTTCGCCGAAGAAATCGCCGGTATGCAGAAGCTCGGCCTCGGCCTCCTCGTTGAGCCGGATCAACAAGCCAGAGCGTACCAGGAAAAGAGAGTCGGCCGGCAGCTCCGAGACCTGCGGATGACCGTCGAGGGTCATCAGAGACATGGATTTGGCTACCGCGTTCTGGGTCGGGTGCGAAAGTGATTCGCCGAACAGCCGGGTGCGCAGCAGGAAGTCGCGCATCTCCTCCAGGCGCACGATCTCGGAGAACAAGCCGTTGGCATTGAGGAAATCGCGGTAGGTCTCGGCCTTGATACGCAGCGCGCGCACGTAGCTGGCGGCGCGAAAGCGCTCTTCGGACGGCAGCTTGTGCAAGCCGGTGGTCTCGCCGATGAAGGCGCCAGCCGAAATTCGATTGGTGGCACCGGTGTCGGAATCGTGCATTTCCACGTTGCCGGTGAGCACCAGGTAGATGGCCTCGTTGACAGTGTCTTCGGCGATCAAGGTGTCGCCGGG
The DNA here is from genome assembly GCA_038125725.1 of Rhodospirillaceae bacterium. Lineage (GTDB taxonomy): Bacteria > Pseudomonadota > Alphaproteobacteria > Rhodospirillales > Casp-alpha2 > TMED8. The sequence goes on from JAYPEK010000083.1 coordinate 1,244, forward strand.
GGCAAAGGTCTCCACCGGGTTGTCCATCAGGCCGCGCAGTGCGTCGGGGGCGACGTCGGGGAAGTTGGCGCGCAGGTAGGTGTCGATGAAGCGTTCCATGAAGGCCGACTTGCCGGGGATCAGCACGTCGACGGCGCCGAAGGTGGCGCGGCCGCCGATGGCGGCTTCCTCGCTATTGAGGTCACGCGCCAGATGCGAGAACAACAGCCGGCCCGAAGTGTCGTCGGCGAAATCCGCCGCCATGCCGTGGATCATGCCGCCGCCGATATCGACCTTCTTCAAGTCAGCGGGCTCCAGATAGTCGGCACGCGTGCGCTCGGTCAGGTCCAGGGGAAGGCCGTCCGTCGGCTCTTCCAACATGCCGTCCAGTACCTTCAGCGAAGCGGCGTCCGCCAGATGGGTGAAGCTGCGGTATCCGTCGGCGCCCTCGACCCGGAAGCGGAAGATGGTGGTCTCCACCGGATGCGGCGAATAGACGGGTTCGACCTCGAGGCCGCCGATGTCGTTCCAGGTGCCCATGGTGAGATCGATGGGGTCGAAGTAGTGGACGAAGTCTTCTTCCTCGATTCCCAGAAGCGCCGCGAACTTCTTCGCCACGGAGGCGCGCACCAGCGGCGTCGCCATGAACTTGATGCGATGATCAGCCTGCATCAGGGTGGTGAGGCCGGCGAAATGGTCGTCATGGCCGTGCGTCTGGAAGATGCCCTCGACCTCGTTGATGCCGATGCCGAGCGTATTGAGGATGGTCTCCAGATTGGGTCCGGCGTCGATCAGGTAAAGCCGGCCTTCGTACATCAGGACGCTCGACATGCTCGGCCGTTCCGTGTCCCAGCCGTCGCCCTCGCCGGTGTGCAGTACGGCGAAGTACTCCCGCTCGATGTCGTGGAAATCGATCCGGTAGGGTGATGAGTAGCGTTCGCCCGGCGCTAGGTTCAGATCGATCTCGACCATTTCGCCTTCGATGGCGAAACGGAAGTGGTTGCGCTTCATGCGCTGCACCGTGACCCCGTCGCGGATCTTGGTGATCTCGTGGCCCAGTTCCAACGGTTCCAGCAATTCGGTGGGTTCGGCGATGTTGCCGAAGGCGAACTTCAGCTTGATCGCCATCATCTCATGCGCTTACGCGGGGTCGATGCCGGTTTCGATGATTTCCTGCTCCGTCAGCAGGCCGTAGTTGCCGCGGTGGATGTATTCCAGTTGCGTGCGCAATTGGTCCCGGTCGCCGATCAACAGCGGCCGCTGGCCGGTGTTGCAAGGGTGCCCAGGGATCAGGACGCCCTGGCGGTAGAGCATCTGCAGTACGGGAAATTCCGCCAAGTTGGCGAAACCACCGCCTTGCAGCGGCACGTCGGACAACAGAATGGCATTGGGACCGGTCTCGTAGGCGACGCCGCCTTTCTCCGCCGGCGCGATCAAGCCGGCGCGCATCAGATGCTTGACGCTATCGGCCGGGCAGCCGCATTGGATGCGTAGGTCCGCCTCTGGCACTTCCACCCAGACCACGCCGGGTGCCACATCGATCATCCTGAGGCCGGACATACACCGCCTACCTGCCCTTATCGTCGAATTTAGCCTTTGTTTGTAGCGCTTTCCTGGATCGCCCGCCAGACCCGTTCCGGTGTCAGCGGCATTTCCAGGTCCTTCACTCCTTCGTTCTTGAGCGCGTCGAGCACGGCATTGACCACCGCCGGCATGGCGCCGATGCAGCCGGCCTCGCCCGATCCCTTGACGCCGAGCGGGTTCTTCTTGGTCGGCGCGCCCTCGTAGTAGCCAATTTCCATGTTCGGGATGTCGCCGGCGCGCGGCAACGCATAGTCGCTCAAGGAAGCGCTCAGCAACTGCCCGCTTTCCGGATCGTAGACGATGTTTTCCATCAAGGCCTGGCCGATGCCCTGGGCGACACCGCCCATGACCTGACCGTCGGCGAGCATCGGATTGATGACGGTGCCGAAATCGTCCATCACCCAATAGCCGACCACCTTAACGACGCCGGTCTCGGGATCGACCTCGACCTCGCAGGCGTGGCAGCCATTGGGGATGGAGATGATCTCGCGCGCGAAGACGCTCTGGGTATCGAGCCCATTGCCGCCGTCGCCGCCCTCGGCGCCGCCGGCCTGAAAGCCGGCCTCGATCGCCTCGCGGATGGTCATGGTGTGGTTGGTGTCGGCCTCAAAGAAGCGGCCGTCCGCGAACTCGACGTTGTCGGCATCGATGCCGAAGGCCTCGGCGGCGAGCTTCTTGCCCTTGTCGATGACTTCCCGCGCCGCCAGCAGCACGGACGAGCCGCCCACTTCCATGTTGCGCGACCCCCCGTGGCCGCCGCCCATGGGCGTGGCGTCGGTATCGGCCTGGCGGAACTGGATGTCGTTGAGTTCCAACCCAAGGCTGGCGGCGAAGATCTGCGACAGCGAGGTCTCGATGCCCATGCCGGTGGAGTGCGCGCCGGTGGCGAGTGCCACCGTGCCGTCGCGGTTGAAGGTGATGGAGGTGTGCTCCTTCGGCCCGCCGCCGGTGCATTCCAGATAGGGCGCGATGGCGAAGCCGCGCTTCAAGCCCTTGGCGGCGCTGTCGGCGACCCGCGCGGCGTAGCCGGGCCGGTCGCTCATCTCCAGCGTCTTCTCGAACAGGTAGGGGAAGTTGCCGCAATCGACGTCCAGGTTCATGGAGGTCTTCATCGGCAATTCATCCGGCCGGAGCAGGTTCTTGCGCCGCAGTTCCACCGGGTCCATGCCGATCTCGCGTGCCGCCAATTCGACGATGCGCTCGGTCTGGTAGGTGGCTTCGGGCCGTCCCGCGCCCCGGTAGGGATCCATCAGCGCCGTATTGGTGAAGGCGCCGGTGCCGGTGTAGTACATGGCCGGGAACCGGTAGGGGCCGCCCTGGGTGCGGGCTGAGCCGCCGGTGATGGTGAACGGCCCGACGGTGGCGCAAAACGCGCCGATGCCGCCGAGGCTTTCGGTCTTCAACGCCCGGAAGGTGCCGTCGGCGTCGAGCGCGATGGTTACGGTGCTGGACTGCCCGCGCCCATGCGTGTCGGCGAGGAACGATTCGGTGCGGCTGTTGATCCATTTCACCGGCCGCTTCAATTCGCGGGCGGCATGCAGCAACAGCGCCGGTTCGCCATAGATGCCATTCTTGGCGCCGAAGCCGCCACCCACATCGGGGGCCAGGTGGTGCAGTTTCGAGGTCTCGATCTTCAGCACGTCGTCGGTGTAGGATCCCCGGTTGGCGTGGATGTTTTGCGACGCGTTGTAGAGCGTGAAGCTGTCCGTCTGAGCGTCGTAGTCGGCGACCGCGCCGCGCGGTTCCATGGGCACCGAGGTGACGCGGTTGTTGACGACGTAGAGCGTCACCACGTGCGCGGCTTCCTGAAGCGCTTTCTCGACGCCTTCCTTGTCGCCCAGTTCGAAATCGAGGCAGAAGTTGCCGGGGATGTCGTCCCAGAGCTGCGGCGCGCCGTCGGCCAGCGCCGCGGCCGGGTCGGTGACGGCGGCAAGCGGTTCGTAGTCGACCTCGATCAACTCCATGGCGTCGAGCACCAGTGCCGGCGTCTCCGCGACCACCAGCGCCACTTCCTCGCCGACGAAGCGCACTCGGTCGATGGCGATGCAATGGCGCGGCGGCTGGTTCAGCGGCGTGCCGTCGATCTTGGTCTTGACGCCCGAGCGCGTCGGGATCGGCCCGTAGCCGGCCCGCTTCCAGTCCTCGCCGGTGACCACCAGATGCACGCCGTCCATGGCCAACGCCTCGGACGCATCAATGCCGAGGATGCGCGCATGGGCATGCGGCGAGCGCAGTACGCCGGCATAGGCCTGGCCGTCGATATTGACGTCGCCGATGTAGCGGCCGGAGCCTGTCAGAAAGCGTTGGTCTTCGCGCCGGCGAACCGATTGGCCGATGGCGACGGTGTTGATATCGGATCCGTCCATGCTGCCGCTCCTCAAGCCAACCGGGTCACGCAGCGCCGGGCCAGCACGCCGATCAGGTGCGCGCGGTACTCGGCCGAAGCGTGGATGTCGGTGTTCAAATCGTCGGCGGCAACGGCGATGCCATCCAGGGCGCCGGGGCTGAAATCGGCGGTCAGTGCCTGCTCCATTTCCGCCGCACGGAAGACGCAGGGCCCGGCGCCGGTGACGGCGACGCGGACGTCGTTTCCAGTTCGCGCCACCATGACCCCGACCAGGGCGAAGCGCGATGCCGGGTTCTCGAGCTTCTCATAGGCCGCCGCATCGGGCACCGGGAACGAGACGTGGGTAATCACCTCGCCATCGTCGAGCGCGGTCTCGAACAGGTCGACAAAGAAGTCATCTGCGGCGATTTCGCGCTTGGAGGTTTTGACCGTGGCGCCCAAGCCCAACAGCGCGGCCGGGTAGTCGGCGGCCGGATCGTTGTTGGCGATGGAACCGCCGATGGTGCCGCGGTTGCGGACATGCGGATCGCCGATACGTCCGGCCAGTGCCGCCAGCGCCGGGATCGCCGATTGGACGGTCTCCGACGAGGCTACGTCGGCGTGCGGAGTCATGGCGCCGATGGTGAGCGTGCCGGCGGTATGCTCGATACCGGTGAGTCCGTCGACCTTGCCCAGGTCGATGACATCTGACGGCATCGCCAGGCGCTGCTTCAGGACCGGGATCATGGTCTGGCCGCCGGCCATGAACTGGCCGTCGTCGGCGGCGGCGAAGTTTTCCAGCGCGGCGTCCAGGGTGGCGGGCTTGTGGTAAATGAAATTGTACATGTCAGGCCCCTTCGCGCATGGCCTTGGCGCCATCCAGGATCGATTTGACGATGTTCTGGTAGCCCGTGCAGCGGCAGAGGTTGCCTTCCAGCCCGTCGCGCACGTCCTGTTCGCTCGGATCGGGGTTTTTCTCCACCAGTGCCAGCGCCGCCATCACCATGCCCGGCGTGCAGAAGCCGCACTGCAGGCCGTGGTTATCGCGAAACGCCTCCTGCATGGGGTGCAATTCGCCGTCGGGACCGTCGGGCGCGACGCCTTCGATGGTGGTGATGCTGGCACCGTCCGCTTGCACCGCCAGCATGGCACAGGATTTCACCGACCGGCCGTCGACGTGCACGGTGCAGGCGCCGCATTGGCTGGTGTCGCAGCCGATATGGGTGCCGGTCAGGCGCACGGTCTCGCGCAGAAAATCCACCAGCAGGGTGCGGCCCTCGACCTCGCCGGAGACCGGCTTGCCGTTGACCGTCATGCTTACGCTTGGCATGTCGCTTGTTCCTCCCCTAAATCCGTTTTCGGCATGGCTTCGACCAATCTAGCCCAGCCCCGGCCGCCCGAAAAGCGTTGCCTGGGCAGGCTTCTGACATTATCTGTCTCCCGGTAACGCTGAATTCAAGGGCGGGAGCGACAGCCATGAAAATGACCGAGGAAATCCGTATCGAGGCGCCGCGCGAGCAGGTTTTCGCCGCGCTCAACGATCCCGACATCCTGCGTCAGGCGATTCCCGGCTGCCAGGAACTGGATAAGATCTCCGATACGGAACTCGCCGCCACGGTGCAGGCCAAGGTCGGTCCGGTGAAGGCCAAGTTCAAGGGCCAGGTGACGCTGTCCGACATCAACGCGCCGGAGAGCTACACCATCTCCGGCGAGGGTAAAGGCGGTGCCGCCGGTTTCGCCAAGGGTAGCGCCAAGGTGCATCTGGCAGAGGATGGCGACGCCACGATCCTGAGTTACGAGGTGGACGCCGAGGTCGGCGGCAAGCTGGCGCAGATCGGCAGCCGGTTGATCGAGGGTACGTCGAAGAAACTTGCCGGTGAATTCTTCGATGCCTTTTCCGGCTTGGTCGGCACTGCGCCTGCCGATACCGCACCGGCAGAGGAAGCCCCTGAAGCCCCCGCGCCGCAAGCCGCCCAGCCAAAGCCCGGCGGCATCTCGCCCATGGTGTGGATGATCGGCGGCGCCATCGCGCTGGCGCTCGGTATCTGGCTGCTCACACAGTAACGGAAAACGCGATCAGGCCGGCCGGCGCAGCGCCTGGGTGATCTGGGCCAGCGCCGCGAGTGCGATCTCGGCCGGGTTCTGGGCGCCGATATCGAGTCCCACCGGTGCGTGGATGCGTGCGATCTGCTCGTCCGAGATCCCCGCTTCCTTGAGCCGGTGCAGCCTCGCCGCATGGGTCTTCTTGGAACCAAGGCAGCCGATATAGAAGGCCGGGCTCTCGAAGGCGGCGTGCAGCGCCGGATCGTCGAGCTTGGGATCGTGGCTCAGGGTGACGATGGCGGTGCGGGTATCGGGCTTCAGGTCCTCGATGGCGGTCGATGGCCAGCGCCGGTCGAGTTTGACGCCGGGGAAACGCTCGTCGGTGCTCCAGGTGTCGCGCGGATCAATGACCGTCACGTCGAAGCCGATGCGCGCCGCCATCTCCGCCAGGTTTTGCGCGATATGCACGGCGCCGACGATCATCAGCCGCAGGTGCGGATTGTAGATGCGCGCGAACAAGGGCTGCGCTTCCTCCTCGCCGATCATGCCGCTCTTGTCGGTGGCGAAGCGCCCGGCCAATTCTTCGGCCTGCTGGACGGACAGGGTCAACTCGCCATGGGTGACTTTGCCCCCCGACCAAAGCGCCATGGTGCCGGTGGCGGGATCGGTGAGCAGCGCCGACGGGACTTCCTTGGCGCGCGCCGCCTCGAGCGCATCCAGGACGGCGGCCGAGGCATCGTCGATGGCGGTGACGAACACCGACACCTTGCCGCCGCAGGCGAGGCCAGCCTGCCAGGCGTCCTCATTGGCGATGCCGAAATTAAGGGTCGCGGCGCCGCCATCGCGAATGCGGGCGAGCGCCTCGGTCACCACTTCCCCTTCGATGCAGCCGCCCGAGACCGAGCCCTCGAAGGCCTGGTCGTCGCGCACGCAAAGCTGGCTGCCGGCAGGGCAGGGCGACGAACCCCAGGTGCGGGCCACCGTCGCCAGCGCGACCTGATGGCCGGCACCCAGCCAATCGAGGGCCTGGCGCACCACCGGCGCGGACAGGGGCGTTTCGGTTTCGGACGGCAGGGACATGTGGGCTCCACTAAAAAGACCCCGTCAGCAAACCAAATCCACCGTCCGGATGAAAGCCCATTTTCAGGCCGGCACCTTCATGGTTAGCTGAGGCATGAGCCAAGACGGACCCGACAATTTTGCTGCGCTGGTACTGGCCGCCGGCCTATCCCGGCGCTCGGGCGCGACGAACAAGCTGCTGGCGACGGTCGACGGCCGGCCGATGGTCCGCGCCGTGGCGGAGACCGTGTTGGAAGCGGGGTTTCGTCCGGTGCTCGCGGTCACCGGGCACGAACGGGAGAAGGTGCGGGCGGCGCTGGGCGGGCTGGATGTCGGTTTCGCGCATAACCCGGACTATGCCGAGGGCATGGCGTCTTCGATCCGCCACGGCGTCGCGGCGCTGGATGACGACGTGGCCGGCGTGCTGATCGCGCTCGGCGACATGCCCTGGGTCGCGGCTGAGACGCTCGTGGCGCTGGCCGGTGCCTTCGATGCCGCCTCAAGGCTGGACATCTGTCGCCCCGTGCATGCCGGCAAGCCCGGCAATCCGGTGCTGTTCGGGCGCCGGCATTTTGCCGCGTTGATGGCGCTCACCGGCGATGTCGGTGCCAAGGGGGTGATCGCGGCCAACCCGGATTCGGTGGTCGACGTGCCGGTCGATGACACGGGCGTGCAGCGCGATCTCGACGTGGTCGGTCCCGAAGCGGACTGACGGACTAGGGCCTTTCGTCCAGCGCCTTCAGGTTGTCCAGCAACTGACCGAGCAGCGTCAGGAACCGCGCCTGCTCGCCCTCGGGGATGCCGGCCAGGGCCTCATTATAATAGGCGACGATTTCCGGCACCAATTGGTCGCGCCACAGTGTGCGCCCTTTGGCGGAGAGTTTGATGCGGCGCGAGCGCCCGTCCGCGCTGTCGCGGCTGCGCTCCGTCAGGCCCTGTTTTTCCAGCCGTGACAACAGGCCAGTCAGGTTCTGGCGGCTGACCAACAGGAACGCCGCCAATTCGCCGACCGTCATGCCGGCCTCGGCGCTGTCGTGTGAAAGCGCGCCCAGCACCGCCCACTGTTGCGTCGTGGCGCCGTGCTCCTCGACCGCGCGGGTGCCGGTCTTGTGCATCATGTTGGCGCATTGATAGAGCCGGAAGAAAAGCCGGTTGGCCGTCTCGGCGGCGGTCAGGTCCTGGGGTTCGCGTGGCTCGGCGGTGTCCGGCATGTCCGCATCTTGGGAGCGGCGCCGAAGCCTGTCAACGAAGCCCTGGCGGGGCTATTGTTGCGAATGTCCTGGAAACGGATCCGCGGCTACGCGCTGGCGCTACTGGTGTTGCCGGGCACGGTGCTGGTGTTCGTGCCCTGGGCGGTTTCGATGCTGGCGGCGGGAACCCACCGATACGTTCTCAGATTTTGCAACTTCTTGGACCGCCGTTTTCAGAAAGCATAACTCTCCGCTGGCGCGAGTTGCGCAAATATTCGCCAGTTCTCCGGCCCGGCTATTTAATGCGGCATCTCCTGCAAACTGACTTGCTGCCAAGGTCCAGCATCAACACTTTTCTGGAGGACCGTTTCCTGCCATCAACCCTTAAGGTTCTTCGGCGACGGAAGCTCTGAAGGGATGTTGGTACACAGTTCCATCCTCAGATTCAGCTCCCTTCGTCGCCATTGAGCAGTTGCTTCAGATACCGCTTGGGATTGCTAAGGAACGCCTTGCTGACCCGCACATGTTCGATCTCTTCATAAGCGGCCGATGAAATTTGGTTGCCATCAAATAGCCGGATATCGGCTCCAGGGTAACTGAGCAGGATCGGTGAGTGGGTGGCGATGATGATTTGTGCGTTACCGGACAACTTCCAATCATGAAGTAGCCTTAGAAAGCTCAACTGACGCATCGGGGAGAGCGCGTTTTCCGGTTCGTCCATGAGAAAGATGCTGCGTGTGCCGTGTCCGTCATCAAAACATTTGGGACGCCTGAGCCTGTATTCTAACGGAGGATC
>JAYPEK010000084.1:0-9878 GCA_038125725.1 Rhodospirillaceae bacterium
ATCCTCCCTTAGGCAATCACCTCAATACGTCCCATGGGCGCTGACGGGGAACATCCGGCTCCGCCGTCGCCGACGCCTCGATGGAGGCACGGCTCTTGGGCCCCGGCATGATGGCGCAGGGCTATTCCAAGGCCTTCGTGGCGGCGGTACTGGCCTTCGGCTCGATCATCACCGCCACCATCCCGCCCAGCATCGGGCTGATCCTGTTCGGCTTCATCAACGAGGTCTCCATCGGCCGGCTGTTCCTGGGGGGCGTGCTGCCGGGAGTCGCGCTCACCGCCATCCTGATGATCACCACCTGGCTGGTGGCGCTGAAGCGCGGCTATTCGCCCGATTTGCCGGAGATCCCGTCGGCGCGCGAGATCGGCGAGAGCTTCCTGGAAAGCATGTGGGCGCTGGCTTTTCCGGTGATCCTCATCGTCGGCTTCCGCTTCGGCTTTTTCACCGCCACCGAGGCCGGCGCCTTTTTGGTGTTCTACGCGCTGTTCATCGGCGCGGTGGTCTACCGCCAGCTCGACTTGAAGAGCCTGGCCGAGGCGGCGCGCCATTCGGTCTCCGATCTTGGCATGGTGATGCTGCTGATCATGGCGGCGGCGGTCTTGGGCTACGCCATGACCATCGAACGCGCGCCGCAGGAAATCGCCGCCTTCGTCACCAATCTGACCAGCGAGCCCTTGCTGGTGCTGGTGCTGGTCATGGTGCTGATGATCGTCAGCGGCATGTTCCTGGAAGGTGCCGCCAACATTCTGCTGGTGACCCCCATCGTCATGCCGGTGCTGACCGGCGTCGGCTTCGATCCGGTGCACATGGGCGTGCTGCTGGTGGTGCTGATCAACTTCGGGGGTTTGACCCCGCCGGTGGGGGTGATCATGTTTACCGTATGCGGCGTCCTGGACTGCAAGAGCGGCGCCTTCACCAAGGCCGCATTGCCGTTCTTCGCGGCGATGCTGGTGTTTTTCGCGGTCCTGGTGGCGTTTCCCGGGTTGACGCTGTTTCTTCCCGGTTATCTGATGTAACACACGATGGTAATGACAGACCTGCGGCCATGAACAAGAACCCGTTTTCCAACGCAGCCAGTGTCGCGCTCGACGATCCGTTCCGGCCGGGCGCGCACGTGTCGTCGTCGGCCCGGGTCTACGACGAGATCCGCGCGCGTATCATCTCGCTCGACATGCCGCCGGGCTCGACCCTGGTGCGCAGCGAACTGGCCGAACAGTTCGACGTTAGCCAGTCGCCGGTGCGCGAGGCGATCCTCCGCCTAGAGCAGGACGGGCTGGTGATTTCCTACCCGCAGTCGCGCACCGTGGTCACCCACATCGACGTTTCCCGCGTGCGCGAGGAGCATTTCCTGCGCATGGCGGTGGAATGCGAGGTGGTGCGCCGGCTCGCCGCCAACCCGAACTCTGAGACCATGCTCAAGGCCAAGGGCATCTTGAAGATGCAGGCGGCGCTGGTCGACGACGTCGAGCAAACCGCGCTGTTCAAGCAATTGGATGAGGCCTTCCACGAAACGCTGTTCGCCGGCGTCGACCAGTCGAACCTGCACCGCCAGATCACCGCGCGCTGCGGCCACCTGGCGCGGGTGCGCACCGTGGACCTGCCGCGCGCCGGCAAGATGACCGCCGTCTACGAAGGCCATCAGGCGGTCCTGGATGCGGTCGAAGCCGGCGACGGCGACAGCGCCGCGCGGATGATGCGCGAACACCTGTCCGGCTCCATGCAGCGCCTGCCGCAAATCGTCGAGGATCACCCGGAACTGTTTTCCTGAGGGAAGGCGCCAGCGGCGGTTCAACCCCGCCCTGATCATGTCCGCCCATGACGCCGGCAAATGTGCCGGAAGCGGACGGCACCGCCAGGCGCGCCATGGGTCGGCGATTAGCCAGGAGCAGACATTTCTCCCCATCGTCATTCCCGCGAAAGCGGGAATCCAGTGGGTCCATCCAGCGGCCCGAACCATGGCCGGAAATGATGCCTTTGGCATCAAGTGGGTTCCCGCATTCGCGGGAACGACGGGTGGATACAGGTCCGCACCGGGTCACTTTGAGACCAATTCCGACTGACCAACGCCTGTCCGCTTTGCATGGCAATTCCGCCATTTCTGGTCGGCGAGCCGATATAGGAATTTATTGAGTTTTATAGGTATTGTTATATGGTGCCGATTCGCAGCGCCGGGCGTTCGGCGCAGGCACGCTATTTCACAATCGAATATGGATTACGCCGGGGCCGATGTCTCTCGCCAGGGACGGGTTGGAACCGGTTTGCCGAGGTCGGCGGAAAATTGGGTTCGTTCCTGAGATTTTTTTGAAATTGTTTGGAATCAATAGGTTCCAACCCCCGTTTTTTTCGCCGTACCCACCCCATTTCGTCATGCCCGCGCATGACGGGTGGAGCGTATAGGAACACCGAGGCCACTGGAGACGCGCGCCGCCAAGGCCCATTGCCGAGCCGGCCATCCCCGGCGCTCAGGCGGCGATGATGTTGGCCTCGGGGCCGTAGGGGAAGCCGGTGATGTCTTCGGTGCCTTCGTCGGTGACCACCAGGATGTCGTGCTCTCGGTAGCCGCCGGCGCCCGGTTCGCCTTCCGGCACCCAGAGCATCGGTTCCATGGAGACGACCATGCCGGGCGCCAGCACGGTGTCGATGTCTTCCCTGAGCTCCAGCCCGGCCTCGCGGCCGTAGTAGTGGGAGAGGATGCCGAAGGAATGGCCGTAGCCAAAGGAGCGGTAGTCGAGCAGGCCTTCGTCGGCGAAGAAGCGGTTGATTTCGTCGCAGATGGCCGAGCACGAATTGCCGGGCCGGATCAGCGACATGCCGAGTTCGTGCGCGGCGACGTTGGCGTTCCAAATTTTGAGTGATGCCGCGTCGGGCTCGCCCAGGAATAGGGTACGCTCCAGCGCCGTGTAGTAACCGGAAATCATCGGGAAGGTGTTGAGGCTGAGGATGTCCCCGCGTTCGAGTTTCCTCGACGTTACCGGATTGTGGGCGCCGTCGGTGTTGATCCCGGACTGGAACCAGACCCAGGTGTCGCGCAGTTCGCTTTCGGGAAACGACTTGGCGATTTCCAGTTCCATGGCATCGCGGCCGGCCATGGCGACGTCGATCTCGCGGGTGCCTTCGCGGATGGCGGCGCGGATCGCCTCGCCGCCGACGTCGGCGACGCGGGCACCTTCGCGGATGACGGAGATCTCAGCCGGCGACTTGACCATGCGCTGCGCCATGACGGCGGGTGCCACGTCGGTGAGTTCGCAGCCGGGAAGGGCGGCCGACAAGGCGTCACGCGCGGCCAGGGTCAGGTGGTCGGCCTCGATGCCGAGGCGCGACGTCGCCGGAACCACCTGACTGACGGCATGCCAGAAGTTGTCGCGCCGCCAGTCGGTATAGATGAGGTTGTCGCCGTGAGACCGCCGCCAGGGCTGGCCGGCGTCGATGTTGGGGGAGATGGTGGTGCAGATGTCCTGGGTGACGACGCAGCCGAACGGCCGCCCGAAGGAGCAATACAAGAACCCCGAGAAGTAGGCGATGTTGTGCATCGAGGTGAAAAGAACCGCCGGGATGTCGGCTTCGGCCATGTGGCGGCGCAATTTCGAAAGGCGTGCCTCGTATTCGGCGGGCGGGAAGGTTTTCTCCGCCTTGTCGCCGTTGTGGCAGGTGAAGGTGCGGCGGCGGTTGGAAAGCTGGTCGTTGATATCGCGCATGCGCAAGTCCTCGCGTTGGGCCCGGACGCGGCGCGCGGGACGCGCGAGACCCGCGTGATCCGGGGGGCTGGCATCCGGGCGTACAGGATATCTGGAATTCGAGGCCCGACACCCATTTTCGGGCGGCAGCGGCGACGCCATCGCCGCTCGAACCTGGATTTTCAATAATCGATGCGATTTTTCCGGTCAAGGGGCCTATAACCTGCGGAAATCTTTTAATCTTTGGCTAATGTTCGGTTATTATCCTTGAATTCGCCGATTCGATCTTTTATTCCCCGAATGCTTGGCCCGCGAAAGCGGGAAGGCCCCAAGGATTCCTGAGGTGACGAGGCCCGTTTGAAGGACACACGACGGACAGTCAACCGTATCGCGCAGCCGATGAGAACACTGGCGCAGCGCTTCGCTTTCGTCGCCGGCATGCTCGGCGCGGTGGCTCTGATCGTGCTCGGCCGGGTCGATGTCTCCACTGTCGAGACCGCGCGCCAGCAGGTGGTCGATGCCGCCGCCCCGATCCTCGATGCCCTGTCGCAGCCCGTTGTCACCGTCAATCGGCTGGTGCAGGAAGGCCAGGAAATCCTCAATATCCGGAGCGAGAACGCCCAGCTCCGTGCTGATCGCGAGCGGCTGATGCAATGGCAGGCCGCGGCCCGGCGCCTGGAGACCGAGAACCAAACCCTGAAAGGGCTGTTGAATTTTCAGCCGGGCCCAGCCGTGAGCTACGGTTCGGCCCGCGTCGTCGCCGATACCGGCGGCGCTTTCGTGCATTCCCTGATCCTCACCACCGGCACGGATGCCGGCGTGCGTAAGGGCCAGGCGGTGGTCACCGGCGACGGCCTGATTGGGCGGGTCGCCAGCGTCGGCAAGCTCGCCGCCCGGCTGTTGCTGATCACCGACTTAAACTCGCGCATTCCGGTGGTCATCGAACAGACCCGGGTGCGCGCCATCATGGCCGGCAACAACACCAACCGGCCGAAGCTGATCCACCTGCCGACCGGCGCCGTGATCTCCAAGGGCGACCGGGTGGTGACGTCCGGGCATGGCGGCGCCTTCCCGCCAGGGTTGCCCATCGGCATGGTGTCGGCGGTCAGCGACACCGGCATCGAAGTGCAGCCATTCGTCGACCGCGACAGCGTCGAATACGTGCGCATTCTCGACTACGGCCTCGAGGGCATTATTCGCGACCTGCCGAGCGCCGGCGGCACCGCCGCGAGCCGGCGCAAGTGAGGCCCTGATGCGCCGCACCGTCTGGCACCGCATGGACGCACTCAGCCGGCAATTGACACCGGTGCTGCTGACCCTGGTGCTGGTGATCGTCGGTGTCGTCGCCTTTCATGTCCCCGGATGGGCCCGCGTGGCGCCGTTGCTGTCTCTGTTGGCGGTCTACCATTGGGCCGTCTATCGGCCGGACCTGATGCCGGTCTATGCCGTCTTTGGCATCGGATTTCTGCAGGACGCGCTCGCCGGCACGCCGATGGGGCTGTTCACGCTCCTCTACCTGATGGCCTACGGCGTCGTTGTCTCGCAGCAACGTTTCCTCACCGGCAAGGCGTTCTTCGTCGTCTGGATCGGGTTCGTGCTGATCTCCGCCGGCGTCATGGCCTTGGGCTGGATCCTGATTTCAGCCTTGAGTGCCGGGGTCGTCGATCCGGAAGCGCTATTGTTTCAGTACCTCCTGGGCGTCGGGCTCTATCCGATGGTGGCGCGGCTGTTCCTTTCCTGGCAGACCCGCATCCTGAGGCCCGTCTGATGCTGCGCGACAACGAACGCCACAAGCTGTTCAATCGCCGCACCGCCATGCTGGCCGGCGGCAAGGCGTTGCTGCTGTCGGTGTTGGCGGGCCGGCTCTATTACCTGCAGGTGGTCGAGTCCGAGCGCTACCGCACGCTGGCCGACGAGAACCGCATCAACCTGCGCCTGTTGCCGCCGCTCCGCGGCCGCATCGTCGACCGCTTCGGCGATCCCATCGCCGACAACCAGCAAAACTACCGCGTGCTGTTGATCCCCGAGGACACCCGCAATCTGGATGTCACCCTGAATGCACTGGGCCAGATCATCCCCATCGGTGACGGCGAGCGCCGCCGCATCCTGCGCGATATCCGCCGCAACCGCAGCTTCGTGCCGGTCACCGTGCGCGAGAACCTGACTTGGCAAAGCGCCGCCCAGATCGAGGTCAATGCCCCCGACCTGCCCGGCATCATGATCGACGTCGGCCAGAGCCGCAGCTATCCGCATGGCGAGGATATCGCCCATGTGCTCGGCTACGTGGCCGCCGTCTCGCCCAAGGACCAGACCGGCGATCCGCTGCTGGAACTGCCGGGCTTCCGCGTCGGCAAGGCGGGGCTCGAGCGAGTCCACGACATGGCGCTCCGGGGCAAGGGCGGCTCGTCGGAGGTGGAGGTCAACGCCTACGGCCGCGTCATCCGCGAGTTGGAGCGGCGCGAGGGCGAGCCCGGCGCCGAGGTGCGCCTGACCATCGACATGGGCCTGCAGCACATGGTCTCCGAACGCCTGGCCGACGAGAGCGCGGCTGCCGTGGTACTCGACGTGCATTCGGGCGAGGTGCTGGCGATGGCGTCGTCGCCATCCTACGACCCGAACGCCTTCAACAAGGGGCTCAGTACCGCCGAATGGAAGGACCTGATCGGAAATCCACGCGCGCCCCTGACCAACAAAGCCATCGCCGGGCGCTATGCGCCGGGCTCGACGTTCAAGATGGCGGTGCTGCTGGCAGCGCTGGAGAAGGGCGTCGTGACGCCCGATAGCCAGGTCTTCTGCACCGGCTTCATGGAACTGGGCAACGCGCGCTTCCATTGCTGGAAAAAGCACGGCCATGGCCTGGTCGACGCGAAATCCGCGATCACCCAGTCCTGCGACGTCTATTTCTACGAGATCGCCAAACGCACCGGCATCGAGCGTATCGCCGCCATGGCCAAGAGGCTCGGCATGGGCTCGCCCCTGGGCGTCGACCTGCCGGGCGAGATGGGTGGTCTGGTGCCGACGCCGAAATGGAAGCGCGGCGCCATGGAAGCCGCCTGGCAGAAGGGCGAGACGGTGATTACCGGCATCGGTCAGGGCTACCTTTTGGTGACGCCCCTGCAATTGGCGGTGATGACGGCGCGTCTGGTCAATGGCGGCATGGCGGTGACGCCCTACGTCACCCGCGCCGTGTCGCGGCCCGATGCCGGCGTCCCCGGCGCCGAGGCGCCGTCGGAAAGCCTCGGCATCAAGCCGCGCCACCTGGAACTGGTGCGCGAAGCCATGAGCGACGTCATGAATTCGCCCTTCGGCACCGCCCGGCGCGCCCACATCGAGAAACCGGAATGGGCGATGGGCGGCAAGACCGGCACCGTGCAGGTTCGCCGCATCACCAAGGCGGAGCGCGAAACCGGCGTCGTGAAGAACGAGGACCTGCCCTGGGAAGATCGCGATCACGCGCTGTTCGTCGGTTTCGCGCCGGTGGACAATCCGCGCTACGCGGTCTCCGTCGTGGTCGAACACGGCGGCAGCGGTTCCAAGGCAGCCGCGCCGATTGCGCGCGACATCCTGGAAGAGGCGCAGCGGCGCAACTCCGCCGGTGCAACCATCGCCGAAACGGAGCCGTCTCCGGGCGAAGACCATGAGCGGAGCGAGGGATGAGGGAAGACAGTCTCAATCCGCCCACCTTCAGCCTCGGCCAGAAGCTTCTGCATATCCATTGGTTCTTCGTGCTGCTGGTCTGCGCTGTCGCCGGGATCGGCGTCGCCATGCTCTATTCCGCCGCCAACGGCAGTTTCCAGCCCTGGGCCAGCCGCCACGTAATGCGCTTCGCCTTCGGGCTCGTGGTCATGCTCTCGGTGGCGCTGGTCGATGTGCGTATCTGGCTCAGGCTCGCCTATCCGTTCTACGCCGTCAGCCTGATCCTGCTGGTGATGGTCGAGGTGATGGGTTTCATCGGCATGGGCGCGCAGCGTTGGATCGATCTCGGCTATTTCAACCTGCAGCCGTCGGAGCTGATGAAAATCGCCCTGGTGCTGGCGCTGGCGCGCTACTTCCATGGCCTCGGGCTGGAAGATATCGGCCGCCCGACACGGCTGGTGCCGCCGCTTTTGATGATCGGCATGCCGGCCGCCCTGGTGCTGCGCCAGCCGGACCTCGGCACCGCGCTGATGTTGATCATGGCCGGCGGCGCCATCTTCTTCGCCGCCGGGGTGCGGCTGTGGAAATTCGGGGTCGTGCTGGCGCTCGGGCTGGCGGCCCTGCCGGTCGGCTGGCAGTTCCTGCATGACTACCAGAAACAGCGGATCATGACCTTCCTCAATCCGGAGCACGATCCCCTGGGTGCCGGCTACCACATCATTCAGTCGAAAATCGCGCTCGGTTCCGGCGGGCTTTCGGGCAAGGGTTTCATGCTGGGAACGCAAGGGCACCTGCGCTTCCTTCCCGAAATGCAGACGGACTTCATCTTCACCATGCTGGCCGAGGAATTCGGCATGATTGGCGGGCTCGGCCTGATCGGGCTCTATGGTCTTTTGCTGGTCTACGGCATCGCCATCGCCACCCGTTCCTATAGCCATTTCGGCCGCCTGGTGGCGATCGGCGTCACCGTCACCTTCTTCCTCTACGTCTTCATCAACATCGCCATGGTCATGGGCCTGATCCCGGTGGTCGGCGTGCCGCTGCCGCTGATCTCGTACGGCGGCACCGCGATGATCACGCTGCTGATCGGGTTCGGGTTGCTGATGGGGGTGTGGGTGCATCGCGACGTGATCATCGGCCGCCGCGGCGGCGACGATGACTGAGTTCTCAATCGAGCGCAATTTATTGGGACACGATAGGCGGCCAGCACCTATAATCGCGGCGGGATAGAAAGCCACTGTGGACGGCCTTCCGCAATGAAGTCGTTTGAACCACCGGCAGCGGCCAGCCGGTCCCTGGTGGAACTGACGACGACGTTCAATTCCCCGGTGACCAATCGGCTGCTCGACTATTGGGACGTGCTGCGCTGCGGCAGCGCACGGCCCAGGCTGCGCGATTTCGATCCGATGGATATCTACGATATCGCGCCGACCCTGATCATCCGCGATAGGGTCGACGATGGTGCCGAGTTCCGCTGCCGTTACTGGGGCACGCGGCTGGTGCATTTCTTCGGCTTCGACGCGACGGGGAAGCTGCTCAAGGACTGCTACGCGCCGGACTGCGCCGAGGTGCTCAGGAAACGCATGCTGACGGCGATGAATTCGGAGATCCCG
Source organism: Rhodospirillaceae bacterium (assembly GCA_038125725.1). Taxonomy (GTDB): domain Bacteria; phylum Pseudomonadota; class Alphaproteobacteria; order Rhodospirillales; family Casp-alpha2; genus TMED8. The sequence goes on from JAYPEK010000084.1 coordinate 8,924, forward strand.
CTCAGGGTGGCCGGCATCGTCCATCTCGTCGATACCATCGTACCCAGGAGCTACGAGGCGGTGTGGCTCGGGCTCGATGACGACGAGGGCCATCCGGCCCATGCCATGGCGGTGTTCGACGTCGACTACAAGCTGACGGCGGAGGACAACGCCCGGCACGAGGCGGCGACTGAGGCCGACGCCATCGTCTATTCCCAGGCCTGAATCAGGGCACTCAAAAACCGCCAAAAAAGCGCCCAAAAAACGTAGGGGAGGAATCGACAAACCCCCGCGCGCCTGCTATATGACGGCCTCCCAAATTGAGGGCGCTTAGCTCAGTTGGTAGAGCAGCTGACTCTTAATCAGCGGGTCACAGGTTCGAGTCCTGTAGCGCCTACCATTAAAATCAAGGGCTTAGAGAGAAATCTCTAGGCCCTTGTGCTTTTCATTGTATCACCATTGTATCACCGCATTCCAGTGCGGCTGTTATCGTTGTTTCATCTAGAATCACAATATGTGGCGGTAGTTCCTTTTTTGTTCTTGTGCGGCATCACATGATGTTGTAGGTTTTTAAAGTCCCAAGTTAAGGATTAGTACGGACACCTTATCTTTCCGCTGATATATCGGGACAATGTCGGAAACGACGCGGCGGAAATGCAGCCCGGAAGGCCCTAACGCATCGTGCGCTGATTTATCAGCGGGAACGTAGCGTTGGGGTTTTGTTTTTTTGGCCCTCATCGCTCAAGTGAAGGAGGGCCAAATGACAGATGGCTACACCGAGCAACTGCATCCGTACTGGGATGATCCTATTACCCAACAAGAGGCAGCAGACTACCTGCACACCACCGTTGCTGCGCTGGCAACAAAGCGGTGCAAAGAGAGAGGCCCCGCCTACATTAAAGACGGTAAGTTTGTCCGCTACATGTTCCCCGTCAGCGCCCATGGGACGTATTGAGGTGATTGCCTAAGGGAGGAT
>JAYPEK010000085.1:0-9783 GCA_038125725.1 Rhodospirillaceae bacterium
CGCACCACCCATACTAAAGGGTGTTGCACTTGTGGCGTGAGTCCAAGGAACCCATGGTGCCGCTTGACCTGCCTTTTGCATGGGCCCCCGCCTTCGCGGGAGCGACGGGCGGAGCACGCGGGAACATCGAGATTGCTGGAGACGCACGCCACGAAACCCCGTGGCAACTGGGCCATCCCCGGCGCGCTGCGGATGAGAATTGGGTTCGTTCCTGAGATTTTTTTGGAATTTCAATGGAATCAGAGGGTTCCAACCCGTGAAAAACGGACCCGAAACGAATTTTCCAGTCCGAAAAACGTTGAATTCCGCATCCCGGAAGGGACAATCGAGAGAACTGTCGGGAGGCGACCATGCAACGACTGAGCGACAAGACCGCGCTGGTAACCGGCGCCGCGTCCGGGATCGGGCGCGCGGTGGCGGAACGGCTGGCGTCGGAAGGGGCGCGGGTGGCCGTGGCGGATTTCAACCGCGATGCCGGCATCGCGGCCGCCGACGCCATCGGCGATGCCGCATTGTTCGTGGATCTGGATGTGACCTCGGAAGAATCCTGGCAGGCCGCCATGGCGGCTGTCCGGGATGCCTTCGAAGGGCTCGATATCCTGGTCAATTCCGCCGGCATCATCGACCTCAAGTCCATCGAAGACACCAGCCTCGCCGAATGGCGCCGGGTGATGGCGGTGAACCTGGACGGCACCTTCCTCGGCTGCCGTTTCGGCGTGCAGGCCATGAAAGGTTCGGGAGGAGACGGCGGCGGCGGCTCCATCGTCAACATGTCGTCGGTGTCGGGCCTCGTCGGCGGCGCCAACCTGGCGGCCTACAATGCGTCCAAGGGCGGTGTCAGGCTGCTGACCAAGTCGGTGGCGCTGCACTGCGCGCGCAAGGGCTACGGCATCCGCTGCAATTCCGTGCACCCGAGTTTCGTCGCCACGCCAATGGTCGACGACATCGCCGGCGGCGCGCGCGACCCGGACAAAGCCATGGCGGCAATGGCCTCGCAAATCCCATTAGGGCGATTGGGCGAAGCCAGCGAGGTCGCCGGCATGGTCGCCTATCTGGCCTCCGACGAGGCCGCATTCGTCACCGGGTCGGAATTCGTCATCGACGGCGGCTTGACCGCTTAAGCCGAAGCCTCAGGCAGCGCAGCCCATCGGTTCCAGGTTGACGCCGCGGCGTTCCGCCCAGCGCCGGCCGAGCTGTTCCTGTTGGGCTTCGTCCAGCATCTGGTCGGCGAGCGGGAACAGGACGCCTTCCTCCTTGGCGAAATGAGCGACGCAGATGTCGATCAGTTCCTGCACCAACTGCTGGGTCTCGAGCGAATCCTTGGTATGGGGAATGGCGTCCAGCAGTTCCTCGATCTGGCGGTGCTCCATCTCCATGCCCTCGATCGGTCCCATTTGTCCGATATGCTCGCGCAGCGCCGGAAACAGGATCTCTTCTTCCAGTTCGGCGTGGGTCACCACCAGCGATGAAAGGGCGCGGGCCAGGGTCTCGATCTCGCACTTGGGGCCAAGCATGGCGGTGCTGATCTCGCCGAAGAGCCCGTAAAACAAGCCGTGTTCGCCGAGCAAAGCGTCGGTAATGCGCATGGGTTCGCCTCCCGGTTCCGGTTTCCGTCGATCATCGATGGTACCCGCCGAAGCCGGGCCAGCCTTGACTGTGGTCAAGTCTCGATCAGGAAACCGTACTCCGCCGCCGCTTCGCGCATCCAGTCCAGCAGATCGACGCCATAGGAGCGCGTCACCGAGACGTGGACTTCGTCCGCCGCGATGCAGTCCAGCAGCACGCTCAAATGCCCGAGCAGGCTCTGTGCGCAATGGCCCGGCGTGAAGATGGATGCGTCGAGATCGAGCGGGCAGCCCTTGGCCAGCACGTCGCGCGCCTTGGGGCCGCGCAGCTTGAGCGTGGTGCGGCCGTGCGTCACCTCGTTGAAGGCGCCGTCCGGCGCGGCGGCGGCGAGCTTTCGCTCCCACTCACCGAAGGGCTGGGGCGCGGTCTTCAACAGCCACTGGTCCGGGCCGAGCCAGCAGAGCCGCGTCTCGCCGGCGATGGCGACGCTGCCGGCATCCAGCGGCAGCGCCAGGCCGGTGACGGCCTGGATGGCGTCCGATAGCGCCGGGTCGCCGGCGATGTGCACCAGGGTGCGGTTCCGCACCTCGGAAATGGCGACGCCGGCGTCGCCGTCGAACTCGGCACCGAAGCGGCCGGGAGTGAGTTGCTCGGCGATCGTCGAGCGGGCTTGAGCCTCAACCATGGAGCCGCTCTCCTTCCGGGTCGATGAAGATGGGGTTGGCGAGGGTGACCTCGACGGTCTCGCGGGTCAGCGGCGAATGGGCATAGAGCCGCTCACCGATCCGGTTACGGCCGTTCTCCACCAGCGCCAGCGCGATGGGATGGCCAAGGTTGGGGCTGGTGCAGCGTGACGTGACCTCGCCCTCGGACGGCATCGGCATGGCGGCGGCGGGATCGGCGACGATCTGCGCGCCGCGCGGGACGGAAGTGCGCTTGTCCACCGGCACCAGCCCGACCAGTTGCCGGCGGTTGGGTTCCTTGAAGGCCTCGCGCCCAGCCATCACCTGGCCGATGAAGGGCTTGGCGCCGGACATCATCCGACCGAACCCCAGGTCGTCGGCGGTGGCGCGGCCGTTCAACTCGCCGCCGACCACGTGGCCCTTCTCGATGCGCAGAATGCCCATCGCCTCGGTGCCGTAGGGGATGACGTCGAGGTCCTGGCCTGCGTCCAGGAGCGCCTGCCAGACCTCGTGGCCGAAGTCGGCGGGCACGTTGATCTCGTAGGCCAACTCGCCCGAAAACGAGATGCGGAAGAGGCGCATGGGCGCGCCGGCGATTTTGCCTTCGCGGTAGGCCATGAACGGCGTCGCTTCGTTTGAGACATCGACATCGGAGCAGACGCGCTCCAGAAGTTTCCGGCTATCGGGGCCGGCGACGGCGATGCCGGCCCAGTCGTCGGTGACGGAAATCATCTTCACGTCGAGCTCCGGCCACTGCACCTGGGAAAGATACTCCAGGTGGTTCATCACCGGGCCGGCGTTGCCTGTCGTGGTGGTGATCAGGTAGCGGTTCTCCGAGAAGCGCGTCACGGTGCCGTCGTCGAAGGCGAGGCCGTCATCGCGGAGCATCACCCCGTAGCGGCACTTGCCGACAGGAAGCTTGGCGAAGCCGTTGATGTAGACGCGATTGAGGAACTCCGCCGCGTCCCGGCCCTGCAGGTCGATCTTGCCGAGCGTCGAGACATCGACGATGCCGACCTTCTCGCGCACATGCTTGGCCTCGCGCCAGATGGCCGGCCACATGGCTTCGCCATCGCGTGGATAATACTCGGCCCGGAGCCAATAGCCCGCCGGCGCGAAGCCCGCCGCCCGGCCCATGTGCCAGGCGTGCATGGGGGTCCTGCGCGTCGGTGAGATGTGCGCGTGGGCGTCGGTGCCGGCGACGGCGCCGAGCGTGATCGGCGAGAATGGCTGGCGGAAGGTGGTGGTGCCGACGGCGGGGATCTCGACGCCGCGATGCGCCGCCATCAGCGCGAGGCCGTTGACGTTCGACGTGCGGCCCTGGTCGGTGCCCATGCCGAGCATCGTGTAGCGCTTCAGGTGCTCGACGGAGATGTAGTTCTCCCGGTGCGCCAGCGCCACGTCCTCGGCGGTGACGTCGTTCTGCAGGTCGACGAAGCGCTTGCCATGGTGACCGTGCGCGAATGGCGCGGCCCAGAGGGCTTTGGGACGCATCGTCGGCTCATCCGCGCAGGCCGGCGTTGCCGGCGCGCTGGCGGTGAAGCCCGCCGCAGTGGCGGCCTCGGCCCCGGCCTGGAAGCCTTCCGCCAGGCAGTCCGCAAGGGCGAAGCTGCCCTTCGCCGCGCCGGCGGAACGCTCGCGCTGGAACGATTGGTTCGGCACGAAGGCGGTCAGGTCCTCGTCGTAGCGGAGCTTGCCGCGCGACTGCGAGAACAGGTGCACGCTCGGCGTCCAGCCGCCGGAGACGGCGACCAGATCGCAGACGATCTCATGGACGTTGCCGGCGATCTCGCCCGCTGTGTTCAGGGGGGCGACGCTGACGGCGTGAACGGCCTTGGCGCCCTGCGCCGCGACCACCGCGTGGCCAGCCAGGATGCCGATGCCGGCTTCCCTGGCGATGGCGGCTTCCGTCTCGGGGACGGTGTCGCGCGCATCGACGATGGCCTGTACTTGGATGCCGGTCCGAGCCATGTCGCGGGCGGCCCCGTAGGCGGAGCCGTTGTTAGTGAAGACGACGGCGCGTTCGCCGGCACGCACGCCGAAGCGGTTGGCGTAGGCCTGCACGGCGGAGGCCAGCATGATGCCGGGCCGGTCGTTGTCGGCAAAGACCAGCGGGCGTTCCAGGCTGCCGGTGGCGAGCACCACTTCCTTGGCGCGCACCTGCCAGAGCCGCTGGCGCGGCTGGTGTTGGGCCGGGGCGGGCAGATGATCGGCGACACGTTCGGTCAGAATGATCATGTTGTGGTCGTAGTAGCCGGACACCATGGTGCGGGTGAGCAGGGTGACGTTCGGGAGGCCGCTCAGTTCCGCCACCGTGGCGGCGATCCAGTCGGTGGCGGGCTGGCCGGCGATCTCGTCGGAGCGGCCGAGCGCCATGCCGCCGAATTCGGGGCCATCGTCGGCGATGATGACCCGTGCGCCCGACCGGGTGGCGGCCAGTGCGGCAGCCAGGCCCGTCGGCCCGCCGCCGGCGACCAGCACGTCGCAGTGCTGATAGCGGTGCGCGTAAGTGTCGGGATCGGGCTCGGCTGGCGAGCGGCCCATGCCGGCGGCGTTACGGATGACGCGTTCGTAGGTCATCCACAGCTTCGCCGGCCACATGAAGGTCTTGTAGTAGAAGCCCGACGGAATGAGCTTCTGGAAGACGTTGTTGATGGCCCTGACATCGAAGTTGACGCTGGGCCAACAGTTCTGGCTGGCGGCGGTGAGCCCGTCGAACAGCTCGATGCGGGTGGACTGCATGTTGGGTTCGGTGCGGGCGCCGGTACCGAGTTGCACCAGCGCGTTGGGCTCCTCGATGCCGGCGGAGACGATGCCGCGCGGGCGGTGGTACTTGAAGCTGCGTCCGACCAGGCGAACGCCGTTCGCCAGCAGCGCAGACGCCAGTGTGTCGCCGTCGAAGCCCTGGTAGGCCTTGCCGTCGTAGGTGAAGCTGACGGGCTTGGCGCGGTCGATGCGCCCGCCGGTGGCATTGCGGTAAGGCTGGGTCATTCGGCCGCTCCGTCGAAATCGTCGCGCGGCGCGCCGGTGGCGCTTATCTCATGTGTCAGCGTGTCGCGCCTGACCTTGACGAACTTGCCGCAGCCGGCGCCGTGGCGCCAAAGCTCGTCCTGTTCACCACGGCGCGGATCGCGCTGGTAGACGTAGTCGAAATGGGCGGTGGGATCGGTCACGTCCATGGCTGGGCGCTCAAGCGTGGCGTCGGTCTCGTAGGAGAATTCCGATTGGGCGCGGGGGCCGCACCAGGGACAGGTGATCAAAAGCATCTCGGTACTCTCCTCAGTGCGCCTTCGGGTTGGCGCCAATGCCGCCTTCGTCGATCAGGTGGCCGGTCTCGAAGCGTTTCAGGCTGAACATGGCGTTCAGTTCGTGCGGCTCGTCGTTGGCGATGGTGTGGGCATAGACCCAGCCCGAGCCCGGCGTCGCCTTGAAGCCGCCGTAACACCAGCCGCCGTTGATGTAGAAGCCCTGGATGTCGGTCTTGGTGATGATCGGGCTGCCGTCCATGGACATGTCCATGACGCCGCCCCAGGTGCGCATCAGCCGAAGCCGCCCGAACGATGGGAACAGCGAGATCGCCGCCTGCACGACGGCCTCGATGCGCGGGAAATTGCCGCGCTGGGCGTAGGTTGGATAGAAGTCGAGATCGCCGCCGAATACCATCTCGCCCTTGTCGGATTGCGAGATGTAGAAATGCACGGCGCCCGAGGTGACGACGGTATCGAGGCAGGGCTTCACCGGCTCCGACACCATGGCCTGCAGGATGTGTGTTTCCAGCGGCATGCGCATGCCGGCCATGGCGCAAAGATGCCCGGTGTGGCCGGCGACGGCGGTGGCGACCTTGTTTGCCTTGATCGCACCGCGCGTGGTCTGCACGCCGACGACGCGGCCGCCCTCCACGTCGATGCCGGTGACCTCGCAGTTCTGAATGATGTCGACGCCGCGCGCGTCGGCACCCCGCGCCAGGCCCCAGGCGACGGCGTCGTGGCGCGCGGTGCCGCCGCGCGGCTGCAAGAGCCCGCCCTTGACCGGGTAGCGTGCGGTCTTGGACATATTCAACAGCGGCACGAAGGCGCGAATCTGGTCGCGGTTTAGGAACTCCGCATCGATGCCGTTGACGCGCATGTAGTTGCCGCGCCGCTGGAAGGCATCGACGCTGGCATCCGTGTGGGCCAGGTTGAGAACGCCGCGCTGCGAATGCATGACGTTGTAGTTGAGGTCCTGGCTCAGCCCTTCCCAAAGCTGCACCGATTTCTCATAAAACAGCGTGTTGCCCTTCTGGCCGTAGTTGGAGCGCACGATGGTGGTGTTGCGTCCGGTGTTGCCGCCGCCGAGCCAGCCTTTTTCCAGCACCGCCACGTTGGTGATGCCGTGGTTCTTGGCCAGATAATAGGCGGTGGCCAACCCGTGCCCGCCGCCGCCGATGATGATGACGTCGTAATGCGGTTTCGGGTCCGGACTGCGCCAGGCCTGCGGCCAGTTCTTGTGGCCGGTGAGCGCATTGCGCGCGAGGGAGAAGATCGAGTATCGGGTCATGAGCGTATCCGTCAGCGAGCCAGGATCGGCTTTCATGCGGCCAAGGTAGGCGGCCAAGATAGGCGGAGATGCCAAGCCTGTCTTGTCATCGGAAAATCTTATAGTCAAAATAAGTAATGATGATTGAGAAGGATGCCGACAGGTCGGAAGACGGTCCCCTCGACCTCAAGGGTCTGGCGCTTTTCCTGAGTGTCGCCGAGGTCGGTTCCATGACCGAAGCGGCAAAGCGTGCCGGCACGTCGCAGTCCGCGGTGTCGCAGGCGATGGCGCGGCTGGAGGCGAAGTGCGGCGCGGCGCTGTTTGAGCGCGGTGCGCGGCCGCTTAGCCTGACGTCGGTGGGCGAGGCGCTGGTCAAGGGCGCGCCCGAGTTGTTACAGGCCGAAGCGGACTTGCGCCAGCGCCTGGCCGGCGAACGCGATGCGGCGGCTGAGGCGCTTCGATTGGGGCTGGTCGATTCCTTCGCCGCCACGGTGGGGCCGGAACTGATCCGTCGGCTGCGCGGTCATGCCGAACGGATCACGGTGCTGTCCGGCATCTCGCCGACGCTTTGGGCGGACATGCAGGGCCGCCGGCTGGATTTCATGGTGCTCACAGATCCCGCCGGGCGCATCGATGGCATGCGCCGCCACACGATCCTAAGCGAGCCCTATGTGCTGCTTCTGCCGAAGCGCCTGGCCGATAATATCGAGAAGCCCAACCTGAAGGACCTGGCGGCGGCGCACCCGTTCATCCGCTATTCGATCCGTTCGCACATCGGCACCCAGGTCGAGGATCACCTGGCGCGGCAGGGGATCAGCCCGCGCGCCAGCATGGAGTTCGACGGCACCGACGCGCTGTTCGCCATGGTCTCGGCCGGCTTGGGCTGGGCGCTGACGACGCCGCTCTGCTACGCACATGGGCGGGCCAGGGCGGCGGATCTCGTCGTGCTGCCGCTGCCCGGGAGGGCGTTTTCGCGAAGCTTCTACATGGTCGCCGCGCCGGCGGCGCCGCAGGGCGCGGAAACCCGGATCGTCGAGCATGCGCGCGATGTCGCACGGCAGCTGATCGGAGCGGAAATCGAACCCTGGCTGCCCTGGGCGGTACCGTCGATGAAGGTTTACACCTGATCTTCCGAGCGCGCCGCGATGGCGGCGATGGCGGCGGCGGCGAAACGGGCTTCGGGCGGGTCGGCGCGCGAGGTGAGCACAATCGGCACCTTGGCGCCCATGACCACCCCGGCGGCGAGGCCGCTCATGAAATAGACCATCATCTTAAAGAGCCCGTTGCCGGTTTCTATGTTGGGCACGACAAGCACGTCGGCGTTGCCGGCGACGGGACTGGTGATGCCCTTCATGATCGCGGCTTCCGGCGAGACCGCGTTGTCGAAGGCGAAGGGGCCATCGACGATGGCGCCGGTGACCTCGCCGGCGTTGGCGCGCTTCACCACTTCGGCGGCCTCGACGCTGGACGGCATGGAATTGATCACCGATTCGGTGCCCGACAGCATGGCCACGTGCGGGTTGGTCTTGCCGAGCGCGTGCGACAGGCCGACGGCGTTGTTGATGATGTCGATCTTGGTCCCGACGTCGGGCGCCACGTTGACGGCGCCGTCGGTAATCAATAGCACCCGGTCGCTCTTCGGTACGGTCATGTGGAAGACATGGCTGAGCCGCCGGCCGGTGCGCAGCCCGCCGTCGCGGCTGACTACCGCTTTCATCAGGGAATCGGTATGCACATGGCCCTTCATCAGGGCCTCGACCTCGCCGGCGCGGGCCAGCGCCACGGCTTCCGCCGGGGCCTTGCTCTCGCCGCCGGCATCGACGATCTGGATGTTGGAGAGGTCCCAGCCGGTTTCCCTTGCGATGGCGCGGATGGTCTCGGCGTCGCCGACGAGAACGGGATCGATGAGCCCAGACTCGGCCGCCTGGCGGGCGCTTTCCAGCGCCAGCGGATTGTCGGCGCCGGCCACCGCCATGCGCACGGTATCGATATCGCGCACGTGGTCGAGCAGGTAGTCGGGAATCTCGAACGGGACGGAACTCAGCATCTGGTCATATCCATCGGCGGACCTGCCAAACAATAAGGCCGGATGGGGGAGAGGTCCATCCGGCCTTGATCGTTGAGGTGAGCTGGCCTTAGGCCGGCTTCTGCGGCTTCATGTCGGCGGCGCTGATGCCGGCGACCTCCACCGGCGCCTTCATGGCGTCGCGGCGGAAGGGCTCGCCCAGTTCCTGGTTGAGGATGACCTCGATGAAGGTGGTGACGCCGTCGTTCATTTGCGCCTTCACCGCCGCGTCGAGGGCATCGGTGAGTTCCTGCATGGTGGTCACCTGCACGCCCTTGAGGCCGCAGGCATCGGCGATGCCGGCGTAGGTGACATCCAGGTCCAGTTCCGTGCCGACGAAGTTGTCCTGGTACCAGAGCGTGGTGTTGCGCTTTTCCGCGCCCCACTGGTAGTTGCGGAAGATGATCATGGTGATCGGCGGCCATTCGTCACGGCCGCAGGCGGTCATCTCGTTCATGGAGATGCCGAAGGCGCCGTCACCGGCGAAACCGACCACCGGCGTACCGGGATTGGCGATCTTGGCGCCGCAGATGGCCGGGAAGCCGTAGCCGCAGGGGCCAAACAGGCCCGGCGCCAGGTACTTGCGGCCTTGCTCGAAGGTCGGGTAGGCGTTGCCGATGGCGCAGTTGTTGCCGATGTCGGACGAGATGATGGCGTCCGCCGGCAGCGACGCCTGGATCGCCCGCCAGGCCATGCGCGGCGACATGCGTTCCGGATGGGCGCCCCGCGCGCGCTCGTTCCAGGTGGTGCCCGGATCGTCGTCCTCGTGGTCCATGGAGGAAAGCTCCTGGCTCCAGCGCGACTTGGTGGTGGCGATCAGGTCCTCGCGGTCCTTTCGGCCGTCATTGCCGGCATCGGACGCGAGCCCGGCCAGCAACTGCTCGGCGACCAGCTTGGCGTCGCCCTGGATGGCGACGTCGACGGTCTTGGTCAGGCCGATGCGCTCGGCCTTGA
>JAYPEK010000086.1:0-9475 GCA_038125725.1 Rhodospirillaceae bacterium
GTCTTTCCACACACTCAGTTATTGGCGAATGGATGATGCCTGCGGCATCAAGTGGGTCCCCGCTTTCGCGGGGACGACGGGTGGTTTTGTGGGCGGGCATTGAGTTCCCTGGAGACGCGCGCCGGCCAACCCTGGCCATCCCCGGCGCGCTGCGGGTTTTGTTAAATCACCGCTTCGATGACGTACGGCCCCGGCGTGGCGAGGCCGCGTTCCAAGGCCTTGCGGAAGTCTTCGGCGTCGTCGACGCGCTCGCCCTGGACACCCATGCCGGCGGCGATGGAGACGAAATCGAGCGTCGGACGGTCGAGGTTGAACATGTCGGTCGCCACGCGTCCTGGGGACTCGACCCCGACCGCTTTCATCTCGCCCTGCAGGATCGCGTAGGCGCGGTTGGCGTAGACCACGGTGGTGACGTCCAAGCCTTCGCGCGCCTGGGTCCAGAGGCCCTGGATGGTGTACATGGCCGAGCCGTCGGCCTGTAGCGCGACGACCTTGCGATCCGGGCAGGCGACGGCGGAACCGACCGCCAGCGGCACGCCGGCACCGATGGAGCCACCGCAGAGCGACAGCCAGCTATGCGGCAAGGCGCCGGCGGTCTGCCAGTTCAGTTGCCGCCCGGAAGAGACGCTTTCATCGATGACGATGGCGTTGTCGGGCAGCGATTGCGAGACGATGGCGGAGATCTTGTCCTGGTCGAGGGTGCCGGTCGGGAAGCCGTCCAGTTGGCTGCGTTGGGCCAGCTCGGGCGTCGCATTGTTGGCGTCCAAGGCGTCGCAGAGCATTTGCAGCGCGAGCGTGCCGTCTTCGTCTTCCTGGCTCAGTTGCAGGATGGCGCAGCCGTCGGGCAGCACGCGGCTCGGCTTGTCGGGATAGGCGAAGAAGGCGACGGGCTCGGAATCGCCGATGCCGATCACTTGGGTGAGTGGCGCCAGGCGCTCGAGCGCCACATTGACCACGTAGGGCACGCGGTCGACGGCGACGCGCCCCGCACCCCGGTCGATGCGCGCGTTCGACGTCGGCGCGATCAGCCGCGCACCGGTCTTGGCGGCGATCTTGCCGGCCAGCGTCAGGCCGGGATCGCGCAAGACGCCGCCCTTGAGGTAAAGCGCGCCCCCCTCGCCCGCTGCCGCGAGCGCCTTGGCGGCGGCTTCCACGTCGGCCTCGGCGGGGCCGGTGGGGGTGTTGGGGGTGGCGGCCTGGACCGGTTCGGCGCCCTCGCCCCAGGCGGTGTCGGCCGGCAGGATCAGCGTCGCGATGCGGCCGGGATGCGTCGAGGCCTGGCGCACCGCTTCGGCGCCGTCGGCGGCGACGCCCTCGGCGGTCGGCGAGGTCTTCACCCACTTGGAGACGGGTGCCGCGATGCCCTCGATGTCGGCGGTCAGCGGCGCGTTGTATTGCAGGTGGTAGGTGGCGTGGTCGCCGACAATGTTGACGATGCCGGTCTGGGCTTTTGACGCATTATGCAGGTTGGCGAGGCCATTGCCGAGGCCGGGGCCGAGATGCAGCAGCGTCGCGGCCGGTTTCTCCGCCATCCGCGCATAGCCGTCGGCGGCGCCGGTGACGATGTTCTCCTGCAGGCCCAAGACGCAGCGGAGCGCGTCGGTGCGGTCGAGGGCCGCCATGAAGTGCATCTCCGACGTGCCGGGATTGGTGAAACAGACCTCGATGCCGTTCAAGGCAAGCGTCCTGACGAGACTTTCGGCGCCGTTCATGTTGGTTTCCCCCCTCGTGGATGTCGTCCGGTGCGCGCTTAAGCGGCGCCCGGATTGAAATGTCGGGCCAGCTTTTCCGCCGCCGCGTCGAGCACTTCGTCGCGCTTGCAGAAACAGAAGCGCGCGAAATGCCTGACATCGCCCGCCTGGTAGAAGGCGCTCATCGGGATCGCGGCGACGCCGGCTTCGCGGATGATATGTTCGCAGAATTCCACGTCGTCGCCATTGAACCCGACGGAGCGGATATCGACGGAGAGGAAATAGGTGCCTTCCGTCTTCATGGTCTCGAACCCGGCGGCCCGGAGCGCGCCGGCGATGCGGTCGCGCTTCGCCTGCTGGCCGGCGGCGAGATCGTGGAAGTAGCTGTCCGGCGAGTTGAGCCCCTCGGCCACCGCGCGCTGCAACAGGCTCGGCGTTGTGAAGGTGACGAACTGATGCGCCTTGGCGATGGCACCCAGAAGATGCTGCGGCGCGGTCATGTAGCCGACCTTCCACGACGTCATCGAGAAGGTCTTGCCGGCCGACCCGATGCGCACGCAGCGCTCGCGCATGCCGTCCAGCGTCATCAGCGGGATGTGCGGCGCGCCATCGAAGACGATGTGCTCGTAGACCTCGTCACAGACGGCGTAGGCGTCGTGCTTGATGACCAGATCGGCGATGAACTGCAGTTCGTCCTTGTTGAACACCTTGGCCGCCGGGTTGTGCGGCGAATTGAGGAGGATCAGTTTGGTTTTATCCGAGAAGGCATCGGCCAACTGCTGGCGCGGCAGTTCCCAATGGGGCGGCTCGATCCTGACCAGCTTGGCGACGCCGCCGGCGCGGCGCACCATCGGGAGGTAGCTGTCATAAAGCGGCTCGATCAGCACGACCTCGTCGCCGGGCTCGATCAGGGCGAGCATGCAGTCGGCGAGCGCCTCGGTGGCGCCCGACGTGACCATCACCTCGGTCTGCCAATCGACGTCGAGGCCGAAGAAGCGCTTGTTGTGTTCGGCCACCGCCTGGCGCAGTTCCGGGATGCCGAGCATCGGCGGATACTGGTTCGGACCATCCAGCGCCGCCTTGCCGGCCAGCAGGCGCAGCGCCTCGGGTCCGTCCTCGTCCGGGAAGCCCTGGCCCAGGTTGATGGCGCCGGTTTCGATGGCGAGGCGGGACATGGTTTCGAACACCGTGACGCCGTAACTCGACAGGATGGAATTGGCGGGTTTCATGACTAGGCTGTGTAGCATATGGTCCACGGAAGGCAACGCTCCGAAGGAGGTCACGATGGCGAAAATGGCGGCCGCCATGTCCCGGTTGGGGACGGAATCGGCGTTCGAGGTTCTGGCCCGCGCGAACGCGCTGGCCGCAAGCGGCAAGGACATCATCAATCTCGGCATCGGCCAGCCGGATTTCCAGACGCCGGGGCATATCGTCGAGGCGGCAGCCAAGGCGCTCCGCGACGGCCACCACGGTTACACGCCGGCCAACGGCATCCCCCAGTTGCGCGAGGCCGTCGCCGCCGATATCGCCAAGTACCGGGGTGTCGAGGTCGATCCCGCGAACGTCATGATCGTGCCAGGCGGCAAGGTGACGATGTTCTTCGCCATCCTGATGTTCGGCGAGCAGGGCGCCGAGATCATCTACCCCAACCCGGGCTTCCCGATTTATGAATCGGTGATCAAGTTCTCCGGCGCCACGCCGGTGCCGATGGCGCTGCACGAGGCGAACGGCTTCTCCTTCAGCGCCGACGAGGTCCTGGGCCTGATCACGCCGAGGACGCGGCTCCTGATCCTCAACAGCCCCGCCAACCCGACCGGCGGCACCGTGCCGAAGGAAGAGATGGACAAGCTGGTCGCCGGGCTGGAAGCGCACCCCGACGTGGTGGTGATGTCGGACGAGATCTACGGCCGCATGCTCTACGATGGGCGCGAGCATGTCAGCCTGCTGGGCTATGAAAGCCTCAAGGACAGGGTCATCCTGCTCGACGGGTGGTCCAAGACCTATGCCATGACCGGCTGGCGCATGGGCTATGGGGTGTGGCCGGCCGATCTGATCGAACCGGCGACGCGGCTCTCGATCAACTGCCATAGCTGCGTCAATGCCTCGGCGCAGTTCGCCGGCATCGCCGCGCTCGAAGGCCCGCAGGACGCCGTCGACGCCATGGTCGCGGCCTTCGACGAACGGCGACGGGTGATCGTCCGCGCCTTGAACCAGATTCCCGGTTTCCGCTGCATCGAGCCGGGCGGCGCCTTTTACGCCTTCCCCAATATCGAGGGCACCGGCTTCACCGCGCGCGAACTGCAGGACAAGCTCCTGAACGAGGCCGGCGTGGCGACCATTGCCGGCACCAGTTTCGGCGCCCATGGCGAGGGATACCTTCGCTTTTCCTACGCCAACTCGACCGAGAACATCGAGCGCGCCATCGAGCTGATCCGCGGCTGCCTATCCGGTGACGCATCGGCCTGATGACAAAACAGACATTTGCTCAATTTTTGAGCAATTACCGCTGGTCCGGGGGTTCGAATTCGATTCAAGGATTGGCGTTAGTGCGCTGAAAACAGGGCCTTAATTGCCGGTCTGCCAAGTTGGCATGGCTTGTGCTCTTATTCAGCTATCTTGGCCGCGCCTCGGCACGGCAAAGACGTCCGTACGCACTTGGGGTTGGGAGATCTCGCGCGCGGATGTGAATTTGGAACGGATTTATTTGGGGACGGAAGCGTACGATATGAAAAAGATCGAAGCCATTATCAAACCCTTCAAGCTCGACGAGGTGAAGGAAGCCCTTCATGAAGTCGGCCTGCAGGGCATCACGGTTTTGGAGGCCAAGGGATTTGGCCGCCAGAAAGGCCATACGGAGCTGTACCGCGGGGCGGAGTATGTCGTCGACTTCCTGCCCAAGGTGAAAATCGAGCTCGTCGTCGAGGATGAGATGCTGGACCGCGCCGTCGAGGCCATTCAGCAGGCCGCGCATACCGGCCGCATCGGCGACGGCAAGATCTTCATCGTGCCGGTGGAAAACGCCATCCGTGTGCGGACCGGCGAAACCGGCAGCGAGGCGATCTGACCTCTTGCCCATCGACTTCTTGTTAGTGACTTGAACCACGATCATTGAACCGATCGAAAGACCCGAGGAAAAAAGGAAAATCCAATATGTCTCTCAATTGCAAGACATCCGCTGACGTCATCAAGCTCCTGAAGGACGAGGAAATCCCCTACGTGGATCTCCGCTTCACCGACCCGCGCGGCAAATGGCAGCACCTGACCATGTGCTCCGAGTTCATCAACGAAGACGCCTTCGCGGACGGCGTCATGTTCGACGGTTCCTCCATTGCCGGCTGGAAGGCGATCAACGAATCCGACATGTCCCTGATCCCCGATCCGACGACTGCCGTCATGGATCCGTTCTGCGCGCAGCCGATGATGATCTTGTTCTGCGACATCATGGAGCCGACCACCGGCCAGACCTACGGCCGTGACCCGCGCTCGATCGCGAAGAAGGCCGAAATGTACCTGGCGTCGTCCGGCATCGGCGATACCGCCTACTTCGGTTCGGAAGCCGAATTCTTCGTCTTTGACGACGTGCGCTTCGCCGTCGAGATGAACAACTGCTTCTTCGAGTTCACCTCCGACGAAGGCCCCTACGTTTCCGGCGAAATCTTCCCGGAAGGCGGCAACATCGGTCACCGTCCGGGCGTCAAGGGCGGCTACTTCCCGGTGCCGCCGGTGGACGCCAGCCACGACCTGCGTGCCGAAATGGTCACCGTCGCCCAGCAGATGGGCCTGCACATGGACAAGCACCACCACGAGGTGGCGCCGTCGCAGCACGAGCTCGGCATGACCTTCTCGACGCTGGTTTCCAACGCCGACAACCAGCAGATCTACAAATACGTGGTGCACATGGTTGCGCACACCTACGGCAAGACGGCGACCTTCATGCCGAAGCCGGTGGCTGGCGACAACGGTTCCGGCATGCACACCCACCAGTCGATCTGGAAGGACGGCAAGCCGCTGTTCGCGGGCTCGGGCTACGCCGATCTCTCGGAAACGGCGCTCTACTACATCGGCGGCATCATCAAGCACGCCAAGGCGCTGAACGCCTTCACCAACCCGTCGACCAACAGCTACAAGCGCTTGATCCCGGGTTTCGAGGCGCCGGTGCTGCTGGCCTACTCCGCGCGTAACCGTTCGGCTTCGTGCCGCATTCCGTTCTCGTCCTCGCCCAACGGCAAGCGCGTCGAAGTGCGCTTCCCGGACGCCACCGCCAACCCGTACCTGGCGTTCACGGCGATGATGATGGCCGGCCTCGACGGCATCCAGAACAAGATCCATCCGGGCGATGCCATGGACAAGGATCTCTATGACCTGCCGCCGGCCGAACTGGCTGAAATCCCCACCGTCTGCGGCTCGCTGCGCGAAGCGCTCGAGAACCTGGACGCCGACCGTGACTTCCTGAAGAAGGGCGACGTCTTCACCGACGATGCCATCGACGGCTACATGGATCTCAAGTGGGAAGAAGTCTACAACTTCGAACACACCCCGCACCCGGTCGAGTGGCAGATGTACTACTCCTCCTAACCGGGGAACGCCGGTCCGTTATCGGACCGACGCTGAATTCGGCGGCCGCCTCGAGCAATCGGGGCGGCCGTTCGGTTTATGGAAGCTTGACGCTGAAAAGCTGCTCCGCCTCGCCGCTCACCTTGCAGCGCGCGCGGACGAACACCTCGGTGGTGCCCGCCGGGATCGCCACGCGCCCGAGCGAGCGGGTGAACGGCTGCTCGTTCACGTGCGGATGATAGAGCACCCGGTCGCCGAGCACTTTGCCGCTCCGGTTCACCACCGACCAGCCGTCGGCATAATGGTCCCAGCCGGTGTCGGGGTGCTTGAGCGTCGTCGAGAACGTATAGGTGCCGTCGCCATTGGCGCTGACGGCGACCTTGAGCACGGTGGGGTCGGTAGCGGCGGCGGCGCCAGCGCCCAAGCAGATGGCCGCGGCCATCACCGTCGGCACAAACAACGAACAGTTCGGCATGAGGCGCCCTTTCCTACTGTAAACCCGGTTGCGAACGGCTTGGAATCGCCGACCGAATCAGGGTGTTGAAAAGTGCGCGTGGATTCAAGCGGTTGCTCGGCACGCCTGAGAACGTTCAGATTCCGTTTGACATATGTTCTTGTTTTGTTCTATAAACGCCAGAACACAATTCAGTGACCAACCTGGGAGAACAGACATGAACCCGACCGCGCTTTTCCGCGACTTCGCCGCCCTCACCGTCATGGCCTTCGCCGGTTACGCCTTCATGCTGGTGAGCTAAACCTACCGGGGCGTCACTCCGGCGGTACCGGCCGTTTCTGGCGGTCCTCGTCGATGGCGACGAAGGTGAAAGTGCCCTCGGTGACCTTGACCCGCTCGCCCGATTGCCGGCCGCGCAGTACCCAGGCTTGGATCAGCACCTTCAGCGACGTGGTGCCCACATGCAGGATATCGCCGTAGCAGCAGAGCACGTCGCCGACGTGCACGGGTTTGTGGAACTGGAAGCCGTCGACAGCCACCGTCGCCACCCGGCCTTGTGCGCGCATGCCGGCGACCATGCCGCCGGCGATGTCCATCTGGCCCATCAGCCAGCCGCCGAAAATATCGCCGGCTGGGTTGGTGTCGGCGGGCATGGCAAGCGTGCGCAGCGCCAATTCACCTTTCGGTTCTTCGGGCGGTTCTTCGTCTTCCGGACCGGTCATCGCGAATCTCCCGGAAATTTCACAATATCTGGTAAGGAAACTTGCACGAATATACTCTATCATGCTTGCAGCCGGGGGCCAGCCTTGATTAGGATGCGCCAGACCGGAGACCCTTGAAACCAACCAGGATCACCATGCAGAACGACCTGTTCCAAGAAGGCGCGCCCGCCAAGGGGAAGGCCCAGAAAGCAATGGCGCCAGCCGCGGAAAACCTAGCTCCCCCGAAAAAGAACGGCGCCGCCAAGCCGGCGAAGAAGGCTTCTGGCGCCGAGGGGGCTTACACTGCCGCCGACATCGAGGTGCTGGAAGGCCTGGAACCGGTCCGCCTTCGGCCCGGCATGTATATCGGCGGCACCGACGAACGCGCGCTGCATCACCTGGTGGCGGAAGTTCTCGACAACTCCATGGATGAGGCCGTTGCCGGCCACGCCAGCCGCATCGAGATCGAACTCTCCGCCGATCAGATCGTCACCGTTGCCGATAATGGCCGCGGCATTCCCGTCGATCCGCACCCCAAGTTCAAGGACAAGTCGGCGCTGGAGGTGATCTTCACCACGCTGCATTCCGGCGGTAAGTTCTCCGGTGAGGCGTACGAGACCTCCGGCGGTCTGCACGGCGTCGGCATTTCCGTGGTCAACGCCCTCTCCGAC
The DNA here is from genome assembly GCA_038125725.1 of Rhodospirillaceae bacterium. GTDB lineage: Bacteria > Pseudomonadota > Alphaproteobacteria > Rhodospirillales > Casp-alpha2 > TMED8. The sequence continues at coordinate 8,072 of JAYPEK010000086.1, forward strand.
CATCTCGAGGTCGAGGTGGCGCGCGACCAGAAGATCTGGAAACAGAGCTACTCGCGCGGTCTCGCCGCGAGCAAGCTCGAAGAGATCGGCACCACCCGCAACCGGCGCGGCACCACCGTGCGCTTTCATCCGGATGCGCAGATTTTCGGACCGCGCGCGCATTTCCGGCCTTCCACGCTTTACCGCATGGCGCGCTCCAAGGCGTACCTGTTCCGGGGTGTCGAGATTCGCTGGAGCTGCGATCCGAAGCTGTTGAAGGGCGAGGAAGACACGCCGGAAACCGCGGTGCTGCATTTCCCGGGCGGGCTTTCCGATTACCTGACGTCGGTACTGGAGAGCCGCCGGACCCTGACCGCGGTGCCGTTCGCGGGCGAATCCAAGCTCAACGGCGGCTCCGGCAAGGCCGAATGGGCGATCGCCTGGCCGGTCGATGAGAACGCCTTTTTCAATTCCTACTGCAACACCGTGCCGACGCCCTTGGGTGGCACCCACGAACTTGGCCTGCGCGGCGCGCTGACCAAGGGGCTCCGGGCCTATGGTGAGTTGGTCGGCAACAAGCAGGCATCGAAGATCACCGCCGAGGACGTCGCCGGCGGCGCCTGCGTGATGCTGTCGGTGTTCATCGGCGACCCGCAGTTCCAGGGCCAGACCAAGGAAAAGCTGGCCACGGCGGAAGCGCAGCGATTGGTCGAGAACGCCGTGCGCGATCACTTCGATCACTGGCTGTCGGGCGCGCCGGATGCCGCCAAGATGCTGCTGGAGGCAGTCATTGAGCGCGCCGAAATGCGGCTCAGGAAACGCGAACAGAAACAGACCAAGCGCCAATCGGCGACGCGGCGGCTCCGGCTGCCGGGCAAGCTCTCCGATTGCACGGTGACGACGCGCGAAGGCACGGAACTGTTCATCGTCGAGGGCGATTCCGCCGGCGGCTCGGCCAAGCAGGCGCGCGACCGCAAGACCCAGGCGGTGCTGCCCTTGCGCGGCAAGATTCTCAATGTCGCCAGCGCCACCACCGATAAGATGAAGGCCAACCAGGAGCTCACCGATTTGATCGAGGCCTTGGGTTGCGGTCTCGGCGAGACCTACCTGGAGGACGACCTCCGTTACGACAAGATCATCATCATGACCGACGCCGATGTGGACGGCGCCCATATCGCGTCTTTGCTGATGACCTTCTTCTTCAAGGAGATGTCGGGCCTGGTCGAGGGCGGGCACCTCTATCTGGCGCTGCCGCCGCTCTACCGCCTCACCCAGGGCGGCAAGGTCGCCTACGCCCGCGACGACGCGCACAAGGACGAACTGATGGCCGGCGAGTTTTCCGGCCGTGGCAAGGTCGAGATCAGCCGCTTCAAGGGCCTCGGCGAAATGCCGCCGGCGCAGCTCAAGGAAACCGCCATGGACCCG
>JAYPEK010000087.1:0-9408 GCA_038125725.1 Rhodospirillaceae bacterium
AGGCCGATGAAGGTGTTGACGATGCCCGGAATGGAAATCTTCAACGCCTGCGGCAGGATGATCAGGCGCATGGCCTGCCAGTATTTGAGCCCCATGGAATCGGCGGCCTCGTACTGGCCCTTGGGAATGGCCTGCAAACCGCCCCGGATCACTTCCGCCATATAGGCCGATGCGAACAGGGTCACCATGATCAACACCCTGAGCAGCAAGTCGAACTGGGTTCCCGGTGGCAGGAAGTAATTGAGCATGGTCGACGCCACGAACAACAAGGTGATCAACGGCACGCCGCGGATAAACTCGATGAACATGACGCATACGATGCGGACCACCGGGAGGTTTCCGACACGTCCCAGCGCCAACACGATGCCGATCGGCAACGAGAAGGAGATGCCGGTGATGCCGATGACAACGGTCAGCATGATGCCGCCGAACTGGTCGGTGGTGACTTGCTCCAATCCGGTTGGGATGCCAAACCATTCACCGCCCAAAAGCAGATAGGCGGCGACGAACGGAAAGGCGATCGTGAACTTGATGAAGTGCCGGCGCGCCGGCATCGCATCCCACAGCACGGCGGCGATGGCAACCAACAGTAGGATGAAACTGACATCCACCCGCCAGCGTTCCTCAATGGGATAGAACCCATAGATGAGAAGCAAATAGCGGTCCTTGATGAAGGCCCAACAAGCGCCGTCACCGGCCTGCTGGCATTCCGATCGCGATGATGCATTGAGCGTCGCATCTAACACTGCCCAATCGAACAGCGGCGGGATGATCAAATACAGCAGGTAGATCGACAGCAGTGTCAGGATCGTGCTGGTGATTGAACCGAACAGGTTTTCCTTGAGCCAGTAAACCGGCCCCGAGGTCAGAACCGGAGGCTCCATATCGGGGTGGGTGCCGGGCTCGTATTTCTGCGTCGTGGTTTCTGATGCCATGACGTCCTCCTAACGCTCGACCAGCTTGATGCGGCGGTTGTACCAGTTCATGAACATCGAGATGACCAGGGAGATGACCAGATAGATGGCGAGCACCATCATCATGGTTTCCATTTCCTTGCCCGTCTGCATCAACGAGATGCCACCAAGCGTCGCGACGATATCCATGTAGCCGATGGCGATGGCGAGCGACGAGTTCTTGGTCAGGTTCAAGTACTGGCTAGTGAGCGGCGGCACGATGACGCGCAACGCCTGAGGAATGATGATCAGGTTGAGCGTGCGCGACCGGCGCATCCCCAACGCCATGGAGGCTTCCCACTGACCGTGACTGACCGATAGGATGCCGGCCCGCACGATCTCGGCGATGAAGGCCGACGTATAGAGCGACAGCGCCAGCCACAGAGCCAGGAACTCGGGGATCACGACCATGCCGCCCCTGAGGTTGAAGCGGCCGAGTTTCGGCGTCTCCCATTCGATCGGCGCACCGGTAACGATATAGACCAATACCGGAAGTCCGACGATGGCGGCCAAGCCGACCCAGAACACCGGATAGATGTGACCTGTTTCCTCCTGGCGTTTATGTGCCCAGCGCTTGAAGACGATGAAGCCCACGATACCAATTAAAAAGGCGATCACCGTAAACATGAACGCCTCTTGGAAGTCCGGTTTCGGGATGTAGAAGCCACGGTTGGTAAAGAAAATTTCATCCCAAAGGCTGATGGCCTGCCGCGGATGCGGCAACGAATGAATGACCAACCCGTGGATCAACAGAATGTGCAGCAGGACCGGCACGTTCCGCGTGAACTCGATGAACACGTAGACGATGCGGTTGATTAGCCAGTTGTGCGACAACCGAAGCACGCCGAAGATGAACCCCAGGATCGAGGCCAGGATCACGCCGCAAACGGCGACGAGCAGCGTGTTCAAGAGACCGACCAGCGCCGCCCGCGCGTGCGTGGACTGCGAGGTGTAATCGATCAGGTGTTGGTTGATGTCGTAACTGGCGGGTACGCCGAGGAAGTCGAAACTGAAAGTCTTGCCGAGTTTCTCGAGGTTCGCCACGGCGTTGGTGCCGATATAGGCGAGGAATGCGAAAAGCCCGACGATGGTCAAAATCTGGAAAATGACCGATCGGGCTTCCTTGTTGTTCCAGATGCGTGAGATGGGGTTGCCGGTAACCGGCGGGCCGGCGGCATCGGACTGAGCCGTCTGGGATTGTATCGTCGACATGGCGCCTGGGTTCCCTCCTTCGAAATCCGTTGATCTCGGTGGCACGGCATTGGTCACGTGCCGCCCATGGCGTACTGGGTCGCGTTCCGGCTAGTTATTGATATTCGTGGCGAGCGCGCCCTACGCGGCAGGTCTTGGCCGGGACGCACCCCCGAAGGGATACGTCCGCGACCAAAATCCTGTCTGGTTCCGGTTTAACGGAACGGCGGCGCGTACTGCAGGCCGCCCTTGGACCACAGCTGGTTCAAGCCGCGGGCCAGGCCGATGTCGGTCTTCTGGCCAATGTGGCGCTCGAAGATTTCACCGTAGTTACCGACGGAAGCAATAATCCGCTGGGCCCAGGCCTTGTCCAGGCCGAGCATCGCACCCAGGTCGCCCTCGGTGCCCAGAAGACGCTTGATTTCCGGGTCGTTGGTGGTGTTGCCGATCGAACCGGCGTTGGCCATGGTGATGCCTTTTTCCTCGGCCACGATGGTGGCGTTGAGGACCCAGCGAACGATATCCGCCCACTGATCGTCACCCTGACGCACGGCGGGGCCGAGCGGTTCTTTGGAGATGATTTCCGGCAAGAGCACATGCTCGGCCGGGTTCTTGAAGGTCGCACGCGTCGCGGCGAGACCGGAGGCATCCGTCGTGTAAACATCGCAGCGGCCGGCCAGGTAGTTGGAGCGCGCTTCGGCGTTGTCTTCGATCGGAACCGGGGAATACTTCATGTTATTGGAACGGAAGTAGTCCGCCAGGTTGAGCTCGGTCGTGGTGCCGGTCTGGATGCAGACCGTGGCGCCGTCCAATTCCTTGGCGCTCTTGACGCCGAGCTTGGTCGGAACCATGAAGCCCTGGCCGTCATAGTAGTTGACGCCGACGAAGGTCAGCTTCACGTCGACGTCACGAACGAAGGTCCAGGTGGTGTTGCGCCACAGCACGTCACCTTCCTTGGAGTTCAGAATGGTGAAACGGGTCTTACCCGTGGCGGGCACGTATTTCACCTTGTTGGGATCGCCGAGAACGGCAGCCGCGGTGGCGCGGCAATAATCGGCGTCGAAACCCTGGTAGACACCATTGGCATCGGTGTAGGCGAAACCGGCGAGACCGGTGCTCACCACGCAGCGCAGTTCGCCGCGGGCCTTGACGTCGTCAAGAGTTCCGGCCCAGGTGCTGCCGGCCACGAGAGCCGCGGTAGCAAAAGCCGAAAAGAAGATGGACTTACCTGACATTCTGAGATCACTCCCCGAGTGGTTTCAAGAGATGGCGGGCGGTTTTGCCCTGATTTGCTGTCGCTTTCTTTTAAAAACGACGTTTCTATCACGAATCGGTAACATAGATCACGAAACGCTGACAAGGGGATTTCCCGCTTGACACGAGATTGGCGGCACGCGAACTAAGAAATTGGAATCCAATATTTTTCGGTGTTTGGTCGCGCTCCACGAGAGGCGGTGCGAGGCCGCAACACTTTCCGGAGCAACAGCGCATGAAAAAAGACACCATCGTCACGTCGGCCGGACGTGACCCGGAACACAACCACGGGATCGTCAATCCGCCGGTCTATCACGCATCGACCGTGACCTTTCCGACGCTCGAGGAATTCCAGAGCCGATCGGCCAAGCCTTACGGTAGCCCGACCTATGGCCGCACCGGCACGCCGACGCAGTTCGCGTTCGAAAAAGCCATCACCGCCGTGCACGGCGGATATAACACGGTTTCCTATCCATCCGGGCTGGCAGCCATCGTCGGCGCCGCCACTGCTTTCTTGCAGCAGGGTGACCACATGCTGATGGCTGACACCGTCTACGGTCCGAGCCGTCAGCGCCTGGCCGGCACCGTGCTTGCCCGCGCCGGTGTCGAAACCACCTTTTTCGAGCCCGGCATCGGCGCCGGCATCGCCGACCTGATCCGGCCCGAGACCAAGGTCATCTTCATGGAATCCCCCGGTTCCCTCACCTTCGAGATGATGGACGTGCCGGCCATCACCGCCGTCGCGAAGGATAAGGACGTGGTGACGATGATCGACAACACCTGGTCGTCCCCCTATCTGTGCCAGCCGATTACGCTGGGCGTCGACGTGGTGATCGAGGCCTGCACCAAGTATGTCGTCGGCCATTCCGACGTCATGATGGGCAGCGTCACCGTCAATTCGGAAGAGCACTACCTGGCGGTCAAGGGCATGGCCAACGCGCACGGCTACCATGCCGCGCCGGACGACTGCTATCTGGCGTTGCGCGGGCTCAGGACGATTTCGGTACGGCTGCAGCGCCATCAAGAGAATGCACTGAAGGTGGCGACTTGGCTGCAATCGCGGCCGGAGGTCGCGCGTGTGATGTACCCGGCCCTGCCCGACGATCCCGGCCACGAGATTTGGAAGCGCGACCACCAGGGTGCGTCCGGCTTGTTCGGCATGGTCATGAAATCCGGCGATTGGACCGCCGGCGCGGCGATGATCGACGGGCTGCACCATTTCGGCCTTGGCGCCAGTTGGGGCGGCTTCGAAAGTTTGGTGATCCCCGCGCATCCCGAAAAAATCCGCAGCGCCACCGAATGGCCGCATACGACGCCTTGCATCCGCTTGCATATCGGCCTCGAGGATCCGGACGACCTGATCGCCGACCTGGAAGCCGGGCTGGCGCGTTATTCGGCCAATTCTTGATTCCCGGGAGGAACGAATGAGCGAACCCGTCGCCGACAACATCATCGAACAGGTCATCGACCGTTTGAAGTTCACCACCGATGGCCTGATCCCCGCCGTGTCACAGCAACACGACAGTGGCGAGATTCTGATGATGGCATGGATGAACGCGGAATCCGTTGCCGAAACCTTGCGCACCGGGCGCGTCTGTTATTGGTCGCGCTCGCGCCAGCAACTCTGGCGCAAGGGGGAAAGCTCCGGCCAGGTCCAGTTGCTGAAGGAATTGCGCTGGGATTGCGACGCCGACACATTGCTGCTGCAGGTGGACCAGAAAGGTGTCGCCTGCCATACCGGCCGCCACAACTGCTTCTTCTATGCGGTCCGCGAAGGCGACATCCAGGAAATCGCCGAAGTGGAAATCGACCCCGAAGACCTGTACGGCAAGGGCTAGGATGCCGGCGCGGCGCCTGTTTTTCGCCCTCGCCTTCGCGTCATTCACTGTCGCCGCCGGCACGGCGGCCGCCGAGCCGGCACGCGTCAGCGTCTATGCCGCAGCGAGCCTCACCGGCGTGATGCGGGATATCGACGAGGCAGCCCAGGCCCAAGGCAAGCCGGCCTGCACTTGTGTTCATGCCGCGACCTCGGTGCTGGCGCGACAGATCGAGCGCGGCGCGCCGGCGGACATTTTCATCTCGGCCAATCCACAATGGATGGCCTATGTGGTTCGCAAGCTGAAGCTGCACAATGGGCCACGCCTGTTCGCTGGCAACCGGCTGGTGTTGATCGCTCCTGCCGGGCAGCCACTGACTTTTGATTTCGGTTCCGGCCGCTCCCTGGCCGAGGCATTGGATGGTGGGTGGCTGGCACTCGCCGATCCCGACCACGTGCCGGCCGGTATCTACGCCATGAAAGGGCTGCAGCATCTTGGCCTGTGGCACCCGCTTTCCGGCCGGGTTGCCCGCGCTCAGAACGTTCGGGCCGCCCTGGCGCTCGTCATCCGGAAAGAAGCGCGTGCCGGAGTCGTCTATGAAAGCGACGCCATCGGCGAGAAACGGGTCGACATGGTCGATTTCTTTCCCAGCGGCAGCCATCCGGAGGTCCGTTACATGGCGGCAGCCATTGCCGACGCCCCTGCTCCGCATATTACCGCCTATCTGGATTTCCTGACATCGCCGGCCGTCGCCGCTATTCTTTCCCGGCATGGCCTGCGGCCGCCTGGGAATTAGGTTGCGGGAACCATCGGGGAGCTGCTTTTGACGCCACTGGAAACCGAAGCCCTGTTGCTCAGCCTCCGCGTTGCCGGATGGTCCGTGCTGCTCGACTTGCCGCTCGGATTGGCGGCGGCCTGGGTGCTGGCGAGATCGCGGTTTCCGGGCAAGTTCCTGTTCGATGGCATTGTTCATCTGCCGCTGATTGTGCCGCCGGTGGTGGTCGGTTACCTGCTGCTTGTCGGGCTTGGCCGCAATGGCTGGATCGGCGCCTGGCTTTACGATGTCTTCGGCCTGACCCTGACGTTTTCGTGGCGCGGCGCGGCGGTCGCGTCCGCGGTGATGTCGTTTCCGTTGATGGTTCGCGCTATACGGCTTTCCATCGAAGCAGTGGACCGGCGATTGGAGGAAGCGGCGCGCACACTCGGCGCCTCGCCGGCGTGGGTGTTCCTGACCGTGACCCTGCCGCTGATTGTGCCGGGCCTGATTACCGGAACGATCTTGGCCTTCGCCCGCAGCCTCGGGGAATTCGGCGCAACCATTACCTTCGTTTCCAACATCCCCGGTGAAACGCGCACGTTACCATTGGCGCTGTATACCCTGGTGCAAACCCCGGATGGCGAGGCGGCGGCGGCCCGCATCGTGGTGATCTCGGTGGCGCTGGCGTTGGGCGCGTTGGTTTTGTCGGAATACCTGGCCCGCAAGAGCCGAACTGCGGAGGAAGCCGAATGAGCCCCGGCGGCAATCTTTCGGTCGATATCGAATACCGCCGCGGTGACTTCCATCTGCGCGCGGATTTTTCCGCCGGTCCCGGCCTGACGGCATTCTTCGGCCGCTCCGGTTGCGGCAAGACGACGCTTGCCAACCTGATCGCCGGCCTGGCCCGGCCGCTAAACGGAAGGCTCAGCATCGGCGACCATGTTCTTTTCGACAGCGGGGCGAACCTTTTCGTCCCACCGGAGCACCGGCGCATCGGCTATGTGTTCCAGGAAGGCCGGTTGTTCCCACATCTTTCCGTGCGCAAAAACCTGCTCTACGCGCGCCGCTTCCTGCCAGCCGGCGTGGTCGCGCCCGAACCCGACGAAATCATCGAACTGCTCTCTCTCGGTCCGCTTCTTCAGCGCCGCACGCAAAATCTGTCTGGTGGCGAAAAACAGCGAGTCGCCATCGGCCGGGCGCTATTGAGCGCGCCGGAACTGTTGGTCATGGACGAGCCCCTTGCGGCCCTTGATGCGATACGAAAAAGCGAAATCCTGCCATTCATCGAAAAGCTCCGCGATGAGGCCCGCATCCCCATCGTCTATGTCAGCCACGCCCTCGACGAAGTGATCCGCCTCGCCGATACCCTGGTGATCCTGGACAGTGGCCGCACGGTGGCCTCCGGCGGCGTCGAGGAAATCATGAGCCGCCTCGACCTACGCCCCCTCACCGGTCGCTATGAGGCTGGTGCGGTCTTGAGCGTGACAGTCCGTGGCCATGATAAAAGTTGGGGCCTCACCGAACTCGGATTCGCGGGCGGGCGTCTCCTGGTTCCCGGCCTGGACGCACCTCTGGGTACAGAGCTCCGCATGCGCATTCGGGCGCGCGACGTGTCGCTCAGCCTGGAAAAGCCGGAAGGCAGTTCATTCCTCAACATCATGGAAGCGATGGTGCGCGAGATCGCGCCTTCCGATGGGCCACAGACGGAAGTCCTGCTCGACATCGGTACGCCGCTGATTGCACGCGTCACCTACAAGTCCATCGCCGCCATGGGCCTGGAGCCCGGAAAAAGGGTCTATGCCCTGGTCAAGGCAGCGGCCATCGACCGACACGCACTCGGACTGGGCGGCACCCGCAGACGACGCGACTAACGAACCTCAAGTGTAATACTCTTTGGTGCGATAATGAGCGACTTTGCTCTATCTAAAATACCATGGTAACGCCAATCCCTGATGGCGCACCCGAGCGCCTGATCGCCGTCGCCGAGTATTGGCGCGGCAAGCGCCACGCCGATGGATTGGCACCGTTCCTCGCCGATATCGACTTGATGGATATCTATCTGCATGCGCCGTTCATTTTCATCGCCGACCGGATGCCAGACGGCACGGATTCACAGGAATACGTCTGGAGGTATTGGGGGACGGCCCTCAGAAACCTGACGGGCATCGAGGCGACCGGCAAACGCATGCGCGAGACCCACGATGAAGAGGCCTTTCACGAAGCCGAAGCATCCTATGAAGACGCACTGATTTGCGGCGAGCCGGACTATTGGGTGCGGCAGGTTCGGACCGTGGCCGTCGACCGCTCCTTCATGAGCTACGAGCGCGCCATCTTTCCCCTGCGGTCTTTATCGGGCGACAGCGCGCATGTTCTAGGCGTCGCTGCGTGGCTGAAGACCGATCATCCTGCAATCCGCAGCGGTGAGCAAATGGTGACGGGTAAGATTGGCCTCAAATCGCCGAGTTGACGAGGGGCTATTGACGCGGCCGGGGCCGCGGCGTCTCGGCAACGTAGACCTTGCAGTTGGAGTAACCCTGATTGAAGAAATGATAGGTTCGCCGGGGTTCAGACAAGCCGCGCGGATCTTAGAGGTTCCAGGTACTGGTGGCGATGCCGGTAATGGCACGCCCTTCCTTTCCGACGTATCCGATGGAATACAGGAGATACTTGCGCTGGCCGAATTCTCCGCGCTGGCATGCCTGGCTCAGCACCCGGTTGAGCGCGCCCACCCGCCAATAGGGCAACGACGTATAGCCGTATTGCCCGGGCACGCGCTTGCGCGCGGCATGTGCATCGGCAACGATCAGGAAGACGCCCGCCAGGGCTAGAAATATCCCGAACTTCTGTCCGTAACGCGACATTGGCTTCTGCCTCTTTCACGATTTCAAGGCCTCACCATAGACGATTTCCCGCGCGAACGAAAGAGTCCGGGGCAATAGTGGGGAATGGCGCGCCCGGCAGGACTCGAACCTGCAACCGCGAGCTTAGAAGGCACGTGCTCTATCCAGTTGAGCTACGGGCGCCTGGGGGACGGCGCGGGTGCCGCCCGGGCGGATTACTGGTACCGAAACCGGTAGCTGAAATTGTCCGAGTAGTTCTTCGGCTTGATACGCCGCGCCTTCGGCGCCTGCACCTGGTAGCTGAGCCCGTGCTTGTCCGCATAGGCAACCGCGTCTTCCTTGGTCGCGAACCGGAGCCGGACCTGCGCGCGGGTATCGCCGGAACTGATCCACCCCATCAAGGCATCGGCCCGTCTAGCCTCGGTCGGCTCGAACTCCAAAATCCACTGTTTGGTATTGTTCCGGCCCGACTGCATCGCCGTCTTAGCCGGTCGGTAAATCCGCGCCTCGGTCATGGCCACCTCTCGTCAGAGCCAAAAACTGGTCGGGGAGACTGGATTCGAACCAGCGACCCTCTGCTCCCAAAGCAGATGCGC
>JAYPEK010000088.1:0-8934 GCA_038125725.1 Rhodospirillaceae bacterium
AAAACGCCATTCTATTCCGATCTTAACGTTGCCTTTTGTAAGCATGAATTATACCCCGTATATAGGGTATTATTATACCATGAAATCGGATTGCCATCGAGGCATGTTGAACCAAGTAACAAGGGCAAATATCTGAGGTTCACGGACCGAGGGCCGCGGTTTTGGGTGTTGTGTTTAATTATCCATTTTTGATGTTGTTACAGCTGGCGATGATAACTTCTGACACCGGGGCTAAACAATTAAGTTGAATACCCAAAATATGCCGCGCTTTAAATATTCAACTATAACCCATTCGTCAATTTAGGCTTGGGGGCGGTCAATGATCAAAACCGGAAAACCCGAGTTCAAGAAACATTTTGTCAACGGTATCGCCTATCGCCAATTGTTAGCGAAGATAAAGTTCGTTTCCAAAGACAAAATATTATAATTTGACTTGATATATGCTTTCTGACACGCTTTTTTCTGAAGGAAAAAATGGTAGGAGCCTCAGAATGAAACGAGTACTTATTTTGCTGGCCATGGCGGTTGCAATATCGCTCAGCGGGCCGATCCTCGCCAAGGATGTTATTGTCGTCGATAATGTGCAGGAGCCATCAACGCTGGACCCGCATCGCCAATGGAACCCGGACAGTTACACGGTCTACCGCAACATTTACGATAACCTCGTGACCCGTGACGCCTCTGGTGCCATCGCACCGCAGGTCGCTGTGACATGGGAGGCTCTAAGCGACACTGAAATGAAATTCACGCTGCGAGACGACATCACTTTCCATGACGGATCAGTGCTGACTGCTGACGATGTGGTCTACTCGGTGAAGCGGATCACCAATCCCGGGTTCAAGAGCCCACAGCTTGGCCAGTTCTCAAAGATAATCGATGCCGTGGCCAACGGCCCGCATTCGGTTACGCTGACAACCGACGGTCCGTACCCGGTGCTGCTTGCGCAGTTGGTGAAGCTGTCAATCGTCTCCGCCGCTTATGCCGAAAAGGTGGGTGACGAACAGCTGAACCTGAGCCCGATGGGCTCAGGACCATACAAGTTCGTCGAATGGCGCAAGGGCGTGAAGGTCGTGCTTGAGCGCAACGACAATTACTGGCGCGGTAAACCTCCCTTCGCAACGGTCGAGTTTGTGGCGGTGCCCGACGCGGCGACGCGGATCGCGGATCTGCGCACCGGAAAGGCGGACCTGATCGTCGGCCTGAACCCAGACGACGCGCTGCAGTTGCAGGGCGCCGGCAGCGTTGAGGTCCGCAGCGCGCCGACCGAGCGTATAGGCTATTTCATGATGAACGTCCAGCACGGCCCTCTGATGGACAAGCGGGTTCGCCAGGCTGTGGCTCACTCCATCAACCGGCAGCTGATTATCGATGCACTGCTCGGCGGCTACAGCCAGGTTGCCAATCAGCTCCTGACGCCGGCTCATTTCGGTTATATCGAAGGGCTGCAGTGGTATGACTACGATCCCGATAAGGCCCGGGCTCTGCTGGCGGAGGCCGGTTTTGGTGATGGGTTGGAGATCGAGATCATCACCGCGCCGCCTTTCGATCAGCGCATCATTCAGGCTATTCAGCAACAGCTCTCTGATGTGGGCGTGACGCTGAAGATTTCGATGAGCGACATGTCGACGTTCCTGGGTCGGCGCCGCGCCGATCCGGAGGGCTTTGGCGACACGGTGTTTGGCCGCTGGTCCTGCGCTTGCCAAGATGCGGACGGGGTTCTCTACGCGATGTTCCATTCGGGGAGCGTTTGGTCGAAATATGCCAATCCGGAGCTTGATAAGTATCTGGAAGCGGGCCGGTCTACGCTAGACGATGCAAAGCGGATGGCCGCTTATCGGGAGGCGCACCGGGTTATCTTTGAAGAGGCCCCCTCGATCCCGCTCTACCAAGCGGCGGCGATCTACGGAGCCAACAGCGCGCTGAAATGGTCCCCAACGGCAAATGAGTCAGTCTTCGTCATGGACATGACCTGGAAAGAATGAACCAAATAGCCCGGCGCAACCGCAGCGCCGGGCGTACCCCTTGACGGAACTGATCTGCCGCCATGCTGTATTTTATCGCCGTCCGCTCCCTGCAATCCGCTTTCGCGCTATTCGGTGTTGCAACACTTGTCTTCGTGATCCAGCACCTGTCCGGCGACCCGGTGGCTCTCATGGTCCCTGAGGGCGCGACGGCTGAAGAAATTGCGATACTGCGCGAACAGTTTGGATTCGACCGCCCGATCTACATCCAGTTTCTTGACTATATAACCGGACTTGCGTTGGGGGACTTAGGTACGTCTTACATCCAGAACATCCCAGTCGCCGATATCGTGGCATCGCGGTTGTGGTTCACGCTGGAACTATCGGGTGCAGCGCTGCTGATCGCGCTGCTGGTGGGTCTGCCGACTGGTATCTTCGCCGCGCTCAACCGTGGTCGTCTCAGCGAAAAGCCAGCGCTGGGGCTGGTGCTGGCAGCGCAGTCGATGCCGACATTCTGGTCCGGCATCCTTCTGATTCTCTTGTTCGCGGTGACGCTGGACTGGTTGCCCTCGTCGGGCGCTGATTCAGCGGTGTCGCTCTTGCTTCCGGCGATCTGCTTGTCAGGCCTGACCATGGCGACCTTCGCCCGCATCACTCGCAACGCCATCGTCGAGGAGATGAGCAAGGATTACGTGCGAGCCGCATACGCTCGCGGCCAGTCGCGCCTGTCCATCGTGCTGCGGCATGTGTCGCGTAACGCAGCGGTGCCTCTAATTTCCATCACCGCGCTGGAGCTGGCGAACATGCTGGCCGGCGCCGTGATCGTGGAGACTGTCTTCGCTTGGCCCGGCCTGGGGCTGCTAGCAGTGCAGGCAATCCAGGCTAATGATTTCCTTGTTGTGCAGGCCATTGTGCTGCTCGGCGCTGGCACCTATGTCCTGCTGAATTTCCTCGCGGACATCCTCTATGGCATTGTCGATCCGCGGATCAAGGCGGTCGCGCGATGAGGTCCCAGCGCCTGCCCGTCGGCGCCACAGTAGCGTCGTTGCTGTTGCTCACCTTCGTGCTGATTGCAGTGTTCGCACCGCTGGTTGCACCGCTCGATCCCAACAAGCAGGACCTGTTCGCCCGGCTAAAGTCGCCTGGCGTCGAGATTCGGGGGGTGATCTACCTACTCGGCACCGACGAGCTTGGACGCGACATACTCAGCCGGATAATCCACGGCGCGCGCGTGTCGCTGGTCGTCGCTTTCATTTCGGTCTGCGTCTCGCTGGTCCTCGGCACGACGCTTGGAGTCATGGCGGGATATTTCCGCGGCTGGATGGAGACTGTGATCATGCGGTTGGTGGACGTCGTGCTGTCGATCCCGGCGCTATTGTTGGCGATTATTGCGGTGATCGTACTCGAGCCAGGGCTGTTTAGCCTGATCGCCGTGCTCGGTTTCACCCGTTGGCCGCGTTACACCCGCGTCGCCTATGGCCAGACGCTGGGAGTGGCGACGCGGCCGTATGTCGTCGCGGCCCGGTTTCACGGCGCCGGTGCGTTCTGGCTGATGCCTCGGCATATACTGCCCAACATTCTCAATCCGCTGACCGTGGTGGCGACGCTGGAATTTGGCCTTATGATCCTTTTCGAGGCGGGACTGAGCTTTCTCGGCCTCGGCATCCAGCCGCCGACAGCGAGTTGGGGCGCAATGATGAGCGTCGGGCGCAACTATCTGAACACAGCCTGGTGGATCGCCACTTATCCCGGGGTGTGCCTGTTTATCCTGGTCCTCTGCGTGAACCTTCTGGGTGATACGATCCGGGACCGTCTTGACCCGAGGAGTGAGCGAAAATGAATCAATTCGATGGAAAACGTGTGGTTGTTACCGGCGCCTGCGGCGTGTTCGGAACATGGATTTCCCGCGCCTTCGCAGAGGCGGGCGCGCGGATCTGTTTGTCGGACAACCGCGCCGACGCGCTGGCGCCAGCGCTTTCAAAGCTGCCGGGCGTTGGGCATATCTCGCACGTCACTGAGTTGACAGAAGCCGGCTCCATCGACGCGCTGGTGGATCATGTTGAGGCGAGATGGGACGGTGCCGATATCGTGGTGAACAATGCTGGCGTCTATCCAGCCGCGCTGCTAATCGACCTGCCGGTAGAGGAGTGGGACCGGATCTGGGCGGTGAACCTTCGGGCGCCCTTTCTCGTCTCCCGCGGCTTCGCCCGACTAATGGTAGCCCGGGGGATCAAGGGCTCAATCATCAATATCGGCTCAGGGGCCGCGCGAAACATGCGCGCGACGACGGTGCATTACTGCGCCTCCAAGACCGCGCTGGAACGAATTACCAAGGGCATGGCGCTGGAATTCGCGCCGTTCGGTGTGCGGGTGAATATTGTAGAGCCAGGCTTCGCGCCTGGGTCCGAAGTCAGCCCGCTGACTGATGCGCATGTTAGCCGGGTGATGTCCAACATACCTCTGGGGCGCGCCTCCGGTCCGAGCGACGCTCCAGGGGCGATAATCTACCTCTGCTCCGAGGCAGCTGAATTTATCACCGGCGCGGTGCTCAGCGTCGATGGCGGCAACTCCATCGGCGCGGCAGCGCAGTACCCTGACGATATC
The DNA here is from genome assembly GCA_038125725.1 of Rhodospirillaceae bacterium. Classification (GTDB taxonomy): domain Bacteria; phylum Pseudomonadota; class Alphaproteobacteria; order Rhodospirillales; family Casp-alpha2; genus TMED8. Next base: position 4,566 of record JAYPEK010000088.1, read on the forward strand.
CGCGAAAGGTTGGACAGATGGCGGAAGGACTGAACCGAATTCCGCCCTACGAATGGCCCGAAGGCTACCGCGCGGCAGTGGTTTTCTCGGCCGATGTGGACGTGGAAAGCCCATATCAATGGGCCAATCGCGGCAAGACGCCGCAACGGCTAGGGGAGCTGGAGCAGCGCCGCTTCAGCCCGCGTCGCGGCCTAGCGCGGCTAGTGGACCTGCTGGCGCAGTTCGGTGCGCGGGGCAGTTTCTATGTCCCCGGCGCGGTGATGGAGGCCTATCCTTGGATTGTGCCTGGGCTTCGAGCCGAAGGGCATGAGGTTGGGCTGCACGGTGTCTATCACGAGGCGATGCAGACCCTTGACAACGCCAGGTTCGACGAGGTGATGGACCGGAGCCTCGAGATCTACGCAGCGCAAGGCGGCAGAATGCCGGTCGGTTTCCGCTCTCCGTCATGGGAGCTAGCGCCGCATCAGGTTGCACGGCTGAAGAGACCCGAGATCGCTTATGATAGCTCACTGATGGGGATGGATCATCCTTATCGGCTGGACGGGTTGACCGAGATTCCGGTGTATTGGCCAATCGATGACGCGATCTTTTTCCGCTATTTCGGCGGTGGCCGCGACACGTCCCCACCGACCAGCCCCGCCGCGCTGCTGGAGGCGTGGCTGTGGGAATTCGACGCCGTCACTGCAATGGGTGGGCTGTTCACGATCACCGTACACCCCTGGATGTCTGGCCGCGCCAGCCGGATCGAGATGTTGCGCCAACTGTTCACCCACATCAGCACGCAAAATGACGTCTGGTGGACCACGGCGGCGGAAGTCGCCAGCTGGCATAACAGCCGCCACCGGGACGGCCCATTCGACATGCTACTCGATCCAGTGCGGACGGATTTCTGATGGCAGTGCCGTTGCTCGATGTCCGGGAACTGTCCGTCGACATCTATGGCCGGCGTATCCTGCAGGATGTTAACCTTCGGATGGAGGCCGGGCGGACCCTGGCGCTGGTCGGCGAATCCGGCTGCGGAAAATCGATGACGGCGTTGGCGCTGATCGGGCTGCTGCCGGAGGGTGGGCGCTTTTCCGGCGGGTCGGTCCTTCTGAAAGGCGAGGACTTGGTGCGACTAGACGAGCCCGGTTGGCGGCGCATCCGCGGCCGACGCATTGGTATGATTTTTCAAGACCCTTCTGCGGCGCTCGACCCGCTGATGACGGTCGGTGGCCAGATTGCTGAGGCGCTAGCGCTGCGCGGCGTGACCGGGCGGCGCGCGTTGCGAGAGGCGGCGCGCGAGATGTTGGCCCATGTTGGCATTCCAGACCCGGATCAGCGGCTAGACCAATATCCCTATGAGCTGTCGGGCGGCATGGCCCAGCGCGCGATGATCGCTGTGGCACTCACCGCCCGCCCTCAATTGTTGATCGCGGACGAGCCTACAACGGCGCTGGACGTTACCATCCAGGGGCAAATCCTCACGTTGATGGAGGACCTGCAGGAAGAGACCAGTACAGGCATCTTGCTGATCACCCATGACATGGGTGTGGTCGCCGAGAGTGCCGACCGGCTGGCAGTGATGTATGCCGGCTCGGTGGTCGAGGCTGGTAAGACCGACGAGGTTCTTGCGGCGCCGGCGCATCCCTACACGCAGGCACTGCTCCGCAGCATCCCAACGCTAGAGGCGGTGCGCGGCTCCCGCCTTGAAGTGATCGAGGGTGTCGTGCCCGAGCCCGGCGCCTTGCCACCGGGTTGCCGCTTCGCGCCCCGCTGCCCCCATGCGGTGGATGCCTGCAGTGCCCAGGTTCCCCGCCTTTCCTTGGTGAAGGATGACCATACCGCCGCCTGCCTCCGGATTGGGGAGTTCACGCTATGACCACTCCGATTCTTTCGGTGCGCGGGCTTCATGTCCGCTTTCCAGTCCGTGGAGCGTTGCCGTGGATGACCGCCGCCGAAGTGCGCGCCGTCAATGGAGTGGACTTTGAGGTCTGGGAGGGCGAGACACTGGGCGTCGTAGGCGAATCTGGCTGTGGCAAGTCCACGCTTGGCTTCGCCATTCTCGGTCTGCTCAAGGCGAAAGAGGGTAAAATCTCTTTTGAAGACCGCACCCTTTCGCCGGAGGCCCACGCCCGCGATCGGAACGACATGCAGGTGATCTTTCAGGACCCGTTCTCCTCTCTCAACCCGCGTCGACGGGTATGGAAAAGCGTCGGCGAACCGCTGTTAGTGAACGGCTTCAGGCGGCGCGAGGTTCGCGCGAAGGTTGGTGAGATGTTCGAGGCAGTGGGTCTTGGCCCCTCTCATCTGGATCGGCTTCCGCATGAATTCTCCGGTGGGCAACGGCAGCGGCTTGCCATCGCACGAGCACTGGTACGCCGCCCCCGGCTGGTTGTCTGCGACGAACCTGTCTCCGCGCTGGACGTCTCGGTTCAGTCGCAAATCCTGAACCTGCTGAACGATCTGCAGGCGGAGTTCGGCCTGACCTATATCTTCATCAGCCACGACCTGGCTGTGGTGAAGAACGTATCTGACCGCATCGCTGTGATGTATCTCGGCCAGATTGTTGAAATGGCCCCTGCTGAGCGCCTGTTTGCTGCCCCCGCCCATCCCTATACGCGCGCCCTTCTGAACGCAGCGCCGCGTCTGGCGACTGGCCGCCGCCGCGGTCGGCGCCTGCTGCATGGGGAATTGCCTAGCCCCACTAAGGTCTTCGCCGGCTGCCCATTCGAGGCGCGCTGTCCGATCCGCACCGACCTGTGCCAGAACACCCCACCCCCCAACCTAAACCTTAACGCCGCCCATAGCGTCAGATGCCATCACCCCGACGCCGAGCAGAAGTAGATAAAATGAGCAACTTTTCTCCAAACCAGACCGTGTCGAAAAAGATTGTACGCTCCGAAGGCGGCGTGGTAGCGGCCCAGCATGTCGGAGCCGCAGCGATTGGCGCCCGAGTGTTGGCAGAGGGTGGCAACGCGATGGACGCTGCTGTCGCAACCTCCTTCGCGCTTGGCGTGATCGAGCCGTGGATGAGCGGGATCGGTGGCGGTGGTCTGATGGTGGTGCGCCACCCGGACGGCGCGGTAAACAGCGTAGATTTCGGCATGCACACCGCCGCTGGGCTGCGGCCCGAAGATTATCCGCTGGAGGAAGGTGAGGCTGAGGGACTGTTCGCTTGGCCAGCGGTCAAAGGCAACCGTAACATGACTGGTCCGTTGGCCATCGCTGTGCCGGGCGCGGTTGACGGAGTCGGAACAGCGCATGCCGTGTGGGGTCGCAAACCCTGGGAGGAGCTAGTGGCTCCCGCAGTGGACCTAGCGCGGGCGGGGCTCTCTGTCGATTGGTACGCCACGATGGTCATTGGTCAGGCAGCGCACAGCCTGAGGAATTATGACGCGACGCGCGAATGGTTCCTCCCCGACGGGGCGCCGCCGGCCGTGCCGCTGACGCCACGCGGCGTGTCGCGTCTGACTGCGCCGCGGCTGGCTGGGACGCTAGAGACCATCATGCGCGAAGGGCCGCGCAGCTTTTACGAAGGCCCGCTAGCCGCGCGGATCGCCGCAGACGCCCGCGCCATGGGATCCGATCTGAATGTCGACGACCTCTCCGGTTATCACGCTCGAATCTTGAATCCGCTCGCCATTGAGCATCGCAACACTCGGATCTGGGCAATGCCAGAGTTGTCCGCCGGACCGACGCTGGCGCATGTCCTACGCGAACACGCGGCCACGTCCGCCAACGTCAAGGAACCGGATGCCGACTGGTATCTGTCGATGGCGAACGCGCTGAAAACCGCATACGAGGCGCGCCTCTCCAAGATGGGCGATGTCGACGGCGCGCGGGACATTGGCTGCACCTCGCATTTCTCGGTTGTCGACCGCGACGGCATGGTTGTCTCGCAGACACAGACGCTACTATCAGTGTTTGGTTCCATGGTCACCTTCCCTCAAAGTGGCGTGTTGATGAACAACGGCGTTTTCTGGTTCGACCCTCGCCCGGGCCGCCCGAACTCACTGGCTCCCGGAAAACGGTGCCTGTCAAACATGTGCCCGATCGTGCTGGAGCGCCCCGATGGTGGCGTGTTCGGCCTGGGCGCCTCCGGCGGCCGGCGGATCATGCCGGCAGTAGCGCAGTTGGCCACTTTTGTTGCCGAATTCGGCATGGAACTGGAACAGGCGCTTCACCATCCGCGGATCGATATGAGCGGATCGAGCGTTCTGATCGCCGATAAGAAACTCGATGCTCCAACGCTTGCAGCGCTGAGCGGCCAGTTCGACGTTCACCTCACGAACCGTACGGTCTTTCCCTCCTGGTTCGCAAATATCTCGGCGGTTCAGGTCGACGGTACAGACCGCGTAGGTGGGTCTGAGCCATGCCTGCCTTGGTC
>JAYPEK010000089.1:0-8668 GCA_038125725.1 Rhodospirillaceae bacterium
GATCCTCCGTTAGAATACAGGCTCAGGCGTCCCAAATGTTTTGATGACGGACAGGGTCGTCGCGGTTTCGATGTCGGCTGACAGCTTGTTTGCGAAGTCTTTGGCTTCCTTGAAACCATCGTCGAAACCGGGAAGACCCCGCGTCGCGGAAATGTCCGTCAGCCAGCCCTGCACTTGGATCACGTCGGCCTGAATATCCTTGATGGTGACCAGCAACGGTACGGCCGAGTTCGCAACGGCTTCGACGTCATGCTCCGCTTTGATGAGCGTCGGCTCCTGGTTTTCGAGGCTGAAAATCGTGAACCCGATTGCAATTCCGGAAAGCATCACCAGCAACCCCAGAACCGCAAAAATCTTAGCCTTCACCGACATAAAACGGACCTCGCCTATAAGAAATCAATCGAACTGTGCCGCTGTATATTATGATTGTATGCCGCTGGCCAACCCTTTCTGGCCGCGACAGCGCATTGACTTTGTCATTGGATTGGGGAGCGAAGGGGCGGTTCGGCCGTCAGCCGTCGTCAGCCGGCAGCGATAGGGTCGCGCGGGTGCCTTCACCGGGCAGCGGCGTCAGGTCGAGGCTGCCGCCGTGCGCCTCGGCGATGGATTTCGCGATGGCGAGGCCGAGGCCGGTGCCCGTTTCCGCGAAACGTCCCGTCGGGTCGAGGCGCTGGAATGGGTTCGTGGGCGCACCGGCGCCGGCTTCCGGAAATCCGGGGCCAGTGTCTGAAACGATGAATTCGACCTGCGCCGGCTTCGGCGGCCGCGACCTTTCGCGCACTTCGATGGTCACGTCACCGCTGCCGGGGGTGAACCGAACGGCGGCACTGAGCAGATTGAAGACGGCTCGCTCGATGCGGCCGGGATCGCCGGCGACAATCGGAAGGTCCGTCGCGATGCGGCTTTGCAGTTGGATTTTTCTTCACCTTGGCATCGGCGCTGACGGCTTGGCGGCAGCGTTTGATCATGCCTGGCACATCGAGGCGTTCGGGCTGGATCGGCATGGTGCCGGTAACCTCGAACTGCGACAGGTCGATCAGGTCGTCGATCAGATCCGAAAGCCGCCGTGCCGCGACGTGGATGTCGGAGGCGTATTCGATGTAGCCCGTCGGCCTGAGCCGGCCCAGCATTTCGCCCTTGATGGCTTCGGAATAGCCGATGATGGCGTTCAGGGGGGCGCGCAGGTCGTGGCTCAGATAGGCCATGAACGCCGCGTCATCGTGATTGTGCGCGCCGTCGCCGGCCGCCACTGGTTGCGGCGGCGCCGGCATCGACAGGCGCTGGAAGTCCTCGTGGCAGTCGACGATGAATTCCTCGAGCAGCCGCGCATAGGCGTCGTTCAGGTGGATGAAGCGCTGGCGGCGATCGTCGGTGCCTTCCGTGCGGTGGATGACCCCAGCCATCTCCAGCCGGTTAAGGCAGGTCGTCGCCGTGCCTTTCGACAGGCCCGTGGCCAGGAACATTTCCGATGCCGTCGGAACCTTGCCCTCCAGCCACGAGCGCAGCAGGAAAAACACGGTTTCCCAGGTATTGGCATTGCGGACGGTGTCGCCCAGTTGCTTTTCACCGGCCAACTCGGAAATGCGGCGAACCAGGCGGCGATGCCGGTACAATTCATACCTTAGGATATGATCGATGACGGCGGCGCGGGTCTCCGGTGCGAGTATCGTGTCTTCTCCTGGCACGCGAAACTTACCTCATGCCGTTTTGGTTATGTCTGAAGTGAATATCCCCTTATGCAACGGCATAATCACCTTAAGAGGCCGGGGTGGAAAGAAAAGCGCAAATAGGTATAACGTTGAACACATGGGTGAACCCGCCTGAGAAGAAAAATATTCACTGATTTCAAGATTATCACGATTTTATGCAGTGCCGATCCCGGGGCGGCGAGGGCTGCATGCGGCTGGCACCTTGTATTGGGCGGCCCGGGGCCTATATTCCGGCCATGGCTTTGGATTTCGTGAACAAGAAACCGGCGGAGACGCGGGTGGTGGTGGCGATGTCGGGCGGGGTCGATTCGTCGACCACGGCGGCGCTGATGGTCGAGGCCGGCTATGAGGTCATCGGCATCACCCTGCAGCTTTACGACCATGGCGCCGCGATCCGGCGCCAGGGCGCCTGCTGTGCCGGCCAGGATATTCACGACGCCGGCCGCGTTGCCGAGACCCTCGGCATTCCGCATTACGTGCTCGATTACGAAAGCCGCTTCCGCGAGGAGGTGATCGACGAATTCGCCGACAGCTATTTGCGCGGCGAGACGCCGATTCCCTGCGTGCGCTGTAACCAGACGGTCAAGTTCCGTGACCTGCTGGCCACCGCCCAGGATCTGGACGCCGACGCCATGGTCACCGGTCATTACGTGCGCCGGGTCGACGGCGAGGGCGGCCCGCAGCTTTTCCGCGGCGCCGATCCGGCCAAGGACCAGAGCTACTTCCTGTTCGCCACCACGCGTGGCCAATTGGCCTACCTGGATTTTCCGTTGGGCGGCCTGGACAAGGCGGAAACCCGCCGCCACGCCGAGCGCTTCGGCCTCCAGGTGGCGGAAAAGCCGGAAAGCCAGGACATCTGTTTCGTCCCCGACGGCGATTACGGCCGTTTGCTGGAGCGCCTGCGCCCCGGCGCCTGGGAGCCCGGCGATATCGTCGATCTGGACGGCAACCGCCTGGGTGGGCATGACGGCATCGTGCATTTCACCATCGGCCAGCGCCGGGGACTCGGCATCGCCACTGGCGCACCGCTTTACGTGGTCGGCATTGAGCCGGATAGCCGCCAGGTCGTGGTCGGGCCGAAGGAGGCGCTCAAGTGGCGGTCCTTCACCGTGCGCGACGTCAACTGGCTGGGCGACGGCGACGCGCCGGCCGCTGGCACGGAAGTTTCGGTGAAGATCCGCTCCACCACCGAGCCGGTGCCGGCGCGGATCGAGCCCTTGGACGACGCCCATTGGCGGGTGACCTTCGCCGAGCCCGATTCCGGCACCTCGCCGGGACAGGCGGCGGTATTCTATGCCGGCGAGCGCGTGCTCGGCGGCGGCTGGATCACCCGCGACGCGGCTTAGGCCGTGCCGCCCTGCGGGCGGGGCAGGGCAATCTCCACTTCGCCGGTCTGCTCCAGCGTCTGTAGCGCTTCCGCCGCCTGTTGCTGGCGGTTCCACATGTCCGCATAGCGCCCGCCGGCGACCAACAGGTCCAGGTGGCGGCCGCGTTCGGCGACGGCGCCGCTTTCCAGTACGATGATTTCGTCGGCGTCGATGATCGTCGACAGCCGGTGCGCGATGGTGATGGTGGTGCGGTCCTGGGAGACGTCCTTGAGCGCGGAGAGGATGTCCTGCTCGGTCTGGCTGTCCAAGGCCGAGGTCGCCTCGTCGAAGATCAGGATGCTCGGGTCCTTCAGCACCGTGCGGGCGATGGCGACACGCTGGCGCTCGCCACCCGATAGCTTCAGACCGCGCTCGCCGACGACGGTTTCGTAGCCGTCCGGCAAGCCCATGATGAAGTCGTGGATCTGCGCCACCCGGGCCGCGCTCTCGATTTCCGCCGGCGAGGCGCCGGGCCGGCCGTAGGCGATGTTGTAGAAGATGCTATCGTTAAACAGCACGGTATCTTGCGGCACCATGCCGATGGCGGCGCGGAGACTCTCCTGGCTGACGTCGCGGATGTCCTGGCCGTCGATACGCACGGCACCGCCGGTGACGTCGTAGAAGCGGAACAACAGGCGCGAGATCGTCGACTTGCCGGCGCCGCTGGGCCCGACGATGGCGACGGTCCGGCCCGGCGGCACCGTGAACGAGACGTCCTTTAGGATGGTGCGCTCGTCCTGGTAGCCGAAGGCGACGGCGTCGAACGCGACCTCGGCGCCGGCGACGGCAAGCGCCGGCGCGCCGGGTTTGTCCTCGACCTCCATCTTTTCTTCGATCAGGTCGAACATGGCTTCCATGTCGGCGAGCGAACGCTTGATCTCACGGTAGACGAAGCCGAGGAAGTTCAGGGGCAGGAACAGCTGGATCAGATAGGTATTGACCAGCACGAAGTCGCCGACCGTCATGGCGCCGGATTGCACCCCGAAGCCGGCCATGATCATCATCAGCGTGACGCCGAGCGAGATGATGACGCCCTGGCCGATGTTCAAGAGCGCCAGCGACGAACCCGACCGTATCGCCGCGTCCTCGTAGCGCCGGAGCGAGCGGTCGAAACGCTCGGTCTCGTGGTCTTCGTTGCCGAAATATTTCACCGTCTCGAAATTCAGCAGGCTGTCGACGGCGCGGGTGGTGGCCTGGTTGTCGGTTTCGTTCATGGCGCGCCGGTACTTGAGCCGCCATTCGGTGATCGCCGTGGTCCAGACGACATAGATCACCAGCGTGGCTAAGGTCACCAGCCCGTAGGCGAAGCCGTAGAGGTGCCACAGGATGCCGCAGACCAGCAGGATTTCCAGCAGTGTCGGCAGGATGTTGAACAGCATGAACCGCAGCAGGAACTCGATCCCCTTGGTGCCGCGCTCGACGGCGCGGGTGATGCCGCCGGTCTGGCGGTCCAGGTGGAAGCGCATCGACAGCCGGTGCAGGTGGCGGAAGGTCTTGAGCCCGGCGCGGCGGATGGCGCGCTGCGCGACGCGGGTGAAGACGGCATCGCGCAATTCGCCGAAGCCCTGCGACAGCACTCGCGCCAGGCCGTAGCCCACCAAAAGCGCGATCGGCACCGCGAGGATGGCGTCGGCGGGGCCGCTGAGCGCGTCGACCGCGCCCTTGTAGAACAGCGGCACGACGACGTTGGCACCCTTGGCCGCGACCAGGAACAGCATGGCGATGACGACGCGTACCCGGAGCCCCGTCTCGCCCTCCGGCCAGAGATAGGGCAGCACGGTGCGGATCGCCTTCAAGTCGCTGGCGGTGCTGGATCGATTGGGGTTTTCGGAAAACGAACGCATGTTTCGGTTCCGTAAGGGGGTTGTCAGGAAAGAAGTGGATACGTTCCCCCTATATATGCTGGTTCTCCCGGGAAATCAGGGGCCGTGTGCCGCCAAGGAGCTTTTTTCCAATGAATTCCGGTTACGATTTCAGTGATCTTCGGGTTTTGGTCTGCGACGACAGCCGTCAGATCCGCTCGCTCATCAGCTCTTTCCTGATCGGTTTCGGGGTCAAGGACGTGGCCGAGGCGGTCGATGCCGACGATGCCTTCGCCATGATGGTCGAATACGACCCGGACTTGATCGTCACCGACTGGAACATGCCGCCGACCGACGGGCTGGAGTTCGTCAAGAAGGTGCGCAACAGCGAAGAATCGCCCAATCCCTATGTGCCGATCATCATGCTGACGGGTTACACCGAACTGCACCGGGTGAAGATGGCGCGCGATTCCGGCATTTCCGCTTTTCTTGCCAAACCCATCAGCGCCCAGGCATTATACAAGCGGTTGGTTTCCGTCGTTGACGACCAACGGCCGTTCGTCAGAAACGACAGGTTTTTCGGGCCCTGCCGGCGCGTGCATCGGCGCTCCAGCTACCCCGGGGCGGAACGGCGGAAACAGCCGCAGTGATCCGCTAGCAAGTGCAAAGGCGCATGGCCGACGACGCTCAAATTATCCGTCCGAAACGGCATATCTCCCGGAAGGTGCCGAAGACCGGCGGTCCCAGGCTCGACGAGGCGATCCTGCGCGCGCTCGACGCCGCCGAAGGGCTGATGGACCAATACCAGGGCTGGGCCGTCGACGATCTGGCGCTGTTGTGGCAGCGCTTCAACGAATTGGCCAGCGAGGAAGACCGTGAACTGGCGGCCGCCGAAATCCTCGACATGTTCAATATCTCGCACGAAATCCGCGGTCAGGGCGGCACCTTCGGTTTTCCGCTGATCTCGCTGATCGGCGATTCGCTCTGCAAGTTCCTGGAAGACCGCAAGCAGCTTTCCGCCGTAGAACTGGAAGTCATCCGCGTACACGTGCTGGCGATGAAGGCGGTGTTCCGCCAGGAATTGCGCGGTCCCCAGACGCCGCTCCGGCGCGATCTGGACGAGATGCTGCAGATGCTGCGCACCAAGGTCGACCTGCAAAGCCGCTTCGGCCAGGGTGCCGATGAGGACGGCACGGACGACGCGTGAGCGACGCCGGCTGCCCGCCTGAAATCCAAGCCATCCTGGAAGGCTCAGGCCTCGCCTTCGAGGTCGTCGATTGCGATCCCGCCGACGCCGAAACCGCCGTCTTCGCCGAGAAATACGGTTACGCGATGGAGGATTCGGCCAATTGCCTCCTGGTCAAGACCAAGACCGGCGAGGAGAAATTCGCCGCCTGCGTGGTGCTGGCGACGACGCGCCTCGACGTCAACAAGCGGGTGAAGAAACTGTTGGGCGCGCGCAAGGTGTCGTTCGCCGGCGCCGACGAGGCCCGCGCCATGACCGGCATGGAACTCGGCGGCGTCACGCCCTTGGGCCTGCCGGCCGACATGCCGCTTTGGATCGACGCGCGCGTGATGGCGCGGCCGACGATTGTCCTTGGTGGCGGCAACCGCCATTCCAAGATCATCGTCGCGCCGGCGATCTTCGATTGCGTTCCGAACGTGGAAGTCTTCGAGGAACTGGCTGTCCCGCTCGGCTGAGACCGGCGGGGAAGGGCGTCAGTCCATGCCCTCGAACAGGCGGATGTCGCGGTCGGCGCCGCCGTCGAGCGCTTTCAGGGCGTTCTGGTAGCCTTCGCTCTCATAGGCAGCGACGGCGGCCTCGAAGCTCGGAAACTCGATCAGGATGGTGCGTTCCTCGACGCCGTTTTCCTTGGCGATCACCTTGCCGCCCGCGGCCAGGTACTTGCCGCCCATGGCCTCCAGCGCCGGTTTCGCCAGCTCGCGGTAGCGGACTGATTTCTCCGGATCGGCGGGGCTCCGGTGCGCGCTCAACATGTAACCTTTTGCCATGATGTCATTCCTCCCGAATTGAACTTGCTTATTCCCACTCAATAGTGCCTGCCTTATAACACATTGTTCTAACGCGGTTAATTTACCAATGTCTAAGTATTGTCTAGGTCCGCCCAGAAATCACTGCCACATCAGGCACTATCGCACCTGAGTAGTTTCAATAGGATAACCAGCCTTCACCTGGACAACGTCAAACATGGCAGCCAAGGGTTTTAGCATGTGTTTTAAGGGTCATACAGAGGCCTAAGCTGGGACGGACTGGCAGTGTAGCGACCCAGCACGTGTGAGTGCTGTACGACCTGAGCTCTCAAGGTAGCAGAGGTAACTACTACACTGGCTCAGATAGCTCCTGGAGAACTCAGCTTTACTGATCTCGAGGTGTTCCTTGTTCAGGGTCTCGTGGACGTCACATAGGTATTTGGTGGTCATGGCTTTCTCCCGTTAGTGCACAAACTGCGTGTGCTTATTTATCCAAGGAGATTTAGAGATCCATTTGATGTCGTCTTGCGACGACATGTCTTGCGCATAAGTCACAGCTCGCTGAGCTCGCTGAACTTATGCTGAGACGGTTTTCTATCTCTAACCTGCGAAAAATATTTGGAACCTGAATGGGTTTGTATTGGTCTGGTTTCGCTAGATTAGGGCCATACGTCACCCATCCGCTGGAGTGACGCTTTGGTGTTTCGCTGAGTTGAGGTCCACACGTTTGTCAGCTGGATTTTGATCCTCAGCCTGGGCTCTGTTCCTTACCCAACCAGCAACGATTTTTAAGCGGCACTTTCAGGTGACAGTGTGCCGCATGGCTTCAATGGATTGCCGTAATCAACACCCACGGCACTGGGGACGGATACGCAAAAATCTGACGGTGACTGGTCTCAGCACAATCTCGATGCGGAGCTCTCGCTCAATGGGTCCGCTATGTGCAGTTATTTATCTAACTCGCACAGGACCCCAGAATAACCTGGTTATTTGGTGCGCTTTTTGAGAGCGGCCTGAGCCATCTTGCGTACCCGTGCTCGCTCACTGGGTGAGGCATGCTTGATCTGCTTCTGCGGGGTGGGTTTAGGAGCGGGTTTAGCGGGGAACCGCTTCTTGATCGCGTATTCCAGGTCCTGCGGGGTTGCGTATCTGTGGAGCAGGGCGTTCTGGCTGGTTACAGGAACGACCCCGTGTTCCTGCTCGTCCTCCATGTCCTGCTGGATCTGATCGATTTTAGCCGCGTTCGCACGACCTGCTGGCGTTGCTCCCAGCTGATCCCGCCAGTCCTGTGTGGTCCGTGTAATCTCCCTGATCCGCATACAGCTATTTAGCGATCCAAGCCCGCACCAGCAGATGAACAAATGCATATTAGTTCATCGAACCAGGCTAACCCCATGATATCCAAGTGAGTGTTTTTGTTCACTTTTAGGTCGCTCTCTGGCACAGATGAACTTATCGTAAGCACAGTAGATTTGTTCATCTAGGGAGACGGAGATGGCTCGTGCGGCGGTACTCACAGAAGCTGAGATCAACAAGGTGCTCAAGATCATTGGGGTAGGCAGGAACAGGGAGCGCAATCGCATCGCCTTCCTGCTCAGCGCCTGGGCTGGCATGCGTGTGGGCGAGATCGCCGCGCTCAAGCTCAAGGATGTGCTGAACCCAGATCTCTCTGTGGTGCAACAGGTCAATCTGCGAGCTTCGCAGACCAAGGGTTCCAAGGGACGTACAGTCGTTTTAAACGACAAAATGCGCAAAGAGCTGTGTCGCTATCTCAAGACCAGGCGGCTTTCTGATCTCA
>JAYPEK010000090.1:0-8197 GCA_038125725.1 Rhodospirillaceae bacterium
GCGAGTTCTTCGGCTCGTCGCAGTTGTCGCAGTTCATGGACCAGACCAACCCGCTTTCGGAAGTCACCCACAAGCGCCGCCTTTCGGCGCTTGGCCCGGGCGGCCTGACGCGCGAGCGCGCCGGCTTCGAGGTGCGCGACGTGCACCCGACCCATTATGGCCGCATCTGCCCGATCGAGACGCCGGAAGGTCCGAACATCGGCCTCATCAACTCGCTCGCCACCTACGCGCGGGTCAACAAATACGGCTTCATCGAGACGCCGTACCGGAAAGTCGAGGACGGCAAGGTCGGCAAGGAAGTGCTGTATCTCTCCGCCATGGAAGAGGGGCGCTACACCATCGCCCAGGCGAACGAGCCGTTGAACGAAAAGGGTGAGTTCGAAAACGACCTTGTGTCGTCGCGCAAGGGCGGTGATTTCACCATGTCGCTCAGCGCCGACATCGAATACATGGACGTTTCGCCGCGCCAGTTGGTGTCGGTCGCCACGGCGCTGATCCCGTTCCTGGAGAACGATGACGCCAACCGTGCGTTGATGGGCTCCAACATGATGCGCCAGGCGGTGCCGCTGATCCGCGCCGAGGCGCCTCTGGTCGGCACCGGCATGGAAAGCCACGTGGCGCGCGATTCCGGTGCCACCGTGGTGGCCAAGCGCTCCGGCATCGTCGACCAGGTGGACGCGACGCGTATCGTCATCCGCTCGACGGAAGACGACAAGCACTCCGACACCGGCGTCGACATCTTCAACCTGCGCAAGTTCCAGCGTTCCAACCAGAACACCTACCTGCACCAGCGCCCGCTGGTGAAGGTCGGCGAGGCGGTCCGCGCCGGCGACACCATCGCCGACGGCCCGTCGACGGAACTCGGCGATCTGGCCTTGGGCCGCAACGTGCTGGTCGCGTTCATGCCCTGGAACGGCTACAACTTCGAGGATTCGATCCTCATCTCCGAGCGCATGGTGCGTGACGACGTGTTCACCTCGATCCACATCGAGGAGTTCGAGGTCATGGCCCGTGACACCAAGCTCGGCCAGGAGGAAATCACCCGCGACATTCCGAACGTCGGTGAGGAAGCCCTCAAGAACCTGGACGAAGCCGGTATCGTCTACATCGGCGCCGAGGTGAAGCCGGGCGACATTCTGGTCGGCAAGGTGACGCCGAAGGGCGAAAGCCCGATGACGCCGGAAGAGAAACTGCTGCGCGCCATCTTCGGCGAAAAGGCTTCCGATGTGCGCGACACGTCGCTGAAGCTGCCGCCGGGCGTCGCCGGCACGGTGGTCGAGGTGCGGGTGTTCTCGCGCCGCGGCGTCGACAAGGACGAGCGCGCGCTCGCCATCGAACGCGCCGAAATCGATCGCCTGGCCAAGGACCGCGATGACGAACGCGCCATTCTGGAGCGCAGCTTCCAGGCGCGTCTGCTGTCGATGCTGATCAACCGCAAGGCGGTTGGCGGTCCCAAGGGCCTGAAGGACGGCACCAAGCTGACCGAGGAAGTCCTTGGCCAGTACACGGTCGGCCAGATGGCGCAGATCATCATCGCCAACGACAAGGTGATGAAGGACGTCGAATCGCTGAAGACCCAGTTCGAAGGCGATATCGCTCAGCTCGAAGCCCGCTTCGAGAACAAGGTCGACAAGCTGCAACGCGGCGACGACCTGAGCCCGGGCGTGATGAAGATGGTCAAGGTGTTCGTCGCGGTGAAGCGCAAGCTGCAGCCGGGCGACAAGATGGCCGGCCGCCACGGCAACAAGGGCGTGATCTCCAAGATCATCCCGGCCGAGGACATGCCCTACCTGGAAGACGGCACCCCGGTCGACGTGGTGCTCAATCCGTTGGGCGTGCCGTCGCGCATGAACGTCGGTCAGATCCTCGAGACCCACCTTGGGTGGGCCTGCCACGGTCTCGGCCGGCAGTTGGACGACCTGCTGGTGGAAGCCCGCAAGTCGAACAACTACACGCCGGTGCGTTCACACCTGAAGGGGATTTACTCGCCGAAGGAATACCGCGACGAGATCCAGTCTCTCGACGACGAAACCGTGGACGAACTGTCGAGCCACCTGACCAACGGCGTGCCGATCGCGACGCCGGTGTTCGATGGCGCGCACGAATCCGACATCGTCGAGATGCTGGAGAAGGCGGGACTCGCCAGTTCCGGCCAGGCGATGCTCGTCGACGGCCGCACGGGCGAGACCTTCGACCGTCCGGTCACGGTGGGCTTCATCTACATGCTGAAACTGCACCACCTGGTGGACGACAAGATTCACGCCCGTTCGATCGGCCCGTACAGCCTGGTGACCCAGCAGCCGCTGGGCGGCAAGGCCCAGTTCGGCGGTCAGCGGTTCGGTGAAATGGAAGTCTGGGCGCTGGAAGCCTACGGCGCAGCCTACACGCTGCAGGAAATGCTCACGGTCAAGTCCGATGACGTTTCCGGCCGTACCAAGGTCTACGAGGCGATCGTCCGAGGTGACGACACCTTCGAGGCCGGCATTCCGGAATCCTTCAACGTTCTGGTCAAGGAACTGCATTCCCTCGGCCTCAACGTCGAACTGAACTAAGCGTCCAGCCCAAGGAGATATCGATATGAACGAATTGATGAAAATTTTCGGTCAGACCCAGGGCGTCCAGCGCTTTGACAAGATCCAGATCGCCATCGCCTCGCCGGAGCGCATCCGGTCGTGGTCGTTCGGTGAGATCAAGAAGCCGGAAACCATCAACTACCGGACCTTCAAGCCCGAGCGCGACGGCCTGTTCTGCGCCCGTATCTTTGGTCCCACCAAGGACTACGAGTGCTTGTGCGGCAAGTACAAGCGCATGAAGTACAAGGGCATCACCTGCGAGAAGTGCGGCGTCGAGGTCACGCTTCAGAAGGTGCGGCGCGAGCGCATGGGCCATATCGAGCTGGCCTCTCCGGTGGCGCATATCTGGTTCATGAAGTCGCTTCCGAGCCGTGTCGGCCTGTTGCTCGACATGACCCTGAAGGACCTGGAGCGGATCCTCTACTTCGAAAACCATGTCGTCATCGAGCCCGGCCTGACGCCGCTGCGCCTGCATGAGATGATGACCGAGGAAGAGTACCAGAACGCGCTGGATGAATACGGCGAAGACGCCTTCCAAGTCGGCATCGGCGCGGAAGCCATTCGCACCATGCTGGAAGCCATCGACCTGGACGAGGAGCGCGTCAACCTGCGCACCGACCTCAAGGAAACCAAGTCGGAAGCCAAGCGCAAGAAGCTGGTCAAGCGCCTGAAGCTGGTCGAAGCCTTCATGGAGTCGGGTGCCCGCCCGGAGTGGATGATCCTTGAGGTCATCCCGGTGATCCCGCCGGAACTTCGCCCGCTGGTGCCGCTCGACGGCGGCCGTTTCGCCACCTCGGATCTGAACGATCTCTATCGCCGCGTCATCAACCGCAACAACCGCCTGAAGCGGCTGATCGAGCTGCGCGCGCCGGAAATCATCGTGCGCAACGAAAAGCGCATGCTGCAGGAAGCCGTCGACGCCCTGTTCGACAATGGCCGCCGCGGCCGCGCCATCACCGGCGCCAACAAGCGTCCGCTGAAGTCGCTCTCCGACATGCTGAAGGGCAAGCAGGGCCGGTTCCGCCAGAACCTGCTCGGCAAGCGCGTCGATTACTCGGGCCGTTCGGTCATCGTGGTGGGCCCCGAACTGATGTTGCATCAGTGCGGCTTGCCGAAGAAGATGGCGCTGGAACTGTTCAAGCCGTTCATCTACTCGAAGCTGGAGCTCTACGGCATGGCCACCACCATCAAGGCGGCCAAGCGGATGCTCGAAAAGGAACGCCCGGAAGTCTGGGATATCCTGGAAGAGGTGATCCGTGAGCATCCGGTGCTGCTGAACCGCGCGCCGACGCTGCACCGCCTTGGCATCCAGGCGTTCGAGCCGGTGTTGATCGAGGGCAAGGCGATTCAGCTTCACCCGCTGGTCTGTGCCGCCTTCAACGCCGACTTCGACGGCGACCAGATGGCCGTGCACGTGCCGCTGTCTCTGGAAGCGCAGTTGGAAGCCCGCGTGCTGATGATGTCGACCAACAACATTCTCAGCCCGGCCAACGGCAAGCCGATCATCGTGCCGTCGCAGGACATCATCCTGGGTCTCTACTACATGACCATGCAGCGAGACGGCGCCAAGGGCGAGGGCATGATCTTCGCCGATGTCGGCGAGATCGAGCAGGCGCTCGATGCCGGCGCGGTTTCCGTCCACGCCAAGGTGACGTCGCGTTACTCGACCGTGGATGCCGACAACAACCCCATCGTGGTGCGCGTCGAGACGACGCCGGGCCGCATGCTGTTGGCGGAAATTCTCCCGCGTAATCCGAACGTGCCGTTCCAACTGATCAACCGGCTTCTGACCAAGCGCGAGATTTCCAACATCATCGACGAGGTCTACCGCCATTGCGGCCAGAAGGAGACGGTGATCTTCGCCGACCATCTGATGGCCATGGGCTTCAAGGCCGCTTGCAAGGCCGGCATTTCGTTCGGCAAGGACGACCTGGTCATTCCGGAATCCAAGGAAGCCCTGGTCAGCGAGACGGAAGAGAAGGTCAAGCAGTACGAACAGCAGTACCAGGATGGCCTCATCACCCAGGGTGAGAAGTACAACAAGGTCGTCGACGCCTGGTCGCACTGCACCGACCGGGTCGCGGACGAGATGATGAAGAAGATCTCCGACGAAGACCCGAGCAAGCCGATCAACTCGGTCTACATGATGGCGCACTCCGGTGCGCGTGGTTCGGCGGCACAGATGAAGCAGCTCGCCGGCATGCGCGGCCTGATGGCGAAGCCGTCGGGCGAGATCATCGAAACGCCGATCATCTCCAACTTCAAGGAAGGCCTCACCGTGCTGGAGTACTTCAACTCCACCCACGGCGCCCGTAAGGGTCTGGCCGACACCGCCTTGAAGACGGCGAACTCCGGTTACCTGACCCGCCGTCTCGTCGACGTGGCGCAGGACTGCATCATCGTCGAGGAGGATTGCGGCACCAAGCGCGGCATCACCGCCAGCGCCCTGATCGAGGGCGGTGACGTGGTGGCGCCGTTGGTCGACCGGATCCTCGGCCGCACCGCGGCGGAGGACATCATCCATCCGGATACCGGCGAGGTCCTGGTCAAGGCCGGCACCCTGATCAACGAGGAACACTGCCTCGCGATCGAGGAAGCCGAAATGGAACAGGCGCAGATTCGCTCGGTGTTGACCTGCGAATCGCGAGAAGGCGTCTGCGGCACCTGCTACGGCCGCGACCTGGCCCGTGGCACGCGGGTCAACAAGGGCGAAGCCGTTGGCGTCATCGCCGCCCAGTCCATCGGCGAGCCCGGCACCCAGTTGACCATGCGGACCTTCCACATCGGCGGTGCCGTGCAGCGCGGCACCGAGCAGTCGGCGGTGGAAGCCGCGGTCACCGGCAAGGTGCAGTTCCACGAATGCAACACGGTGAAGAACTCCGAGGGCGTTCAGGTGGTCATGAGCCGTAACGGCGAACTGGTGCTGATCGATGATCAGAAGCGCGAACGCGCCCGCCACCGCGTGCCTTACGGCGCCAAGCTCCTGGTCAAGGACAACCAGAAGATCGAGCGCGGCGACAAGCTGGCCGAGTGGGACCCGTACACCCTGCCGATCATCACCGAGAAGGAAGGCGTGGTTCACTACATGGACCTGGTCGAGGGCATTTCCATGACCGAACGCCTGGACGAAGCCACCGGCATCGCGTCCAAGGTGGTGGTCGATTGGAAACAGCAGCCGAAGGGGTCCGACCTGAAGCCGCGCGTTACCCTGCGTGACGCGAAGGGGGATGTGGTGACCTTGGACAACGGTCTAGAGGCCCGCTACTTCCTGTCCGTGGACGCAATCCTGTCGGTGGACAACGGCCAGACGGTGCACGCCGGTGACGTGTTGGCGAGAACGCCGCGCGAATCGGCCAAGACCCGTGACATCACCGGCGGTCTGCCGCGCGTCGCGGAATTGTTCGAGGCCCGCAAGCCCAAGGATCACGCGATCATCGCCGAAAACGAAGGCCGTGTGGAATTCGGCAAGGACTACAAGAACAAGCGCCGCATCGTGGTGGTGCCTTCGGAGGGTGACGACGAGCCGGTCGAATACCTGATCCCCAAGGGCAAGCACATCTCGGTGCAGGAAGGCGATTATGTCCGTGTCGGCGATTCGCTGATGGACGGCAACCCGGTGCCGCACGACATTCTGCGCGTGCTCGGCGTCGAGGCGCTGGCGGAGTACCTGATCAACGAAATTCAGGACGTCTACCGCCTGCAGGGTGTCGGCATCAACGACAAGCACATCGAGGTCATCGTGCGCCAGATGCTGCAGAAGGTGGAGATCACCGATCCCGGCGATACCACCTACCTGATCGGCGAACTGGCGGACCGTCTCGAGTTCGAGCGAATCAATGAGGAAACCAAGGCCGACGGCGGCAAGGTCGCCAAGGCCGACCCGGTGCTGCAGGGCATCACCAAGGCGAGCCTGCAGACCCATTCCTTCATTTCCGCGGCGTCGTTCCAGGAAACCACGCGGGTCCTTACCGAAGCCGCCGTTTCCGGCAAGGTCGATCATCTCATTGGCCTCAAGGAAAACGTCATCGTCGGCCGGCCTATCCCAGCCGGTACCGGCGCGGTGATGAACCGCTTCCGCGAGGTGGCGCAGGACCGCGACGACGAGCTCTCCGCCATCGAGGCGGAGCGCGAGGCGGAAATGGCTGCCGAACTCGGTATCGAGGCGCCCATGGAAGAGGCCCCGGCGGAAGGCGCGGACTGATTCGCGACTCGCTTTTCGCAATGCAGCATGAAAGCGGCGGCCCGGTCATTCGGGCCGCCGCAATCATTTGGAAAATCAGCGTTCTTTATACTTGACGGTTCTAAACCCCCTCACTATATTCCGCCCCACTTCGCGGGGGTTGGTGGTAGACCCAGCGGCCTAGACGCAGCCCCGGACGCGATTAGAAAATAAAATTTGGTTCGACACGTCGTTGGGCGTTCTGGGTAGGCCCGGTGTCGTGTTTTGGCTGAGACCAAGGTGTCACAAAGCCGTAAGTCTATGGCTTTGTTGATGTTTTTTCGCACCTGGGATCGGCCGATATGTATCGGAACGACCCGACTTTGGAGATGGACGACAGGCATGCCAACGATTAACCAGTTGATTCGCAAGCCCCGCAAGCCGCAGCTCACCCGTAACAAGGTGCCGGCGCTTGAGGCTTGCCCGCAGAAGCGGGGCGTTTGCACGCGCGTTTACACGACCACGCCGAAAAAGCCGAACTCGGCTTTGCGTAAGGTCGCGCGCGTCCGGCTGACCAACGGTTTCGAAGTGACCAGCTACATCCCCGGCGAGGGCCACAACCTGCAGGAACACTCGGTGGTGATGATCCGCGGCGGCCGCGTCAAGGATTTGCCGGGTGTGCGTTACCACATCGTTCGCGGCACCCTCGACACCCAGGGTGTCGGTGATCGTCGCCAGCGCCGCTCCAAATACGGCGCCAAACGGCCGAAGTAAGGGATTTTCGAGATGTCGCGACGTCACGCAGCCGAAAAACGCCAGGTTCTCCCCGATCCGAAATACAAGGACGTGGTGATCACCAAGTTCATGAACGGCCTCATGGTCGATGGTAAGAAGTCCGCCGCCGAGCGCATCGTCTACGGCGCCCTGGACGGCATTCAGTCGAAGACCGGCGCCGATCCGCTGGCGACCTTCCACGGAGCCATCGAGAACGTGAAGCCGACCGTCGAGGTGCGTTCGCGCCGCGTCGGTGGCGCCACCTACCAGGTGCCGGTCGAGGTCCGTACGGACCGCCGCCAGGCGCTGGCGATTCGCTGGCTGGTGGACAATGCGCGCAAGCGTTCGGAGAACACCATGGTCGAGCGCCTGTCCGGCGAACTGCTGGATGCCGCCAATAACCGGGGAGCTTCCGTAAAGAAGCGCGAAGACACGCACAAAATGGCCGAAGCCAACAAGGCCTTCTCCCATTACCGTTGGTAACCCAAGCGGAAGTTTCTTCAAATGGCCAGAACCACCCCCCTCGAGCGCTATCGCAACATCGGCATCATGGCCCACATCGATGCCGGCAAGACCACGACGACCGAGCGCATCCTCTACTACACCGGTAAGTCCTATAAGATCGGCGAAGTCCACGACGGCAACGCCACCATGGACTGGATGGAGCAGGAGCAGGAGCGCGGCATCACCA
>JAYPEK010000091.1:0-7754 GCA_038125725.1 Rhodospirillaceae bacterium
CCGCCTTCTGCATGCCGGTCAGGGATCGGAAGTCGTCTTTCACGCGGGCCATGGCGAAGTCTCCGAGCCGTTAGGTTGCTTAGGATTCCTGGTACATCCAGGCGCGCAGGATCGAAAGCGCCTCGTCCGGGTGCTTGTCGACGATCTCGCCGACCTTCTTCACCGAGGAGGCCTTCACCCGGCCTTCGACGCGGTCGATATCGATCAGTTCCTCGAAATGTTCCTCCTCGGGCCCCATCTCGGACGGTGCCGGCACGCCGGCCTCGCCCGGGCCGGCGAGCGCCGGGCGGCCGGAGGTATGGTCGGCCAGCAACTGCTCGCCCATGGCCTGTGCCGACGGGATGCTTTCCAGCGCGCGGGAGATCAGCGGGCGGACCACCAGCAGCAGCACCAGCAGCACCACGATGATGATGACCAGCATTTCCGCGAACTTGAACACGTCGTTCTTGGTCAGGCCGAAGATCCAGAGATCGATGGGCTCTTCCGGCGGCACGAACTCGGCGAACTCCATGTTGATGACCTCGACCGTGTCGCCGCGGTCGGCGTTGAAGCCGATGGCGCCGCGCACCAGGGTCGCCAGCAGTTCCATCTCGGCGTTGGAGCGCGCCTGGTAGACCATGTCGCCGTTGTCGTTCTCGACGCGCTTGCCGTCGACCAGCACGGCGACGGACATGCGTTTGATGACGCCGGCCTCGCGGACATGGTTCTTGACGGTCTTGGAAATCTCGAAGTTGACGGTTTCCTCGGTGCGGGTCTCCGCCGCCTGACTGGTGGCGTTGTCGCCCGACTGCAGGTTGGGATCGGGGAGGTTGGTGCCGACGGAAACCGGCGGTTGGCCTTCGCTATCCTTGTTGGATGAGGTCTGTTCGACGGTCTGCGTCGAGCGCACCACCTGGCCATCCGGGTTGTAGCTCTCTTCCTGGGTGCTGATGCGGTCGAAGTCCATCTCGACATTGACCTCTGCGCGGACCTTGCCGAAACCGGCGGTCTTTTCCAGCAGTTCCTCGATGGTTTTCGCCAGCCTCGTCTCAAGCGAGCGGCGGCGTTGATCGGCTTTCAGGGTAATGGCGGCGGTCGAGTCCGAGTCCTCGAAGGCGCCGGCCAGTAGCTTGCCCTTGTTGTCGACGACGGAAATACGGTTCGGCGTCAGACCCGGAACGGCGGTTGCGACCAGGTATTGAACGGCATTGACTTGTTCGTTGTTGAGGCGCGTCGCGCCGCGCATGCTGAGCACCACCGAGGCGCTGGGTTCCTGCTTCTCGCGGCTGAACAGCTCGCGTTTCGGCATTACCAGATGCACGCGCGCCGATTTCACCGAGGCGATGGTCTGAATGGTTTTCGAAAGTTCACCTTCCAGCGCCCGCACCAGGTTGACGTTCTGCATGAAGTTGGTGGTGCCGAGGGGTTCCTGCTGGTCGAAGATCTCGTAGCCGATGGTGCCGCCGCCGGGCAGGCCCAGGTCGGCGAGGGTGAGCAGCACGCGGTTGGCCTGGTCGGCCGGGACGTAGATTTCCGATCCGCCCTTGCGCTGTTCGTAGGGTACGCCCATGGCGCCCAACTGGGCGATGATCTTGTTGGAATCGGCGGAATCGAGTTCGCCGTAGAGGCGCCGCATCTCCGGCGCGCCGATCTTGCCGATGACGAGAATGAAGCCAACCACCATGGCGATCATCACGCCGCCGAAGATGGCGAGCCGCATCGGCCCAAGATTTCTCAAAGCTTGTGCGATTGTGTCCACGTCGAACCCCGTATCAAACCCATTATTGCGGGGGTTAATCCCCCGTCCGGTGCCGTCCCCTACCCAAACGGACGGCATCGGTCCTTATCCACGCTTGGATGCTAAGGCTCGGAGTCTGAAGAAGAGGTTAACAGTGGGCAAAAATTGCCTATCGGCGCTCAGGCGGAGGCGTGGCGGTATTTCTTCAATCGCGTGGCGCGCAGGCCGTCCATGCCGTGGCTGTCGAGCAGCCGTTGCCAGGACCGGAATTCATCGATGGTGAGATCGTAGCGCTTGAGCGCCTCGTCGAGGGTGATCAGGCCGCCGCGGACGCCGGCCACCACTTCGGCCTTTCTGCGCACCACCCAACGCTTGGTGCCGGCTGGCGGCAGGTCGCCGCGCGACAGCGGCGTGCCGTTCGGACCGGCAATGCATTTCGGGGCCACTTTGGGCGATGATAGATCCGTTTGTTGTTGGCTCATGGCAGCAATTTACGGACTTCCCTCGGGTTCGGATCAAGTGCCCGAACACGCTAGCGCAAGGCTGTTAAGGAAAGGCTAAAAAGTAAGGTTAAAAGCCGGTAACCATATTCGTCCTTGCCAAGACGGCGGCAATGACAGCCTGCAGGGGCAATGCTAACGTGATGGCCCGCTCATTTTCCTTCGCCGAGGCCCGTTCCGCCCGTGAAACCCGTCCCCCCGCACCTGACCGAGCCGCTCCGCCGTGCGCTTGAAATGCACCGTGCCGGCAATCTGGCGGCGGCGGAATCGGTTTATGCCGGCCTGATCGACGAGGCCGGCGAGCATGAGGTGGTGCTGTGCAGCTATGCGTCGGCGATCATGGCGCAGGATCGGCCCAAGGATGCCCAGCATTTACTCGAGAAAGCCGTTGCCGTGGCACCGGATTACGCCCAGGCGCACATATTCTTGGGCGAAGTTTACCGCCAACTGGCGCGGTTCGACGATGCGCTAACGGAAATCCGCCGCGGTCTGGACATCAATCCCAGATATCTGGAGGCCCATATCGGGCTCGGCGACCTGCTGGTCGACCTCTATCGGTTGGACGAGGCGCTCCAGGCGTTTGACGTCGCCATGGAGATGAAGCCGAAGAGCCCGCTAATCGGCACCAAACGCGCGCAGGTTCGCTTCTACCTGGGCGACATCGACCGGGCCGAGGTGGAAATCCGCGAGATTCTCCAACGCTATCCCAATCACGCCGAAGCCCATTGGGTGCTGTCGTGTATCTGCCTGGCCAAGGGCGCCTACGACGAGGGGTGGCGGGAATATGCGTCGCGCTGGTCGATCGCCAAGACACCGCCGGCGACCTCGCGCGTCGACAAACCGATATGGGACGGCGGCAGCCTGCGGGGGAAAAGCCTTCTGGTCTGGCCCGAGCAGGGGCTCGGCGATGAGATCATGTTCGCCACTTGCATCCCGCAGTTGCTGCGCGATGCCGGCCCGGCCCGCTGTGTCTACGTGTGCGACCGTCGGCTGGCGCCGCTGCTGGAACGCACCTTCCCGGCACTGACCGTGGTGCCTACAGACAAGGTCCAGGGTGGCGAGGTGTCGCTGGAAGTGCCGAACTTCGATGTCCAGACCTGCTGCGGCGACCTGCCGCAGTTTCTCAGGCGTTCGGCCGATTCCTTCAAGGAACCGTTGCCGGCATTCCAGCCCGATCCCGAAAAGCTGGCGAAATGGCGCCAACGGATCAATGCGCTGGGACCGGGGCCGAAAATCGGCATCGCCTGGCGAGGCGGCATGACGCTGCGCATCCGCAGCCGTAAATCGGCGCCATTGGATTTCATGCCGGACCTCTTGCGCACCCCGGGTGCACATTTCATCAACCTGCAATACGGCAATGTCGCCGACGATCTGGCCCGCATGAAGGCGGACAGTGGGATTACCGTCCACCACTGGGATGACCTGGACGCCATCGCCGATCCCGACGACCAGCTTGCCCAGATCGCTTGCCTGGATCTGGTGATCCAGACCTCCAACGCGTCCGCGCACATGGCCGGTGCCTTGGGCCGGCCGGTCTGGAACATGATCCCGTTCATTCCCGAGTGGCGGTGGCTGCTGGAGGGCGAGCACTGCCTTTGGTATCCGACCATGCGGCTGTTCCGCCAGCCGGAGTTGGGCAATTGGGCGCCGGTGTTCGCCAGGGTCGCCGGCGACTTGTCCCGTTTCGTCGCCGAACACAAGGGCTGAAAAGACGTGAGGCCCGATACCGGGTGGATGCCGGTACCGGGCCCCTGGGTTGGGACGGTGGGTTGTGGAACCGTCTAGCGTTTCGTTCGCAGCAGCTCTTCGAGCATTTCATCAGCGGTGGAGATGATCTTCGCCGAAGCTGAGAAGGCCCGCTGCACGACGATCATCTTGGTGAATTCCTCACCGATATCGACCGTCGACTGTTCGAGCGATGCCTGGACCACTTGGCCGGCGGGGCCGTTGTCGGCTTCGCGCAGCGTCGGGTCGCCCGATGCCTGGGTGGCGTTCCAAACGTTACCCGTGCGGTTGTCCAGCGCGTTGACGTTGACGAAGGTGGCAATCGGGATCTTGTACACCGGCCGCGTTTCGCCGTTGTCGAAGAGTGCCGTCACCAAGCCCTTGGAGTCGATGGTGACGCCGGCGAAGGTGCCGAACTGCGAGCCGTCCGTGGTGATGAACACCGGCGTGAATTCGGCGCCGAACTGGGTCATGCCGTTCGCTTCGTTGACGTTACCGAGATCGAGGGTGATCTGCGCGGTGCGGTTCGGATCGTCGTCCATATCGAAGGCGCCGTTCTCGAAGCCCAGGATTTCGACCTCGGCGACGTTGAAGGCACTCGGGATACCGTCGGAGTTGAAGATGACGGCGTTCGACTTGTCGATGGTGAAGGCCGTCGTTTCCAGGGCCGCATACTGCGTGCCGCCGTCCGGTTCGCTGATCTTGGCACGCAGGGCCGCGGAACCGGCCTGCACCGTATAGGACGACGTCAGGTTGCCGAGGATCAGCGTATTGGCGCTGTTGACGGCGATGGTGGTGTTGTCGCGGTTGGCGGTGCGGGTGCGGACGGTGTTGGCGCCGGCGGCGAAGTTATCGTCCTGGCCTTCGATGGCATTTTCGAGATCGCGCAAGGTATCATGCAGGACGTTGGCGATGGAATCGCCCGGGTCGGCGTCGGCCGTGGCCACGGTGAAAGCCGTCTGAAGTTCGATCTTCGAACCGGTGGAGTTGACGGATGCCACGGTGTAGGTAGCGTCGTTGTCGGTGCCCGGGAAGGTGATGATGTCGCCCGGCTGGAAGTTGGTGAACGGCGTGCCCGACGAGGTCACGGTCTGGGTGCCGGCCTCGAAGGTGAGGGTGCCGAGCGACGCACTGCCGATGGTGGTCTGCATCGATACCGTCGTGTTGCCGCCGGCCGAGTCCGCGGTTTCCGCCGTGGAGAACGTATAGGTGTTGCCGTTGATGGTGATGGTGTCGCCGTGCGTCGGCGGAGACGAGAAGGTGAACTGCTCGTAGTTGCGATAATCGGTATTGGTCTTGCGGACCGTGAACGAGGTTTCCTGGCGCGTCGCGAAGGTGCCCGCCGTGGTCAACAGGCCGGCCGGGTTGACGACCATGCCGGTCTGGCCGGTTTGGCCGGTGCCGTCCTCGGTGAACAGCAGCGCGGCGGAGTTGCCGGGGTTAAGTTTGACGCGGTTGTTGATGGTGTCGAAGTCGGAATCGGACGCGATGATCTCGGCGAGCAGCGCCGACACGTCCTCGGCGATCGAGGTGGTGGAGCTGGTGTCGACCTTCTTCAAGGTCGCGGTCTCCGTCACCGATGAGTTCGAGTCGAACTCGTAAGTGATGCCCTCAATGACCACCGAGGCGCCGTCCGCGGGGCGGGCGATGAATTCCAACTGGCCGATGGACTTGAAGGCGTTGCCCGAAGAATCTTCCAGCGTCAGCACTTCGGTGCCCTGCGGCGGGTTGGCGGTGATGTCCCACTGGTTGTCGCGGTCCGTCTTGGTATAGACGAAGCTCATGGTGTTGGCGTTGCCCAGCGTGTCGAAGAACTGCACATCGGTCTTGTGGGTAACGCCGGCGGAGTCGTTCGACGGTAGGTTGGCGCCGATGGCGATGTCGGTGGTTGCCGCCGCCGTGCCGCCGACCCGGTTCAGGTTGACCGTCGCCAGATAGTCGGTGGAGATGACGTTCTGGTTGGGGATGGTCAGAGACTGGTTGTTGGGCGTGACGGAGCCGAGCGCGGTCACCGGCCAGGCCTGGAGGTAGAAGCCTGAGGTATTGCGGAGATAGCCTTCGTTGTCCTGGAAGAAGGACCCGGCGCGGGTATAGAGGAATTCGTTGTTGATGGTCGGCACGTTGGCTTCGTTGACCACGAAGTAGCCGGAACCGGAGATGGCGATGTCCGTCTGCGAGGTCGATGCCTGCAAAAGGCCCTGGACGCCGGTATCGGTTCGCGGCTTCGACTGCACGCCGCCGGCGGAGTAGAAGGTCGTGGACGTCTGTTTGGTCACCAGTGTCGAGAAGTTGACGATGGTGGTCTTGTAACCGATCGTCGAGACGTTGGTAATGTTATCCGAAATGGCGCCCATGGCGCTCGATTGCGCCGTTAGGCCGGAAACGCCGGAACTCAGTGATCCAAACAGTGTCATGGTCTTCCTCCTTACCGTTGCCCGGCTCCGCCGCCGGTCAAGAAAAGCTTAAATTTCTTCATCGGCGGCGGCCGGGTTCCGGCGCCGCGGATTGACTCCTATTCGCTTGCCGGCGTGGTTGCGCTCGGTTTCTTCACCGAAACGATGGTGTCCACGCCAACGCTCAGACTGTCGCCGACGAACAGTTCGTTCTTGCCATTGTCGACGCCGGCGCCGGTGACGGTGCCGAATACGGTGTACTCTTCGATCTGGACCAGCTTGTTTTCATGATCCTTGGCGCTGACCAGCAGCGTGTAGATTCCGTCCGGTACCTGGTTGCCGTTCTTGTCGAGGCCGTTCCAGTTGAAGCTGTGCGAACCGGCGGCCGTGTCGACGTCTTGGTAGAAGACGTTCAAGCCGGCGCTGTTGGCGATGTTGACCGTCGCGCTCCGGACGCCGGCAGGCAGGGTATAGCTGAACTCGGCGGTGCCGTCCTCGACGGGCAGGCTTTGGCTGCTGAACTCGACGCGGTTGCCAATGAAGTCCACCATCTGCGAGATCTGGCTGGTTTCCTGCAGGTTGAGCAGATTCTCCAGGTTGGAGTTCTGGTAAATCTGCTGCTCGACGCTGGCAAACTGCACCAATTGCGAGGTGAATTCGTTTGCGTCCAGCGGGTCCAGCGGATCCTGGTTCTGCAACTGAGCCACCAACAGGTTGAGGAACTGGTTGAGATCGTCTTCCAGCTTCGAAGCCGCTTGTTGCGACTGCGATCCATCAATAGCGCTTGAATTGTCGACGTTGCCGATAATGGGCATGATTTCTCTCCTGGCGCAGGCGCCGCTTACGCTTTCACGTCAATGCGGCCGTCACCCAAGACAATGTCTTGCGGGGTCAGGACTAGCTCGGGTTCCGGTTCGACGGTTTCGGCGCCGCCGGCGACATCGCCGGGCTGGCCGGCATTGCCGTCGCCCTGGTCGGCGTTCTGGCCGTCCTCACCGCGCAGGTTGAAGGCCAGGTTGCCGGAATCGAGGTCGATGCCGCCTTCCTGAAGCGCTTTTTGCAACTCGGATGCGTCGCGGCGCAGCAGGTCGAGGGTGTCTTTATTGTCGGCCGTGACGACGGCGGTCATGCGCCCGTCGTGGGCCAGTTCCACCTTGACTTCGACGCGACCGAGCTCGGCCGGGTTGAGGCGGATGGAAATCTTGTCGTTGCCGGCCTGCAGGGCGCGGGTGATGCGGACCGAAACCTGCTCGGCGGGCGAGGGGCCTTGTGCGCCGCGCGCCTGGGCGGCGTGCTGCGCCTGCTGGGCCTGATGGGTTTGCTGGGTCTGCTGCGCCTGGCCGCTGGCGCTGGCGCTGCCGCTGGCGGACGAGCCTTCGGCGCCGGCCGAAGCATTGGCCGTGGCGCCGCCCGCATGGG
>JAYPEK010000092.1:0-7600 GCA_038125725.1 Rhodospirillaceae bacterium
ACGATTTCGGCAAGCCGATCATCGCGGTGGCCAACTCCTTCACCCAGTTCGTGCCCGGTCACGTGCACCTGAAGGACCTGGGGCAGATGGTGGCGCGCGATATCGAGGCCGCCGGTGCCGTCGCCAAGGAATTCAACACCATTGCCGTCGACGACGGTATCGCCATGGGCCACGACGGCATGCTCTATTCGTTGCCGAGCCGCGAGCTCATCGCCGACGCGGTGGAGTACATGGTCAACGCGCATTGCGCCGACGCCATGGTCTGCATTTCCAACTGCGACAAGATCACGCCCGGCATGCTGATGGCGGCCATGCGTTTGAACATCCCTGCCGTGTTCGTCTCCGGCGGTCCGATGGAGGCCGGCAAGCTGGTCATCGACGGCGAGGAAAAGAAGGCCGACCTGATCGACGCCATGATCCAGGCCGCCAACCCCAACGTTTCCGATGAAGACGTCGCCACATATGAACGCTCGGCCTGCCCGACCTGCGGTTCTTGCTCCGGCATGTTTACCGCCAACTCCATGAACTGCCTGGCGGAAGCCATCGGCCTGGCGCTGCCCGGAAACGGCTCCATGCTGGCGACTCACGCTGAGCGCGAGACCCTTTTCCACGAGGCCGGCGCCAAGATCGTCGATCTTTGCCGGCGTTACTACGAACAGGATGACGAAAGCGTGCTGCCGCGCTCCATCGGTTCGCGCCGCGGTTTCGAGAACGCCATGACCGTCGATATCGCCATGGGCGGCTCCACCAACACCATCCTGCACCTGATGGCCATGGCGCAGGAAGGCGAGATCGATTTCGACATCAAGGATATCGATGGCTTGAGCCGCAAGGTGCCGCATCTTTCCAAGCTCGCGCCTTCGACCAACGTTTATCACATGGAAGACTTCCACCGTGCCGGCGGCATCATGGGAATCATGGGCGAGTTGGAGCGCGCCGGGCTGATCCATCGCGACAACCCGACCATCCATGAAGCCACCATCGGCGAAGCCATCGACAAATGGGACGTGCGCCGCGCCACGGACGAGCGCGTACAGCAGTTCTACATGGCCGCGCCCGGCAACGTCGCCACGGTCGAGGCTTTCTCGCAGTCGAAGCGCTACAACAGCTTGGACCTGGACCGGGAAGCCGGTTGCATCCGCGCCGTCGACACCCCCTACAGCCCGGACGGCGGTCTCGGCGTCTTGTACGGCAACCTGGCCGAGGACGGTTGCGTGGTGAAGACCGCCGGCGTGCCGGAAAGCTGCCTGACCTTCACCGGCCCGGCGGTCATTTGCGAAAGCCAGGAAGAGGCCATCGCCAAGATTCTGGGTGGCGACGTCAAGGCCGGCGACGTAGTGGTCGTGCGTTACGAAGGGCCGAAGGGCGGCCCCGGCATGCAGGAAATGCTCTATCCCACCAGCTACATCAAATCCATGGGATTGGGCACCGAGTGCGCGCTGATCACCGATGGGCGGTTCTCCGGCGGGTCTTCCGGGCTTTCCATCGGCCACGTCTCGCCGGAAGCGGCGGAGGGCGGCGCCATCGGCCTGGTGGAGGAGGGCGACACCATCGAGATCGATATCCCGTCGCGCTCCATCCGTCTCGCTATTGATGACGCGGAGCTTGCGCGCCGCCGCGCCGCCATGGACGCCAAAGGCCGCGACGGCTGGAAGCCCAAGTCGCGTGACCGGGTAGTGTCGAAGGCGCTGAAGGCCTATGGGCTGTTGGCGACCTCGGCCTCGAAAGGCGCGGTGCGTGACGTGGAGCAGTTGCTGCGCGACTGATTCCGATCGGTCTGAAAAGCGATCAACCCTGGGCCTATCTCTGGCGAATCTTTTCGCCTGCTGGTATCGGCGTCGTGCTATAGAACGCATAACCGGCGCCGAAGCCGGAGAAACGCTTTTGGGGATCATTGCAGGTCGGGGAATGCTACACCGAACCGCACAAGTCGCTTTGGACGCCGTGGCGTCCGATCAGACCCTTCAGGCCGTCTGCGACTACTGGCGTGAGCTTCGCGGCGCGCGCGCCATGCCCAGTTGGTCCGATGTCGACATGATGTCGCTGCCGCTCGAAGTGGTGCCCTGGTGTTCGGTCATCGACGTGGTCGAGGGCGGCCAGGATTTCGTCGTTCGGTTTTGGGGAACCGAGCGCGTTCGCCTGCAGGCGATGGACTATACGGGGCGATCCGTGGAGGATTTCCGCCCGCCGGCGGTTGGTCAAAAGGTGCGGTCGGAGCTATTTCAGGTCATCGAGGCAGGCGCGCCACTGTTGTTCGAGACCTGGCTTGCCGACAATGATATTTCGGCTCCCGCGACCAACTACCGGATGCTGCGTTTGCCGCTTGGCGCAGATGAGACGGTGTCGTCGATCATGTGCATTCCCAGGTTCTCGGCCAACCGGCGCATGGTTTACGATTGGTTCGATGCCGACGTGCCGGCGGCCTTCCTGACGGAGCCGTCGTCGCCCCGCCTCTGATTATCGCGGTTAGTCCTGGCTGTCTGGATAGCCGTTCGTCCAGTGCGTGCCCGGCAATTGCGGCAAGCCATCGCCCGGGACGATCCACGACAGCTTTTCTCCGAACTGAATATGGTCCGCCGGCGTTACCGCGTCCGGCTGGTCGAGCGTCGCGGCGGCGACATCCAATTCCTCGGGATGCCTATCGTTGATGTAGGCGAGGGTCGTGCCGCACGATGCACAGAAACCCCGGCGAACGTCCGGCGACGATCTGAAATAATCCGGTTCGCCCTGCGTGAAGGCGAAAGTTTCGGGCGTCACCGTCATCCAGGTGATGAAGGGCGCGCCCGTGGCGCGGCGGCAGGTGGCGCAATGGCAGTGGGTGACGACCAACGGCTTGGCCGTCAGCCGATAGCGAATGCGCCCACAAAGGCATCCGCCCTCCAGCGGATAGGGATCGCCACTCAAGTATCGCTCCTGTTCCCGCCGAGCACATCGATGATCTTGCTTTCGCTGAGATCACCGAGGCCGTTCGCAACCTGCCGGCCGAAGGCGTCCGCCGCGACCGCGCCGAAGGCGGCGTCGAAGCCGAGTTTTTCGGCCAGCGCCAGGGCATAGCGGGTATCCTTGAGGCGCAGCGCGCCGGTGAAGGTGATGTCGGTTTCGTGGTCGCCGGCGGCCATGCGTGTGGCATTGCGGATCACTTGCGGGCTGGCGGCCGCACCTTTGCAGATCGCGTCGGCGACGATGCCGCGATCCAGACCGGCGCGCTCGGCGAACAGCAGGCCCTCGGCCGCCGCGGCGATCTGCACGGCGCCCATCAGGTTGATCATCAGCTTATAGGCGGTGCCGGCGCCGACGCCGCCGAAATGGATGATCTCCTTCGACAGCGGTTCAAGGTAGGGCCGCGCCGCCGCCAGATCGTTATCAGTGGCGCCGGCGAACAGCGTCAGCGTGCCGTCGGCAGCCATGTGCGGATAGCCGGTCACCGGGCAGTCGATGTAGGCGTATCCCTCGGCCTGGACCCGGCCGGCCAGGTCCATCACCCAATCATGCGACAGCGTCGAGCATTCGACGCAGACCGCGCCCGGTGCCAGCGTCGCGGAAAGCGCGCCGTCGGCACCCAGCCACACGTCCTCGGACGCTCCGTCGTCGGCGACCATGGCGAAGACCGCGTCGGCGCCCTCGGCGGCGTCGCGCGGCGTCACCGCCAGGATGGCGCCACGATCGACCAGCGGGCGGGTCTTCTCGGCGGTGCGGTTGTAGACGTGCAGCTCATGCCCGGCCTCGATAAGCCGGCCGGCCATGCCGATTCCCATCAGGCCGGTGCCGAGAAAGGCGATCTTCGCCATGATTGGATTCCCCTAGTTCAATTTGCACCAGACCGGCGTGTGGTCGGATGCTTTTTCCTTGGCTCTCGGCGTGCGGTCGATGCCGGCACCCGCAAGCCGGTCGGCGGCCTGTGGCGACAGCAATAGATGATCGATCAAAAGTCCGTTGTCCTTCTGCCAGGCGCCGGCCTGGTAATCCCAATAGCTGTAGCGTCCGGGCGTCCTGTCGTAGACCCGGAAGGCATTGGTCAGGCCAAGGTTGACGATGGAACGGAACCGCCCCCGGCTTTCCGGGCGGCAGAGCGCGTCGTCGGCAAAGCCTTCCGGATTGTAGACGTCGCCGTCGGTGGGACAGATGTTGTAGTCGCCGCCGAAGACGATGGCGTCCTCGGTCTTCAAGAGTTCCTGGGCGTGGGCGCGCAGCCGATCCATCCAGCCGAGCTTGTAGGTGAATTTCTCATGGTCGGAGCCGTCATCGTTGCGGGTCGGGTTGCCATTGGGCAGGTAGATCGATGCCACCCGCACGTCGCCGATCAGCGCCTCGATGTAGCGCGCCTGTTCGTCACTGTCATCGCCAGGCAGAGCGGTGCGCTCGACCTCGATCGGGTGCTTCGACAGGATGGCGACGCCGTTGTAGGTCTTCTGCCCCGCGGTCGCCACGTTGTAGCCCGTGTCACCGATTTCCAGCGCCGGAAAGGCCTCGTCGACGCACTTGATTTCCTGCAATAGCGCCACGTCCGGCTGGAATTCCGTCAGCCATTCGAGCACGCGCGGCAGGCGCGCCTTGATCGAGTTCACATTCCAGGTGGCGATTTTCATGTCGGGCCTCTAGTCTCGTTTGCGGCGCATATCATCAAGGAGGCCGCGCTTGCTGTAAACCGCGAGCTACCGCCAGGGAGGGCAAGTCGTGTCGCTGACCAAGGAAATCGCCGATTTTGAGGAAGAGAAGAAACGCAGCCACGATCCCGACGTGCTGGAGATGATCGACGTCACTACCGCCGACCTGGTCGCCAGCGGCATCGCCGAGGATGCTCTCCAGGCGGGTGAGCGGGCACCGGACTTCGAACTGCCGGACCACCTGGGCAACCGGGTGCGTCTCGCCGATCTGCTGGCCGAGGGGCCGGTAATCCTGAACTTCTATCGGGGCAGTTGGTGTCCCTACTGTAATCTGGAACTGCGCGCCTACCAGCGCGAGCTCGAGCGCATCGGCAGGGCCGGCGCGAAATTGGTGGCGATTTCGCCGATGCTGCCGGATGCATCGCTGGATATCGCCGAGAAGAATGCGCTCGCCTTCCCGGTGCTGAGCGACGTCGGAAGCCGGGTGGCCGAGGATTTCGGCCTCACCTTCATCGTCGATACCCGCATCCAGCAGATGTACCTGGAACGGCTCGGCAACGACCTGCCGACGCTCAACGGCGACGACAGTTTCACGCTGCCGTTGCCGGCGACCTATGTGATCGGCCGTGACGGCACGGTCCTCTATGCTTATGTGGAGGCCGACTACCGCGTGCGCGCGGACCCGGAAGAGGTGTTGACCGTCTTAGATGGAGAATGAGGCGCCGCAGCCGCAGTTGGCGGCGGCGTTGGGATTTTCGACGGCGAAGAAACTGCCGCCCAGGTCTTCCTTGAAATCGACGACCGAGCCTTCCAACAGGCCGAGCGAGACTTCGTCGATCACCAGCTTGACGTCGCCGTTCTCGAAGATTTTGTCGTCGTCGTTGATGGCATCATCCAGGTCGAACTTGTACTGGAACCCGGAGCAGCCGCCGCCGAGCACGGCAAGGCGCAGCATCAGGGCCGCGTTGCCTTCCGAATCGCGCAGTTCGGCAATGCGCTTGGCCGCGCTGTCGCTCAGTTGTACGCCGGATACGGGGGTGGCGCCGTCGGGCATGGGAAACCTCTCTAAACTCAGAGCCTTGACGTTTATGTAGGCAGCCTGGGCCGACTGTCAATCTCGAAGCGTTTGATTAAGGCGCGAAAGGGGCTAGTGTCGGGCCATGAACGGTTGGACACCGCCGCGCGATCTCGCGCCCTACGCGACCCGTGAACAGGATAGCCGAGGCCGTCTTTACGACGAGCCGGAAAGCGCCACGCGCGGCTGCTTCCAGCGTGACCGCGACCGTATCATCCATTCCGAGGCCTTCCGCCGGCTCGCCTATAAGACCCAGGTGTTCGTCAACCACGAGGGCGATTTTTTCCGCACGCGGCTGACCCATTCCCTGGAGGTGGCGCAGATCGCGCGCTCCATCTGTCGTTACCTGGAACTGAACGAGGACCTGGGCGAGGCGTTGGCGTTGGCGCACGATCTCGGCCATCCGCCCTTCGGCCATGCCGGCGAGGACGCGCTGCGCGAGATGATGCAGCCCTTCGGCGGCTTCGACCATAACGCACAATCCTTGCACGTGGTCACCCAGGCGGAGGCGCGCTACGTCATCTGGGACGGCCTCAACCTGACCTGGGAGACGCTGGAGGGCATCGTCAAACATAACGGCCCGCTGCTGGTCGAGGGTTCCGGCCGGCCGCTGCCGCGTTCCATCGCCGTCTACGCCGAATTGCAGGATCTGGAACTGGCCACCCACGCCGGCCCGGAGGCGCAGATCGCGGCCGTCGCCGACGACATTGCCTACAACAACCACGATATCGACGACGGGTTGCGTGCCGGCCTGTTCTCCATTTCCGACCTGGCCGACGTGCCGCTGGTCGGGCCGATCTTCGCCGACGTGGCGCGGGAGTATCCCGATGCCGACGAATCGCGCCGCATCCACGAGGCCGTGCGCCGCCTCATCGGCGCCATGACCACCGACCTGATCGAGGAAACGGCGCGCCGCATTGCCGACCTGGCGCCCAAGGACGTCGCCGATATCCGCGGCCATGCGAAACCCATCGCCGGGTTTTCGGAGGCGATGCGCGAGAACGATGCGGCGATCAAGGGCTTCCTGTTCCCCAACATGTACCGCCACTACAAACTGAACCGCATGACGTCCAAGGGCAGGCGGGTGGTCAAGGACCTGTTCCAGCTTCTGTTGGCGGAGCCGGAATGCCTGCCGACAGAATGGCGGGATCTCGCCGGCGCGCCGGGCAGTGAACAGACCGCCTGGCTGGTCGGCGATTATATCGCCGGCATGACCGACCGCTACGCTCACGACGAACACCGGCGGCTGTTTGATCTGCAGGCAAGAATCTCTTAGATTCCGGCGCAAATGGTATAATAGGTGCGATTCGCGACCACACCCTTCATGGAGAGACCCGCGCAGATGTCGCGCGACAGATCGGATATCAAGGTCACGGCTTCCGACGCGTTGGAATTCGAGCCGGTGGAAACGGCCGTCAAGCGGCCGTCCCGCCGTGGTCTCAAATGGACCATCGCGCTGGTGGTGCTGATTGGCGTCGGTGCCGGCGCCTGGTTCGTCTATGGCGATAAGCTGATGATGCTGACCGGCAGCAGCGAGGACGAGGTGCCTCTGCTGCGTGCCGATACCGGGCCCGTGAAGGTGCGCCCGGAAAACCCCGGCGGTCTGCAGGTGCCGAACCGCGACAAGCTGGTCTACAACCGGCTTTCCGGCGAGACCTCGGAGGGCCAGCCCGTCGAACGATTGCTGCCGCGCGCCGAAGCACCGCTGCCGGTGCCGACCGCCACCACCGAGGCGCCGGCGCCAGCCGTCACCCTGGACCTACCGCCGAAGTCCGCGGCGCCCAAGCCCAATCCCGTGCCGGCGCAGCCGAAAACCGAACGCGTGCCGGCGCTTTCCGATGTCGCCGCCGTGCAGCCGCCGCCACCACCGCCGGCACCGCCGGCATCGAGCGGCCCCGACAAGACAACTTAGAGGTGAGCC
>JAYPEK010000093.1:0-253 GCA_038125725.1 Rhodospirillaceae bacterium
GGCCAAGGCCAACAGTTGGATCGAGGTACACGACGACTTCTCCAACACCACGCTGGTTTCGCGCATGCTGCGCGCCGGCGAGAGCTATGCCGTGCCCGACAAGATCGGGCTCAGCCTGATCACCGGCAATGCCGGCGCGCTCGAGATCACCGTCGACGGCACCGTGGTGCCGGCGATCGGCGCCAACGGCGCGGTCCGGCGCGGCGTGCATTTGGTGCCAGAACTGCTCAAGGCCGGCACGGCGACGCAATGA
>JAYPEK010000093.1:263-7502 GCA_038125725.1 Rhodospirillaceae bacterium
GGCCGAGACCGCCAGCACCGAAGCGCCGCAACCGGCACCTGCGGCGGAAGAGCCGGTAACGCGCATCATCGTGCACGCCACCGCCAACAGTTGGATCGAGGTGCGTGACGATTTCTCCAACACCATGCTGGTTTCGCGCCTGCTCAAGGCTGGCGAACGCTACGCGGTGCCGGATAAGACAGGCCTCAGCCTGCACACCGGTAACGCAGGCGCGCTGGAAATCCTGGTCGATGGCGCCGTGGTGCCGGCGATCGGTGCCGGCGGCGCGGTGCTTCGTGGCGTACAGCTCGATCCGGATCTCCTAAAGTCCGGCAAGGCGGCGCAATAAGGGGGCGCGTGCGGTCATGAGCAACACGGCAGGGCCCCTGCAACGCAGGACCAGCGTCGGCGTCAAGGTCGGACACGTCACCATCGGCGGTGGCGCGCCGATCGTCGTGCAGTCGATGACCAACACCGATACCGCCGACGCCGACGCCACCGCCAAGCAGGT
The DNA here is from genome assembly GCA_038125725.1 of Rhodospirillaceae bacterium. GTDB lineage: Bacteria > Pseudomonadota > Alphaproteobacteria > Rhodospirillales > Casp-alpha2 > TMED8. The sequence continues at coordinate 754 of JAYPEK010000093.1, forward strand.
CGCCGATCTCGCCCGTGCCGGCTCGGAACTGGTACGCATCACCGTCGACCGCGCCGAAGCGGCGGCGGCGGTGCCGCATATCCGCGACGCGCTCGACAAGATGGGCGTCAACGTGCCGCTGGTCGGCGATTTCCATTACATCGGCCACAAGCTGCTGACCGACCATCCGGCCTGTGCCGAGGCGCTGGCGAAGTACCGCATCAACCCCGGCAACGTCGGCCACCGCGCCAAGCGCGACAGCCAGTTCTCGACCATGGTCGAGGTGGCGCTGAAGCACGACAAACCCGTGCGCATCGGCGTCAACTGGGGCAGCCTCGACCAGGACCTGGCGATCGAGATGATGGACGCCAATGCCAAGCTGGCCGAATCCCGCGACGCCGCCGAGGTGACGCGCGACGCCCTCATCCAGTCCGCCGTCGGTAGCGCCGAGCGGGCCGAGGAACTGGGCATGGGCCGCGACAAGATCGTGCTGTCGGCGAAAGTCAGCGACGTGCAGGCATTGATTGCCGTCTACCGGGGCCTGGCGGCGCGCGGCGACTATGCCCTGCACCTTGGCCTCACCGAGGCCGGCATGGGCTCCAAGGGCATCGTCGCATCGGTGGCGGGCATGGGGGTCCTGTTGCAGGAAGGCATCGGCGACACCATCCGCGTGTCGCTGACGCCGGAACCCGGCGGCGACCGCACCCGCGAGGTGATCGTCGCGCAGGAACTGCTGCAGACCATGGGGCTTCGCGCCTTCGTGCCGCTGGTCACCGCCTGTCCCGGCTGCGGGCGCACCACGTCCACCGTGTTCCAGGAACTGGCCGACCGCATCCAGAGCTTCATCCGCGCCGAAATGCCCGGCTGGCGGGAGCGCTATCCCGGCGTCGAGGACATGAACGTCGCGGTCATGGGCTGCATCGTCAACGGCCCCGGCGAGAGCAAGCACGCCGACATTGGCATCAGCCTGCCCGGCACCGGCGAGCAACCGGCCGCGCCGGTGTTCATCGACGGCGAGAAGCGCCTGACGCTGCGCGGCGCCGGCATCGCCGAGGAATTCCAGAAGATCGTCGAGGACTATGTCGCCAAGCGTTACGGCAGTGCCGACAGTTCCCACGCGGCGGAATAGAAAGGCCCATTCATGAGCACGTTCCAGCCGGTCCGCGGCACCCACGACCTGTTGCCCGACGACTTCCGCCAGCACAAATGGGTCACCGACACGGCCCAGGAGGTTGCCGAGCGCTACGGCTTCGACGAGATGACGCCGCCGGTGTTCGAGTTCACGCCGGTGTTCGCGCGCACCATGGGTGAGACCTCCGACGTGGTCACCAAGGAGATGTACACCTTCCCGGACCGCTCCGGCGAGGAAGAGATGACGCTGCGACCCGAGTTCACTGCCGGCATCTGCCGCGCCTTCGCTTCCAACGCGCTCTATGATCACGCACCGTTCAAGGTGTTCGCGCGCGGGCCGCTGTTTCGCTACGAACGGCCGCAGAAGGGCCGCCAGCGCCAGTTCCACCAGATCGATGTGGAGATCATCGGCGTCGAGGGACCGCAGGCGGATATCGAGGTCCTGGCCGTCGGCCAGCATATCCTGGAAGCGCTCGGCGTCGCCAAGGACTGCAAGCTTCTGCTCAACACGCTGGGCGACCCGGAATGCCGCGCCCAGTACCGCGATATCCTGATCCAGCACCTGGAGCCGCATAAGGCGGAGCTGTCCGAGGAAAGCCAGGAACGGCTCTACCGCAACCCCATGCGCATCTTCGATTCGAAGTCCGAACGCGATCAGGAAATCGTTGCCGATGCGCCGCTTTTGCGCGACCACCTGAACGATACGTCCAAGGCGTTCTTCGATGAGGTGCTCGACGGGCTGACGCGGCTCGGCATCGATTTCACTATCGATCCCGGCCTGGTGCGCGGTCTCGACTACTATACCCACACCGCCTTCGAGTTCGTCACCGAGACCTTGGGGGCCCAGGGCGCGGTGATCGCCGGCGGACGCTACGACGGCCTGATCGAGCAGTTGGGCGGCCGCCCGACGCCGGGCATCGGCTGGGCCGGCGGTGTCGAACGGCTGGCGATGATGGCCGGTGCCGGGCGCGAACGCCGCCGCCCGGTGGCGCTGGTGCCGCTGGGAGATGCCGCGCAAGCCGAGGCGCTGGTCATCGCCCAAAGCCTTCGCCGCGCCGGCTACATGGTTGAAATGGGTTATTCCGGCAATATGAAACGCCGGCTGGCGCGCGCCAACAAGGCGAACGCGCGGGCCGCGCTGTTGCTCGGCGACGACGAATTGGCCAAGGGCGTGGCCACCATCCGGGACATGGAGACGGGCGAACAGACGGAAGCGCCGATCGCTTCCCTCGCCGAGCACCTCGCCCAATACCGTTAGCGAGCGCATATGAGCGAAACCGCCGGCACCCGCCGCCGGCCGCTCGTGGTCGGCGCCAACCATCGCACAAGTTCGCTTGGGCTGCGTGACCGCTTGTTCGTGGAGGACGCGGACGTGCCGGCCATGCTGGCTGCATTGCGCGCCGCCGGCATCGAGGAAGCGCTGGTGCTTTCCACCTGCGACCGGGTCGAGGTGCAGGCGGCCTCCGATACCGCCGACGCGGCGGAACGCATCCTCCAGCGCCTTGCCGATCACGGCGACGTGCCGCTGGAAGAGTTGCGTGCCCAGAGCTACACCTTCAGTGACGCCGACGCGGTCGACCATGTGTTTCGCGTCGCCGCATCCCTGGACAGCCTGGTGATCGGCGAGCCGCAGGTGCTGGGCCAGGTCAAGGCCGCGCACCGGCTGGCGCGGGACGCGGACATGGTGGGCGCCGAACTCGATGCGTTGTTGCAGGCCGCCTTCAACGCCGCCAAGGAGGTCCGGACCGAGACCGCCGTCGGCGAGGGGCCGGTTTCCATCGCCGCCGTGGCGGTGCAGGTGGCGGGCGATTTGCACGGCGATTTGTCGGAACGCCGCGCGGTGCTGATCGGCGCCGGCGAGATGGGGCAACTGGTGGGCGAGCATTTGCTTGCAGCCGGACTGGGCTATCTTTCCGTCACCCATCCCGCCGCCGCCCGGGCCGAGCCCTTGGCGCGCGCGCTCGAATGTCACAGCGCGCCGTTCGAGGCGCTGGCGGAACAGATGGCGGAAGCGGATATCGTGCTCGCCGCGCTCGGCCGGCGCGAACCCGTGCTGGCCGCCGACATGGTGCATGCGGCGCTCAGGAAGCGCCGCTGGTGGCCGATGTTCATCGTCGACTTGGCGGTGCCGGGCGATGTCGATCCGGCGGTCAACCGCATCGACGATGCGTTCCTCTACGATATCCAGGATCTGGAACGGCTGGCGACGGAAAGCCAGGCGAAACGCCAGGCCGAGGCCGAGGCCGGCCAGCGCATCGTCGCCGACGCCGTCGCCGCCTTCATGGCATCACGCGCCCAGCGTGCGGCGGTGCCGGCCGTCACCCAGTTCCGCGCCTGGGCCGAGGAATTGCGTGAGCAGGCATTGGCCGAGGCCGGCGGCGACGCCGAAAAGGCGACCCGGCTGTTGCTCGGGCGGCTATTGCACGACCCCACGTTGGCGCTGAAACAGGCGGCGGAAAGCGGCGGCACCGATCTCATTCAGTTGGAGCAGGCGCTACGGCGTCTGTTCACGCTGCAAACCGTTGATGACGAAAAGGACGACCCCAGTGAGCTTTGACCAGAACCTGGAACGGGTGCTCAACCGATATGACGAACTGCAGGCGCTGATGTCGACCGATCCGCTGCCGGCGGCCGATGCGTTCACGCGCATGTCGAAGGAATATGCGGAACTGACGCCGGTGGTGGAGACCATCAATGCGCTGCGCGCGGCGCAGACGGAACTGGACGACCTGGACGCCATGCTGGCCGACGAGGACGACGCCGAAATGCGCGCCATGGCGGAGGAAGAGCAGCGGACCCTGCAGGCGCGACTGCCGGAACTGGCGCGCCAAGTGCAACTCATGCTGCTGCCGAAGGACGAGGCCGATTCCAAGAACGCCATCCTGGAGGTGCGCGCCGGCACCGGCGGCGACGAGGCCGGCCTGTTCGCCGCCGATTTGTTCCGCATGTACCAGCGCTACGCAGAAACCCGGAAATGGAAATTCGAGGTGATGAGCGTCTCGGAAACCGGCATCGGCGGTTACAAAGAAGCCATTGCGTCGGTTTCCGGCACCGACGTGTTCCAGCGGCTCAAGTTCGAATCCGGCGTGCACCGGGTGCAGCGCGTGCCGGTGACGGAATCGGGCGGGCGCATTCATACGTCGGCGGCGACCGTGGCAGTGATGCCGGAAGCCGAGGAAGTGGATGTCCAAATCGACGAGAAAGACCTGCGCATCGACGTGTTCCGGGCGTCCGGTCCGGGCGGCCAGTCGGTCAACACCACCGATTCGGCGGTGCGCATCACCCACCTGCCGAGCGGCATCGTCGTTTCCCAGCAGGACGAGAAATCACAGCACAAGAACAAGGCCAAGGCCATGCGGGTGCTGCGTTCGCGCCTGTATGAGCGCGAGCGGGAAATGCTTGATGCCGAACGCGCCCAGGCGCGCAAGAGCCAGGTCGGCTCCGGCGACCGCTCGGAGCGCATCCGCACCTACAACTTCCCGGAACGGCGCGTCACCGACCATCGCATCAATCTGACCCTGCACCAGTTGGAAAAGGTCCTGGACGGCGAGTTGGACGATTTCATCGACGCACTACTGTCCGAGGACCAGGCCCGCCAACTGGCCGAGATGGCATGAGCCGCCATCCCGCGGGCAGCGTGGGCTTCCTGGTCGATGCGGCGGCCAAGACCTTCACCGATGCCGGCATCGACACGCCGCGCCTGGATGCGCGGCTGTTGGTGGCATACGGCCTGGGGCGCGATCCGGGCTGGCTGATCGGCCATCCGGAAGCGATTCCGTCGCCGGAGGAAGCGCGGCGTATCGAGGCGTTGATATCGCGCCGCGCGGCGCGCGAGCCGCTCGCCTATATCACCGGCGAAAAGGAGTTCTGGAGTCTTTCCTTCAAAGTGACCCCGGCGACCCTGATCCCGCGCCCGGATAGCGAAACCCTGGTGGAAACGGTGCTGGATCGTATCCAGAACCGGCAAGCGGCGCTTCGGCTGCTCGATCTCGGCACCGGGTCGGGTTGTCTGTTGCTGGCGCTCTCGCACGAGCTGCCGAACGCCCGTGGCGTTGGTATCGATCGAAGCGCGGACGCATTGACTGTTGCGCGGGAGAACGGACAGGCGCTGGGCCTTGGGGAACGCGTGCGCTTTTTGCTGGGAAACTGGTTCGCGCCGCTTTCGGGCGCGGCGCCGTTTGATATCGTGATCGCCAACCCGCCCTATGTGAGCGATGCGGAAATGGTGACCCTTGAGCCGGAGATCCTGGGCTTTGAGCCGGAAACGGCGCTTCGGGCCGGCGCCGACGGGCTCGACGACTACCGCGAAATTCTGGCTGGGCTCTTGGACTGGCTGGCGCCGGGTGGGCTGTTCTGCGGCGAGATCGGCGAGCGCCAAGGGGCCGCTGCCGCCGAATTGGCGCGCCAGGCTGGGTTGTCCGGGGTGGGCGTCGAGGCCGACGGAGCGGGACGCGCGCGCTGCATTTGCGGCCATGCGCCAGAGGCATGAAAAAACACAAAAAAGGGTTGGAAAGACCGGGAGATCCGTCTAACGTGATCCCGTCGGCGATCCGGGAGATCGCCGGGGTCCCCCGGAGACGGGGTTGGACCCGGAGCCATTTCCACAGCCACGCCGGAAGTATCCAGACCTAGATGGTTCGGCAATTGCACCTATGGAATCGGCTGCCAATGGGGGAAACCGGACCAAGCCGGTTCCGGTGGTTTAACAGCCAAAATAACGACGGCAAGGAATGATGAAACATAACGCTGGCAATCGACGGTCGCGCAACCGGGGCGGGGGTAAACGCCAAGGCGGCGGGCGCAATAATTACGAAAGCAACGGCCCCGAGGTAAAGGTCCGCGGCACGGCCCAGCAGGTGCTGGAGAAGTACCTGGCATTGGCGCGCGACGCGGCTTCGGCCGGCGATCGCATCAAATCCGAATCCTATTTCCAGTTCGCCGAACACTATTACCGAATTGCCAACGCCGACGGTGCGCTCAGCAATTCCAATAATGCCCAGTCGCGCCGCGATGGCGCGCAGTCCGGAAACGGCGGCAGCAAGGTCGACGGCATGGGGCCGCAACCGGGTTACGACGATTCCGACATCGATGACGAGGACGAGGACAGCGGCACCGAGGCGGAAGTCGTGAGCACGGCGCCGAAGCCGGCTCCCGAGGCTTCCGAGGATGACGGCGACAACGACAGCGACAGCGATGACGCGGTCGGCAAGATCGACGAATCGGTGCTGCCCGCCGCGGTGCCGACGGCACCCGCGCCGCGCCGCCGCCGGCGCACCAAGGCGGCCAAGGAAGACGACGCCGCGCCGGAACCGGAAGTCGCCTGACGCCGAGCCAGGCCGCGTTTTCGGGCCCGGCCTACTGCTCCAATTCTGAGATCATCGTATTGGCGATCCTGAGCCGGTCGGCGAACTGCCGGTTCAGGTTCTTCATCAGCACCAGGACCAGGTCCGGATGCTGGGACTCCAGCGCCTCGAACTGCGAACGCGTGATGGTCAGGCAGATGGCGCACGTCGACGCGACGATGTTGGCGGATCTGGGCGCGCCGTCCAGCAGCGCCATTTCTCCGAACAGCGATCCCTCCGTCAGTGTCCGTCATCAAAACATTTGGGACGCCTGAGCCTGTATTCTAACGGAGGATC
>JAYPEK010000094.1:0-6777 GCA_038125725.1 Rhodospirillaceae bacterium
TTCTTCGTCGACAACATCTTCCGCTTCACCCAGGCCGGCTCGGAAGTGTCGGCGCTGTTGGGCCGCATCCCGTCGGCGGTGGGCTACCAGCCGACGCTGGCCACCGACATGGGCGCCATGCAGGAACGCATTACGTCGACCACCAAGGGTTCGATCACCTCGGTGCAGGCCATTTACGTGCCGGCCGATGACTTGACCGACCCGGCGCCGGCGACTTCGTTCGCCCACTTGGACGCGACCACGGTGCTTTCGCGCCAGATCGCGGAACTGGGCATCTACCCGGCGGTGGATCCGCTCGACTCGACCTCGCGTATCCTCGATCCGCGTGTCTTGGGCGACGAGCACTACGGCGTCGCCACCCGGGTGCAGCAGACCCTGCAGACCTACAAGTCGCTGCAGGACATCATCGCCATCCTGGGCATGGACGAACTGTCGGAAGAAGACAAACTGACCGTGGCGCGCGCCCGCAAGATCCAGCGCTTCCTGTCGCAGCCGTTCCACGTGGCGGAAGTGTTCACCGGTTCGCCGGGCGTCTTCGTCAACCTGGAAGACACCATCAAGGGCTTCAAGGGCATCGTCGAAGGCGAATACGACCACATTCCGGAAGCCGCCTTCTACATGGTCGGCACCATCGACGAAGTGCTCGAGAAGGCCAAACGCCTGGCCGCCGAAGCCGCTTAAGGACGTCTGTAGGAGCATCCCATGGCCGATACGGTCGAATTCGAACTGGTCTCGCCGCAGAAGCTGGTCTCTTCCCAGCCGGTCGAGATGGTCGTCGTTCCCGGCGCCGAGGGCGACCTCGGCGTGCTGCCGGGCCACTCGCCGTTGATCGCCGAGGTGCGCCCGGGTGTCATCGACATCCACGAAGGCGGCAAGGTCGGCGAGCGGATTTTCGTCGCCGGCGGTTTCTGCGAGATTTCCGAGCAGCGCTGCACGGTGCTGGCTGAGGAAGCCATGCCGGTCGGCGAAATCAGCAAGGCCGACGCCGAAGAGCGGCTGAAGGCCGCCAACGAATCCGACGACGACGCCGAGCGACGTATCGCGGAAGCCATGGTGGCCGCCGCTTCGTCCTAGCCTTTTCTCAATTGAGGTTTTTGAACGCGGTGCCCTTCAGCACCGCGTTTTTTTTCGACTGGAATTTCGTCATGACCAACCTGGAAACCGAGAACCTGATCCTGCGGCCCTTCGAAGACAGCGATTTCGACTGGTTCGAACGCCTGCACGGCGATATCGAAATGACCGCCAAGATGCACCGTGGCGCGCTGGGCCGCACGGAAGCGCGCGAGTTGTTCGACGGTTACCGCGATGCCTTCCGGCAGGGCGGATTCGGCATGCGCGCCGTGACGGCGCGCGAAACCGGCGAGGCCATTGGCGAATGCGGGCTGTGGATGCGCAAGGACGCCGGCGGGTACACCATCCGCTACATGCTGGCGCGCGAATGGTGGGGCCGGGGCCTCACCGGCGAGGCGGCACGGGCGACGGTCGAGGAGGCCTTCGGGCGGCTCGGTATGGCGCGAATCCATGCCATCGCCATGGATGCGAACGTGCATTCGGTGAAAGCGCTGCTGCGCCTCGGCATGGTCAAGGTGGAGGAGAACCATCGAGGTATTCCGGGCTTCGGCCGCTATCGGTTGGACCGCCAGGATCATCCGGAATTTGCACCCGGCAGGTGAATTGCTATTCTTTCGCCATGCATCTCTATATCGCACGCCACGGCCTCGCCGTTCCCAAGGACGAGGATCCAAACTGCCCGCTGAGCGAAAATGGCCGGCGCGACATACAGCGCATGGCCTCGTTCCTGGCCCGCACCCGCCCGGCGATCAAGACGGTGGTCCATTCCGGCAAGGTCCGCGCGGCGCAAACGGCGCTGATCTATTCCGAGGCCATCGGACGCGGACGCATCGTCGAGGAAAGCGCGCTCGGCCTGAAGCCGAACGACCCCACCGACCCCATCGTCGCCGCCATCGATGGTCTGACCGACGATATCATGATGGTCAGCCACCTGCCGCTGGTCGGCAAACTGGCATCCCGGCTGGTGGCCGGCACCGAAAACACCACGGTCCTGCACTTCCTGCCCGGCACGCTTGCCTGTCTAGCGCGCGGCGGCAACGGCGACGGCTGGACCATCGCCTGGTGCATGAGCCCCGACCAGCTCGGCGGCTGAGACCGCCGTGAGCGTGCAATTCGACGAAAAGGCCGCCCGCTCGCTGGAGCGCAGCTACCGCACCCCCGACGTCGCCCAGCAGCGGGCCGAGACCCTGGCACGCCTAGCCCCCGCGGCAGGCGCACATATGCTCGACGTCGGCTGCGGGCCGGGCTTCCTGGTGCACGAGATGGCCGACGCCGTCGGGGCCCACCGGTCGCGCCGTCGGCATCGACACCAGCCGCCAGATGCTCGACCTGGCCGAACGCCGAATCGCCGAGGTGCCGCAGGCCGAGGTGGCGGAAGCCGGCGTGGAGGCCATGCCGTTCCAAGACGCCGAGTTCGATGCCGCCAGTTGCGTTCAGGTCCTACTGTTCGTGCCGGATGCGATGAAGGCACTCGGCGAGCTCAACAGGGTGTTGAAACCGGGCGGCCGGCTGGCGGTGATCGAGACCGACTGGCGGGGCGCCATCGTTCATGCCGACGACGACGCCTTGAGCCGGCACATGTTCGCCGCCTGGGACGCCGCGCAGGTCAATCCCAACCTGCCGGTGCGGCTGAAACCGATGCTGGAGGATGCGGGCTTCGCCGACGTCACGGTGACCAGCCTGTCGCTGCTCAACACCGAGTTCGGCGTCGAGAACTATTCGAGCGGCATGCTCCGGGTGATCGCCAACCATGCCAAGCGCCAGGGCCTGGCCTCGGAAGACGAGGCCACTGGTTGGATCGACGAGATGAAGGCGAAGAGCGCGGAGCGCGCCTACTTCTTCTGCGTCAACCGGTTTCTGTTCCTGGCGTCGAAGAAGGCCGCCGGTTAGCTGTTTTTCTTCAGCACCAGCCAGAGCGCATGGATCATGCCCGGCACGAAGAATCAGAGCGTCAGGATCAGGTTGAGCCAGAAATGCAGTGCGATCCCGACGGTCAGAAAGGCCGCCAACGGCGGAATGAAGATGGCAATGATGATACGAAGGATGTCCAAGGCGGCCCCCGTTATGATTGTGAGTTTGTAACGGTATCGTAACCGCCTCCGTATCGGCCTTTCAAGCAAAGACCTGGGCCGCGTCCGCACGGGCCCGGAAACTGCCGATTTCGAAGTTTTCGACCGGCAGCCTATGATTGTGTTATATTCTGGCCTGATAATGTATGCTGAAAAAAACGGATGCATGGGTGGCAACGAAGTGAAGTGGGAGATGCATCCGATGAAGCCTAAGCCTGTTCTCGCCCGAATCTGGGCGGCCCTGTTTGTGACAATTTTGGCGGTTTCGCTGGCCTTGCCGGCGATCGCGGCCGAGCAGCCGGGGAACAAATCGTCCTCGGTGCGTGCACCGGTCACCGCCGGCGCGCCCCCGGGCGGCGTTCTCGGTGGCCAGAGCGATTCGGACAGCTGGCGCCAAATTCGGCGCGGCCAGGCCTTTCAGTTGAGTGGGACAAAAACCGGCACGCCGGTGCTGATCAAGTCCACCGGCGAGGAATGGCGCTCGGTGCGCAACGGCATCGTGTCGCGCTACGGCGGCTATCTTCTCGGCGTCACGCTGCTGGTGATGGTCCTGTTCTTCCTGCTGCGCGGCCGCGTCGAGATCGAAGGCGGGCGTTCCGGACAATTCCTGCCCCGGTTCTCGGAACTGGAGCGCATGATCCATTGGTTCGTCGCCGCGACCTTCATCCTGCTCGGCATCAGCGGGTTGATCCTGGTGTTCGGCAAATACACTTTGCTACCGCTATTCGGCCCGGCCTTTTTCGGTGCCGTCGCCAGCGCCTCGATGCAGGGCCACAACCTGTTCGGGCCACTGTTCATCGCCGGCATCGCATTCATGCTGGTGGTTTACGCCAAGGACAACCTGCCGAAACTGGTCGATCTGATGTGGGCCCTGAAAGGCGGCTTCCTGTTCAAGGGCCACGCCAGCTCGTGGAAGTACAACATGGGCGAAAAGGTCTGGTTCTGGATCGCCATGGTCTGCGGCACGGCGCTGTCGACCAGTGGCATTGCGATGATCTTCCCCATGCTGATCGAAGACCCCGACATGCTGCGCCTGGCGGTCATCGTCCACGGCGTTGCGGCACTGCTGGTGATCGCGCCGGCGATGCTGCACATCTACATCGGCACCGTCGGCGTCGAGGGTGCGCTGGAAGGCATGACCAAGGGCGAGGTCGACGCCAATTGGGCGCGCGAACACCACGACCTGTGGGCCGAGGAGCTTTTGAGCAAGAAAGGCTCGCAAGCGCCGGAAGCCGCGGAATAAGGGGGACAGACCATGACGTTTCTTGAATTCACCGAAGGCCCCTTGTGGACGGTGGCCTGGGTCGTGTTCGTGTTGGGTGCGCTGTGGCGGATCATCGGCATCCTGCGTTTCGGCCGCAAGCCGGATCTATCGGTGCCCCGATCGTCGGCCGCGTCCGGCGCCTTGAAGGTCTTGCTTTTGCATTTCGTGCCGCATGGCGGCATGGGCAAGAAGACCTGGGCGCACGTGCTGGCGGGCTACATGTTCCATCTGGGGCTGTTCGCGCTGTTGCTGTTCGCGGCGCCGCACATCGCCTTCATTGAGGCCAACATCCTGCCCGTCGGCTGGGAACCGCTGCCGCGTTGGGGCTTCATCGTCGCCGCGGAAATATCCTTCGCCGGGCTGATCATGCTGTGGTTCCGGCGCATCACCGAACCATCCATGCGCCAGATCTCGGACTGGGATGACCATCTCGGATCCTGGCTCACCTTCATCGCCATGCTGACCGGCTGCCTTGCCCTGCAAGAGGCCAATCCGTCGCTCCGCGCGCTGCACATGCTGAGCGTCGAGGTCTGGCTGATCTACTTCCCGTTCAGCCGTCTCATGCATGCCTTCACCTTCGTCTTCAGCCGCGGCTATACAGGGATGATCTTCGGCCGCCGAGGAGTCGCGCCATGAGCAATGTCGAAAGCACCCAAAAGGCCGTCGAGACCTTCCTCGGCCATATCGATTCGACCATCGCCAGCTACTTCGAGGCTTGCGTGCATTGCGGCAACTGTGCCCAGGCCTGCCACTTCTACGAGGCCAACGGCGAGGACGGCCGCTACACGCCGATCTACAAGCTGGAGCCCATGCGCAAGGCCTACAAGCGCCATAAGGCGCCGCTGTCGTCGATCACCCGCGCGCTCGGCCTGGCACCGAAGGAGATCACCTACGAAGAACTGGAAGAGTGGTCGGAGCTGATCTACGACACCTGCACCATGTGCGGGCGCTGCACCATGGCTTGCCCGATGGGCATCGACATCGCCGGCGCCATCCGCAAGGAACGCGAAGGCATGGTCGCCGCCGGCCTGGTGCCCGAAAGCATGCTCGGCGCCGCCGACCGCCACATCAATATCGGCAGCCCCTTGGGCATCAAGCCGGAAACCCTGAAAAAGATCGTCGCCGAGCAGTCGGAAGAGGTCGGTATTCCGATCGAACTCGATAAGCCGGGCGTCGACTACATGATTATCCTATCGGCCATGGAAGTGCTCAACTTCTACGAAGTGATCGGCGCGCTGGCGCGGCTGTTCAAGAAAGCCGGCATCACCTGGACCATCTCCACCAAGGCCTATGAGGGCACCAACATCGGTATCCAGATGGGCTCCAAGGAGATCGCTTCGCAACTGGTGCAGCGCGTCGTCGACGCGGCCGAGGAACTGGGCGTCAAATACGTCGTCAGCCCGGAATGCGGCCACGCCTACTCGGCCATCAAGTGGGAGGGCCCGAACCTCATCGGGCGCGCCTACAACTTCGAGATCATTCATATCCTGGAGCTGATGGACAACCTGGTAGCGGAAGGCAAGCTGCCGACCAAGGGCAAGGACACGCGCCGCCTCACCTACCACGATCCCTGCCAGTTGATCCGCCGGGGCGGGCTGGAAAAACGGCCGCGCAGCATCCTGGGTGTCGTTTCGTCGAACTTCGTCGAGATGGAGAACGCCGGCATCGCCAACGTCTGTTGCGGCGGCGGCGGCGGCGTGAGCTCGATCCCGCGCGCCGAGGAACAGCGCATCAAGGCCTTCTCGGTCAAGAAGAAGCAGCTCGACGATCTCGGCCCCCTGGACGGCATGGTCACGTCCTGCGCCAACTGCCGCAACGTGCTGGAAGAGGCCATCGACGAGTACGAGATGGACCTGCCGGTCATCGGCCTCACGGAACTGCTGGCGGAATACCTGGACGACGAGCACCAGCCGGGCTGACGGTGATCGGGGGCGGTGACCTACCGTCCCCGGCGTTTTTTCTTCTGCTTGCCCTTGGGTTCCCAGCGCGCGCGTTTGGAGACGCCGGGCTTGGTGAGACCCAGTTCGGTGGCTTCCAGGCGGCGGATTTCGTCGCGCAGCCTGGCCGCTTCCTCGAACTCGAGATCGGCGGCGGCGGCCTTCATTCGCGTGTTCAGGTCCTCGATCACCGCCTGGATATTGTGGCCGACCAGTTCGACCTCGCCGGCGACGCCGGTGTCCACCGTCACGTAATCCTGCTCGTAGACGCTCTCCAGGGCATCCGAGATGCCCTTCTTGACACTGGCCGGCGTGATCCCGTGTTCCTCGTTGTAGGCCTGCTGTTTTTCGCGCCGGCGGTTGGTCTCCGAGATGGCGTAATCCAGGCTGTCGGTCATCTTGTCGGCATAGAGAATGACGCGGCCCTCGATGTTGC
>JAYPEK010000095.1:0-5970 GCA_038125725.1 Rhodospirillaceae bacterium
GCGGCGGCCTTTTCCTCGGCTTCCCTGGCCTTGGCGGCCTCGCGTGCGGCCTTCTCTTCGGCCTCCTTCTTCTCGCGGGCGGCATTTTCTGCGGCCTTCCGCTGGCGTTCGGCTTCGCGCTCCATCTCGCGCTTGCGGGCGGCCTCTTCCCGGGCGCGCCTGGCTTCGGCGGCCTTGGCGGCGTCGGCGGCGTCCTTGACGTCCATACGCGCGGCCTGGGCGGCGTTGCGCGCGGCTTCGGCCTGGGCGCGGGCGGCGGCCTGGGCGCGCTCGGCGGCGCGTTCCATCTCGCGCTGTTTCGCCTCGGCAGCCTCGGCGGCGCGTTTCTCAGCCTCGGCTTTGGCCTTGGCTTCGGCCCTGGCCTTGTCCTTCAATTCCTTCTGGCGCCGTTCTTCGGCCTCCTTGCGGGCGCGCTCCAGTTCACGTGCGCGGCGCTCGGCGTCGCGGCGGACCTTGGCCATGTCATCGGATTCCTTCGGCTTGGCGGCCTTGGCCTTGGCTTCCTCCTCCTCGGCCATTCGCTCGGCTTCGGCCTTGGCGCGGCGTTCGGCGTCGCGGCGGGCCTTGGCTTCGGCATCGGCCTTCTTCCTGGCGGCCCGTTCGGCGTCGCGGGCCTGTTTCTCGGCTTCCTTGCGGGCTTTCTCCTCGGCCTCTTCCTTGGCCCGGGCCATTTCGCGGGCCTGACGCTCGGCTTCGCGCTGACGTTCGGCGGCGGCCTTGGCTTCGGCTTCGGCCTGCTTGCGCGCGGCCTCTTCCTTCTCCTTCTGGATTCGGGCCAGTTCCCTGGCGCGCTTCTCGGGATCCTCCTCGCCGCGGGCCCTGGCCTCGCGGGCGGCGGCCCTGGCCTTTTCGTCGGCCAGCTTCTTCAGGCGCGCCTCTTCACGGCGGCGCGCTTCGGCGGCTTCGCGTTCCTGGCGTTCGCGCAGCGAGGCGGCCTCCTTCGCGGCCTTCTCGCGGGCTTTCTCCGCGGCTTCAAAATCGGCCCTGGCCTGGCGTGCGGCTTCGCGGGCGCTGTCTGCGGCGCCCTTGGCGGCGGCCTGCATTTCTTCCTGCGCGGCCCTGGCGGCGGCTTCCTGTTGCTCCTGTGCGGCGCGGGCGGCGGCCTCCTGCTTCTTGCGTTCGGCGGCTTCGCGCTTTTCGCGATCGGCCTGGGCGCGGGCGATGGCGCGGGCCTTTTCTTCGGCCTCCTTCTTCAGGCGGGCCTCTTCGCGGGCGGCGGCGCGACGTTCCGCGCGGCTCTTGGCGTCCGGATCCTCGGCGGGCGCGGGTTTCGCCATGGCGCGCTCACGGGCATCGTCCTCAAGTTTCTTGGCGGCCTCGGCGGCGGCGCGGGCCTCGTCCTCCCGGGCCTTGGCCTTGGCGGCGGCGCGCGCTTCCTCCTCCTGTCGCTTGCGTTCCTTCTCCGCCTCGCGGGCGGCCATCCTGGCCTGTTCGTCGGCGGACTTGCGGGCGGCCTCGGCGGCGGCCTCGCTGTCACGCGCGGCCTGGCGGGCCTTGGCGGCCAGTTCGGCCTCGGCCTTGGCTCGGGCGCGCTCCTCGGCGCGCTGGCGATCCAGTTCCGCCTTGCGGGCCTTGGCCTCGGCGTCGGCCTTGGCGCGGGCTTCGCGGCGCTTGATCTCCTCGGCGTTGGGTTTCCCGCCGGCCTCGGGATCATCCTTCGGCTTGGCGGCGGTAGTGGCGGCGGAGCCCTTGCGGGCTTCGAGAGCGGCTGCCTGGGCTTCCTTGGCGGCCTTGCGCTCATCTTCCAGCTGCTTCTGCTTCAGGCGTTCCTGGGCCTCCTCCTCGGCCTTGCGGCGACGCTCCTCCTCCTTCTGGCGCTGGGCTTCCTCCTTCTCGCGGAGTTTCTGTTCCTTGATCCGCTTCTCCTCCTCGGCCTTGAGGCGCTTTTCCTCCTCCTTCTGGCGGCGCTTCAATTCCTGGGGGGAGACGTAGTCGAGATCGGTGTAACCGATCATGGAGGCGGTCGGGGTGATGGCTCCGCGGATGAGTTTGAGATTGTTCTCCTTGGCCTGCGCTTCGGCGTCGAGGAGGGCCTTCTGGCGAAGGTCGGCCAGGGCCCGGTTCTTGGCCGCGGCCTCGGCCTCGACCAGGTTGGTGACCTGGGACATGGAGACATTGCCGACGCGACCCGCGGTGGCGGAGCGTCCGGGCGCCGGGGCGGCGACGGATGCGGCGGAAGCGCTGGCGGATGCCTTGGCGGCCTCTTCGGCCTCCTTCTGCTTGCGACGCTCCTCCTCTTCCTTGGCGCGTTGGGCGGCGAGCTCCTCCTTGCGCTTCTTCTCCTCAAGTTTGCGTTCGGCCTCGGCCTTGGCTTTGGCGGCCTTTTCCTCCTCGCGCTTGGCCTTTTCCTCCTCGCGGGCCTTCTTCTTCTCGGCGGCCTTGGCATCGGCCTCTTCCTTGGCCTTGGCGCGTTCGGCCTCGCGCTCGGCGGCCGCCGTGGCGGCCTTCAATTCGGCGGCGGCGGCGCGGGCGGCGTCGGCCTCGGCCTTCAACTGCCGCAGGCGCTCCTCCTCGGCCTTGGCGGCGGCGCGCTTCTGTTTCTCAAGTTCGGCCATGCGGGCCTTTTCGGCCTCCTTGGCGGCCTTGGTCTGCGCTTCCGCCTCGCGGCGGGCCTTCTCCTCGGCGTCGCGCCGGGCCTTGGCGTCGGCCTTGGCCTTGGCTTCGGCCGCCTTGCGGGCTTTCTCTTCGGCGTCGCGTTGGGCGCGGGCTTCGGCCTTGGCCTTGGCTTCGGCCTCCTCGCGGCGGCGTTCCAGCTCCTTCTGATACTCGCGCGCCCGACGTTCGGCCTCCTTCTTTCGCTCGCGTTCGAGCCGCCGTTTCTGCCGGTCCGTCAACTGCTTCTCGGAGCCTTCCTGGCCGCCGGACGGATTGCTTTGCGCCTTGGCGGTCTCCAGCGACCCAAACCACAGGCTCAGACTGAGGGCGAGGATGAGGAAATACGATTTCATGACTGCACGTATGAGTTGATTGTTCGGGGAGAGAGAGCCCATCGCAAGCGGCTGAATGTGAGCCGTTTTTACTGATTTTGACTGGATTGCGGAGCATAAAGGCGGCCCCACAAGAATGGCAAGGGATAAAGCAGGACCGACCAGAGCATCATTCGCTTCACTTCCGAGCGGTTGATTTTCAATTTTTGGACGGATTCCAGAATTGAGGCGCCCCTCAAGCGGGTCAGGGTCCGGCCGCCGATCAGGATGGGCCAGGCGCAGGCGAGACGGATCCGGGGCTGCGTCCAGGGGAGGGAGAGCGTGTAGTTCCAACCGGCTGCGAGATGCTCTTCCGCGCGGGAGAGCCAGGCGTCGTAGAGCGGGCGCATTTTGGGCTCGGAGGCGGGGTCGAGGAGGTCCGCGGGATTCAGGCCGAGTTTCGCCAACCCGTCCGCGGGCAGGTAGCAGCGTCCCTGCTCGAGATCGCCGCGGAGATCGCGGAGGATGTTGATCAACTGCAGCCCCTTGCCAAAGCGGATTCCGTCCGCCAGCAACGCCTCCTCATCCAGACGCGCCCTGGGAAAGGCCCTGGCCCGACAGATCCTGGTCCAGAACTCGCCGACGCATCCGGCGACGCGGTAGGTGTAGTCGTCCAGATCGTCGTCAGATTGCAGCGACAGGACCCGGGGCGCGTCAGCGGCGGCGCGCGGGACGTCGAAGCGTTTCAGGTCCAGTTCCTGTCCGCTGACGATGGTCTTCAGGACCTCGCGAATGAGCGTTCGGTCGTCGGGATCGCAGTGGTCGAGCAGTTTCAGGCCGTCTTCGATGCGGGTCAGGAGTTCGCGTTCGGAGGGATCGCCCTGCTCTTCGGCCAGGTCTCCGAAATCCAACGGGCGGTCGGATTCGCCGAGGATGCGGTCGCGCAGCCGGGACAGGGCATCCAGACGGCGATCGACACCGATGATTCCGGTATCGGCCACGGTGTCGGTGGCGCGGGCGAGGAGGTAGGCGAGGCCGATCTGGGAGCGGACGCAGGCGGGGAGGACCTTGAGCGTGAGATAGAAGGACCGCGAGACCCGGCGCAGCAGATCGGTCAGCAGGTCGGCGTTGGGATCGGCCATGGACTCAGTCGCCGGAGAGCGCCCGCTGCCAGCGTTTGATTTGTTTGGCGACCTGCTTGTGTCCCGGCATGCCGGTCGACGTCCGGGTCTTCAGGGCCGTGTCGAGATTGAAGACCATCGGCGCGTCGGCGCCGATGCGTGAATCGACGCCCTGCATTTCCTCGACGGTCAGCTCGTTCAGGGCCTTGCCGCTCTTTTCCGCGAGGGCCACGACAGCGCCGACGATGTGATGCGCCTCGCGGAAGGCCACGCCCCGGCGCACGAGGTAGTCGGCCAGATCGGTGGCCAGCAATGTGGGGTCGCCGGCGGCGGCGAGGCAGGCGTCGGCATTGATGGCGGTTGCGCCGACCATCGCCGCGGTCAGGCGGACGGTCGCGCGCACGGTGTCGACCGAGTCGAACAGCCGCTCCTTGTCCTCCTGCAGGTCGCGGTTGTAGGTCATGGGCAGCCCCTTGAGGAGGGTGAGCAGCGACATGAGGTTGCCGACGACCCGTCCCGTCTTGCCGCGGGCCAGCTCAGCGATGTCCGGATTTTTCTTCTGGGGCATCAGGGAGGAGCCGGTGGTGTAGGCGTCGGAGATACGGATGAAATCGAACTCGGCGCTGGCCCAGAGGATCCAGTCCTCCGCCAGACGCGACAAATGCACGGCGATCAGGGCGGCGGCGGAGCAGAATTCCACCGCGAAATCACGATCGCTGATTCCATCCATGGAATTCTGCGTCAGTCGGGCCCTGCCCCTGGCGTCCACGAAACCGAGCATTTCGGCGACGAGTTCGCGATTCAACGGCAGGGTGGAGCCGGCGAGCGCGCAATTGCCCAGGGGGCAGACATTGACCCGGTCGAGGCAATCGACGAGGCGGCGCTGGTCCCGTTCGAACATCTCGGCATAGGCGAGCAGGTGGTGCGCGATGGGAACGGGCTGGGCGCGTTGAAGATGGGTGTAACCCGGAATGACGACGTCCTTGTTGGCCGCGCCGAGCCCGACCAACGACTCCTGCAGGGCGTGAATTTCGCCGATCAGGTCCAGGATCTCGTCCCGCAGCCAGAGCCGCATGTCGAGGGCGACCTGATCATTGCGCGAACGCGAGGTATGCAGCCTGGCTCCGGCAGGCACGCGGCGGGTCAGTTCGGCCTCGATGTTCATGTGGACATCCTCGAGCTCGGGTTTCCACTTGAACCTCCCGGCCTCGATCTCGCCGCCGATCTCCTTCAACCCGCGCTTGATGTCGTTCAATTCCTTTTTCGACAGGACGCCGATGGATTGGAGCATCGTCGCGTGCGCGATCGAGCCGGCGATGTCGTGCCGCCAGAGCCGCCAGTCGAAGGAGATGGATTCACTGAACTGTTCGACATCGCGGCCCGGACCTTCCGCAAAACGGCCGCTGCGGGAGACGGGTTTCTGTTTCTTTCTGCCAGCCATAAGCGGGGAAAATGTGGGGGGAATGAAACTGAAAGTCACGCGGGAACATGAAACGCCGCGATCTGCAGTGATAGAGACCTTACGGGGCGCGGCTGTGTCCCGTCCTCGGGATCAGCCGCAGCGGTTCGGGAGACAGGGTCGCGTGGAGCAAAACCCTCGACGCCGTTCGCGATCGGCGTTGCTGCGGCTGGTCTCCGACACAGCCGCGCTCCAGCTGCGGTGTTTCACCACGGATTCGATCCCGTCCCGTTCCACTTGCATTCGGTCGATCATGAGGCAATCTTGCCGCGCCGTGAATACGGACGGGCTGGGGACGTCCCATTCATGTGATTGCCATGAAACGAGTCGCGCTGTTTTCCCTGATGTTGCTGTTGGCCGGCGGGGCCAAGGCCCAGCTGTTTTCCGACAATCAACTCG
This sequence comes from Rhodospirillaceae bacterium, assembly GCA_038125725.1. Taxonomy (GTDB): domain Bacteria; phylum Pseudomonadota; class Alphaproteobacteria; order Rhodospirillales; family Casp-alpha2; genus TMED8. The sequence goes on from JAYPEK010000095.1 coordinate 5,886, forward strand.
GCGGCGCCGTTTTGGGCGGCGTCGTGGGCGGCGTCATCGGTCACAACAACAACCGCCAGACGGCAGAGGGCATCGGCATCGGCGC
>JAYPEK010000096.1:0-5863 GCA_038125725.1 Rhodospirillaceae bacterium
TGCGCGCCAACGACCGCCGCGTCACCATCGAGGAAATCCAGAAGCAGGTGGCGTCGCACTTCAATGTGCGCATCTCCGACATGCATTCGGCCCGCCGGGCACGCTCGGTGGCCCGGCCGCGCCAGGTCGCCATGTACCTGGCGAAGCAGTTGACGTCGCGCTCGCTGCCGGAGATCGGCCGCAAGTTCGGCGGCCGCGACCACACCACGGTGATGCACGCGGTGCGCAAGGTGGAGGAACTGCGCGAGCACGACACCACCTTCAACGAGGACGTGGAACTGCTGCGCCGCATGCTCGAGGGTTGATCGCGGGCTGCGCCGCCGATCCTTTCCGGCGATGCCGGAAAGGCGCGGAAAACCAAGGAAAATGCTTTGGCAGGCAAGGGGTTCTGCTATAATGAACGGCACCTCGCGGGGGCCGTTCAGTGCCCTCGTTTGCGTACCTGGAAAGGTGCGCTCCGCCTCTGGGGAATGAGATTATAACAGTAATAAGCTATTGATATTTCATCATGAAACTGACCATTGAACGGGCCGATCTGCTGAAGTCGTTGGGACACGTGCAGAGCGTGGTCGAGCGCCGCAACACCATTCCGATTCTCTCCAACGTCAAGATCGAAGCCGGTGACGGCGCGGTCAAGCTGAACGCCACCGACATGGACCTGGATATCGTCGAGACGACGGCGGCGCAGGTCTCGACGCCGGGCACCACCACGGTGCCGGCGCATACGCTCTATGACATCGTGCGCAAGCTGCCTGACGGCGCCCAGGTAAACCTGGACGCGGGCGGCGGTGAACTGACGCTGTCGGCGGGGCGTTCGCGTTTCACGCTGCAGAGCCTGCCGACGGACGAATTTCCGGTGCTTTCCGGCGGCGAGTTGCCGCATGCCTTCACCGTTACCGCGGCGGAACTGCGCGACCTGATCGATCGCTCGCGGTTTGCCATCTCCACCGAGGAGACCCGCTACTACCTGAACGGCATCTATCTGCACAAGGCGGAGCGTGACGGTACCCCGGTGCTGCGCGCGGTGGCCACCGACGGCCACCGGCTGGCCAGCGTCGAGGCGCCGCTTCCGGCTGGTGCGGAGAATATCCCCGGCGTCATCGTGCCCAGGAAGGCGGTGGCCGAACTGCGCAAGCTGATCGACGAGTCCGGCGACGAGGTCGGCGTGTCGCTCTCCGACACCAAGATCCGCTTCGCCTTCGACAACGCGGTGCTGACGTCGAAGCTGATCGACGGCACTTTCCCTGATTACGAACGCGTCATCCCCGCCGGCAACGACAAGGTCATGGAAGTCGGCTGTAAGGGCTTCGCCGACGCCGTCGACCGCGTGTCGGCCATTTCCAGCGAGAAGTCGCGGGCGGTGAAGCTGTCGCTTTCCTCGGGACTGTTGGTGCTTTCCGCTTCCAGCCCGGAACACGGCAGCGCCACCGAAGAGGTGGAAGTCGACTATCAGGGCGACGAGATCGAGATCGGTTTCAATTCCGCCTATCTCCTCGACATCACGCGCCAGATCGAAGGCGATACGGCGCGGTTCACCATGGCCGATTCCGCTTCGCCGACGATCATGCAGGAAGTGGACGACGCCAGCGCGCTCTACGTGCTGATGCCGATGCGGGTTTAACGGGCGCGTCCAAGCGACGGGCTTTCCGGGGCTTGCCCCCGGGTTTGTAAACAGAGCAGGAGTCCGACCCTGTACGGAACCACCGGACTGGCAACCGATGATGCCCGGAACGACACGGCGGCCTCCGCCGCCGTTCGGCGTTTTGCCGTCCGCCGCCTGACCCTGGGCGATTTCCGCAACTACGCCGAACTGCGCATCGAGCCCGACGCCGACATGCTGGTGTTCACCGGCGCCAACGGTGCCGGCAAGACCAACCTTCTGGAAGCGGTGTCGCTTTTGGTGCCGGGCCGCGGTCTCAGGCGCCCGCGCCTGAGCGAACTGGCGCGCCAGGCGCCGGGCGGCGAAGCAGCGGGCCCGTGGGCCGTGGCGGCACGCGTTGAGACGCCTGCGGGCCTCAGCGATGTCGGCACCGGCATGGCGCCGGCGGAGACCGACGGTGGCGCCGAACGCCGCACCGTGCGCATCGACGGCGAGACCCAGCGCAACCAGGCGGCGCTGGCCGACGTGATGAGCGCGCACTGGCTGACGCCGCAGATGGACCGCCTGTTTCAGGAAGGCTCGTCGGCGCGCCGGCGGTTTCTCGACCGCATGGTGTTCGGCTGGGACGCCGCCCATGCCGGCCGGGTCGCCGCCTACGAACAGGCCATGCGCCAGCGGCTGAAGCTGCTGCGCGCGGAGCGCGCGCCCGATACCAGCTGGCTCGCGGCGCTGGAGGAGACCATGGCCACCAAGGGCATCGCCGTCGCGGCGGCACGCCTCGACGTGGTTGGCCGGCTGGCGTCGGCCGCCGCCGAGGGCTGGGGTCCGTTCCCGGGCGCCGATATCGAATTGCAGGGCGACGTTGAAGGCTGGCTCGCGGGCGGGCCGGCGCTCGCCGCCGAGGATCGTTTCCGCGATGCGTTGGCCAAGGGGCGCGGCGAGGACGCGCGCACCGGGCGCACCGCGTCGGGGCCGCACCGCAGCGATCTTTGCGTGCGCCACCGGCCCAAGGACCAGGAAGCGGCGCTTTGTTCCACCGGCGAGCAGAAGGCGCTGTTGATCGGGCTGGTGCTGGCCAATGCCCGCACCCGCGCCGCCGAGGAGGGCGGCGTGCCGGTGCTGTTGCTGGACGAGGTCGCCGCGCACCTGGACGAAGCCCGCCGTGCGGCCCTCTACGAGGCGCTGATCGGGCTTGGCGGCCAGGTCTGGCTGACCGGCACCGAAATCGACCTGTTCCGGCCGTTGGGCGGCCGGGCCGAATTTTACAATGTCGCCGCCGGCGGCGTTGAACGCGTGAGATAGGACCACCATGAGCGAAGAAACCCCCGACGAACCCGAAGCTCCCGAAACGCAACATGCCAACGGCGATGACTACGGCGCCGAATCGATCAAGGTCCTGCGTGGCCTGGAAGCCGTGCGCAAGCGTCCGGGCATGTACATCGGCGACACCGACGACGGGTCCGGCCTGCACCACATGGTCTACGAAGTGGTCGACAACGCCATCGACGAGGCGCTGGCCGGCTGGTGCGATACCGTCTTCGTCGAGCTCAACGGCGACGGATCGGTCAGCGTGCGCGACAACGGCCGCGGCATTCCCGTGGATATCCACGAGGAGGAGGGCGTTTCCGCGGCGGAAGTGATTATGACCCAGCTGCACGCCGGCGGAAAATTCGACCAGAACTCCTACAAGGTGTCGGGCGGCCTGCACGGCGTCGGCGTTTCTGTGGTGAACGCGCTTTCCGACTGGCTCGACCTGGTCATCTGGCGCGACGGCAAGGAGCATTATGTCCGCTTCGAGGCGGGAGAGACGGTGGAACCGCTGAAGGTGGTCGGCGACGCGCCCGCCACCGAGGACGGCTCGCCGCTGACCGGCAGCCAGATCACCTTCATGCCGTCACCGGCCACCTTCACCATGACCGAGTTCGACCTGACGACGCTGGAACACCGGCTGCGCGAACTGGCGTTCCTGAATTCCGGCGTGGCGCTGAAGCTCACCGACAACCGCCCGGTGGAGCCTGTTACCATCGAGATGCATTACGAGGGCGGCCTCAAGGCTTTCGTCGATTACCTGGACCGTTCCAAGCAGCCGATGCATGAAAACACCATCGTCGTCACCGGCGAAAAGGACGGCATCGTCGTCGAGATGGCCATGCAGTGGAACGACAGCTATCACGAGACGACGCTCTGTTTCACCAACAACATTCCGCAGCGCGACGGCGGCACCCACATGGCCGGGTTCCGTGGCGCGCTGACGCGTATGATCAACAGCTACGCGTCGTCGTCCGGTGCCGCTTCGAAGGCCAAGGTTTCCATCACCGGCGACGATGCGCGCGAAGGCATGACCTGCGTGCTGTCGGTGAAGGTGCCCGATCCCAAGTTCTCTTCGCAGACCAAGGATAAGCTGGTGTCGTCGGAAGTGCGCCCGGTGGTCGAAAGCCTGGTCGGTGAGGGCCTCGACCAATGGTTCGAGGAGCACCCGGGCGAAGCCAGAAAGGTGATTACAAAGATTGTCGATGCCGCCACGGCGCGCGAGGCCGCCCGCAAGGCGCGCGAACTGACCCGGCGCAAGGGCGCGCTGGACGTTTCCTCGCTGCCCGGCAAACTCGCCGATTGCCAGGAACGCGATCCGGCACGCTCGGAACTGTTCATCGTCGAGGGTGACAGCGCCGGCGGTTCCGCCAAGCAGGGCCGCAACCGCGCCAACCAGGCGATCCTGCCGCTCCGTGGCAAGATCCTCAACGTCGAGCGCGCGCGCTTCGACAAGATGCTGTCGTCTTCGGAAATCGGCACTCTGATCGCGGCGCTCGGCACCGGCATCGGGCGCGAGGACTTCGACATCGAGAAGTGCCGTTACCACAAGATCATCATCATGACGGACGCCGACGTGGACGGCAGCCATATCCGCACGCTGTTGCTCACCTTCTTCTTCCGCCAGATGCCGGAAATCGTCGAGCGCGGCTATCTCTATATCGCGCAGCCGCCCCTGTACCGGGCCAAGCGCGGCAATTCGGAGGTCTATCTCAAGGACGACAGCGTCCTGGAGCATTACCTGTTCAATGCCGCCATCGACGAAGGCGCGGTGTTCACCACATACGACGGCTCACAGATGGCTGGGCGTGATTTGAAGGATGCCGTCGACGAGGCGCGCGCCACCAAGGCAGAGATCAATTCGGTGGCGCGTTTCGTGCCGCCCACCGTGATCGAGCAGGCGGCGATTTTGAGCGCGCTCGACGCCGGGCTTTTGTCCGAGCCCGAGCAGGCCGCCCAGGTCGCCGACTTCATCGCCAAGCGCCTCGATGCGCTTTCCGACCCGTTGGAGCGCGGCTGGCAGGGTAAACTGCTCGACGACGGCGGCCTCGAATTCAAGCGTACGCTCAGAGGTGTCGCCGAACGCCATGTGATCGACGGCACGCTGATCCGCTCGCAGGACGCGCGCCGCCTGAACGGCCGCGCCGGGCAGTTGCAGAAGCTTTATGCCAAGCACGGCACGCTCACCGTCAAGGATAGGGAAATCCCAATTACCGGGCCGATTTCGCTGGTCGACGGCATCACCGAGGTCGGCCGCAAGGGCATTTCCATGCAGCGTTACAAAGGCTTGGGCGAGATGAACCCGGACCAGCTTTGGGAGACGACGCTGGACCCGAACGCGCGCACGCTGTTGCAGGTCAAGGTCAGCCACACCGACGACGCCGAGGACGTGTTCTCCACCCTGATGGGTGACGTCGTCGAACCCAGGCGCGAGTTCATCCAGAAGAACGCGCTCAAGGTGGCGAACCTGGACGTCTAGCCCAGGCTGATCACCCCGTGTAGGGTGACATATAAACTGCGATTCGTGCCACATATCTTGCGATTCGGTGCCAGATAAAGTGCGATTCGATAGAACTGGTTATTTTTGGGTCTGAAAATCTGAAATTTTTAGATAGTACCTAATCCAGACCCAGCGAAATTTCGCTCAATTCGGAATCCCTTGCTTTAGAGTCTCTCCGCGCCCTATCTCTTGCCGATCTGGAACTGGAATTCCGTGTGGTTTTGCGATGATCGTGAGTTCGCCTTGCGAATCCTCTGATAGGGTTGCAACGCCGATGGAATGAAGATCAAGGTTTTGAAGATCTTCAGCGATCGAAGCTGCGATGGAACCTTTTTCGGGCAGGACTAGCCAATATCGGCGAAAGAAGGTTGACGACAGCGCTATTTCCCCGAGCAATTGGTTTGTTCCCCGTCAGCGCCCATGGGACGTATTGAGGTGATTGCCTAAGGGAGGAT
>JAYPEK010000097.1:0-5646 GCA_038125725.1 Rhodospirillaceae bacterium
AATCCTCCCTTAGGCAATCACCTCAATACGTCCCATGGGCGCTGACGGGGAACACCCGCCGGCACGTCGACACGCACGCCGCCGGCGTTCTGGATGGCGATTTGGCTGGTCTTCGACATGTTGCGATAGGCGAAAGCCACCAGATTGCCAATGTCGGAGCCGTGCTCGCGGGTCTTGGAAACGTCGCATTTCGCCGACACGCCCTGCCCCGGCACCCGTTCCAGGCAGAGCATTTCCGAGACCTGGCCGACCTCCTGCGACTTCAGCTTGTCGACGCGGGCGGAATAGCCGGCGAGGATTTTCGCCGCACCTGGATCATCGGCGGTGACGGAAAGATCGGCCCTGGCGTCGATATCCTTGAGAATGGCGGCGCGCTCGGCATCCGAGACATCGTGCCATTTGCCGTCCGGTCCCTTGCGCCGGAAGCGATCGGCCATGGAGAGGTGCGGCGTGCCGGCGCAGGCGGTGACGTCGCCGTTGTCGTCGAAAGTCACCTTCAGTTCACCGACGACGGCGGAATATTGCCAGGCCTGCACAACACAGGCGGTCTTGCCGCCGTCCTGGTCGATCCGCGTCGGGTACGGGCCTTCCGGGTTGAGACCCAGCGGCTTGAAATCGCCCAGCAAGGAGTGGCTGTCGCCACCGACGATGATGTCGACGCCGGGCACCGCCTTGGCCAGTGTCTTGTCATTGGCGTAGGTCTGGTGCGTGAGCAAGATGATGTGCTTGACGCCCATCCCCGTCAGTTCCGCCACGTAGCGCCTCGCGGTTTCGGTTTCGTCCAGGAACATGGTGGTCTCGTCGGGATTGGACGAACCCTTGGTCTTTTTGGCGATATCGAGGCCGATGATGCCGACACGCTGGCCGCCGACCTCCTTGATGACGTAGGGGCGGATATAGTCGGTGGCGGTCTTCTTGGTGAGCGGCGAAACGCCCACCTCCGGCACCACGTTGGCGCCCAGCACGGGCGTCTTGCACGCCCCTTTCCACAGGAAATCAAGGAACGTTTTCAATCCCTTATCGCCATCATCGAATTCGTGATTGCCGAGTTCGAAAGCATCGAAGCAGATCACGTTCATCATGTCGGCGTCGGCCTCGCCCTTGAAGAGCGTGTAGTAGAGATCGCCGGTCACGGCGTCGCCGGCATGCAGTTTCAGAAGGTTCTTTGCCTGTGGAGCGCGCTCTTTAAACAGCGTCACCACGCGCGGAAAACCGCCCATGTCGATGCGGGTTTCCTTGCCGCCGAGTTTCAGCACCGCCTTGTCGTCGGTGCGAAGGTGCGAATGGTGGTCGTTGATGTGCAGGATGGTGAGATCGAACGCACCCGCCGGCACGGCGGCGAGCCCCACCGGCAAGGCCATAACAATGGCGCCGGCAAGCGCGATGGTTGAAAACGGGCGTTTCATGTTGGCTTCCCTCGAGCGTGAATTCTTGTTGCCCAATAATCGAAATCCAGGTCCGCGATTGCAAGGCCCAGATGGCTGATTTTCGCAAATCAGTCAGCCATTTTTCGCCGCTGGACCCGAAGCGCGCTCAACAGGACCAGCAACGCCACGCTCATCCCCGTTAGCATGTAGAGGGAGGCCGAGAACCCGCCCGCGTAATCGGACACCACGCCGATGGAAACCGGCCCCATGACACCACCGATCTCGGCCGCCGAAAAGAACATGCCGCCGGCGACCCCGGCACGCTCGCTCCCCACCCCCGGGATGTCCAGGAGCGTCAGGATCGACAGCGTCATGGCGCTGCCGCGCGCGATCCCCTGGGCCACCAATGCGCCAACCAGTACGGCGCCGTCGGCGGCCTGAAGCATCAGCGACGAAGCGCCGAACCCGACGAACAGAATGGCCAGAATCCAGATGCGGCGTTTCGGGATCGCCAGGCGTGGTATGGCCAGCGACGAAAGCACCGCGAACACCACCGGTACGGACGCCATGTAGCCGGCATCGGTCGCGTCCAAGCCCTTGGAGCGCAGAATTTCCGGCAGCCAGTTGTTCATGGCGTGATTGCAAAAAAAGATGCCGATGGCCATGGCGAGCACGATCTGGAAAGCCGGGATGCGGATCAGCCGGAGAAAGTTCTCGCGCTGCGAGCCACGCGGCGTCGCCGCATGGTCGCGTTCCATCCGCTTGCAGTGCGGATGGGTATTGATCAATAGCCAGACCAGGCTGCCGGCACCGACGATCACCGCGTAAAGCAGCATGACGCCGCGCCAATCGCCATTCATCAGCGGCATGAAGATGCCGTTGGTCAGCGAAAGACCGGTCATCGAACCCAGCGTCGGCGCCGTCATGTAGATGCCCATGGCGGTGCCTCGTTCGCGGCCCTCGAACCAGAGGCTGATGGTCTTGGGCGCACCGACGGAGACCAGCGGGCCGCCGAACCCGAACACCGCGACGGCCAGGAACAGGCTGGCATAACCCTGTGCCTGGGAGCGCAGCACCACCGAGGTAGCGATCATGACGAAGGCGAAGAACAGCCCGCGCCGTACGCCGACCTTGTCGAGGAAGATACCGAGCGGAATGGCGGAACCGATATAGACCAACTGCCAGGCACCCAGCACCGTCCCCATCTGTGAGCGGCTAAGGTCCAAATCGGCGGAAATCTCGGCGACCAGCGGCGCCAGGGTGACGATGGTCAGGCCGAAGCAGAAATAAGCCAGCCACACGCCGCCCAGCACCGCCCAGCGGATGGGGCTTGTGAATGCCTCGAATGGAGATGCGTCAGGTGCCTCGGCCACGTCCATGCCTCGCGTTCAATTCGGCGGACACGGACGCGGCCCGAAAGCCTCTGCCGATTACGCCTGTGCCCAGGCCTCGCGGATGACACGCTTGGCGTTGGCGATCACCAGGCCGGAGGTTTCCTCGGCCAGAAGCGGGCGCACCTCGGTGCTGAGCACCGGTGGGTTTTCCTTGTTCAAAAGCCCACGGTCAAGCAAAAGGCGGAAGTAATCGCGCACTTCCGGCGTATCGACGTTACCGCCCGGCACGCCGAAGCGCGGCTGCAGGTCGCCATAGAGGAAATGCCCCTTCTCGACCACGCAGTTGCCGATGTGGAAATGCATGAACATGTCGTCGACCAGCGGAATGGCCTCCTCCGGCTTTTCGCGCAGCAAAGCGAAGTGCGACAAGTCCGCCAGCACGCCGAAGTTCGAATGCGCGTCGGCGATGGGCTTCGCGACCTTGCGGGTGTCGGCGAAAGTGCCGATCAGCGCTTCCTTGTCGACGTCACGGTCGAACACCTTGAGCGTCACCTTCATATCGCCCTGCTCGGCCACATAGTCGCAGATCTCGTGTAGGACGTCGGAGAAAATGTCCATGGCTTCGTCGCGGCGCTCGTCGCCCGGGTCCTTGCCGGACATGAACCGGAAGAAGCCGGCGCCCAGTTCGTAGGCCTCGCCGACGCATTTCTTCAAGGTGCGCATGACCTTTTTGCGCTGGATCGGATCGAAATCGTGCGGGTTCAGCTTGTTGCCGAGGATCGTCGGCTGCGTCGCATAGCAAACCGTCACGTGCGCCACTTCCAGCATCTTGCGCGCGATGTCGCGCTGCTGGGTGTCGCCGCAGGGGCCGACCTCGATGGCGGTCCAGAAGTCGTCCTCACAGACCTTTTCCAGGGTTTCCACATATTCCATGGACCGCCCCCTCCATGACCTGGGGGTAGGCCTTGAAGTGGACGATGCCGGGCTTCATGTAGGCATACATTGATTCTTGCATGGCTTGGGTCTCCGTTTTTTCTTGTCCGTCGTTATCCGAATGTCATTTCGCCGTCGCCCGCAGGAAATCGAAGTCGCAGCCTTCGTCCGCCTGCAGCACGGTGTCGTAGTAAAGCTTTTGATAGCCACGGCCGGGCGGCGGCGGCTGTGCCGGCAGTTCGCCCCGGCGGCGTTCCAGTTCGGCCTCGTCGACCAACAGATCCAGCACCCGGTCCTTGACGCTGAGCCGGATGCGGTCGCCGTTCCGAACCAGCGCCAGCGGCCCATCTGAGGCCGCGTCAGGGGAAATGTGCAAGACGATGGTGCCGAAGGCGGTGCCGCTCATGCGCGCGTCCGACATACGCACCATGTCCTTGACCCCAGCGCGGGCCAGCTTCGACGGGATCGGCAGGTAGCCGGCCTCCGGCATGCCGCTCGGGCTCTTGGGCCCGGCGTTCTGCAACACCAGGAAATCCTCCGCCGTCACGTCCAGGTCCGGATCGTCAATGCGGTTGGCCAGGTCCTCCAGCGAAGAGAACACCACGGCGCGGCCTTCCAACTCGAACAGGTTCTTGTCGGCGGCCGAACGCTTGAGGATGGCGCCCCTGGGCGCCAGCGATCCGAACAGCGCCACCAGCCCGCCGACCGGCTCGATCGGATCAGCGGCGGCGGAAATCACCCGCCGGTCGACGTAGGCGCCGCGTTCGGCGTCGATGCGCTCGCCCAAGGTCTCGCCGGTGACAGTGAGGCATTCGAGGTTCAGCAGCGGCTCCAATTCCGCCAGCACCGCCGACATGCCGCCGGCGGCGAAGAAGTCCTCCATGTAGTGCTCGCCAGTGGGCTTCAGGTTGATCAGCACCGGCGTCGTGTCGCTGAGCTCGTTCAGGCGGTCCAGCGATACCGGAATGCCGAGCCGGCCGGCGACGGCGCTCAGGTGCACGATGGCGTTGGTCGACCCGCCGAGCGCCAGCAGGACACGCAGCGCGTTCTCCACCGACGCCTCTGTGACGATCTTGGAAGGCGTCAGGTCGGAGCCGATCATTTCGGCGGCGCGCTTGCCGGTGGCCTCGGCGGCGCGCAGTCGGTCGGCGTGCACGGCGGGAATGGCGGCGGTGCCCGGTAGCAGCATGCCCAGCGCCTCGGTGATGCAGGCCATGGTCGAGGCCGTGCCCATCACCGCGCAGGTGCCCGCCGTGGTGGCGAGGCCGCCCTCGATGCGGGCGATTTCCGTGTCCGAAACCTCACCGGCGCGGTACTTGCCCCAGAAACGCCGGCAGTCGGTGCAGGCGCCGAGGCGCTCTTCGCCGTAGCGGCTGGTCATCATCGGCCCGGCGACCAACTGTACGGTCGGCTTATCGGCGGAGAAGGCGCCCATTAGCTGCGCCGGCACGGTCTTGTCGCAGCCGCCCATCAGCACCACGGAATCGATCGGCTGCGCGCAGATCATCTCCTCCGTGTCCATGGACATGAGGTTCCGGTAGACGAGGCTGGTTGGATTGAGGAACACCTCGCCCAACGACACGGTCGGGAATTCCAGCGGCAGCGCGCCTGCAGCCAGGACGCCGCGCTTTACCGCCTCCAGCAGTTCCGGGAAATGCCGGTGGCAATTGTTGAAACCGCTCGGCGTATAGGCGATGCCGACGATGGGGCGCTCCAGCATTTCGCCGGAATAGCCCATGGACTTGGCGAACGAACGCCGCAGGTAAACCGCGAAGCCGGCATCGCCGTAATTGGTCAGGCCCCGCTTGAGGCCTCTGTCTTTGCTGTCGTCGCTCATTCGATTTTCATCTTGATGTACTTGGGCTCGAGGTAATCCATGATGCCGAGGCTGCCGCCCTCGCGGCCCATGCCGCTCTCCTTGATGCCCCCAAAAGGAGCTTCCGCCGTTGCAAGCAACATGTCCGTCATCAAAACATTTGGGACGCCTGAGCCTGTATTCTAACGGAGGATCT
>JAYPEK010000098.1:0-5636 GCA_038125725.1 Rhodospirillaceae bacterium
GGCACGAACTGGGTGAAGGAGTTGGCCACCGCGATGATCGGCTTGCCGAAATCGTCGTCGGTCATGCCGGTGGCGCGCCAAAGGCCGCGCGCGCCGGCCATGTTGCGGCCATGGGTGGAGGTGTGTGAACGATACTCGGGCATCAGCTTGTCTCCCAGCTCTCAGATGCGATTGCGGCGGAGAATAACCGACGCTCGCGCCCGAAACCAGCCCCTGCCGCGCATGCGACGGCAGCCACGAAGCCTTGCATTGCCATCCGCGCGCCGCTGCCGCACACTAAGCCTCGCAGACGACGGGAGGAACCGCCGATGGCCGATTTACACCAAATGCCCAACCGCCGCGGCACCGACCGCCGGGAGGTGGTGTTCAAGACCAGCCTCAAGGTGGGCGATATCTCCACCAACTGCGAAATCCGCGATATCTCCACCGGGGGCGCGCGGGTCAAGGCGGCCGTCGCCGCCGCACCGCAGACCCCCATCGTACTCACCATCGACCAGTTGGGCGATTTCCAGGCGCGGGTCGCTTGGGTCCGGCGCGGCGAGCTTGGCCTCAAGTTCGACGAGGCGCCGGAACGTATCGGCATGGCGCTGGAACTGATCGCCACCTACGGCCAGCGCTGAGCGAAAGAACCCTGAAATGATGTCCAGAACCAAAACCTTGGACCCCTTGTTCGTGCGCGGCCAGTTTCCCGCCAACCTGTGGGAATGGGCGTTTTTCGAGAACGCCGGCGGCAGCTACGTGCCGCGCACGGTGATCGATCGCCTCAATGCCTATATGAACGAAACCCAGGTGCAGCCGGGCAGTCATTTTCCGGGCGCCGCCAAGGCGATGGAACGAATGAACGCCGGCCATGACCGCATGGCGTCGATGATCGGCGCCGAGCCCGACGAGGTCATCGTCGCCGCCTCCACCTCGATCAACGTCTATGTGCTGGCCCAGGCGCTGCGCCCGCTCTGGTCGGAGGGCGACGAGGTCATCGTCGCCATCCAGAACCACGAGGCCAATTCCGGTCCCTGGCGCCGGCTCGCCGCCAGCGGCATCAAAATCCTGGACTGGCCCGTGCATCCGGAAACCGGCGCGCTGGACATCCGCGTCCTCGACGATCTGTTGAGCGACAAGACCCGGCTCGTCGCCTTTCCGCACGTTTCCAACATCCTGGGCGCCATCAACGACGTCGCGGCGATCACCAAGAAAGTCCATGCCGCCGGCGCGCAAGTCTGCGTCGACGGCGTCGCGCTTGCGCCGCACCGGGCGGTCGACGTCAAGGCCTGGGACGTGGACTACTACCTGTTCAGCTTCTACAAAATCTTCGGCCCACACATGGGCTGCCTATATGGCAAAAAGGAAAACTTGGTCGCCGCCGCCAACCAGGGACACTATTTTTTCGCCGACGACGACACCGGTCACAAACTCAATCCAGCCGGCCCGCAGCATGAGATGATCGCGTCCCTGCAGGGCATCGACGATTACTTCGAGGCGCTGGCCGGTCATCACCTGCCGGCAGCACCGAACGGCGCGCTGGAGCGCCAGTTGGCGCTCTACGAACTGGTGGCCAAGCACGAGGAAGCCCTGGCCAAGCGGTTTCTCGACTTCATCGCCAGCAAACCGAACGTTCGGCTTCTGGGCCCGGCGGAGCCGTCACGCGACGTGCGGGTGCCGACCTTCTCGTTCACCATCGAGGGCAAATCATCGTCGGAAGTGCCGCCGATTACCGCCGAGCACCGCGTCGCGGTCTCGCACGGGCATTTCTATGCCAAGCGGCTGGTCGAGGCGATGGGCATCGAGAATGCCGACGACGGCGTGGTGCGTGCCTCCATGGCGCAATACAACACCATCGAAGAGGTCGATCGCCTGATCGAAGCGTTGGACCGGGCGATCTAATCAGCCGGCAACGGAGCCCTCAGCCGGCAACTGAGCGGATTTTCCGTTTCTTTTTCAGCAGCTCGTCGAGCGCCTCTTCTTCCTTTTCCAAGGCCGTTTCCAGGCGCTTGATACGGCGGTTTAGGTTCTCGATGCGGGCCAGGCGCTTGCGCCGATCGCGGCTGTTGCGCCGGTTGTTCCACTTGCGCGCCCGCCAGCCGACGGCGGTACCGAGCAAGATCAATCCGGCGATGGTGCAGACGACGCCGGCGACCACGTTGGCGACGTTGTGAAAGCTGACGGCGGTGCCCCAGAAACCGATGGTGACCATCGCGGCTGCGGCGACGAACAGCACACGCCGCGATGATATCTCGTCATGTTCCTGGCTGTTTTCGGCCTCGGCAACGGCGATGGCGATTTCCGTCTTGGCCATGGCCTGCCACTTCTTGAAGGACATCCCTTCGTCAATGGTGCGGCCGTCGCGAATAAACTGCTCCAGGCGCATGATGACGTACTCCGCGCGCTCGTCCGGCGTCGGATGCTCGCTCAGTTCCGGAACTTTGAAATCGTCGTACTCGGCCATGCTTGCTCAATACCCTCAAGCCGGGGCGTACCGGCGCAACGTGAGCCTAACGCGAAGCCGTTAGCAATTGGTTAGCGGACCCCAAACAGCCGCTCGCCATTCTGGTGCGCGATTTTGTCGGCGACCTCCTCCGGCAGGTATCCAAGCCACATGCGGTTTTCCTCAACGATGGCCGGATAGCCGTGCCAGCGGTCCACCTCCCAGGTGTCGGAGCCGAACATGAAGCGGTCGGCGTGACGGATCATCAGCTCGCGCCAGGCCGGATCGATCCCGTCGGCGGTGATGATATTGCGTTCCCGGTAGGAAAGATCGGCCCACAGGTTCTCATGCTTGTCCATCATGCGGCCGATGACTTCGGGCGGATCGGAGAACCCGGCGTGCGCCCAGACGATCCTGGCATTGGACGCGATCTCGAACAATTTCTCGATCACTTCGTGGTCCGCATGCGGCTGCATGAACAGGCCTAAATCGGCGACCCGTTTGACTAGTGCGCGGACGCGCTCGGACTCGAGGTTCACCGGCGCATGGATATGCACCTCCCCCAGGCCCCGGTGCTTTCCGGCGATCATCGCCGCTTCGGCGCTAGACAATTGCTCATCACGCTTGAACCAACTGCCGACACCGGCTTCCGGCGTGTAGGGACGGAACAGCGGCACGATCTTGACGCGCGGGTGATCGGCGTCGACGAGACGCCGGGTTCCCTCGTCCGGCGTCGAGGACGCAAGCGCGCCCAGTACCTCGGCATCGTTCAAAAATTTGAGCGCCGCCTCGGTGTCGAAGACGTCCCAGGCCTGATAGGAATAATGCAGGTGACCGTCGAACATCCGGCCCTTGTAGGGCTCGTCCGCCCGGGCGGTCGATACCGCCAGGACCGCCACCGCAGCAACCGCCGCCAATCGCCAGGACCCGCTCATGCGGGAAGTCTAGCGAAGGATGCGATTCGCCGCTAGCCCACCTGACCCAGGCGCTCCAGCGCCTCGCCCAGGCGCGCGTGCACCTGGCGGGCGTCGGCGAGCTTCTCGCGCTCGGTCTCGACCACCTCGTCGGGGGCGTTGGCGACGAACTTCTCGTTCGCCAGCTTCTTCTCGAAGCGCTGGATCTCGCTTACCTGCTTAGCGACCTCTTTTTCAAGCCGCGCCTTCTCGGCGGCAACGTCGATGACGTCGGCCACCGGCAGCACCACCGTCGCCTCGTCCAGAACCGCCTGCACGGCGCCCTTCGGCACCTCGCCAGTCAGCGCCTCGATGCTGGACAAGCGGGCCATGCGGGTGATCTGTTCCGCATGGTCTTCCATGCAGCGCTTGGCGACCTCGCCGGCATCCTTCACCAAAAGCGGAATTTCCGCCTTCACCGGCACGTTCATTTCGCTTCTAAGCCCGCGCACCAGCGAAATCAGCCGCACCACCCAATCCATCTCGGCGTTGGCCTCATGATCGATCAGGCTGTCGTCGAGCTCCGGCCAGGGCGCGCTGATCATCGGCGCCGAACGCTCGGTGCCCATCTGCTCCCACAGCTCTTCCGTGATGAACGGCATGATCGGGTGCATCAGGTGCAGGATCTGGTCCAGCACCCAGGCGGCGGTGGCGCGGGTCTCGTCCTTGACCGCGCCGTCCTCGCCCTGCAACACCGGCTTCACCAGTTCCAGATACCAGTCGCAGAAGGTGCCCCAGGTGAACTGGTAGATGGCCTGCGCCGCCTCGTTGAACTTGTAGGCGTCGATGGCCGCCGAAACGGCGCGCTCGGCTTCGGTCACCTTGCCGACGATCCATTTGTTGACGGTGCCCGAGACCTTCGAGGGATCGAACGCTTCGTCCGGCCGGCACTCGTTCATTTCGCAGAACCTGGCCGCGTTCCAGATCTTGGTGCAGAAGTTGCGGTAGCCCTCGACCCGCTGTTCCGACAGGCGCACGTCGCGTCCCTGGGCGGCGAAAGCGGTGAGCGTGAAGCGCAGCGCGTCGGCGCCGTACTTCTCGATCAGCTCGATCGGGTCGATGACGTTGCCCTTCGACTTCGACATCTTCTGGCCCTTCTCGTCGCGGACCAGGGCATGGATGTAGACCGTGTGGAACGGCACCTCGCCATCCATGAAGTGGATGCCCATCATCATCATCCGGGCGACCCAGAAGAAGATGATGTCGAAACCGGTGATCAAGACGTCGGTCTTGTAGTAGCGCTCCAGTTCCAGCGTCTCCTCGGGCCAGCCGAGCGTCGAGAACGGCCAGAGCGCGGAAGAGAACCAGGTGTCGAGCACGTCCGGGTCGCGGACCAGTTCCTTGTCCTCGCCGTAGACGGCACGGGCTGCGGCCTTCGCCGCCTCCTCGGTTTCCTCGACGAAAATCTCGCCGTCGGGGCCGAACCAGGCCGGGATCTGATGCCCCCACCAGATCTGGCGTGAGATACACCAGGGCTGGATATTGCGCATCCATTCGTAATAGGTGTTTTCCCACTGCTTCGGCACGAACTGGGTCTTGCCCTGCTCCACCGCCGTGATCGCCGGACCGGCCAGGCGCTTGGCGTCAACGAACCATTGGTCCATGAGCCAGGGCTCGATGACCACGCCGGACCGGTCGCCGTAGGGGATGGTCATGGCGTTGTCTTCAATCTTCTCCAGCAGCCCCAGCGCCTCGATCTCCTTGATTACCGCGTCGCGGCATTCGAAACGGTCGAGGCCGCGCAGGTGCTCGGGCACGTTGTCATTCATGCGCGCGTCGCGGTCGAGCACGTTGATGAGCTTCAGGTTGTGGCGCTGACCGACCTCGAAGTCGTTGAAGTCGTGCGCCGGCGTGATCTTCACGGCGCCCGAGCCCTTCTCCGGGTCGGCGTAGTCGTCGGCGACGATGGGGATGGCACGGTCGACAAGCGGCAGGATCGCCTTTTTCCCGACCAGGTCCTTGTAGCGCTCGTCATCCGGATGCACCGCGACGGCGGTATCGCCGAGCATGGTTTCCGGTCGCGTGGTGCCGACGGTGACGAAGCGGCCTTCTTCGCCCTCGATGGGGTATTTCATGTACCACATCTTGCCCATGGTCTCGCGCTGCTCGACCTCAAGGTCCGAGATCGCCGTGTGCAGCAGCGGATCCCAGTTCACCAGCCGCTTGTCGCGGTAGATCAGGCCCTGCTTGTAGAGCTCGACGAACACCTTGCGGACGGCGGCGGAAAGACCGTCGTCCATGGTGAAGCGCTCGCGCGACCA
>JAYPEK010000099.1:0-5597 GCA_038125725.1 Rhodospirillaceae bacterium
CCGCCCTGCAGCGGCTGGAAGTCGACAAGCGCGGCCTCGACGCCATGGACCGGCGCTACCTCGCCTGCATCGCCGAGAGCTACGGCGGCGGGCCGGTCGGGGTCGAGACCCTGGCGGCGGCCTTGTCCGAGCAGCGCGACACCATCGAGGAGGTGATCGAGCCGTTCCTGATCCAGCAGGCGTTGTTGATGCGCACCCCGCGCGGCCGGGTGCTGGCGCGCGAAGGCTACAAGCACCTGGGCCTCGATGCGCCGCCGACCATGGCGCAGATGGAACTGCTGGCGAACGCCGAGCCGGGGGATGTAGAT
Organism: Rhodospirillaceae bacterium; assembly: GCA_038125725.1. GTDB lineage: Bacteria > Pseudomonadota > Alphaproteobacteria > Rhodospirillales > Casp-alpha2 > TMED8. Next base: position 309 of record JAYPEK010000099.1, read on the forward strand.
GTCTGAGGCGCCGCATCACGACCTGGCCGTACGCGTCTACTATGAAGACACCGACGCCGCCGGCATCGTCTATTACGCCAACTACCTCCACTACGCGGAACGCGCGCGCACCGAGATGATGCGCGAGATCGGATACAAGAGCTCCGACATCATGGCCGAGGAGGGGATTGCGCTCGGCGTGCGCCATTGCACGCTGGACTACAAGCGCCCGGCCAAGCTGGACGACGAGCTTCGGGTCGAGACCCGCGTCGGCAAGGTCGGCGGCGCCTCCATCGAGCTCAGCCAGGTGGTCTGGCGCGGCGACGAGGAACTGGTGGCGATGAACGTGAAACTGGGGTGCATGACCCTCGACGGCCGCGCCGCGCGGCTGCCGGCGGACGTGCGCCGTGCCTTCCAACAACATATCGAAGACTAAAAACTTAGGAACGAGAGATGGAAAACCAGATCGTAGATACCGTGAACCTCGGCGGCTCCGTGGCCGACCTGGATTTCAGCCTGATCGCGCTGTTCATGCGCGCCGACCTGGTGGTCAAGTCGGTGATCGTGCTGCTGTTCCTGGCCTCGATTTGGTGCTGGGCGATCATCTTTCAGAAGGTCGTCGCCATCCGAAAGCTCAACGGCCGTTCCAACGAATTCGAGAAGGTGTTCTGGTCGGGGAATTCCCTGGACGATCTATACGATCGCATCAGCCAGCAGCCGCGCGATCCCATGTCGGCGATCTTTGCCGCCGCCATGCGCGAATGGCGACGATCACCGACCAGTCACGGAGGCGGCGCCGCGGCCGGACTGGCGGCGCGCATCGACCGGGTCATGCAGATCACCATGGCGCGCGAGATGGACAGGGCGGAACGCTACATGACGTTCCTCGCCACCACCGGCGCCACGGCGCCGTTCGTCGGGCTGTTCGGTACCGTCTGGGGCATCATGGCGAGCTTTCAGTCGATCGCTATTTCCAAGAATACCTCGCTCGCCGTCGTCGCGCCGGGCATCGCCGAGGCGCTGTTCGCCACCGCGCTCGGCCTTTTGGCGGCGATCCCGGCGGTCATCGCCTACAACAAGCTGAGCCGCGATCTCGACCGCTACGCCGGCCGGCTGGAGAGTTTTTCCGGTGAATTCGGGGCGATCCTCAGCCGCGAACTCGATACCGGCGAGTAGGGGGACGCGCCATGGCCGCTTCCATGCAATCCAGATCGCGCCGCTACGCGCGGCGCCGCGCCGAACCGATGGCGGAGATCAACGTCACGCCGTTCGTCGACGTGATGCTAGTGCTGCTGATCATCTTCATGGTCACGGCGCCGCTGTTGACGGTCGGCGTCAAGGTCGATTTGCCCGAAACCAAGGCCGGCGCGGTCACCGGCTCGGACGAGCCGTTGGCGATCAGCGTCGACAAGGAAGGGCGGGTTTTCGTGCAGGACACCGAGACCGAACTGGACGGGCTGGTGCCGAAGCTCATTGCCATCTCCGGCAACAATCCCGACATCCGCATCTTCGTGCGCGGCGATGCGGCGGTGAATTACGGCCGGGTGATGCAGGTCATGGGGCTGGTCAATAACGCCGGCTTCCGCAAGGTGGCCCTGATCGCCCGGCAGCCCACCAAGAAGGCTCGGAAATAAAAGACCCATGCGCGGCGCCCTCGTCGGTTCCCTGTTATTCCACGTGGCGGTGATTGCCTTCGCCTACGTTGGCTTGCCCGTGCTGATGCCGGAAGAGGCGCTGATCGATACCGCCATCATCGTCGACGTGGTCGACGTCGCCGAAGAGAGCAATCCGCCACCGCCCCAGGTCGAACCCGAGAAACCGAAGGAACCGGAGCCGCCGAAGGAACCGCCGCCGCCACCGCCTCCGCCGGAGAAGCCGGCGCCGCCGCCTCCGCCGCCCCAACCCGAACCGCAGCCCGAGCCGGAACCCGCGCCTGAGCCGGAACCCGAACCCGCGCCCAAGCCCGAGCCCGAGCCGGAACCCAAACCGGAACCGGAGCCCGAGCCGGAACCGAAGCCCGAACCGAAGCCCGAGCCCAAACCCGAGCCCAAACCCGAGCCCGAACCGGCGCCGAAGCCCAAGTTCACCGAACGCAAGCCGCCGCGCAAACCGAAGCCGCCGGACCAGTTCCAGTCGGTGCTGAAAACCATCGAGGAGTTGAAGAAGGCGCCGGCGCCGAAGCCCGCCGAGGAGCCGGAGAAGAAGGCGAAGAAGCCGGAGCCGGCGAAGCCGACGTTCGAGGACGCCATCGCCCAGGCGCTGAAGCAGCAACAACCATCAACAAAAAGCCATAATCCGACGCAACCCTTGTCGATCAGTGAGATCGACCTCGTGCGCCGCCAGATCAGCCGGTGCTGGAACCTACCGGCCGGCGCCAAGGGAGCGAAGGACATGAAGATCGCCATCGGCGTGGTGATGAACCGGGACGGCACGGTGCGCGAGGCGCGCGTCATCGATTCGGCGCGCATGCTGCGCGACCCGTTTTTCCGGATTTCCGCCGAGGCGGCACGAAGAGCAGTCTTGAATCCGAGGTGTAATCCCCTCAAGCTGCCACCAGAGAAATACGAGCAATGGCAAACCATGACGCTGAATTTCGATCCCAGGGAGATGTATTGATCATGATCAGGGCGGCGACAGGGGCTTGGCTGGCCCTGGTATTGTTGGTCCTGGGCACGCCGGCCCGGGCCGAATTGAAGATCGATATCACCAAGGCGGTGGTGGAACCGATACCGCTGGCGGTCACCGATTTCGTCGGCGCCAATTCCTTGCCGTCCGACTACGGCGCCAACATCGCGCGCGTCATCAGCGCCGATCTGGAGCGTTCCGGCCTGTTCAAGGCGGTCGATCCGAAGGCCTTCATCCAGAAGGCCGAGGACATCCAATCGCTGCCGCGTTTCGGCGACTGGCGCGTCATCAACGCCCAGGCGCTGGTGCATGGCCGCGCGCACCTGGTCACCGACGGGCGCTTGCGGGTCGAATTCCGGCTTTGGGACGTGCTCGCGGAAACTCAGATGGTCGGGCTCGCCTATTTCACCATTCCGGACAACTGGCGCCGCGTGGCCCATATCATCGCCGACGCCATCTACAAGCGCCTCACCGGCGAAGACGGCTATTTCGACACCCGTATCGTCTATATCGCCGAGCAGGGGCCGCCCAACCGGCGGGTCAAGCGCCTCGCCATCATGGACCAGGACGGCGCCAACCACCGCTTCCTCACCGATGGCGGCTCGCTGGTGCTGACGCCACGGTTCTCGCCGACGCTGCAGGAGATCACGTACCTCTCCTATTACGGCAACCTGCCGCGCGTCTATATCTTCAATATCGACACCGGACGCCAGGAAATCCTCGGCGATTTCCCGGGCATGACCTTCGCGCCCCGGTTCTCGCCGGACGGCAAGAGCGTCATCATGAGCATGGCCAAGGACGGCAACACCGAGATCTACGAGATGAATCTCTCGACCCGGGCAGTGCGTCAGTTGACCAACCATTCCGCCATCGACACCTCGCCCAGCTATGCGCCGAACCAGCGCCAGATCGTGTTCAACTCGGACCGCGGCGGCTCGCAGCAACTCTATGTCATGAACGCCGACGGCTCCGGCGTGCGGCGCATCAGCCATGGCTCGGGCCGCTATGCGACGCCGGTCTGGTCGCCGCGCGGCGATCTCATCGCCTTCACCAAGATCCACGCCGGCACCTTCTACATCGGCGTCATGTATCCCGATGGGTCGGGCGAGCGCCTGTTGGCCAAGGATTTCCTTGTCGAGGCGCCGACATGGTCGCCCAACGGCCGGGTTTTGATGTTCTTCCGCCAAAGCCGCACCAGCCGGGACGGCTCCGGCGGTCAGTCGCGGCTCTGGTCGATTGACCTCACCGGCCACAACGAGCGCGAGATCGTCACCCCCATCGACGCCTCCGACCCGGCCTGGTCGCCGCTGATTCCCTGATCGGGACCGCTTGCGGCACCGTCACCAAGTTGTAATATCTTTGTGATTCAACGACTTTCCCAAAAAAACGCTTGGATTCGGGGGGCAAGATCGCTAATACATCAGGAACTCGCGCCCAATGACGGGTCTCTATTTGAGATTCCGTTGCTGTGGCGCGGCGATGGATTCAATAAATTCCCGGTTAAGGGGGAGATGAACATGCGTATGAAGATTCTGAGCGTCCTTGCCGTCGTTGCCTTGGTCAGCGCCTGCGAAACGGCTTCCGAAGAAAAGGCCATGAGCTCCGGCAGCGGTGCCAGCCAGGGGTCGGCCGCGACCACGGCCGCGCCGATGGCCAAGGAAGCCACCGGCATCATGCCGGGTTCGCAGCAGGACCTGGTGGTCAATGTCGGCGACCGTGTGTTCTTCGATTTCGACAAGTTCAACGTGCGTCCGGACCAGCGCTCCACCCTCGACAAGCAGGTGGCGTGGATGAAGGCCAACCCGTCGGTGACGGTGGTCGTCGAAGGTCACTGCGACGAGCGCGGCACGCGTGAGTACAACCTCGCCCTCGGCGAGCGTCGCGCCAATGCCGTCAAGGACTACATGGCCGCTTCCGGCGTCAACCCGGAACGCATCCAGGTCATCTCCTACGGCAAGGAGCGTCCGGTGGCTCTCGGCTCGACCGAGGAAGCCTGGTCGCAGAACCGCCGCGGCGTGACCAAGGTCTCCGGCGCGGGCAGCTAAGCCCGCCCCTAGAGGCCCAGAGTTTCATATGGCGCTTGCCCCACGGTTGCGGCCGGGCCGGGCAAGCGCCATTATTTTGTCTTGCCACAATTTCGCCCTGAAACCGGTGCATGTTGGTGCCGGTTCCCGCTGGATGAGACCGAGACCATGACGAAGCGAATTCTTGCCCCTGTCGCAATCGGGTTGGTGCTGGCATTGACCGCGCAGCCTGCATTGGTGCATGCCCAGGACGTGTCGGCGCTGGTCGACAGGCTGGAGCGCATCGAACGGGATATCCGTACCCTCAACGTGCAGATTTCGCGCGGCGAGGCGCCCGCCGCCGGTGCCGCCGCGTCGACGCCTGGCGTGCCCGGTGAGCCGATGCCGAAATTCGCCGCCGCGCGCCTGACCCAACGGATGGACAACCTGGAGCAGGACCTGCGCGCCGCCACCGGGGCGCAAGAGTCTCTCGACCACCGCCTGGCGCAGATCGCCGAGCGCCTGGACAAGCTGGTCGGCGACATCGACTACCGCCTCGGCGCCATCGAGGGCCGCCTCGGCCTCGGCGGCGCGCCGCAAGGCCAAACGTTGCCGACCGGCGCCGATGCCGGCACCCAGGGTTTCGCACCGCAGGCGGCTCCGGCCGCGCCTGGCGGCCAGG
>JAYPEK010000100.1:0-5575 GCA_038125725.1 Rhodospirillaceae bacterium
AGCGGGTTGGTCTGGTCCATGAACTGCGACAACTGCGACGAGCCGAAGAACTCGCGCACCGCTGCAGCCGCCGGTTTGGCGTTGATCAGGTCGTGCGGCATGACAGTATCGATATCGACCGAGCTCATACGCTCGCGGATGGCGCGCTCCATGCGCAGCAGGCCGACACGGTACTGGTTCTCCATCAGTTCACCGACGGAGCGCACCCGGCGGTTGCCCAGGTGGTCGATATCATCGACTTCGCCACGGCCGTCTTTCATTTCGACCATGGTGCGGACGACTTCCAGGATGTCTTCCTTACGCAGCACGCGCAGCGTGTCCTCGGTCTCGAAGCCGAGCCGCGCGTTCATCTTGACGCGGCCGACGGCCGACAGGTCGTAACGCTCGGAATCGAAGAACAGGCTCTGGAACAGGCTTTCCGCGGTTTCCAGCGTCGGCGGCTCGCCCGGGCGCATGACCCGGTAGATGTCGATCAGCGCTTCCTCGCGCGACGTGTTCTTGTCGACGGCGAGAGTGTTGCGGATGTAGGGGCCGACGTTGACGTGGTCGATCGCCAGGGTGTTGATTTCCTCGATGCCCTCGGCGGCCAGCGCCTCGACCAGTTCCTCGGTGATTTCGTCGCCGGCTTCGGCGTGTACCAGGCCGGTTTTCTCATCGAAGATGTCGGAGGCCAGGTAACGGCCGAGCAGGTCCTCGTCCGGCACCAGCACTTCGTCCAGGCCCTTCTCGACCAACTGGCGGATCAAGCGCGGCGTCATCTTGGTGCCGGCTTCGGCCACGGTGCGGCCGGTCTTGCCGTTAATGAGGTCGTGGGTCAGCTTGGTGCCGCGCAGGCGATCGGCCTCGAAGGCCGTCTTCCAGCCGCGCTTCACCTTGGTGAAGGCGACCTGAGCGTAAAAATAGGCCAAAACCTCTTCCGGCGACATGCCTTCGATCTCGGTCAGATCGATTTCCTTGCCCTTGGCCTTCGCCTGGGCGCGCTTCTCGGCGGTCTCGACGCTGTCGAGCGCCAGAAGCAGCGTCGTCACCGGCAGCTTGCGGCGGCGATCGATGCGCACGTAGACCAGGTCCTTGGCGTCGAATTCGAAGTCCAGCCAGGAACCGCGGTAGGGAATGACGCGGGCGGCGAACAGGAACTTGCCCGAAGAATGGGTCTTGCCCTTGTCGTGATCGAAGAACACGCCCGGCGAGCGGTGCATCTGCGACACGATGACGCGTTCGGTGCCGTTGATGACGAAGGTGCCGTTGGCGGTCATCAGCGGCATGTCGCCCATGTAGACGTCCTGTTCCTTGACGTCACGGATGGAGCGGGCCTCGGTCTCCTCGTCGATGTCCCAAACCACAAGACGGAGCGTCACCTTCAGGGGCGCTGCGTAGGTCATGCCGCGTTGCTGGCATTCCTCGACGTCGTATTTGGGATCCTCGAACACGTAGTCCACGTACTCCAGCGTACCGCGCTCGGAGAAATCGTGGATCGGGAACACCGAGCGGAAAACCTCCTGCAAACCCACCTCTTCACGGTCCGCCGGCGCGACATTGCGCTGCAAGAACCCTTCATAGGAGGTTTTCTGAACCTCGATGAGGTTCGGCATTTCCACCGTCTCACCCAGGCGACCGAAATTTTTTCTGATGCGCTTACGACCCGTGAACGTATCGCTCATGAGGCTTCCTACCTTTCGCATAATGAGGTCCGGCGGCGCCGGACACTGGCTCTCTGACTGTTCTCAACGGGGCAGATCACGATGGACCGTTCCCAAAAGGCTTCGCCCCGTTCGAACACCGTCTTCGAACGGGGTGAAGCCTCGTGTTTCCGGTTGGGAGGCCCATTCCTAAGCGGTCGTATGCGACCGTTTCCCGGCTTCCCGTCGAGGCAGTGGCACCCGCTTTTCCCGGCCTCGGTCAGGCCTATTCAGGCGGATGCCCTGAATTTTTCTGGTATCGGCCGGAGCCGGCGGCGGTACGCCGCCAGGCTCCGGTGAACTTGTTCGTCGCCCCCGCCCCCGATACCCGGGCGGAGGCCGAAGACCGTTGAACCCGGATTACTTGAGTTCGACGGTGGCGCCGGCTTCTTCCAGCTTCTTCTTGATCTCTTCGGCTTCGTCCTTCTTGGCGCCTTCCTTGACCGGCTTCGGCGCAGATTCCACCAGTTCCTTGGCTTCCTTCAGGCCGAGACCCGTGATCGTGCGGACTTCCTTGATCACGTTGATCTTCTTTTCGCCGGCCGCGGCGAGGATGACGTCGAATTCGTCTTTCTCTTCGGCGGCACCGCCGGCGTCACCACCAGCAGCACCCGGGGCAGCGGCAACGGCCACCGGAGCGGCAGCGGAAACGCCCCACTTTTCTTCCAGAAGCTTGGAAAGTTCCGCAGCTTCCATGACGGTCAGGTTCGACAGTTCGTCGACGAGTTTTTCCAAATCAGCCATTTTAATCTCCTAAGGCTTGAACTTGTTGATACTGGAAACCGGTTTCACGCGGTCCTTAACCCTGTTCGGCGCGCGCGCTGATGACGCGGGCAACCTGGCCGCCCGGTGCTTGCAGCACACCGGCGATCCTGGTGGCCGGCGTGTTCAACATGCCGACGATCTTGGCACGCAGTTCGTCCAGCGACGGCAGCGTCGCCAGCGCCTTGACGCCATCGGCATCAAGGGTTTCGGCGTCGAGCCCGCCGCCGAGAACGATCAGCTTGTCGTTCTCCTTGGCGTAATTCACCGCAACCTTGGCCGCCGCCACCGGATCATCCGAATAGGCAATGGCCGTCGGCCCGGTGAACATGTCAGTCAAGGCTTCGAACTTCGTGTCTTTCAGGGCGAGACGCGTGAGCCGATTTTTGGTCACTTTGAACAAGGCGCCCGCTTCACGCATGCGACCGCGAAGGTCTCCCAATTCCGCCACCGTCAGGCCCGAATAGTGGGTGACGACAACCATGGAGGTGTCTTCGAAGGTCTGGTGAAGCGATGCGACCAAGTCTGCTTTTTCAGTTCGGTCCACCGATCGTCTCCAGTTGTTGGCACGTGCCCCGCCACCATGGCGGAATTCATGCCGTTGCACTCAGGGCCCGGCCGGACGAAGTTCCCGATCGGACCCGTTCGCCTGTCCCGTGCAACAAATCCAAGCCGTCCTCTGGCACGGGCGTCGCCACGTGCGAAAATTCAGCTTCGACCTCGTCTACGCAGGCGGTCTTCCATTAAACCGCCCCCTCCGGAGAGGGATTGGCACCTGCGGTCTCGGACAGGTTAGGCGCGATCCAATGTTCGGGACAGCCCCCTTTTCCGCCGAGCCCCGCCGAAGCGCGGCCCAGCGAAAATACTTATTCGGCCGTCAAGGCCGCCACGTCCAGTTTCAGCCCCGGCCCCATGGTCGAGCTCACGGACACCTTCTTCATATAGGTACCCTTGGCGCCCGAGGGCTTGGCCTTGGCAATCGCCGAAACGAACGCGGTAATGTTTTCGCTCAGGGCTTCCTCGCTGAAGCTCGCCTTGCCGACGCCGGCATGAACGATCCCCTGCTTTTCTACCCGGAATTCGATCTGGCCGGCTTTCGCCGCCTTCACGGCGCCCGCGACATCAGGCGTCACCGTTCCCAGCTTCGGGTTCGGCATCAGGCCCTTGGGACCCAGCACCTTACCGAGGCGGCCGACAACGGCCATCATGTCAGGCGTCGCGATGCAGCGCTCGAAATCAATCTCGCCGGCCTGGATCTTTTCGGCCAAGTCTTCGGCGCCGACCAAGTCTGCACCGGCGGCTTCCGCTTCCTTGGCCTTGTCGTCCTTGGCGAACACGGCGACGCGCACCGACTTGCCAGTACCGTGCGGCAGCGAAACCGTGCCGCGCACCATCTGGTCGGCGTGGCGCGGATCGACACCCAGGTTAATGGCGATTTCGACGGTCTCGTCGAACTTGGTCTTGGCGGCGCAGTCCTTGACGATCTTCACCGCATCGGCGAGCGCATAATCGGCGTCGCGGTCGATGTTCTCGTAGGCGCCCGTCAGGCGTTTTCCCTTGGCCATTTATGCGCCCTCCACTTCGATGCCCATGGACCGGGCCGAGCCGACGATCATCTTGCAAGCCTGGTCGATGTCGTGGGCGTTGAGGTCGACCATCTTGGCTTCGGCGATTTCACGCACCTGCGCCATGGTCACCGAACCGACGGTCTCGCGGCCGGGCGCCTTGGCGGCTTTCGGCAGCTTGGCGGCCTTCTTCAGGAAGTAGCTGGCCGGTGGCGTCTTGGTGATAAACGAAAAGGTGCGATCCGCATAAGCGGTGATCACCACCGGAATCGGCATCCCCGGTTCCATGTTCTGCGTCTCGGCGTTGAACGCCTTGCAGAACTCCATGATGTTGAGGCCGGCCTGGCCCAGCGCAGGACCAATCGGCGGGGACGGATTGGCCTGTCCCGCCGGTACCTGCAATTTCACGTATCCAGCAATTTTCTTAGCCATTTGAGTGCTCAGTCTCCTAGAGGTTGATGGCGCGAAACCCTGCGGTTCGGCGCCGTTTCTGAGTGCGTGGTGCGGCCAATGGCGGGCCTCCCACACGGAAGCCGGACCAGATACGCGCCCTGGGCCGGCAAGTCAAGTTATCTCACAGTTTTTCGACCTGCGTGTATTCCAGCTCGACCGGCGTGGCACGGCCGAAGATCGACACCGAAACCTTCAAGCGCGAGCGCTCCTCGTCGACGTCCTCGACCAGGCCGTTGAACGAGTTGAACGGACCGTCGCAGACCCGTACCTGCTCGCCGATCTCGAAGGTGACCGACGGCTTCGGCCGGTCGACACCTTCCTGCACCTGATAGAGGATGCGTTCGGCCTCGGCGTCGGTGATCGGCTGCGGGCGGCCCTGGCCGCCCAGGAAGTCCGTCACCTTCGGCGTGTTCTTGACCAGGTGCCAGGACTGATCGGTCAATTCCATGTGCACCAGGATGTAGCCGGGGAAGAACTTGCGCTCGGCATTGACCTTGGTGCCGCGGCGCATTTCGATCACCTCTTCGGTGGGCACCAGGACCTGGTCGATATAGTCTTCCATGCCCAACTGCCGGGCCTGTTCCTCGATCGACTGCGCGACCTTCTTCTCGAACCCGGAATAGACGTGCACGACGTACCAGCGTAAGGCCATGCGACTATCCTCCGATCCCGAGCACGATACGCACGCCGTGCTGCAGGGCCCAATCGACGACCATGAAAAAGATCGCCGAGACAATAACCATGACGAAAACCATCACGGTGGAAATTCCGGATTCCTTGCGCGACGGCCATGTCACCTTGCTGGCCTCTTGGCGGACTTCCTGAATGAACTGCGCCGGGTTGGTCTTGGCCATATTAAATCTTTCCAATCGGTGTTGCCGGTGAACCGGCGGCGCGGAAATGCGCCAGTGGGGAAATGGCAGGGGCACCAGGGTTCGAACCCGGGACCTGCGGTTTTGGAGACCGCCGCTCTACCAACTGAGCTATACCCCTAGCGTGCCAACTCTCCGTATATATAGTCGGCCGGCCCGCCGCCACCAGGACAGCGGGCCGGTCCGGCCGTTACTCGATGATCGACGCGACGACGCCGGCGCCGACGGTGCGGCCGCCTTCGCG
>JAYPEK010000101.1:0-5522 GCA_038125725.1 Rhodospirillaceae bacterium
GGCCGGGGCAGCGGGAACCGCCGGCGCGGCGGGCGCAGCCATCGGCTTGGGTGCGGGCTTCGGCGCGGCGGCCGTCTGTACGGGCGGCTTCGGCATCGGTTTCGGCGCCGGCTGCGCGGCGGGCTTGGCCAGGGTCGGCTTGGCCATGGTCGGCTTGGTCAGAGCCGGCTGGGCACTGACACGGGCCTTGGGCGCGGATTTCGGCGACACGTAAAGGCGCGAGCGCACGGCACCGGTGGGCGGTACCTGCAGGCCGCCGGCGGTCGGGGCGCCCATCGGCGACACCGACGCGGGCGCCGCGTCGCCGTTGAGCACACTGAGATCGACGACCACGCCGCTCACGGCCTGCGATGAGGCCGGTGCCGCGTTGATCAGGAATGCCGAGAAGGCGAGTGCGCCAATGCTGGCAACCGGTACCGAAATTCGCCGAACTTTTTTGCCGCTGTCGCCTGCCATGATCGCCTCGGTTGCCCTTCTGCTCGTGAACGGTATTTGCTGACTTTCGCCATCGGATTCCGGGCGTTGCCGCAGTGCGAAAGCCATTTCGCCCACCATACCCAAGGGCCGGATGCGGCACAACAGCTTTGACGCCGATTTCGGCGGGTTTCCGCGGGGCGCAGCGGGTGGCGCGTCAGCCGACCCGCACCAGCTTGCGCAGTTTCTCGTGCAAGGTGCCGTTGGTGGCGATGACCTCGCCGCGCTCCATCATGCGCGCGCGCCCGGAGAAGTCGGAGACAATGCCGCCGGCCTCGCGCACCAGGACGATGCCCGCCGCCACGTCCCAGGCGTTGAGCCCGGTTTCCCAGAACCCCTCGTAGCGCCCGGCGGCCACGTAGGCGAGGTCGAGCGCCGCGGCGCCGAAGCGGCGCACGCCGGCGGAGACCTCCATGACGTTTTCCAATTGGCTCAGGAACGGCTGGTGGCCGTCGCGGCCCATGAACGGGATGCCGGTGGCGAACACCGATTCCGACAGGTCCTGGCGTGCCGAGACCCGGAGCCGGCGGCCGTTGAGAAAGGCGCCCTGGCCCTTTTCCGCCCAGAACATCTGGTCCGAGACCGGCTCGTAGATGACGCCGGCGAACAGCTCGCCGTCACGCTCGAGCGCGATGGAGACGGCGAAATGCGGCAGCCCATGCAGGAAATTCAGCGTCCCGTCCAGCGGATCGACGATCCAGCGGTTGGAGATGTCGGCGCCTTCGACGGCGCCGCGTTCCTCCATCAGGAAGCTGTAGTTGGGCCGCGCCCGGGCGAGGTTCTCGAAGATGATCTTCTCGGCCTGCTTGTCGGCGGCGGAGACGAAATCCGCCGGCCCTTTTTTCGAGACCTGAAGGTTTTCGACGTCGCCGAAGTCGCGGACCAAAGAGCGGCCGGCCTTGCCCGCCGTCTCGGTCATGACGTTGAGCACGGCGGAACCGCGCGCGCCGGTGCGCTGGCCGGTCTTGGAGGTGGGCCGGGTGGTTCTCAAAATGGCGCGTCCTCAGTCCTTGGCGCGTTCGACGTAGGTGGCGTCGGCGGTTTTGACGACGATGCGGGTGCCGGCCTCGATGTGCGGCGGCACCAGAACCTTGACGCCGTTATCCAGAACGGCGGGCTTGAACGACGACGACGCGGTCTGGCCCTTGACCACCGCATCGGCCTCGACCACCTCGCAGACCACGCTGTCGGGCAGTTGCACGCCGATGGGATCGCCTTCGTGCTGCTCGATCATCACGGTCATGCCGTCCTGCAGGAAGGGGGCCTGGTCGGCGCCGATGAAGTCGACGTTGAGGGTGACCTGCTCGTAGGTTTCGTTGTCCATGAAGGTGAAGCTGTCGCCTTCCGGATAGAGGTACTGGTATTCGCGCTGCTCAAGCGTGGCGCGCTCGACCTTCTCCGACGAGCGGAAGCGTTCATTGAGCTTGGTGCCGGTGCGGATGTCTCTCAGTTCCACCTGCAGATAGGCGCCGCCCTTGCCGGGCTGGGTGTGCTCGGTCTTGATGGCGCGCCACAAGGCACCCTTGTGTTCGATGACCATCCCGGGACGGATGGCGTTGCCGTCGATTTTCATGATTGAGATTCCGGTTCTGACGTGGACGTTCCGAAGTGCGCGGGTTCTATCAGCTTGCCCCGGCGCTGGCAATGGCCAGCCTTGGGCTTCAGCCGCCAGCCTCGGCGATCATCGCGTTGAGCGCGCGGACCCCGGCCGCCGGTCCGTCGGCGTGGCTCCAGACCGCGCCCACCACGGCGAGGAAATCGGCGCCGGCGCGCACCAGTTCGGCGCCGTTCGTGGCGGTGATGCCGCCGATGGCGACGCAGGGCACCTCGAACAGTTGTTGCCACCATTCCAGGATTTCCGCGTCGGCGTGGTGCTTGGCTTCCTTGGTGACGGTCGGGAAGAAGGCGCCGAAGGCGACGTAATCGGCGCCGGCCTCCGCCGCTTCCATGGCCAGGTGCCGGGACGCATGGCAGGTGACGCCGACGATGGCGTCGTCGCCCAGGAGCTTGCGCGCGTCTGAATAGCTGGCGTCCTGCTGGCCCACGTGCACGCCCTCGCAGCCGATGGCTTTCGCCAGGTCGGGGCGGTCGTTCATTATGAAGGGCACGTCGTGGGCGCGGGAAACGGGATAGAGCACTTCGGCGGCGCGCAGAATTTCGTCGTCGCCGACGTCCTTGAGCCGCAACTGCAACGCGCCGATGTCGCCGGCATCCAGCGCCGCCGCCAGGTCGTCCTTGAAGCGGTCCGGATCGAGGCGGGGCGGCGTAATCAGGTAAATCCGGCAGTCGGGGGCGGTCATGCGGGGTGGGTCTCCAGAAAGTGGCGGACGCGATCGGCGGCGTTCTTTTCGGCTGTGGCGTCGGCCAGATCCAACACCGGTGTCTCGGATTTTTCAATCACCCGTGCGCCCGATTGGGCGGCCATGTCACGAAGCTTCGCCGCCGCCTCCGCCGGCAGGTCGATCAGCAGGTCGAGCCCGCCCTGGCGGATCGCTGCCAGCGCCTGGCCGGCCTCGTCGCCGCAATCGAAGATCGCGCCGGCGAAGGCGGCCGCATGTTCGGATCGGGCGAGGGCGCAGATTTCCGCGAACAGCGCCGGTCCCATGGCGGCGCTGGTGGCGGCGGGGCTTTGCAGCGTGACGCGCCGGCCGAGCGCATCGGCACCGGAGAGCGCCGCCCGCGCCTGGTTCACGTCGTGCACGATGATCCGCGTTTCCATCATGTCCGCAGTCTAGCGCCGGCAAGGGGGCACGAAAAACCCCGCCGGACGGCGCCCGGCGGGGGTTTCCAATTCGTGGCCGCGAGGCTTTACGCGTTGGCGAGCACCACCGCGGTGTCGGACATGCGGTTGGAGAAGCCCCATTCGTTGTCGTACCAGCTCAGCACGCGAACGAAGTTGCCGCCCATGACCTGGGTCTGGGTGGCGTCGAAGCTGGAAGAGGCCGGATTGTGGTTGAAGTCGATGGAGACCAGCGGCGCCTCGTTGTAGCCGAGCACGCCGGCCAGTCGGCCTTCGGCGGCTTCCTTCACGGCGGCGTTGATCTCTTCCACCGTGGTGTCGCGCCCGGCGACGAAGGTGAGGTCGATCATCGAGACGTTCGGCGTCGGCACGCGCACCGAAGTACCGTCCAGCTTGCCGTTCAGTTCCGGCAACACCAGGCCGACGGCCTTGGCCGCCCCGGTCGAGGTCGGGATCATCGACTGCGCCGCGGCGCGGGCCCGGCGCGGGTCCTTGTGCAGGGTGTCCAGCACCGGTTGGTCGCCGGTGTAGGCGTGCACGGTGGTCATGAAGCCTTTTTCGATGCCGACGGCCTTGTTCAGCACGTCCGCCACCGGCGCCAGGCAGTTGGTGGTGCAGGACGCGTTGGAGACGACCTTGTGCTGGGCGGTCAGCGTTTCGTGGTTGACGCCGTAGACGATGGTGTTGTCGGCGTTCTTGCCGGGCGCCGAGATCAAGACCTTGCCCGCGCCGGCGGCCAGGTGCTTCGCCGCGCTGTCGCGGTCGACGAAGATGCCGGTGCATTCGAACGCCACGTCGACGCCCAAGTCGCCCCACGGCAGGTTGGCCGGATCGCGTTCGGCGGTAACCCTGATTTCATTGCCGCCGACCATCATGGTGTCGTCGGTGGCGCTGACGTCGGCATCGAGGACGCCGTGCACGGAATCGTATTTCAGAAGATGCGCGTTCATCTCGGCCGAGCCGAGGTCGTTGATGCCGACCACCTGAACGTCGTTGCGGCGCGATTCCACGATCGCCCGAAGAACCAGCCGGCCGATGCGGCCAAAACCGTTAATTGCAACACGAACCGCCATAATTTCCCTCCTTAAGGGTCGAGTTGAATCCAGGGATCGCGGTCCATCGAATAATTGCCGCGATCTCGTTATCTTCAGACCCGAAAATGGTGCCGATTCGGGCCGGTTCCCTGCGACCGCGAAACCTTCGAACGTCTCGTCGGATTCGTCAAACGGTTTCTGGTGACGGTTCGGTGACGGCATGTGGATAACTGAGAATCGGGTTTTTGAATCAAATATTTAACGCCAAAACTTAGCGCCCAGGTTGACGTGGCGGATTCGTTGCGCTTATTGTCGTTACATACCTCATAGGTCGTCGCCGGAGGACTGGGACTTGGCGCAAAATACCGTTCTGAAGAAGCCCACCCGCGTGCAGCAGGCGCAGGGCCGCCTGGACATCGCCGTGGAACGCCTGGAAGCGGCGGTGCGCCGCCGTGCCGATGCCGCCGCCATGGCCGGCGCCGAGCCCGACCAGCGGATCACGCAACTGCAGGCGGAAGTGGACGACCTGCAGGCGCGCAACCGGCAACTGAAGGACATCAACAGCCAGGTCGCCGGGCGCATCGACGGCGTCATCGCCAACCTGAAGACCACCCTGGAAGGCTGACGGACGCATGGCGCAGGTCGCGGTACAGATCAACGGGCGCTCCTACCAGATCGCCTGCGATGACGGGCAGGAGGCGCATCTCAAGCGCCTCGGCGATTACATCGACAACCGGGTGCAGGAACTGGTCGCCGCTGTCGGCCAGGTCGGCGACGCGCGGCTTCTGGTCATGGTGTCGCTGCTGATCGCCGATGAGCTCTCCGACGCCCACGCCGAACTCAGCGTCGCCAAGGGCGGCGACGGGGTGGCGGCGCGCATCGATCAGGAAGAGAGCCTGTCGCTGGCCATCGAAAACCTGGCCGAGCGCATCGAAACCATTGCCGAAAGCCTCGAAGCGACCTAGTTTCCCCCTTAGGGCGGAGTTGCTGCCACACCCGTTAGGTCTTTGAATCCCGGGGCCAACGATACCTCTTAGGGAACTGTCCCTGTACGGCCCGTGGGCCGGACACACGGTGCCCACCTGTTAATCACAGGCCTAGAGGATTGATTACACCGACGGCCTGGTGGCGCCGCCCGTTATTATTTCCGTTACCCGACCCGACGAAGCCCGAAGCCCTGCCTGATCTCGCCCAACAGAAACAAGCCTTTCGCGACACCGCGCGCCAGCGCCGTGCCGAGGCGGCGCGTGCCGCCGGCGTGGACGCCGCCGGCC
>JAYPEK010000102.1:0-5017 GCA_038125725.1 Rhodospirillaceae bacterium
CAAGGGCCTCGGCGAAATGCCGCCGGCGCAGCTCAAGGAAACCGCCATGGACCCGACCAAGCGAACGCTGGCACGGGTTACGGTGCCGGCCGGCCACAACGACGAGGAAATCATCGAGGCCAAGGAGACCTCGCGCCTGGTCGAGAGCCTGATGGGCCGAAATCCGGAAAAACGCTTCAAGTTCATCCAGGAAAACGCCGAGTTCGTCGACGACCTCGACGTCTGAGCGCCATGGATAGCGCCATCGACGCCGTCCTGTTCGATCTCGGTGGCGTGCTGACCGAACTGGGCGGGCCGGAATTTCACGGTCCCCTGGTCGGTGCCCACGAAGCCACCGAAATTACCGCCATCTGGGCCGCCTGCCCGGTCGTTCACGCCTATGAATGCGGCGACATGTCGCCGGCGTCTTTCGCCGAGGCGATGATCCGGCGCTACCAGTTGGATGTCGGCGTCGACGGCTATCTGGATGCCTATCAAATCTGGATACGCGGCCTCTTTCCGGGCGCCAGGGAGTTGGTCGCCGACCTGGCGCCGGGGCTGAAGCGCGGCTGTCTTTCCAATATGGGGGAGCTGCACTGGGAGACGCAGAACGCCGCCTGGGGCTACGACGCCATGTTCGACGTGGCGCTGGCGTCCTATCAACTCGGCGTCTGCAAGCCGGCGCCGGAAGCTTTCGCCATTGCCGCGGGCAGGCTCGGCGTGGCGGCCGAACGGATCCTGTTCCTCGACGACAACACGCCCAACGTCGAGGCCGCGCGGGCATTCGGCATGCGGGCCGAACGCGTACGCGGCCCCGATGAGGCCCGGGACGCGCTCGGCCGGCTCGGCTTGCTGGCCGGTTAGCGCGCCCTCAAGCGCTTGGTCGTCGTCAGCCGAGCCGGTGCCGGGCGAAGGGCGACATCCGGCCCGCCACGCCGTCGCGGCGGACGTACTTGTGCCAGAGCGTGCCGACCACGTGCAGCCCGACGCCGATGACCAGCGCGCTGACCAGGAACTCATGCGTTTCCTCCATGGCCTCGTGCAGCAAGGGTGATGAGAAGAGAGGTCCGAATTCACCGCCCCAGGGCAGCGGAATGGCGCCCCGCAGACTGGCGCCGGCGAGGAATCCGGTAACGGGAAGCGCGATCATCAGCACGTAGAGCAGCGCGTGCACGGCCTTGGCGGTGCCCCGCTCCCAGGCCGGGCCGTCATCATGGAAGGTGTCGATCCGGCGGCGGCGAAGCAGCCTGGGAATGGCGAGTGCGAACACCGCCGCGCCGAGCACCAGGTGCCAACCGAGAACGGTCAGCTCGCCGCCGCGTGGCAATTCGTCCATCACCTGGCCGGCGATGAAGGCGGCGACGAACAGAAGCGCCATGATCCAGTGAAGCGCGATGGTGGCCGGGCCGTGCGCGGCCGGACGGTCGAGTGAGGGCATGTGTGGTCTCCCCAGTCATGAAGTTTGCGAAGGCTGGGGAGAATACGCGGCCGTTGTCGCGTCCATTTGTCGCGATTGTAATGATTTGTCGCAGGTGCGCTCTTGTACGCCCCTGCCGCAGCCTCACAAACCGGCGTCTTCGGCGAGACCCAGCATGATATTCATGTTCTGAACCGCCTGGCCGGACGCGCCCTTGCCCAGATTGTCCAACAGCCCCATGACCACCGCCTGGCCGCGCTCGGCATTGGCGAAAACATGCAGGCGCAGCTCGTTGGTGCCATTGAGCCCCTCGGGCTCGAGCTGGCTCATGGCCTGTGTGTCGGCCAGCGGCGCCACGGTGACGAACCGCTCGCCGGCGTAATGCGCGGAAAGCGCGGCGTGCATGTCGTCGGGTGACGGCGTTCCCGGCAGCGACCAAAGCTGCAACGGCACCTGCACGATCATGCCCTGCGCATAGCGTCCGACGCTGGGCACGAACAAAGGCGCATGCGACAACCCGCTCCAGCGGGTGATCTCCGGCACGTGCTTATGCGAGAGCGAGAGCCCATAGGGATAGAACGGCGCATCGGTATGGTTGTCGGCGGCCGGGTCCTCGAAGGCGGCGATCAGGCTCTTGCCGCCGCCGGTGTAACCGGAGACCGCGTTGATGGTGACGGGCCAGTCGGCTGGCACCAGGCCGGCGCTGACCAGCGGATGTAGGATGGCGACCGACGTGATGGCATAGCATCCCGGGTTGGAAAGCCGTGTCGCCTTGGCGATCAACTCGCGCTGGCCCGGTTCGTATTCCGGAAAGCCGTAGGCCCAACCTTCGGCGGTGCGGTGCGCGGTGGAGGCGTCAACCACCTTGGTGGTGTCGTTGTCGATAAGGCTGACCGCTTCCCGAGCCGCGTCGTCCGGCAGGCAGAGGATCACCAGGTCGGCGGCGTTCAGCATCTCGCGGCGGCGTTCGGTATCTTTCCGCTCGGCGTCGTCGAGCCGAAGCAGTTCGATATCGTCCCGGCCTTGCAGCCGGGCGCTGATTTGCAGGCCGGTGGTGCCGGCTTCGCCGTCGATGAATACCTTGGCGGTCATGGTCTTGGGTCCTTGCCTCGATCTTGCGTCAAAAAACAAAAAGGGCGCCTCCCGGAGAAGACGCCCATGGCTGCGGCATCCGGAAACTCCGGGTGGGTCAGATCTCCAACTCGCGTCGCTCGCGTCGCATGGGGGTTGCTCCTTGCCGCTTGGGGTCAGTGACGCGGTTCATAGCATGATCGCGCATTGCTGCCAACCGCCATCAACGCTCGGAGAGCGCCAGGCGCGCCGCCAGGAGCGCGAAGGCGCCGGCGAACAGCCTGCGCACCCAGGCCATGACCTCTGGGCTGGAGATGACGCGTTTGCGCACGGCGGCAGCAAAGAGGCCGTAGATTACGAACACCACCAGCGTCAGCGCCATGAACACGCCGCCCAGATAGACCATCTGCCAGGCCGCGCCGGGGGTGTCCGGGGCGACAAATTGCGGCAGGAAAGCCAGGAAAAAGATGGAGAGCTTGGGGTTGAGAATATTCACCAGCGCACCCTTGATGACGATGCCGGCGGCCGAGCGGTTGTCCACCTTGCGTTCGACCCGAAGCGCCCCCTTCTCCCGGAGCGCGCCCCAGGCCATGTAGAGCAGATAAAGCACGCCCGCCACCTTGACCGCCTGGAACGCCAGCGCGCTGGCATGCAGCAGCGCCGCCAGGCCCACGATAGCGGCCAGCATGTGCGGCACGATGCCAAGCGTGCAGCCGATGGCGGCAAAAATGCTGCCGAGCGCGCCGCGCGACAGCCCATGCGCCAAGGTGTACAAGACGCCGGTGCCGGGCGCGATGACGACGATCAGCGACGTGGTCAGGAACTCGATGCTCATTCCCGATTGTTGCCGGAATTTCCCCACCCCGGCAAGGGTTCGCCAAGCGCGTTTTCGTCGGTGGCCAGGTCGCCCGCTTGCAGCACGGCCATCATCGCCGTGCCGGCGGCACCGCCCGGCAGCTTGCCATTGGCGCCGACGATGGCCTCGGCGGCGATCTGGCCGGAGCCCGGCTTGTCGGCGTTGGCTTCGCTGCCTTGGCCGTTGGTCATCGACTCCACCGCCAGGCGCGCTTGGATCTCACGTGATATCATGTCTTCGATGACGCTGCGCTGCTCGGCCGGCATGGCTTCCAGGTCTTCCTCGGTCAGGCCCATCATCTCGAGGATCTTCTCGCGCAGTTCCTCCAGCTTCTTGCGGTGCACTTCCTCGGCGTAAGCGCTGAAGCCGTTTGCCTTGATCTGCTCGATGTCGTCGGCGTACGCGTTTTCCTTCGCCGTTGGCTGCGCCGCCAGCACGGCGTTGCGCTCGGCCTCCACCTTGGCCTTCAAGGCATCGGCGGCGAGCAGGTCGGCGAAGCTCTCGCCGTCGTCGGTGCGCTGGCCGCCGGCAATTGGCGGCAGCGCCTGTTTGCCGATCTCGTGCTCGTTGTCGATTTTCATGACTGCGGTTCCTTCCCTCGGGCGATCACAATTTGTTTTTCCCGCATAGCGAAGCAAGTTCCGCGCCACGGCCGGGGGCGCCCTAACCCATTGAAAAATAGCAGTTCACGACGCAGAACGGAGCAGCACAGGCGTGAAAATCCTGCCGCGCCCGGCGGATCTTGCCGGGTTGGACGCAAAAAAAGGCCCGCCGGATGGCGGGCCTTTTCGAAAAGCGGATTTGACCGCGCTTAGCGCTTCGTAAACTGATATTTGTGTAACTTGTTGTAATCATTTAGAGAATTCACATTATTTTGCCGCGTGCCTCCAGCGTGCTTCGTGTTTGAACTGCAAAAATGCGTCCTATTTGAACTTCTCCATAAACTTAAAGATCTCATCGCGACTTTGTTTAGTTGCTGTTTCGTTGTAGCGATATGTCTGCTTTTCTCGCTTATTAACAAAGCCATCAAGTTGCTTGCAATCAAAGCAGTGTGTCGCATCCTTATATACAATAAATTTGCTGTCAGGTTGCTTCTTCATGACGCTTGATATTGTCCATGACTTACAACCGTATTCAGTATACGAGAACGGATCTTTTTCTCCCGCTATCCATAACACAGGGCGTACCACGCTAGTGTCTAGATATGTTCTTCTTGGGTACGCACACCCTCCATACAATCCAATAACTGCACGTGGTACTGGTCCCCATCCTTTCCTAGTAGCGAGTTCAACATTGCTTGACTTAATAGCATCGGCACCAATCTGAGCACCAAGACTTTGTCCAACTGTAAAGATACGATTAGGGTCAACACCTGCACGAGCAAGGGCTGCCGTAGCATCGTATACATCTTTAACTAGCCGCATATCTGTCAGATTTTTATTCCCGCCGCAGTTAAATGGACGTTTGTTTGGGCGTGGCGCTGTATTGTAATTTGGAATTGCGACGGAATAGCCCTTGTCAATAAACAATTGAGCAAGTTCTCTAATATCCCCTTCATTGAAGGTTTGTATGCCTGGGCATGGACCAAGCACGGCAACCCCAGCACCGTTAGGCTTAGGAGGGACAAACACATAGTTAATAACACTATAGATACGATCTGTGTTCTTTTGTGTGTATGTGATGTCAGGATATCC
>JAYPEK010000103.1:0-4948 GCA_038125725.1 Rhodospirillaceae bacterium
ACGTTGCGCGAATTGGGGCGCACCTGCATGTGGCCGACGGTGGCGCAGGCATGCGGCGAATGCGCGTGACCGATGCGGTTCACCTCCTGCACGATTTGCGACGCCGCCACCAGGGCGTCGCGTCGCCTTGGCATCGGCGTCGGGCCGGCGTGGCTTTCGGCGCCGGTGACGGTGATCTCGTACCAGCGCTGGCCCTGGGCCGCTGTGACGACGCCGATGGTTTTCTCCGCCGCTTCCAGGATCGGGCCCTGCTCGATGTGCAGTTCGAAATAGGCGCCGACCTCGCGTGCGCCTGGGACCTCGTCGCCAGCATAGCCGATGCGCGCCAACTCGTCGCCGAAGGTGAGGCCGTCGATGTCCTGCTTGGCGGCGATCTCGTCCATGGGGAAGATGCCGCAAAAGGCACCCGAGCCCATCATCGCCGGGGAAAAGCGCGAGCCTTCCTCGTTCGTCCAGCAGACCAGGTCGATGGGGGCATCGGTCTCGATGCCGTGGTCGTTGAGGGTGCGGACTGCCTCCAGCCCGGCAAGCACGCCGAGCACGCCGTCGAAACGCCCACCGGTTGGCTGGGTATCCAGGTGGCTGCCCATCATCACGGCGGGGCGCGAGGCGTCGCGGCCGGGCCTCCGTGCGAAGATGTTGCCGGCGGCGTCGACGCTGACGGTGCAGCCGGCGTCTTCGCACCAGCTTACGAATAGATCGCGGCCCTGTTTGTCGAGATCGGTCAGGCTCAGGCGGCAGTTGCCGCCTTTCTCGGTGGCGCCGATCTTGGCCATTTCCATCAGTGTCGCCCACAATCGGTCGGCATTGATCGGCAGGTTGGTCGGCATGGCGTGTCCCCGGTATGTATATTGCGGCGCGGTTCCAGAATAATCGCCGCCGGTCGGCGTTCAACGAAAATCCAGGCGGAACGGCTGGCCAGGATGCTTTATCATGGTGCCGATTGCCGCATCCCTACGAACGGAACCGTCACATGCCGGAAGACCGAACACCCGTCCCGACCGTGATCATGGGCGCTGCCGGGCGCGATTTTCACAACTTCAACATGATCTACCGCGACGATCCGGCGACCCGGGTGGTCGCCTTCACGGCGACGCAAATCCCCGAGATCGACGGGCGCATGTATCCGCCTGCGCTGGCCGGGCCGCTCTATCCCGACGGCATCCCGATCCTGTCGGAGGACGACTTCGCCGCCATCTGCCGCGAGCATGTGGTCGCCCGTGCCGTCTTCGCCTATAGCGATGTCAGCCACGAATATGTCATGCACCGCGCCTCGGTGGCGTTGGCCGCCGGGACGGACTTCGAACTGCTGGCGCCACAGCGCACGATGATCGAGGCCGCTTGCCCGGTCATCGCCACCTCGGCGGTGCGCACCGGTTGCGGCAAGTCGCCGGTAACGCGCTGGCTGGCGGCGCGGCTGAAACAGCGCGGGCTCAGCGTCGCCGCGATCCGCCATCCCATGCCCTATGGCGATTTGGTGCGTCAGGCGGTGCAGCGCTTCGCCACCATCGACGACATCGACGCGGCCGGCTGCACCGTCGAAGAGCGCGAAGAATACGAGCCGCATGTCGCCATGGGCACGGTCATCTATGCCGGTGTCGACTATGCCCGCATCGTCGCCGAGGCCGAACGCGATGCCGATGTGATCCTCTGGGACGGCGGAAACAACGATTTCCCGTTCCTGCGCCCGGATCTGCACATCGTCCTCACCGATCCGCTGCGGCCCGGTCACGAGGCCACGCATTTCCCCGGCGAGGCAGTGCTGCGCATGGCGGACGTGGCGGTGATCACCAAGGTCAATTCGGCGTCGAGCGCCGACGTGCAGCGGGTGACGGAGAATATCACCCGCATCGCGCCGCATGCGGAGGTCCTGCGCGGCGCCTCGCCCGTGCGCGCCGACGATCCGGCGGCGCTGACGGGTAAGCGCGTGCTGGTGGTCGAGGACGGCCCGACGGTGACCCATGGCGGCATGGCCTATGGCGCTGGCTACGTCGCCGCCACCGAGGCGCAGGCGGCGGAAATCGTCGATCCGCGCCGCTCGGCCTCACCTCCCATCGCCGAGGTCTACCGGCGCTATCCGCATATCGGCGCGGTGCTGCCGGCCATGGGCTACAGCGCCGAGCAGCTTCGTGCGCTCAGCGAAACCATCAATGCCTCGGATGCCGACGTGGTCGTGGCGGCGACCCCTTGCGACCTTGCGCGCCTGATCGAGGTCGATAAGCCGGTGGTCCGTGTTCGTTATGAGTTCGCGGAAGCGAGTGGGCCCAGTTTGGGCGACATCGTCGATCGTTTCGTCGAGGCGCGGCTCAATCCCACCAGGTGACGGCGTCGGTGTCGGCGGCAATGACGGTGCCTGCCTTGCCTTTCAAGATCGCCCGGGCGTCTTCCAGCCGGCCGATGCCGGCGATGCCACCGCTCGCTTCGGCGAACTCGCGGGCGGCCGTCACCTTCGGCTCCATGGAGCCGGCTTGGAACGACAGGTCCGCCAGGTGTTCGGGCGCGGCACGGCGGATGGCGCGGGCATTCGCCGCCCCCCAATCGTCGATCACCGCTTCCACGTCGGTCAGCATCAGGAAGGCGTCCGCCTTCAGTTGCGCCGCCAGCATGCCGGACGCGTGGTCCTTGTCGATGACGGCCTCGATGCCGAACAGGCTGCCGCCGCCGCCGGCGCAGATGACGATGATGCCCTGCGCCACCAGGAGCTCGATGATATCGAGCTCGAAAATGTGCTTGGGCCGGGGCGAGGGGACGACCCGGCGGTAACCGCCGTCGACCGGCGCCATCTGCCAGCCATGCGCTGCCGCTACCGCCTCGGCTTCGGCTTTTTCATAGACCGGGCCGATGGGTTTGCTCGGCTTTTGGAAGGCGGGGTCCAGCGGATCGACCTCGATCTGGGTCAACAGCGCGGCGCTGCGCCGGCCGGGCGGCAGCGCGTTGGTCATCTCCTGCTCGATCAGGTATCCGATCATGCCTTCGGTCTCGGCGTCCAGGATATCGAGCGGAAACACGTTGTCGGGATCGTAGGCCGCCGACTGCAGCGCCAGGAGACCTATCTGCGGGCCGTTGCCGTGGGTGATGATGAGGTCGTTGCCGTCGGCGAGGGCGGCCAGTTCAACTGCCACGCGGCGGATGTTGGCGCGCTGGTTCTCCGCCGTCATGGCCTGGCCACGGCGGAGCAGCGCGTTCCCCCCGAGAGCCGCCACAATACGCATGGATCACATCATCGCCGTGCCGCCGGCTTGCGCAAGCCCCGTGGTGGGAAATGCCTTGACCCCATGCCCGGGATGGCCGACGACGGATGGGGTCAGCGTTTCAGGATCGAGCGAAGGGGAGAGAGCGGGCCATGTTGTTGGCGATATCGAAACTCTATTCGAGTGGGGAATTCAAACTCGAGAAGGGCAGCCTGCTGCCGGAACTTGACGTCGCCTACGAGACCTGGGGGACGCTCAACGCCGCCGGCGACAACGCCGTCTTGGTCTGTCACGGTTACACCAACAACCAGCACGCCGCCGGCGACGGCGGCTGGTACGCGGGCGTCATCGGGCCGGGCCGGGCGGTGGACACCGACCGTTGGTTCGTCGTTGCCGCCAACATGCTGGGCTCGGCACATGGTTCGACGGGACCGCGCAGCATCGATCCCCGCACCGGCCAGCCCTACGCACTCGATTTTCCCGACATCACCGTCGGCGACATGGTCAACGCCCAGATCCGGCTGCTGGACCACCTGGGCGTCGGGCAATTGGCGGCGGTGATCGGCAATTCCTTCGGCGGCTACCTGACCTACCATTGGGCGACCGAGCATTCCGACCGGATGCGTGCCCTGGTGCCGGTGGTCAGCGCCATCGAGGGCCGCGGCACGATGACCGACCCCGACAAGATCGCCAAGCAGTTCGACGCCGCCTGTCCCGGCTGGAATGGCGGACGCTACTACGGCAATGAAGATTCCTCCGGCGTCTACGCCGAGATGCTGCGTCAACGCATGGAGACGCTTGAAAACTACGGCTACAAGTCGGGCATCCGTGAACTGGCCGAACCCTGGGCGCGGGCCTTCGACGCCAATTCGCTGATCGTGCTGAAACGCGCCGCCGTGCAGTTCGATGCCAAGCCGAAGGTGTCCGCCATCAAGGCGCCGTTGCTTTACGTGCTGTCCAGGACCGACAACCTGTTTCCGCCCTCGATCGCGCCGGCGACGATGCAGCTATTGGCCGATGCCGGCGTCGACGCCAGCTTTTATGAGATCGACAGCGACAACGGCCACAGGGCACCCTCCATCGACGGGCACTTGTGGGAGGCGCCGCTTCGCGCTTTCATGGAGAGGCTGGACTAGGGGGAGAGCCAACCATGCCAATCAAACCGGAAATCGCCGAAATCGCCGCCACCTTCGGCGCCATTCGCCGCGACATTCACGCGCATCCGGAAACCGCCTTCGAGGAAGTGCGCACGGCCGATATCGTCGCCCAGCAGCTCAATGATTTCGGCCTCAAGGTGCATCGCGGCCTGGCCAAGACCGGCGTGGTGGGCTCGCTGTCGGTCGGTACGTCAAACCGCGCCATTGGCTTGCGCGCCGATTTGGATGCCCTCGATATCCACGAGGAAAACACCTTCGATCACGCCTCGACCATCGACGGCAAGATGCATGCCTGTGGCCACGACGGGCACACGGCGATGCTGCTCTGCGCCGCCAAGTATCTCGCCGACACGCGGCGCTTCAACGGCACCGTGCACTTCATCTTTCAGCCGGCGGAAGAGAACGTTGCCGGCGGCCGGGTGATGGTCGAGGACGGCCTGTTCGAACTGTTTCCGGTCGAGGCGGTCTACGGCATGCACAACCTGCCCGGTATGCCGGTCGGCAAGTTCGGCGTGCAGGCGGGGCCGGCAATGGCGTCGGCCGATATGTTCACCATCGAGATTTCCGGCAAGGGCTCGCACGGCGCGCATCCGCACCAGG
>JAYPEK010000104.1:0-4936 GCA_038125725.1 Rhodospirillaceae bacterium
ACGTCGCGGTGGTTGCGGGTCGGCAATGCGCCGGTCTCGTTGATGACGTTCATCAAGACCTGGGTGCCGAAGGCCGGCAGGCCCTGGCCGGTAACGGCGTTGTCGGCCAGCACCGCCTTGCCGGCGGATGAGGCTTGCATGAACGCCGCGACGTCCCTGACCGCGACCCCCTTGGTGCCGCGAATGGCGACGGCCTTGAGGTTCTTCGACCCCATCACCGTGCCGACGCCGGAACGCCCGGCGGCGCGGTCCATGTCGTTGACCACGCAGGCGTACTTGACGCCCTGCTCGCCCGACACGCCGATGGAGGCGACGCGAATCTGCGGATCGCCGTGCGCCTTCTTGATCTCCTCTTCCGTGTCCCAGGTCGATCCGCCCCAAAGAGCGGAAGCGTCCAGCAACTGGGCATCATCGTCCTGGATGAAGAGGTAGACGGGTTTCTCCGACTTGCCTTCGAAGATGATCATGTCGTATCCGGCATTCTTCATTTCGTTGCCGAAGAAGCCGCCGGAGTTGGAACACGCAATGGCGCCGGTCAGCGCGCCCTTGGTGACGACGGAATAACGGCCCGCCGTCGACGCGGCGGTGCCGGTCAGCGGCCCGGTGGTCATGATGATCTTGTTGTCGGGCGACAGCGGCTCGACCTTGGGGTCGACTTCCTCGACGAAATACTTGGTCGCCAGCCCGCGCTGGCCCAGGTACTTCATCGCCCAATCCATGTTCAGCGGTTCGTTGGTGCAGGTGCCCTTGCTCAGGTTCACCCGCAGAACGTTCTTAGCCCATGCCATGATGCATCCCCCCTCAAGCCTGTGCTTGCGCGCCGGAATCGGTCTTCTCGGCCCACGCCCGCATCTTGTCCAAACCGGTCCAGTTGGCGTCGACAAAGGTGATGGCATCCGTCGGGCAGGCGCTCGCGCAGGCGGGCTCGCCCTCGCAGAGATCGCACTTGATGACTTTTCCGGTGGCGGAGTTGTAGTTCACGGTGCCGAACGGGCACGCGATGGTGCAGACCTTGCAACCCACGCAGGTGGCGTCGTTGACCACCTTGGCGCCGGTGGCGGCATCGACGGTGATGGCGTCGACCGGGCAGGCCTGCATGCACCAGGCCTCGTCGCACTGGGTGCAGGTATAGGGAACGAAACGGCCGGCGTCTTCGAACTTGAACACCTTGATCCGCGACTTGGAGGGATTGAACACCCCTTCGTTGTCGTAAGAGCAGGCCAGTTCACATTGCAGGCATCCGGTACACTTCTCCGGATCGATATTAAGAGCTTTTTGCATGGAGTATCCTCCCATGTTGGCGGAACGGCTGCAGGGAGTTTGGCCGATTTTCCGGCGGCTTATGCTGCCTCCGGCCCACTTCGATCACACCTACCCTGAGCCGCCCGCTGGTCGCGGACTTGTTGATGGCCACATCATATCCCATGGCCTCGGAATTGTTGAGGATTTTCTGCAAAAATCGTGCATTTCCAAGCCGAGCCCGTTGCATTACCGTCGGGACCGGACAACGCGACGGGGAGGCGCGGCGCCCATGCAGAAACCGGACATCACCCTCTATCACGCCTGGCCGTCGAGCGCGTCGAGGAAGGTGCGCTTTTGCCTGCGCGAAAAGGGGCTCGACTATCTCTCCGTCATTCTCGACATCGGCAAGCTCGAACATCACGCGGACTGGTACAAGCGGCTCAACCCGTCGGGCGTCGTGCCGGCACTGCTGATCGACGGCGTCGCGCTGGTCGAGAGCAACCTGATCAACGAGTACCTGGACGAGCGCTTTCCCGACCCGCCGCTCAGGCCCCGAGACCCGCTTGAGCGCCACGACATGCGGCTCTGGTCCAAATACATCGACGAGACCTGCCTGCCGGCGATCCAGAAACACAACTGGATGATGAAGTACCACCCGATCGCGCGGCAATGGTCGGACGACGAGTTGGAACGCCGCCTCGCCGCCATTCCGACCGAAAACCGCCGCCATGTCTGGTACCGCATGGCACGCGACCCGTACACCGAAGACGAGTTGGACACCGCCCTCGATATCCTGCGCGACATGGCCGACCGCATCGAGGCGCGCTGCGCGGCCGGCGGCTGGCTGGTCGGCGGCGCGTTTTCGCTCGCCGATATCAACGCCACGCCCTATGCGCTCCGCCTGGCGGAACTGGCACCCGATGAGCTGAGCCCGGCGAAGCGCCCGCACGCCGCCCAATGGTGGACGGCGGTCCAGGCCCGGCCCGCCTTCGAGTTGGCGGAGATCGGCGACTTCATGGAACAATCGAAACCGGACTACCATTCCAAGCACCACAGACAGGGGGAGAAACCATCATGACCCTTTCCATCGGCGATAAGATTCCGGACCTGGAGCTTTTCCACATGGGCGACGGGGGACCGGAATCGATCAGCTCCCAGGACATTTTCGGCGGCAAGACGGTAGCGCTGTTCGGCCTGCCCGGCGCCTTCACCAAGACCTGCTCGGCGCTGCACCTGCCGGGCTTCGTCCACAACGCGGATGTCATCAAATCCAAGGGCGTCGACGAGATCGTCTGTCTTTCGGTCAACGACGCCTGGGTGATGAACGCCTGGGGCGAGAGCAAGGGCGCCATCGGCAAGGTGATGATGATCGGCGACGGCGGGCTCGAGTTCACCCGCTGGGCCGGCCTCGAGGTCGATTTGAGCGCCAAGGGCTACGGGCCGCGCTGCAAGCGCTTCTCGGCCTTGGTCGAGGACGGCACGGTGACGGCAGTCCATTTCGAGCAAGACGGCTTCGGCGAGACCTCGGCCGAGCGGCTGCTGGAAGACCTCTAATCCGCACGGCCACCGCTTGACAGAAGCGCCGCACAGCATTTCACTCTCGCCCATGATCGGCCTCGATGAATTCAAATCCCTGCACCACGCGGTGACGCTCTTGGGCATGTCCGGGGCGGGCAAGACCGTGCTGTCGACCTCGCTCCGGCGCAGTGCCAACTGGTACCACTATTCTGCCGACTATCGCATCGGCACGCGCTACCTGGTCGAACACATCCTCGACAACATCAAGCAGCGCATCATGCGGATGGAAGACCCGTTCGTCGCCAACCTGCTGCGTTCCGACTCGATCTACATCAACCACAACATCACCGTCGACAACCTGGAGCCGGTCTCCACCTACCTCGGCATGTACGGCGACCCGAAGCTGGGCGGCCTGGATAAACAGACCTTCCTCGAGCGCCAGGACGACTACCGCCGCGCCGAGGTGCGTTCCATGCACGACGCCGAACGCTTCATCGACAAGGCCTGGCAGATCTACGGCTGCAAGGACTTCGTCAACGACGCGTCCGGCTCGCTCTGCGAGATCGTCGATCCGGACGCGCCGGACGATCCGGTCATCCAATCCCTCACCGAGCACAGCCTGATCCTCTATATCCAAGCCGACGCCGCCTTCGAGGAGAAACTGAAGGAGCGCGCCCGCACGCAACCGAAGCCGCTCTACTACAACCCCGCCTTCATCGCGCCGCACCTGGACGGCAAGCCCGACAGCGGCGACGGCATCGATCCGCCGGATTTCGCCCGGCCGCTGTTCCCCGAACTTCTGGAATTCAGGAAACCCCGCTACGCCAAGATCGCCGATGAGCACGGCTTCACCGTGCACGCGGACGACCTCTATGCTCCCGACGCCGAGGGCTCGACGGTGCCCGACGCCGATCTGTTCCTGGAACGCCTGCATGCGGCGGTAACGGGCCAGGCCCAGGCCTCCGACGTTGCCAAGCGCAACCTCGAGGCCTATGTAAAGGCCTGCCGGCGCCGCGCCGCGGCCCGCGCCTGAGAGAGGAACGCCCGAGCCGATGCCGATCAAGATCCCCAACGGCCTGCCCGCCCGCAAGACGCTGGAAGCGGAAGGCGTGTTGCTGATCGGTGCCGAACGCGCCTCGCACCAGGATATCCGCCCGCTCCGGATCGCCATCCTGAATTTGATGCCGGAAAAGATTAAAACCGAGACGCAGTTGGCCCGGGTCCTCGGCTCCAGCCCGCTGCAGGTGGAAATGACCCTGGTGGCGCTGGAAACCCATACGCCGAAGACGACGCCGAAACAGCACCTGCTGGATTTCTACCACCCGTTCAGCGACGTCGCCGACCAGAAGTTCGACGGGCTGATCATCACCGGCGCGCCGATCGAACAGATGCCCTTCGAAGACGTCATCTACTGGGACGAACTCCGCCGCATCCTGGACTGGTCGCTCACCAACGTGCACCGCGGCTTCAACCTCTGCTGGGGCGCGCAGGCGGCGTTGTATCATTTCTACGGCATCCCCAAGTACCTGTTGCCCGAGAAGCGCTTCGGCATCTTCGATCACAAGGTGCTGGACCACACGACGCTGATGATGCACGGCCTGGATGACGTGATTCCGGTGCCGGTGTCGCGCCACACGGAGAACCGCCCACCCGATTTCGAGGCTTTCGACAACCTGCAGATCGTCATGGATTCCGAAGAGGCCGGCATCTGCATGGTCATCGACCACAAGCTCAGCCACGCGCATATGTTCAACCACCTGGAATACGACGCCCGCACGCTGGGCGACGAATACCAGCGCGACGTCGCCAAGGGCGCCGGGATTCAGCTGCCGGCGCATTACTATCCGGGTGACGACCCCAGCGCCAAGCCACTCAGCCGCTGGCGCTCCAGCGGGCATTTGCTCTACGGCAACTGGCTCAACATGATCTACCAGACGACGCCCTACAACATCGAGGACATCGGCTCGGAATAACCCGCCCTTTGCGCCCTCCTCCTACCCGTTCGGGGAGCGGGCGCGAAAAAACGCGGGTTGGAAGCGTTCGATTTCATTCGATTCCCAAAAAAATCTCAGGAACGAACCCAATTTCGGTTTCCTACCCTTATCTCGCACGGTCGCTGGAATGGGTTCCTTGGACTCACGCCACAAGTGCAACACCCTTTAGTATGGGTGGTGCG
>JAYPEK010000105.1:0-4860 GCA_038125725.1 Rhodospirillaceae bacterium
CGGCGCTTCAAGATGGACGAATACTTCCTGCCGGAAGTGATGATGTCGGCCAAGTGCATGCAGGCGGCGCTGGAAGTGCTGAAGCCGCTGATCGTGGCGGAAAAGACGGAAGAGATCGGCACCGTCGTGGTCGGCACCGTGCAGGGCGACTTGCACGACATCGGCAAGAAAATCGTCGCCATGATGCTGGAAGCGGCCGGGTTCACCGTCGTCGATCTCGGCGTCACCGTGACGCCCGATCAATTCATGGATGCCATCGAGGAGCACAATCCGATCATCGTCGGGTTCTCCGCGCTTTTGACGACGACCATGAACATGCAGTGGGAGACCCTCAAGCGCATCACCGCCGAGGGCAAGCGCGAGGATCTCAAGGTCTTCGTCGGCGGCGCTCCGATCAGCCAGAACTGGTGCGACAAGATCGGCGCCGATGCCTATGCCATGGACGCCTTGGTGGCGGTCGAAAAAGCCAAGGCCTGCGTTACCAACCTTGCCAACATGAAGGGCGGCGATCCCGCGCTGCACGAGGCCATGATCGCCATCGACACCGAGCGCGAACAGGCCAAGTTGGAGGCCGACAGCGCCTGACCCCAGCCGCCCGGAGCGCCATGCCATGCCCGCTTTGACCACCGCCGGCCCGCGCCTTTGGATCCCGTTGGTGGTCGCGGGCGCGTTGTTGGCGGCGGGTGTCAGCGGAAATCTGGATGCGGCCTGGGGCTATGGGCTGTTCGTCGCGGCGATGGCCTTGCTGGGCGGCGGGGTTACGGCCTTTGCCATCTACGCTTTTTCCCGTTCCTTCGAAACGGATGCCTTGGGCGCCGCCTGGGCCTGGCTGCTCAGGCTCGGCGCCTGGGCCTATGTCTGGGCGGTGGCGGCGCTGGGCGGATTCTTCATCGCCGAAACGCTTGCTGGACGGATGGAACTGCAATGGGTGCTGTTCGGGCCGGCGGCGCTGGTGGCCATCGCCGTCGTCGACTGGGGCCTCTATAAACTTCTGGTCCGCAAGAACCTTCCGACCTGGAACCGGTTCGGCCATCTGGTCACCCGAGAGGGCAGCGATCCCGGCGCCATGCGCCGCACCTTCATTGACGACGTCGTCCTGCACCGGAGCCTGCTGTCGGTGTCGGGCTTTCGCTGGCTGCGCCATACCCTGATCTTTTGGGGCTTCAGCCTGATGTTCGCGATCGAACTGCTGGCGGTGCTGGTGCGCGAGGCCTGGCCGGCCTTCGGCGGCACCGACATCTGGGAGGATGCCGGCCATCCGCTGCGCCTGGCTTTCGATTTCGGCTACGATTTCACCGGCACCATGGTGCTGGTCGGCTGCGTCATGGCGCTCGGCTGGCGCATTGCCGTCAACGGCACGCCGGAACGCAAGTTCGCCGATACGCCGAGCGCGCTGTTTCTGCTGTTCGTAGTCGCCAGCGGTTTCGTCCTGGAAGCGCTGCGGCTGGCGGCGATGCCGCCCGATCCGGCCCATTGGTGGTCGTTCGCGGGTTATGCCCTTTCGGGCGCCCTGCGCGGCGCGGAGGCGAGCGCCGCCACGCATCAGGCGCTCTGGTATATCCACGTCTTCGGTTCCTGCGCCTTTATCGCCTACGTGCCGGTGAAGCGGCTGGTACATTCCTGCGCGACGCCGGTCGGGCGTCTGATGCATTCGCAGAAGGGGCTCTTGGAAGCCAAACGCAAGGCAACGCTGGCCGGCCTGATGGGCGGCGCCGGGGACGACTGAGGCCATCGCCTCTTGACGGGGCCCCGCCGACGCCCGACTGTTGGACGTTGGCGAATATTGGGGAGACCATCGGTGCCGACACTTAGACAAGTCCTGCCGGAGAACGCGGCCTGCAATACGGTGCTGGATCTGCTCGACGTCGACGTGCTCGCGGTCAAGCTCAATACCGGCGCTCCTTGTTCCACGCACGTGGGTCCGTTCGAGACCTGGCCCGGCGATGGCGGGCAGGTGCGGCAGTGGTTCGTGCTCGCCAATCAGTGCGCCGTCGGTGTCGACGAAGCGCCGGACGACGGCCCGGTGTGCCGCGTCGTTCCCTATTCGAATCCCGGGGGGCGCTAGATATGGACTGGAACCAGCTACGGGTCTTTGCCACCGTTGCCGACGTCGGCAGTTTTACCGGCGCGGGCAAGGTGCTGGGCCTCAGCCAGTCGGCGGTCAGCCGCCAGATCAGCACGCTTGAACGGGATCTTGGCGTGATGCTGTTCCGCCGCCACGCCAGCGGCATTTCCCTGACCGAACCCGGCCGCGAACTGCAGAGCGCCGTCGGCGATATGTCGTCGCGCCTGGCGCTGGCCACCGGGCGCATCAATGAATACCGTGAGATTCCGGAGGGTCCCTTGCGGATCACCACCACGGTGACGTTCGGCTCCGCCTGGCTGAGCGCGCGCATGAACTCGTTCCTCGAGACCTACCCGGATATTGCCGTGTCGCTGCTCTTGGTCGACAACCTGGAGCTCGACCTCTGCCAGGGCGAGGCCGACGTGGCGGTGCGCTTCATGCGCCCGACCCAGGCAAATTTGGTGTTGCGCAAGCTGATGACCATCCACTACCACGTTTTCGCGTCCCATGATTACCTGGAAACGCACGGCACGCCTGAAACGGAAGCCGACTTGGATGCGCACCGGTTGATCGTTTACGGCGACGACGTACCGTCGCCGGTAGAGGACATCAACTGGCTGCTGAGCGCCGGCCGGCCGCCGGAGAATCCACGCAAACCAGCGCTTCGCGTCAACAGCGTGCACGGCATCTACCGCGCCGTGCGCAGCGGTCTCGGCATCGCCGCGCTGCCCTATTACCTGAGCGAGGAATCGGCCGACCTGGTGCATGTCCTGCCGCACCTTCAAGGCCCTAATATCGATGCCTATTTCGTCTATCCCGAGGAATTGCGCCACTCCAAACGCATCGAAGTGCTGCGCGATTTCCTGCTCGACGAGGTCAAGGCCTACAAGGCGGCCCGGAGAAACGACTGTTGAGCGACGACGAACCGATCGCCGCGCAAAACGGTCCCTATGCCGTCGAAGTCGAGGCCGGAGAGAGCTATCTCTGGTGCCGTTGCGGGCGCAGCCGCTCGCAGCCCTGGTGCGACGGTTCGCACGCCGGAACCGGCATCGAACCGATCGAATTCACCGCGCCGATCTCGGCGGAATTCTACATGTGCGGCTGTAAGCAGTCCGACAACAAGCCGTTCTGTTTCGGCAATTGCCGTGGCCATCAGCGCCTGGCGGAAGCGGCGAGGAGGGGGAGCGGCTATGGAACGTGAACGGGTCTACCGCGTCGTCGTCGCGCACAACCTGGTGAGCGCCGTCGAAAGCATCGAGGTGCCGGCGCCGAGTGGCATTTCCCGCGAAAACCTGGAAGTCACCCTTAAACTGGCGACGAATTTCCGCGCCCAGGGCTGCATCGACGGCGAGTATCTTTTCACCTCCGTTCACCAGGCCAAGGATTTCGCCATGGTGGCGCTGGATTTCGTCAAGAAGCTGACGGAGAAGTCGGAGCAGGGATTGGCGGCGCACAACTTCTACAGCGAGCCGGATTGGCGCAATCCGTCTGCCGGCGGGCAACAAAAAGTGCAACATTAGGGTGTTAGGCTGCCGCCGTCCGAGGTGAAAATGAACGCGACCGCGAGCACCAAGACGCTGTATTTGCTGCGGCACGCCAAGTCCAGTTGGTCGGAGCCGGAGCTGGCGGATTTCGATCGGCCGCTGAACAAGCGCGGCCGCAAGGCCCGATATGCCATGGCGCAGTACATGGACGACAAGGGCTACATCCCGGAAATCATCATCTGTTCCACGGCCAAGCGCGCGGAGATGACCCTCGACGCCATCCGCCCGGTGGCCGGCAAGACATGTGAGATCCGCATGGACGACGGCTTATATCTGGCCGATCCCAAAGCACTGGCGCATCGCATCGAACAGATCGACCCGGGTATCAATTCGGTGCTGATGATCGGGCATAATCCGGGCCTGCACATGCTGGCGCTGGCGCTGGCCCAGCCAGCGACTTCGGAAGACTATGGCGGGTTGCAGATCAAGTATCCGACGGCGGCGCTTTGCGTACTGCGCGCGCGTCAGGAGAAGTGGGCGCCGGTGGAGCCGAAGAGCTATGAGTTGTTGGATTTCACCGTGCCGCGGTCATTGGTCGCCGCCTGATCGTCCGGCGCCTCGGTGTTTGGCGCCGGCGCATCATCGTCGTTGAGAATGCGCATGGCGGCGCCATCCAGATCCTCGAACTGCCCGGATTTCAGCGCCCAGCTGAAGGCCGCGAGCCCGAGTCCGCCGAGAACTAGGGCGATGGGAATCAGGTAGATGAGGACGTCCATGGGCTCAGTTCGCGCGCATCAGCCTGAGGCGTAGCGCGTTCAGCGTCACCAGCAGCGACGACGACGACATGGCGACCGCCGCCACCAGGGGCGACGCAAACCCCAGGACCGCCACCGGCACGGCCAGGATGTTGTAGCCGATGGCGATGGCGATGTTCTGTTTGACCAGCGCGTGGGTACGCCGGGCGACCCGGACGGCGGTGACCACCGGTGCCAGGCGTTCGCCCTGGAAGATGAAGTCGGCGGCCGTCTGGGCCACGTCGGCGGCGCTGGCGGGCGAGATCGAGGCATGGCCGGCGGCAAGTGCCGGCGCGTCATTGAGGCCGTCACCGACCATCACCACCTTGGCGCCGTCCTGGCGGAGCCGTTCGAGCACGTCGATCTTCTCCGTCGGCAGGCATTCGCCTCGCCACTCATCGATGCCGAGATCGGCGGCCATGCGCCCGACCACCGCCTTGCGGTCGCCCGACAGCAGCAGCACCTGTCCGTCATCAAAACATTTGGGACGCCTGAGCCTGTATTCTAACGGAGGATC
>JAYPEK010000106.1:0-4753 GCA_038125725.1 Rhodospirillaceae bacterium
CCGCCTTCTGCATGCCGGTCAGGGATCGGAAGTCGTCTTTCACGCGGGCCATGGCCGTCAGACTCTCCTAAGGTGAAAAGCGCATCAGTCGTTAACCGCAATTTTACGAAACCAAATCTAATATGGCTACTCATTAGCATCCGTGGAAGTTGGGTTTGCTCGGATGCGGACGGTGTGGAAACCGAACATGGATTGGAGGACACCATGCGCAATCGCCTGGTGACGGCTATGGCCCTATGTGCCTTGCTGCCGGCTTCGGCCCTGGCGCAGCAACAGGCGTGGCCGCAATCGGCAAGGCTCAACGGCGGCTCCATCGCCGGCTCGGTGCCGAAACAACCGGTGGCACAAATCTACATGCATCCGGACCTGGGCTTCCGGGTCGTCGCGCCGCCCGGCGCCACCATCGCCGACAAGGCGGACGGACGGCAGATCGCCATCCGTTCGCGGCGCGGTTACGCGGTCAACCTGCAAACCGGCACGTCGAGGCCCGATATCCCGTTGGCTCGCATGTCGTCCTTGCTGGAAGCCAAATATCTGGGCGAGGGCAAGCCCTGGTCGGCGCGCGGTACCGATCGCGCGCTCAACGTCGGCGGCATGCCGGCGCACGAAGTCATGTATTCCGGTTCCAACACCAAGGCCCGCGTCGTCGTCGCCCGCGGCCAGGCCAACGACTACGTCTTCATCTACATGGCGCCGCAAGATCAATTTGTTAATTTAAGCCATGAATTCAATTGGATACTGGATAATTTCCAACCAAGCCCTAAAGACACGGCAAAGCCCGCGCCGGCTATTTCGGCAGCCCCCGCACCGGCACCGATGAAGCCGCAGAGCGCGGCCGCGCCGGTCACATCAGCCATGGGGCCGAAGGCCATGGCTCGGCCGGGCGCCAGCGCCGCCTTCTCAGAACCCGGCTTCGGCTATGTCATCGAATACCCCGGGGATTGGGACCTGAGCATGCCTGCCGAACGCGCCGCCATGTTCAGCGGCCGCCAGGGCAAGCCCGAATACGCGGCCATCATCGGTGTGCAGAACATCCAGCCCGCCGGCGCCAGATCCGGCGACGAATCGGTCATGCGCGCGCTCAATCAGTTGAAGGCGTCGCTCGGCAACGCGGTGCGCGATCTTCGCGTGCTCAGCGACCAGCCCTGGACCTACCAGCGCGACGGTCGCCGCCTGGTCGGCCGACAGATCGCGGTCAGCTACACGCACGGCGGCGAGCGGTTCCGCAAACTTCTGATCGCCATTCCGCGCCCCACCGGCACGGTCGCGCACGTCTGGTCCTACACGGCGCCGGAAGGGCAGTTCGCCTCGTTCCAGCCGATCGCCAAGCAGATGCTCGATTCCTGGCGAATCTTGACCACCGACGTTCAATAGGCACACTGATCGGCCAGCAACCATTTCTGCGATCGGGATTCCGTGACAAAAACCGGTGCGTTCCTACTGGCCCTTGCGGCGCTGGCGGCGGCTTTCCCGCGACCCGCGCCGGCCAACGAGCCCGACCTTCAACGCACGGAGGAGCGGCCCGACGCCGAACAACTGGTCCGCTATTTCGAAACCATCGTTTTCGGCAGCGAGTTCAAGGGCGTCAACGCCTTTACCTCGATTAGAAAGTGGACCCGGCCGCTGCGCGTCGTGGTCCGCGAGTACGGCGAAGTGGTGACACCGCTGGCCGGCGGGCGGGTATCGCGCCGGCTCGAGGCGGCGCCGGTCTCGAAGCAGCATCTGGACTACGTGCAGCGCCACCTGAACACGCTCGCCGATCTCACCGGATTGAAGACCCAGGACGCGCGAAAAACCCGCTGGCCGGCCAATTTCACCATCAATTTCGTGCCGCCACTGCAATTGGCCAACCCGGAACTGGCTGACGTGCCGGGCGGCATCCTGCAACGCCTGGCGGCGCAGGGCGGCTGCTATTTCCTAATTTGGCCCGACGACAGCGGCGAGACGCTGCAAAAGGCGGTGATCGTCGTCAACAAGGGCCGCACGCCGGATCGCACCGCGCATTGCGTCCTGGAGGAAATGACCCAGAGCCTGGGCCTCCCCAACGATTCCAACCCGGCGTGGCCGTCGATCTTCGCCAATTCCGGTGCCATCCAGCAGCTTTCGTGGGCAGACCGCATCCTGGTGCGCACCCTTTATGACCCGCGCATGAAACCCGGTTTGGCCCGCGCCGATGCGCTCGAACTGGCGCGGACGATCATTTCCGAACTGATCGCGAAATAGCCGAAAGCCGCGGGCTGGCGCGGATTCGTAACCGATTATTAAGCATATTGACGGACAAAGCAGGGGTGGAGGAGTCCCTGCGCGAGCCGACGCGGACTTTTCCTAAAGACTGGGCACCTTCCTATCGGCTGAGGCGGCTGGGCAACGCATGTTCGGATTAGGACGTCCGAAAGAGCAATTGGTGGGCCCCGGACAGTTGGGCGCCATTGCGTTCATGCCGGGCAGCATCTTCGATCTGATCCTTGCGTCGGTGTTCATCAACCTGCTGGCGCTGGCGATGCCGATCACGCTTTTGCAGGTCTACGACCGCATCATTCCCAATTCCGCCGAAGGCACGCTGGTGCTGCTGATCACCGGCGTCGGCGTGGCGCTGATCCTGGAAGCGCTGCTGCGCCTCGGTCGTTCCTATGTGTCGGGCTGGATGGGCGCGCGCTTCGAACATCTCGCCGGCAGCGCCGCCATGGAGCGGCTGATGAGTGTCTCCATCGTCGATTAGACCGCCAGGGCGCCGGCGCGCACCTGGAACGCTACAACGCGCTGTCGACGCTGAAGGAATTCTACGTCGGTCAGGCGATCCTGGTGGCCTGCGATCTGCCATTCGCGGTTGTCTATCTCGGCGCCATCGCCTTCCTGGCGTCGCACTTGGTGATCGTGCCGATCATCGTCATCTTGCTGTTCTCGCTCTCCGCCTGGTGGCTCGGGCGCAAGCTCCGGAAATCGCTGTCGGCGCGGCTCAATGCCGACGACCGCCGCTTCAGCTTCATCATCGAGGTGCTCGGCGGCATCCACACGGTCAAGGGCCTGGCCATGGAAGAGCAGATGATCCGCCGTTACGAGCGCCTGCAGGAAACCTGCGCCGAAGCGGAATACCAGGTGGCGCTGAACAGCGCCTCCGCGCAGAGCACCGGCGCGCTGTTCGCGCAGATCGTGCTGTTCGGCGTCGTCGGCTACGGTGCAACCTTCGTCATCGACGGCGTGCTTACCACCGGCGGTCTCGCCGCCTGCACCATGCTGTCCGGCCGCGCCATGCAGCCGATGCAGAAGGCGGTCAGTATCTGGACCCGCCTGCAGAGCATCCAACTGGCGCGTGAACGGCTGAGCGACCTGTTCGGCATGCGGGTCGAGAAAATGCCCGGCCTGCCGGAACTGCCGCAGGTTCGGGGCGATATCGAACTGCAGGACGTCACCTTCTCCTATGGCAAGAACAAGGACGGCGAGGAACTGCCGCCGCTGTTCGAGCACGTCAACCTGCATATCCAAGCCGGTGAGACCGTCGGCGTCTCGGGCGGCAACGCCAGCGGCAAGACCTCGCTCTTGTACCTGATGATGGGCGTCCTGACACCGACCCAGGGCCGCGTGCTCATCGACGGCAACGACCTGGCGGATTACGCCGCGTCCTCGATCCGCCGCCAGGCCAGCTACCTGCCGCAGGAAGGCATCCT
This sequence comes from Rhodospirillaceae bacterium, assembly GCA_038125725.1. Taxonomy (GTDB): domain Bacteria; phylum Pseudomonadota; class Alphaproteobacteria; order Rhodospirillales; family Casp-alpha2; genus TMED8. The sequence continues at coordinate 3,666 of JAYPEK010000106.1, forward strand.
GTTCAACGGCACCATCCTCGAGAACATCACCATGTTCCGCGAGGACAAGACCGACGACGCAACGGACATCTCCAAGATCCTCGGCCTCGACAGCGTTGTCGCCCACATGCCGCAGGGCTACGACACCAAGGTCGGCGACGGCGCGTCGGACAAGCTGCCACGCGGCTTCCGCCAGCGTATCGCCATCGCCCGCGCACTGGTCGACAAACCCCGTATCCTGCTGTTCGACGAGGCCAACACCTCGATGGACGGCGCCGGCGACGCGACCCTCAAGTTCCTTTTGGAACGGCTGAAGGGCAGGGTGACGCTGGTTCTGGTGACGCCGCGCCCGTCGATGCTCAGCCTCGCCGACCGCATCTTCGACATCGAGATGGCCAGCGACAGCGAGCGCGGCGCGCCGCCGCCCGCCCAGCCGCAGGCGCCGCCGTCGCAGCCGATGCCGCCGCCGGTGGCCGGCCCCGACGCCGGAGGCGGCGTGCCGGCATGATCGTCACCCTGAAAAAAAATCGAGGCGCGCTCGGACGACTTCGAATTCGCCAGCCGCACCCGGCCGGCGTTCCGTTTGCGCAGGCTTTGGCGGTTGCTGATGCGCGCGCTGCCGCCCATCGGCGGGATCGGGGTTTAGGCCGCCATGTCGCGCAACCTGATCAAGATCGAAGCCGACGATTCCTCGCCTCTCGACGTGCCGGGCCGGCCGTTGATCACCACCGTTCAGCCGGACACCAGCCAATCCTGGGACCGCCAGATCGAGGACGAAACCGAGGCCGACGACGACATCGACCTGCAGCCGCGCATGCGCCGCTTCGGCGCGCCGGAGCCGGCGCCGGAACGCCGCGCGCCGCGCATCGAAGACCTGCTGCCGCCACCCGCCGAGACCCGCGCCGCGCCGGCGCAAGAACCGACAGTGGAGCCAGTGCCAGAACCGGCGCCCGTATCCGTCCCCGAACCGAAACTCGAAACCGCACCGCCGCCGGTCCCGGAACCGAAACCAGAACCGGAACCTGAGCCCGTTGCCGAGGCGGCAACGGCACCACCGAAAAAACCGGAACCGCCGGCCGAGAAGACCGAACCGCCGGCGCCCAAGCGCC
>JAYPEK010000107.1:0-4613 GCA_038125725.1 Rhodospirillaceae bacterium
GCCGCGCGGCGCCCCCATTGCCGACCCCGCCGAGCGGCCGGCACCGGACGACGTGTCGGATGCCGAACGCGAACTCCTGAAGGCGCTCCGCACTGCCGGGTGATCCGGTAGGTATCCGTTAACCATATCGAAAGCCCCGATTGCGATGATGGGGTTCCCCCAAGAGGCGGCAAAGGCGGTTGGATGATGAAGTGGCTGGCGAAAGTCCGGTTTCTCCCCCTGACGATTTTCTTCGCGACCTTGTTGCTGACCGTCAAGGTGAGCGACATCCGGGATGGCGTCGATGGATTGATGTCGTCGTCGATCAATGTCAGCGAAGCTTTGGCCCAGGCGCAGGAACCCCAGCAACCGGCAGGGGGTGAACTGCCGGTGCCGTCCAATGCCCCGGCAGCAGGGGCGGGAGGAGCCCCGCTACCGTTGCCTCAGGCGCAAGGCGAGGCACCGGCCGGCGGCGCGCCGGTCGCGGGCGGAGCGCCGATGGGCGGCGATGGCGAAGTGTCGCGCCTGATTAAGGACGACCCGACCCTGCTGACACCTGCGGAGATCGACATCCTGCAGCAATTGGCGGTGCGTCGCGACCAACTGGACGCACGCGAGCGCGAGATTGAGATGCGCACCGGTTTGTTGAATGCAGCCGAGGAGCGCATCAACAAGAAGATCGCCGAATTGCAGACACTGCGCACCACGATCGATGGCCTGATCAAGAAGTTCGATGCCCAGCAGGACGCAAAGCTGTCCAGCCTGGTGAAGATTTACGAAAACATGAAGCCGAAAGAAGCGGCTGCGATCTTCGAAGATCTTGAGATGGATACGCTTCTGGAGGTGTCGGAGCGCATGAAGGAACGCAAACTCGCGGCGATTATTGCCAAGATGACGCCGGCAAAGGCGCGTGAAGTCACGGTGGAGTTGCGCCGGCTGCGCGAATTGCCGAAAGTCGGTGAACAGGTTGGGGGTTGATCCGGGGGAAAAAGCCGGGCAAAAAGCCTCCGCTCACGCCACAGTTTTCTTGGCAATGGGCGGTAACTGGTATAACTTATGATATAAATGCTCTGCCTCTGGGTAAATGGAGTTTCCAATGGTCGTTGATATGAACATGAAGGTTTTGATCGTTGACGATTACAAGACCATGCTGCGCATCTTGCGGAACCTTCTTAAACAATTGAATTTCAACAATATTGAAGATGCGACGGATGGCTCCATGGCGCTTCAGAAACTCCGCCAGGAGAATTTCGGCATGGTCATTTCCGATTGGAACATGGAGCCCATGACCGGTATCCAGTTGCTGCGTGAAGTGCGTGCCGACGATAAACTCAAGCACCTTCCGTTCATCATGATTACGGCCGAAAGTAAGTCCGAGAACGTCATCGCCGCGAAGGAAGCGGGGGTGTCGAACTACATCGTTAAACCGTTCAACGCGGAAACCCTGAAAACCAAGATCGTCAGCGTCCTCGGGGATTTCTAAGCCGGTCCGGTCGATACGGGGGCACCTAATCCCAACCCGGGACGAGCGAGAGGCTTATGACATTGTCGGCAATTTCCGCTGATCTTAGCAGCCGGCTGGACGATCTGCGCCAGCAGCACGGCGAATCCGTACGCATCGAGGACATCGCGTCTGTCGTCGAGAGCATGATGGCGACCATGAAGGGCGATTTGTCGGCCGCCGACCTGGAACTCTATTCGGAACTGGAAGCGCTGGCGCAATATATCCATGCCGCCAAGGCCGAGATCGCGGCGCTGCGTCCCGACGAGGTCAAGGACAAGGTGCTGCCGAAGGCGAGTGATGAACTCGATGCCATCGTTGCCGCCACCGAAGCCGCCACCAACACCATCATGGATGCGACGGAGAAGCTCGAAGGCCTGATGGAAAGTGTCGACGAAGACCAGTCGATGGTGATCATGAATGCCACGACGGAAATCTATGAAGCCTGCGGCTTCCAAGACATCACTGGACAGCGCATCACAAAAGTCGTGAAGGCGCTCAAGGATATCGAGGAAAAGATCGACGCTCTGGTCGAGGCGTTCGGCAGCGAAATCGAAAAATACAAAAAATCGGCCCCCGAGGAGGCACCGGAGCCCGAGGCTGTGACCGACGAGGATCTGCTCAACGGACCGCAGCTCAAGGAAAAGGCACAAACGCAAGAAGAGATCGACGCGCTTCTGGCAAGCTTCGATTGAGTGTGAATGAAGGAACGCGACCTCCTCTCGACGATGCCCGGTCCCGGGGCGTCCGCCACCGGGGGGTCAAGCTCGATTGCGCTGTTCCTTTCCCTGTTCCTGCTGGTTCTCGCCTTCTTCATCATCCTGGTATCGATCTCCACCATCACCGACGTAAAGTCGCGCGCCGTCCGTGATAGCCTGAGTTCGACTTTTCGAGCCGTTCTCTCGCCCAGCGCCGACCCGACCGAATTCACCTCCAAGGACGGCGATGTGCTCGCCGGCCAGCAATTCCAGGAATCGATCACCGGCCTGTTTGCCACCACCTTGCAGGTGGCCAAGGTGGAGATCGTCCGTCCGGGCCAGTTGATGCGGGTGAAGTTGCCGACCAGCGCCATGTTTGCAGACGGCGCCACTGAGGTCCGCCCGGTGGCGGTGCCGGTACTCGACCGCATCGTCGCGGTGTTGTCGGCGCGACCGCCGGGACTGCGCTTCGATATGGAATTCGTCATCGGCAGCGCCTTCTCCGAGGGCACGTCGCTGCCCGTCGGCCAGACACTGGAAACCGAACGCTGCGGCAATCTGGCCCGTGAAATGGCGAGCCGCGGCGTGCCGCCCGACAGCATCGCCGTCGGCATCCAACCCGGCCGCGCCGATCAGGTGACCATCTGGTTCTTCGTGCGCGACGAGGCGGAGACGCTGTTGCGCCTGCAACCGAACACAGGGGCGGCCGATGGTGCGACCTAGGCACGCGTCCAAGGACCTGGACCGGATACGGCAGTCGCAGATCCTGCAGGATGATTGGCCGGCGCAGATCGATCCCGAGGAAGTGGCCGCCGAGCGCGCCTGGCTGGTGACCTTCACCGACCTGGTGTCGTTGATGCTGACCTTCTTCGTGCTGCTGTTCTCCATGTCCAACGTCAACGTCGGCGACTGGCAGAACATCATCGACTCGCTTTCCCGGACCTTGCGCCCGACGCCGGAAAAAATCGTCAAGGCGCAGACAGCGACGTTCAATATTGGTACCATCTACCGCAGACAGGCCATCGACCTGAACTACCTGAGTTCGGTGATCGAGGAGGGTATCAAGGATATCGAGCTGCTTTCCGATACGCAGGTTATGCTGCTGGAGGATAGGCTGGTGATCGCGCTTCCGGGCGATCTCCTGTTTCAGCCGGGACGCGCCGAAATGACCGAGCGCGCGCGCGAGGCCATGTTCGTGTTCGGCGGCCTGCTGGGCAACATCGACAACGAGATCGGCGTCAACGGCCATACCGATCCGGCGCCGCCGGCCGGCAGCGAATATGCGTCGAACTGGGAGCTTTCCACCGGCCGCGCGGCGGCGGTGGCGAATGCGCTTAGGGCGGCGGGCTACAAGAACGACATCATCGCCTTCGGCTACGCCGCCAGCCGCTACAACCAACTGCCGCGCGTTGCCGACGAGACGCGCCGGGCGCTGGCGCGTCGCGTCGATATCGTCGTGCTGCCCACTGCCGTGGGGGTTTCCAGATGAATTGGCGGCGTCTCATCGCGGTCGGGATCCTGACGCTGGTGGCGATCGGTTCGTTCGCCCTCGACGTCATGGCTGAGGCCGTCGGCGTGCGCGCCGCCAGAACCAACGACTACGGCCGCATCGTGTTCGTCTGGAATTCCCCGGTCACGCATGACCTGGACCTGAAGGACCGGCAATTGACGCTGCGGTTCGGGCGGTCGCTTGAGGCTTCCTACCAGCGCGTACTCGGTGAACTGCGCAGCTATGTGCGGGCCGTGCATCCCGGTGCCGACGGGCGCAGCGTCACCTTCGATCTCAATGGCGATTTCGACGCCTACAGTTTCGATTCCGGTCGCACGGTAATCGTCGAGATCGCTCCGCCGCAAAAGCCGAAGGCGGCGCCCAAGCCGGCAACGGCCGAGACCGCCGTCGCCGTGGTGAAACGCAAAGTGGCGGCGCAGGAGGCGGCCAGCGGCGGATTGCCGAAAATCGGAGTGCGCAGCGGCGAGCACCCGGACTATTCGCGCGTCGTTTTCGATTGGCGTGACGCCGTCGATTACGATCTCGCCAGCAACGACGGTGTTATCACCATTACCTTCAAACGCGCCGCCGACATGCAACTGGCGCGCATCAACCAATCGCCGCCGCCGTTCCTGGGGGCAATCCGTGCCCGCGCCACGGGCGACACCACACAGGTCCTGATGGCGGTGCCGAAATCGTCGCAGATCAAGCACTTCCTCTCGGGACCGAAGGTGGTGGTCGATATCCGCCGCCCGAACGGTCCTGGCGACATCGCCCAGCTGCCGCCCGAAAGCCAGCCGCCCCAAAGCCAGCCAGTGGAAACCGCCGCGGCACCCGCCGCCGACGCCACACACGCCCGAACGTGGGCGCACATCGCCTGGGCGTCCTCGGGGGTCGCGGTACGGCCGGTGCCGATCGCCCAGATCGGCTCGTAGGCAATGACCAT
>JAYPEK010000108.1:0-4059 GCA_038125725.1 Rhodospirillaceae bacterium
ACCCGGCGAAGCAACCTGCCCGCCACGCGCGGCGTGCCGCGCGCCCGGCCGGCGATCTCGCGCGCGCCGTCTTCCGTCAGGTCGAAACCCAGCAGCCGTGCGCCGCGGCTGACGATGTGGCGCAGTTCGTCCGGCGCATAAAACTCGACCCGGAGCGGAATGCCGAAGCGTTCGCGCAAGGGCGTCGTCAGGAGCCCGGACCGCGTCGTCGCGCCGACCAGCGTGAACGGCGGCAAGTCGATGCGCACGGAACGCGCCGCCGGCCCCTCGCCGATGATCAGGTCGAGTTGCCGGTCTTCCATGGCCGGATAGAGGATTTCCTCGACCACCGGGTTGAGGCGGTGGATCTCGTCGATGAACAAGACGTCGCGCGGTTGCAGATTGGTGAGGATCGCCGCCAGGTCGCCGGCCTTGGCGATGACCGGCCCGGACGTGGCGCGGAAACCGACCCCCAATTCGGACGCGACGATCTGCGCCAGCGTCGTCTTGCCGAGGCCCGGCGGCCCGTGGAACAGCACATGGTCCATGGCCTCGCCGCGGGCGCGCGCCGCGGTGACGAAGACCTTCAGGTTCTCGCAGACCTTGGCCTGGCCGACGAAATCTTCCAGGTGCGTCGGGCGCAGGCTGGGATCGGGGAAATCCTCGTCGCCGGCGGCCTCGGGGCTGACGATGCGGTCCTGGTCGTTCATCACGCCGCCCCCGCCAGCTCCTTGAGCCCGCCCTGAATCAGGGCTTCGACCTTGGCGCCCTCACCCAGTTGCCCCGCGGCGCGCGATACCGCGCCCAACGCCTCGGAAGGCCCGTAGCCCAGGTTGATCAGCGCCGATGCCGCATCGGCCACCGCCGTCGGCGCGTTTGTCATCGCGGCTTGCCCCGAACCATCCGGGCCGGAAGCCCTGGCGCCCATCGCGGCGGCGCCGAGCGCCAGGTCGCCGACCTTGTCCTTGAGCTCGCTCAGGATACGGGTCGCCAGTTTCGGTCCGACACCCGGCGCGCGGGTGATGGCGGTCTTGTCGGCGGCGGCGATGGCTTGCAGCAGTTCGTCGGGCGAGAGAATACCAAGCATCGCCAGCCCCACCTTGGCGCCGACGCCCTGCACGGTGGTCAGCAGCCTGAACCAGTCCTGCTCTGCCTTGTCGAAGAAACCGTAGAGATGGATATGGTCCTCGCGCACGTGGGTCTCGATCTCAAGCACCGCCGCCTCGCCCACCGCCAGCCGGGAAAGCGTCCGCCCAGATGCGAACACCAGGTAGCCGACGCCGTTCACGTCGATAACCGCGCCGTCGGCGTCGATGCGTTCGATGATGCCCTTGAGGCGCGCGATCATCGGGCCGCCTCCAAGGCCTGGGCGGCACCGACCGAAAGCCGCTGGTGTGCGTGACAGACGGCGACGGCGAGCGCGTCGGCGGCGTCCGGCGTCGCCAGTTCGCAGCCCGGCAGCAAGGTCCGCACCATCATCTGGATCTGTTCCTTGGCCGCATGGCCGGTGCCGACGACGGTCTTCTTCACCTGGTTGGGGGTGTATTCGTGCACCGGGATGCCGGCCTCGGCCGGCACCAACAGCACCACGCCACGCGCCTGGCCGAGCTTCAGGGTCGAGTGCGGGTTGGCGTTGACGAAGGTCTCCTCGACGGCGGCCTCGTCGGGTCCGTATTCGGCGATGACCACGGCCAGCGCGTCGTGCAGTTGGCGCAGGCGCTCGGCCAGCGGCGCCTTCGCATCCGACGTCACGGCGCCGTCGGCGACGTGTGTCAGGCGGTTCTGTTTAAGCGCGATGACGCCCCAGCCGGTCTGGCGCAGACCCGGATCGAGACCGATCAGGCGCACGCCCCGCCCCGCTCAGGCGCTCAGGCGTTCGAGGACGGCATCGTCGACCTCGAAGTTGGCGGCGACGCGCTGCACGTCGTCGTTGTCGTCGAGCACGTCCAGGAGCTTCAACAGCGTGCCGGCGGTGTCCTCGTCGACGGCGACGGTGTTCTGCGGTTTCCAATCCAGGCGCGCGTCCTCGGCGGCGCCGAACTTCTCCTCCAGCGCGTCGCGCACGGAGGAGAAATCATCCACCTCGCAGACCACCTCATGGCCGTCGTCCGACGATTCGACGTCCTGCGCGCCGGCTTCCAGCGCGGCCTCGAACATGGCCTCCGCGTCGGCGGCATCGGCCAGATACTCGATCAGGCCAACCCGGTCGAACATGAAACTGACCGAGCCCGTCTCACCCAGGTTGCCGCCGTGCTTGGAAAAGGCGGAGCGCACTTCCGAGGCGGTGCGGTTCCTGTTGTCGGTCAGGCTCTCGACGATGACCGCGACGCCGCCCGGGCCGTAACCCTCGTAGCGCACTTCCTCGTAGTTGACGTCGTCGCCCGATTCCGCGCGCTTGATGGCACGGGTGATATTGTCGTTCGGCATGTTCTGCGCCTTGGCCGCGGCGATGGCGAGGCGCAAGCGCGGATTGAAGTCGGGGTCCGAACCTGAGCGCGCGGCGACGGCAAGCTCCTTGCCCAGCTTGGCGAAAACCTTGGCCCGCTTGGCGTCCTGACGCCCCTTGCGGTGCATGATGTTCTTGAATTTTGAATGGCCGGCCATTCCCAATGCCTCTACATCGTGAAAAATTTTGGGGGTTTAAATACCATATGTTGGATACAAAGGCCAACAGACCCGCACGCGAAACAGCCGCCACGAGCCCCGGCCGAGCCCCCTCTAAATGGCAGCGCAATATGGCAACAATTTGACGGGATGGAAAGAGGCCGAAACTAGGCCGGTTCCTCGGGCCTGAGCCGCCCCCCCACCCGCACCGGTTCGATGCGTTTGGCGAGGCCGGTATTGTCGTCGGTTTCGATGAAGGCGCCGCAAAGCGTGGCCTCCTGGTCCGCCGGTTCCAGGCGGCCCTGCGGCAGCTTGGTGGCGAAGCGGGCCGAGGCCGCCTGTTTCTTCATGCCGATGACGGAATCGTAGTCGCCGGTCATGCCGAGATCGGTGACGAAGCCGGTGCCGCCGGGCAGCACCTGGTGATCGGCGGTGGGCACGTGGGTGTGGGTGCCGACCACCGCCGAGACGCGGCCGTCGAGGATATGGCCCAAGGCCTGTTTCTCGCTGGTCGCCTCGCCGTGCACGTCGACCAGGATGGCGTGGATGCCGAGGCCGAGGCGTACGTTTTCCAGCACCTTCTCCGTGCCGGCGAAGGGATCGTCCAGGGGGTCCATGTAAAGCCGGCACATGGGATGCACGACCAGAACCTTGCGGCCATCGGCGGTCTCATAGGTGCCGCTGCCCTTGCCCGGCGTGCCGGCGGGGAAATTCAGCGGCCGCAGCAGCTTCGGATCGCCGTCGATGTAGTTCATGATCTCGCGCTGGTCCCAGACGTGGTTGCCGGTGGTGACCACGTCGGCGCCGGCGGCGTATAAGCCGGCGCAGATCTTGTCGGTGATGCCGAAGCCATGCGCCGCGTTCTCGCCGTTGACGACGACGAAATCGAGCGCCAGGCGCTGGCGCAATCCCGGCAGGTGCGCCGCGATCGCGTCACGGCCGCTTTTGCCGACCACGTCTCCGATCATCAGAATGCGCATCAGAACTCCTTGAACCGCGTCACGCCGGCGTCCGTCGCCACCGCGTCGAGCGGCGCATCATGCGGACCCGACGGTACCTTGTCCACCTGCTGGCCGGCGAAGCCGATGCCGATGGCGAGGATTTGCTTTTCGGCACGCAAGGCCGCCAGGGTGCGGTCATAGAAGCCGCCGCCCCAGCCCATGCGCTGGCCGCTGGCGTCGAAAGCGAGCATCGGCACAAGCAACAGATCGGGCCGCACGTCGGCGGCGCCGGCTGCCGGATGGCGGGTGCGCAAGGGGCCGTCCTCCAGCGCATCACCCGGCTGCCAGGCGCGGAACCGGAGCGGCTCGGCCCTGGCCATCACCACCGGCAGCGCCCGTGTCCAGCCGAGCCCGGCGGCATGGTCGAGCGCGGCGCCGGGATCGATCTCGTCGGCGATCGGCAGGTAGGCGGAGACGACGCCCGCCGGCAATGCCTCAATGATGGCGGCCAGGTGCGCCGCCAGCCGGCCGGCGG
>JAYPEK010000109.1:0-2983 GCA_038125725.1 Rhodospirillaceae bacterium
GGCCGCGTCGTCGACGCGCTCGGCAACCCGATCGACGGCAAGGGCCCGATCGCGGACGCCGAACGCAAGCGCGTGGAAGTCAAGGCGCCGGGCATCATCCCCCGGAAATCGGTGCACGAGCCGGTGCAAACGGGCCTCAAGGCCATCGATTCCCTGATCCCCGTCGGCCGCGGCCAGCGCGAACTGATCATCGGCGACCGCCAGACCGGCAAGACGGCGGTGATCATCGACACCATCTTGAACCAGAAGTCGGTCAACGACAGCACCGACAACGAGGCGGAGAAGCTCTACTGCATCTACGTCGCCGTCGGCCAGAAGCGCTCCACCGTGGCGCAGCTGGTGAAGACGCTGGAAGACTACGACGCCATGAAATACTCGGTCGTCGTCGCCTCCACCGCGTCGGAGCCGGCGCCGCTGCAGTTCCTGGCGCCCTACACGGGCTGCACCATGGGTGAATTCTTCCGCGACAACGGCATGCATGCGGTGATCTTCTACGACGATCTCTCCAAGCAGGCCGTGGCCTACCGCCAGATGTCGCTGCTGCTGCGCCGCCCGCCGGGCCGCGAAGCTTACCCGGGTGACGTCTTCTACCTGCACTCCCGCCTGCTGGAGCGCGCCGCCAAGATGAACGATGACCAGGGTGCCGGTTCGCTGACCGCGCTGCCGGTGATCGAGACCCAGGCCGGCGACGTGTCCGCCTATATCCCGACCAACGTGATTTCCATCACCGACGGCCAGATCTTCCTGGAGACGGAACTGTTCTACAAGGGCATCCGCCCGGCGGTGAACGTCGGTCTGTCGGTTTCGCGCGTGGGATCGGCGGCACAAATCAAGGCCATGAAGCAGGTCGCCGGCACCATTAAGCTGGAACTGGCCCAGTACCGTGAAATGGCGGCATTCGCGCAGTTCGCTTCCGACCTCGATCCGTCGACGCAGAAGCTGCTGGCCCGTGGCGCGCGCCTGACCGAACTCCTGAAGCAGCCGCAGTACTCGCCGCTGCCGGTGGAAGAACAGGTCGCGGTGATCTTCGCCGGCGTGAACGGCTATACCGACGCCATCCCGACCGGCAACGTGACCCGGTTCGAGGCCCAGTACCTCGACACCATTCGCGACAAGGGTCAGGACATCCTGAAAACCATCCGCGAGGAAAAGGCGATCTCGGACGAGACCGACGGCAAGCTGAAGGCGTTCCTGGACGACTTCGTCAAGACCTTCGCCTGATCGAGCCCGCCCCGAAACCGGATAACGGAATAAGGCGCCATGCCCAGTCTTAAGGATCTGCGTGTCAGGATCGACAGCGTCAAATCGACGCAGAAGATCACCTCGGCGATGAAAATGGTCGCCGCCGCGAAGCTGCGGCGGGCCCAGGAATCGGCCGAGGCCGCACGCCCCTACGCCCAACGGATGGAACGCATGCTGGGCTCGCTCGCGGGGTCGCTCGGCGGCACCGAAGGCGCGCCGAAGCTGCTCGCCGGCACCGGCGCCGAGGAAACCCATCTTCTAGTGGCCTTTACCGCCAACCGCGGGCTTTGCGGCGGCTTCAACGGCTCCATCGTTCGCCGCGTGCGCGACATGGCGCACCAGTTGAAGGCGTCGGGCAAGACGGTGAAGATTCTCTGCGTCGGCCGCAAGGGCCACGACGTGCTGAAGCGCGAATTCCGCGACGATATCATCGCCAGCATCGACGACGTCGGCAAACGCCACGTGGAATACCACGAGGCGGTCGCCGTCGCCGGCAAGGTGACGGAACTGTTCGACGCCGGCGAGTTCGACGTCTGCACCATCGTCTTCAACCGCTTCCAGTCGGCGATGACACAGATCGTCACGCCGCAGCAGTTGATCCCGTTCGTGCCGGCCGAGGACGACGGCGAGAAGGATGAGAAGCCGGCGGACGGACCGCAGGCGGTCTACATCTTCGAGCCCGAGGAAGAGGCGATCCTCGAGAACCTGCTGCCGCGCAATCTGGCGGTGCAGATTTTCCAGGCATTGCTGGAAAGCGCCGCATCCGAACATGGTGCGCGCATGACCGCCATGGACAACGCGACCCGCAACGCGGGCGACATGATCGACAACCTGACGCTGACCTACAACCGGACGCGCCAGGCATTTATCACCAAGGAACTGATCGAAATTATCTCCGGCGCGGAAGCGCTGTAAGAGTTTGCAAGGACAGGAGCAACTGTGATGGCAAAGAACAACGTCGGCACCATCAGCCAGATCATGGGCGCGGTCGTGGACGTCCAGTTCGGTGGAGATCTCCCCGAAATTCTGAACGCGCTGCACGCCCAGAACGAAGGCAAGACGCTGGTGCTGGAAGTGGCCCAGCACCTGGGCGAGAACATGGTCCGCACCATCGCCATGGACTCCACCGAAGGCCTGCAACGCGGCGCCGAAGTGACCGACACCGGTGAAGCCATCGCCGTGCCGGTGGGCCAGGAAATGCTCGGCCGCATCATCAACGTCGTCGGCGAGCCCATCGACGAGCGTGGCCCGGTTGCCTCCAAGGTGCTGTCGCCGATCCATCGGGCCGCACCCGAGTTCATCGACCAGTCCACGGAAACCGAGATTCTCACCACCGGCATTAAGGTCGTCGACCTGATCGCGCCCTATTCCAAGGGCGGTAAGATCGGCCTGTTCGGCGGCGCCGGCGTGGGCAAGACGGTGCTGATCATGGAACTGATCAACAACGTCGCCAAGGGCCACGGCGGGTATTCGGTGTTCGCCGGTGTCGGCGAGCGGACCCGCGAGGGCAATGACCTCTACCACGAAATGATCGAATCGGGCGTTATCGACCTGGAAGGCGCCGGCTCCAAGGTGGCGCTGGTTTACGGCCAGATGAACGAGCCGCCGGGTGCCCGTGCCCGTGTCGCGCTGACTGGCCTGACCCAGGCGGAATACTTCCGCGACGAGGAAGGCCAGGACGTGCTTTTCTTCGTCGACAACATCTTCCGCTTCACCCAGGCCGGCTCGGAAGTGTCGGCGC
>JAYPEK010000110.1:0-2757 GCA_038125725.1 Rhodospirillaceae bacterium
AATCCTCCCTTAGGCAATCACCTCAATACGTCCCATGGGCGCTGACGGGGAACAATACGCCCGTGCTTATACCTTTTCGCCGCGCCGCCAACCGACCGGTTGCAGCAATTCGCCGTCCCATTCGACAAGGTCGACGCCGCATTCGGCGAACATATCGCGGGTGCGCGGGTGCTGGTCGCGTTCGTCCATGCACCAGGGTTTGTGCAGCGCCACCTTGGCGATGCCCGCCTGGACGATGGCCCGCGCGCAGGCCTCGCAGGGCGTGCGCTGGGTGTAGAGGGTGCAGCCCTTCAGCGACACGCCGATGCGCACGGCATTGAAGATGGCGTTGCGTTCGGCGTGCTCGAACCAGAAATCCTTTTCGGGTTTTTGCTGGCGTTCCGGACGTTCGTCGTCGAGGCCGCGCGGATAGCCGTTGTGACCGGTGGAGCGAATTTCGTGGTCGGGACCGATGATGACGGCGCCGATCTTGGTGCGGTCGTCCTTGGAGCCACGCGCGATGACGTAGGCGAGGGTCATGTTGATGGCGTCGCGCGAGGCGGGACGCACCGGCGTTCAGCCCTCGCCCAGGAGTGCGCGCATGGCGGCCTTGGTTTCGTCGCCGCCCTGGTTGATCGGCATGGTCTTTTGCACCTCGCGCTGGCGCAGGCGGACGGCGTATTCCTCCGGCATCACGCCGTAGGGATCGTCGACGCCAAGCGCATGCGCGGCGTGCGCCGGCCAGTCGGCGTGCCACAGAAGCTCGCGCGCCAAGGCCACAAGGTCGGCCTGGCCGGCCTGCAGGATGTCTTCTGCCTGGCGGGCTTCGGTGATGCCGCCGACGGCGATGGTCGGCACGTCGGCGCCCTTGCGGATGCGTTCGCTGAAACCGACCTGGAAGCCCGGCACGCGGGGCACCTGCGGCATTTCGCTGTCGCCCATGATGCCGCCGGAGGAAATGTCGATCAGGTCGGCGCCGCGAGCTTTCAGTTCGCGCGCGAAGACGATCGAGTCCTGCAGGTTCCAAACCCCACCTTCGCCGTCGACGGCGGAGATGCGCACGAACAGCGGTTTGTCGGCGGGCCAGGCGTCGCGCATGGCCTCGGTGATTTCCAGGCCGACGCGCATGCGGCCCTGAATGTCGCCGCCGTAACCGTCGGTGCGGTGATTGGAGACCGGCGACAGGAACTGGTGGATCAGATAGCCGTGCGCGGCGTGCAGTTCGACGATGTCGTAGCCGGCGTCGGCGCTCATCAGGGTGGCGACGCGGAAGGCCTCGGTGACGATGCGGATGTCGTCCCTATCCATTTCCTTGGGCAGGAAACGGCGCGGCAACTGGTCGAGCGCGCTCGGCGCCAGACCCTGCCATGGCGGCATGCCGTCGGCGGCGTCTTCGTCGCGCAAGGGCCGCCAGTTCTCCGTCGCGGTGTGGCATGACGCCTTGCGTCCGGCATGGCCCAATTGGATCGCCGGCACGGCGCCCTGTTCGCGGATGAACTCGGTCAGCTTGCGGTAGGCCGGCACGTGGTCGGGCTTGTAGAGGCCGGCGCAGGCGTAGGTCTTGCGGCCGCGCGCCTCGACGGCGGTTTCCTCGCCGAAGACGATGCCTGCGCCGCCCGCCGAAAGCCTGCCCAGGTGCATCATCTGCCAGTCTGTGGGGCCGCCATCGTCGGAATGGTACTGGCACATGGGCGAAACGACGATGCGGTTCGGCGCGGTGACGCCGCGCAGCGTGAGCGGCGTAAAAAGAAGCGGGCGTTCAGCGTTGGAAGCGTGAGAAGTGTCGGATGAAGTCATGAGGGTTTGCCGGTCTCGATCAGGTCATGGAAGTCGTTGTAGATGTCGACAATGCGTTCGGCCCAGGCGCGCAGTTCCTGCAATCTTGCGGGTCCGATGCCGAAGGCATCGGTGACCTGGTTGAGAACCGCTGATTCGTCGACGTGGAAGTGGTCGTCCGAAAGCGCCACGGCGAGAATGCCGAGCACCATGATGGTGCGTGCCTCGTCCGTATCGAAAATGTCGTAGGCGGGCGTGGAGAACACCGCTTCGCCGGCGGCGCTGATGTCGGTGTCGAGCGATGCGGCGAAATCGTCCAGAAGCCGCACTTCCTCCGGTGGCACCTTGGCGTCGGCCATGGCCATGCGTGTCGCCACGGCCATGAAAATCTTGCGCTGTTCGGCGTTCAGGCGCCCAAGGAACATCGGCCCCACTCCTCGATCTCGAAACGGTCGGGAGAGATTAGGCCAGCCGGCAATCGGGGGCAATGCCCGCATACCGTCTTGCCGGCTCGTGTGATTGTGGAAGAGCTTTGCGTTTTCTCCATCGCATTTGCTAGGCTCCTGGGTGACTTGGAACCTGGGCTAAATAGGACGACATCGATGCTGCTAAAGCGGATCGGCGCACTGTTGGTGGCCGGCTTTCTGGCGGTCGGGCATGTCACCGCCGCCTGGTCGGCCGATCCCCTTTCGCCGGCCACGAAACGCCTGTTCGATGCGGTCTGGGCCGACGACATGGCGCAGGTGAAGGCGAGTGTCGTCGACGGCGCCAATTTGGAGGCGATCAACGAAGACGGCGTGCGCGCCGTCGATCTCGCCGTCGACAAGGGGCACTATGACATCGCGCATTACCTGCTATCGGTGGAACGTCTTCGTTCCGACGAAAGCACCGCCACCCGCCCGCCGGCCGCGCCCGATCCCAGCACCTTTCCTGTTGCCGCGCCGACGCCGGCCCCGGTCGCGGCTCCGGTGCCGGCCCCGGCGCCGGTAGTCAGTGTCGCGC
>JAYPEK010000111.1:0-2520 GCA_038125725.1 Rhodospirillaceae bacterium
TCCTCCCTTAGGCAATCACCTCAATACGTCCCATGGGCGCTGACGGGGAACAGGCCATCTCGTCGGCGAGGAATTCCTCGCGGTTCTCCTTGTTGTTGAAGGAGTAGCACATCTTGTTCAGGCCATAGCCCTTCATCGCCATGGCGCCGTCGAACATGGTGGTGCCCTGGATCGGCCCCGTGGTGTTGGTTTCGAATGCTGTCGGCATGTTTGCCTCCTATTCGCTCCAGTAAAGCCGCATGGGGTTGTCAACCAGGAGCGCTTGCTGTTTCTCCGCCGTGGTGGCGATCCGGGGGATCTGGTCGACCAGAAGCCCTTCGTCCGGAACGTGCGATTTCATGTTGGGATGCGGCCAATCGGTGCCCCAGATGACGCGGTCGGGGAAGTTGTCCACCAGGGCGCGCGAGAACGGCACCACGTCGTCATAGGGCGGGCCGGCGACGGTCAGCCGTTCCGGGCAACTGACCTTGACCCAGAAATTCTCGTGGTTCGCCATCAGGTCCATGAAGCGCTGGAACTCCGGGTCGTCCACGGGCTTCGAGACGTCCGGCCGGCCCATGTGGTCGACGACGACGATGCCCGGCAGCGCGGTCAGGAACGGCGTCAGGTCGGCCAGTTCCGGCGCCTCGAAGTAGACGACATTGTGCCAGCCGAGATCCGCGATGCGGTTGGCGGCCTCGACGTAGACTTCCTTCGGCGTGTCGCCGACCAGGCGCTTCAAGAAGTTGAAGCGCGCGGCGCGCACGCCGGCGGCGTCCATGCGCTGCAAGTCCTCGTCGCTGGTCTCGGGGCCGATCATGGCCACGCCGCGCGCCAGGTCGCCGGCGGCTTCCAGGGCATCGACCATGGCGTCGTTGTTCTTGCCGTGGCAGGTGGCCTGGACGATGACGTTGCGCGAAAGGCCCAGGTGGTCGCGCAGTTCGAACAGCTTCTCCTTCGGCGCGTCGCAAGGTGTGTACTTGCGCTCCGGCGCGTAGGGGAATGTGTCGGCGGGGCCGAACACGTGGCAATGCGCGTCGACGGCGCCGGCGGGCGCGACATAAGTCGGCTTCGACGGGTTGGGATGGAACGGCAGGTAGTCGGGGTCCATGTGAAGTCCTGTTCTCGGGTTTCTTAATTGAATTTTGTTATTGGTTATTCGGCAAAGACGGTGCCGTCGAAAAGCTTCCGCGCCGTGCGCAATATCGCCGCACTTTCGATCTCGCCGCCTTGATCCATCTCAACCACCACGGTGGTCTCGCCGATCGGGTGTTCGACCGGCATGGTCTTGGTGGCGCCTTCCGGGATGGATGCCAGGCCGTGCGCCGGCGTCCCTTCGAGGACGCAGGCGGTGGCGACGCTGACGGCGCCCAAGACGCCGATGGAGGCATGGCAGCGGTGCGGGATGAAGGTACGGGTCGAGATCGAGCCGCCGGCCAGCGGCGCGCTGACCATGGTCATCTTCGGCACCGATTTATCCGTCACGTCGCCCAGGTTCATCATCGGCCCGGCCTTGAGGCGGATGGCTTCCAGCTTGGCGCGCAATTCGCCGTTGGCTTCCAGTTCCTCGCGGGTCTCGGTGCCGAAAATGCCCATGTCGGCGGCGCGCAAGACGACGACCGGCATGCCGTTGTCGATCATCGTCACCTCGACGCCGTCGATGACGTCCACCGCGTTGCCGCTCGGCAACAGCGCGCCGCAGGTGGAACCGGCGGTATCCTTGAACGTGATGGGGATGGCGCCGGCGGTGCCGGGGACGCCGTCGATCTTTGCCTCGCCGGAATAGTCGACGCGGCCGTCCTTGACGGGCACGCTCTCGACCGCGATCTGGTCGGTGTTCTCCATGAAGATGGCGACCCGCGTGGTGCCTTCCTGCGCCGCCACCAGCCCGCGCTCGATGGCGAAGGGGCCGACACCGGCCAGGATGTTGCCGCAGTTCTGCGCATCGGTGACGATGGCCTGGTCGACGAACACCTGCAGGAACAGGTAGTCCACGTCGACGCCCTCGCGTTCGGACGCCTTGACCACCGCGATCTTCGAGGTCAGCGGATCGGCGCCGCCCATGCCGTCGATCTGGCGCGGGTCGGGCGAGCCCATGATGCGCAGCAGGAACGCGTCCCTGGCGGCCGGGTCGGCCGGCAGGTCACTGGCCAGGAAATAGCCGCCCTTGGATGTGCCGCCCCGCATCCACATGCAGGGCGCGGACGTCTGCAAAGGTCCGTCGAACATGGTGCCGTAAATCTCCTCCCCGCCCCCGGCGGCCCGTCACAGTTCGTCGACGGTCCGGGGATAGATCGATTGAAAGCCCTCGGCGTACTTGGCGGCGCGGCCGCCGGCCTGGCCGCCGGAATTGCGCCGGAAATGGTTGGCGCGGTTTTCGGCGACGTTGGTGTAGAAGTCCCACAGGTGATGCTGGCCTTCCATGCACTCGATGGCGGCGCGCTTCTTGTCCCAGACGTCGGAAATGTCGAGGAACACATCCGGTTTCCAGCCCATCTGCTCGGTCTGGTGCGGCTCGAAAAGATAGAGCTGCGGCGCGCC
>JAYPEK010000112.1:0-2195 GCA_038125725.1 Rhodospirillaceae bacterium
CAAACTGTCAGCTATGTCCCCGAACAGGTGTCAACCATGTCGCCGGACTAAACACTCGACCCGCGTATCCACGTCTGTCTTTCCAGCGGCAACCGAAGGCGTGGGTGGCCGGATCAAACCCGGCCATGACATGATGGGGTTAGGCCCCCAGGGACATCACCCGCTCCCAAAAAAAACACGGCGGCCGAAGCCGCCGCGCCCTCTCATCTATACAAAGACCGCCTAAGCCAGCTTGGCCTTGAAGAAATCGACCGTGCGGCCCCAGGCCAGTTCCGCCGTCACCTTGTCGTAGCGGGGCGTGGTGTCGTTGTGGAAGCCGTGGTTGACGCCCGGGTACATGTGCTGGGTGTATTCCTTGTTGTTGGCTTTCAGCGCCGCCTCGTAGGCCGGCCAGCCTTCGTTGATGCGCTTGTCCAACTCGGCGTTGTGGATCAACAAGGGGGCCTGGATCGCCGGCACGTCCGCCGCGCCCGGTTGGCGGCCGTAGAACGGCACGCTCGCCGCCAGTTCCGGTAGCCTGACCGCCATGGCGTTGCAGACGCCGCCGCCGTAGCAGAAGCCGACGACGCCGACCTTGCCGTTCGACGTGCTGTCGGCCTTCAAATGCCCGTAGGCGGCGATGAAGTCTTCCAGCAGCTTCGAAGGCTCCAGCTTCCGCTGCATCACCTTGCCGTCTTCGTCGTTGCCGGGATAGCCGCCCAAGGGCGTCAGGCCGTCCGGCGCCAGCGCCGTGAAGCCGGCCACCGCGACACGGCGCGCCACGTCGGCGATATAGGGGTTGAGACCCCGGTTCTCGTGCACCACAACGACACCGCCGCGTGAGCCGCCGCCGGCGGGGCGCACCAGGTAGCCCTTGATGTCGCCATGGCCCTTGGGAGACGCATAGGTGATCATCTCCCCCTTGATGCGGGGATCGCTTTCGTCGACCTGGTTGGCGAGCGCATAGTCGGGCGCCAGCGCCTCCAGCAGCGCCGCCGCCGTCAGGCCGCCGACGGCGAACTTCGCCGCGCGGTCGAGAAATGCGCGGCGATCGATGGCGCCGTGCACGTATTCGTCAAAAATGTCGAGAAGTTCCTGGTCGAATTGGTCCGCGGTCTTACGGGTCATATCATGGTCCTCCCAATGATCCGCCAAATGAGCCGAAAATAAATCCGCCAAGGGATGCGGGAAGGAAACTCTATGCCAAGGCGTGTCGGCGCGATATCGATATCGCGGGCGCGGGTCATCAAATGGTTGTGAGCGCCGCCCGGACCCTGTAAAGCCTCGAATCGGCGCGGCTTTCCGCGCCCAGCAACGCCCGCCGGAGCGCCATTCGCATGAGCGACGAAGACGACAAAAAGGCCCTGGAAGAGCTGGATGCGCGGCTCAATCGGGCGCGTGAGCACGCCCAGGACCCGCTGAAACAAAAAACTGCGGAAAAGTCCGAAAAAGGTGGCCCTCTTGGGCTTGCATTTCGGGTGTCAGTTGAGATAGTTTCCGCCGTCGCCGTCGGGGTTGCCATTGGTTGGCTATTGGACGAATGGCTCGGCACGCGACCTTGGCTGATGCTGGTTTTCATCGTTCTTGGCGGTGGCGCCGGCATCCTCAACGTGTACCGGATGGCTTCCGGCTTCGGGTACGCGGTGGGATACCAGAAAAGGGATGACGGGGCCGACACGCAAGGCCCGAACGAGGGGTAGAAGCTTTGGCTGAAGGACATAGTCCGCTCGCGCAGTTCGAGATCAAGACGTTGGTGCCCATGAAACTGGGCGACATCGACGTTTCGTTCACCAATTCATCGACGTTCATGGTCCTGACCGTGCTCAGCGTCAGCCTGTTCCTGCTGTTCGGCATGCGCCGCGCGCAGCTGGTGCCGGGCCGCTGGCAGTCGATGGCGGAACTCAGTTACGTGTTCATCGCCAACCTGGTCAGGGATACCGTCGGCGCCGAGGGCCGCACCTATTTCCCGTTCATCTTCACCGTCTTCATGTTCGTGCTGTTCGGCAACATGTGGGGCATGATCCCCTACTCGTTCACCTTCACCAGCCACATCATCGTCACCTTCGCCATGGCGCTGGTGATTTTCGTGGGCGTGACGCTGATCGCCATCGCCAAGCACAAGCTGCACTTCTTCTCATTCTTCATGCCGCCGGGCGTGCCCATGTACATGGCGCCGCTGCTGATCCCGATCGAGATCATTTCGTATCTCTCGCGTC
>JAYPEK010000113.1:0-2111 GCA_038125725.1 Rhodospirillaceae bacterium
AAGCGTTTCGGCGGCGCGGAGGCCTGGGCGAAGGCCGGCACCATGGCGTCGAGGAAGGGCAGTCCCACGGTGACGCCGGCGGATTTCAGGAAAGTCCGGCGGGGCAGGTGTTTCTTCGTGATCAGTTTCATACGTGCTCTCTCTTGCCGGTCAGTTGCCGGCCAGGTCGTTGTTCGCTGTCTTCATGCGCATGCGGAACTGCGGGCTGTTCACCACGCCCAGTACAAGCGATGAAAAACGATAGTCGTCCGCTTCGGCGTCCTTGACGATTTTACGCACCTGCGGCATGTCGTAATACTCGGTACCGCGGCCAACACCATAGGTCATCAGTTTTTCCACCGAGAAACGCACGAACTGTGGTGAATACTTCAGCAGCTGGTTGCGCAGGCCACTGGGACCGGTCACCGTGGTGCCATCCCACAACTCCACCGTGGCGTCGATGGGCGATGACTGTCCGCCGAACTGGCGCGGGTGACCGGCCATGGTGCGGTACTTGCCGTCGGCGTTGAAGTTCTCCAGCGCGAAACCGATGCCATCCATGATGGCATGGCAGGTGGCGCAGGGCTCGTTCTGCCGATGCATGGTCAGCTGTTCACGCAGGTTGGTGATTCTGTTCTCGCCGGTTTCCTCGAGTGCCGGCACGTTGGCAGGCGGCGCGGGCGGCGGTGTGCCAAGCAGGTTTTCCAGCACCCACACGCCGCGCTTGACCGGCGAGGTGCGGAAGTTCTCCGCCCAGGTCAGGGCGAGGAAACTGCCCTGGCCGAGGATGCCGCGGCGGTAATCCAGTTCGGGACCGAGATTCACGCGGCGGAAGTGGGCGCCGTAAATGTTGGGGATGCCGTAGTGCTTGGCCAGGCGTTCGTTGACAAATGTGTAATCGGCATCAAGCAGGGTGGTAATGGGGCGGTCCTCGCGGATGATGCTTTCAAACAATAGTTCGGTTTCCTGTTGGAAGGCATGGCGCAGCTCGGCGTCCCAGTCGGGGAAGAAGATGCCGTCGGGAGAGGTGGTCGGCAGGTTGCGCAGGTACAGCCACTGCTGGCCGAAGTTCTGCACCAGGGCGTCGGCCTTCGGATCGTCCAGCATACGTCGCACCTGGGCCTCCAGGACGGCGGGTTCTCTGAGGCGGTTGGCAGCGGCGAGGTCGATGAGCTCATCGTCCGGCACGTTGCTCCATAAAAAGAAGGACAGGCGTGAGGCCAGTTCCAGGTCGGTGATGGCATAGGCTTCACCGTCAGCGATGTTGGCCGGTTCCTGTTCCCGGCGCACGAGGAATTCGGGATCTGCGAGCAGGCGGCGTACGGCCAGCTCGATGCCGTCGTCGAACGAACCGCCGGAGCGGCCTTCGTTGTAGAACGTCATCATCGGGGCGATGTCGGTTTCAGTAACCGGGCGGCGGAAGGCCTTGCGGGTCAGCGACAGCAGGATACGTTCGGCGCATTCGGCCTCCTCGTCCGCATTGGCCGGGCTGCAGATGAAGATCTTCTCACGGCTGGGTGAATCGACTGACATTTCGGCATTGAATGGGCCGGAAATCTTCAGCATGCCGATGGCCGGGTGGTACTGCACCTGGGGCAGGTCGTTGTTCTCGATGGATTTGCGATCGTACTCCTGGATGAGGCCGATGTCCGGGCGGAAGTTGGTGGCGACAAAGGTGGCGCCGACCAGGTGCGTACCCGCCTTCACCGGGAGGGTCACATCGAGGGAGCCGTCATGGTCGCCGCCCATGCCGACGAAAATGCCGAGGCCGGTGTAGTCGAACAGGTGCATGCGCTCGCCGTCGATGCTGATTTCCAGCTTTTCGCCGGGAATGTAGCTGCCGAGACCGAAATTCTGCATCGAAAAGGCATACTCGCCGTCTGCGGGGAAATTATGCTCTACCGCTATGCCGCCGCGCGTGTTGAAGGGCATGCCGTCGAGCTGCACGTTCTGGGAATTGTCGGCGTCGACGATATAGGTCATCTCGGTGGGCGAATTCCAGGTGCCCACGGCCATGCGGGCGATGCGCGACGCGGCACGGGTATATGCCTCGAGCAGGGTGGGTGAAATCGTCAGTGAGCCGGCCTGGTTGTCGAAACCGCGTGCGGAGGAATCCGCCGGCAGGTAAAGCG
>JAYPEK010000114.1:0-2049 GCA_038125725.1 Rhodospirillaceae bacterium
GAAATCTGGTTCGGCGGCCGGTCGAAGATGGGCTCGCCGATGGCGCGGATGGCCTGCTGGAACATGGCCTGGTCGGTGCCCTGCGGGATATAGCCCGCCTGGAAGTGCACATCGGCGACGCGCGCATAATCGCCGGTTATGAAGCCCAGCAGCATGTCGGCCAGAAAATAGCGTGTCGGGCGGTCAATGCGTCCCATGATCCCAAAATCGACCACGCATAGCGCCCCGTCGGCGCGCACGAAGGCGTTCCCGGGGTGCATGTCGGCATGGAAGAACCCGTCGCGAAACACCTGAAGGAAAAAGGATTCCGACGCCTTGGAGACAATGGCCTCAAGATCGTGTCCTGCGGCAAGCAGATCGCCCACATCGTGGATAGGGATGCCGTTGATCCACTCGGTGGTGAGCACGCGCTGGCCCGTGCGTTCCCAATCGACGGCGGGGACGACGTAAAGCGGGTCTTCCTCGAAATTGCCGCGCAGTTCCGACGCCGCGGCGCCCTCCATACGCAAATCCATTTCCCAGCGTAGGCTGTCCGCGAAGGTCTCCACCGCCGCCACCGGCTTCAGGCGGCGCAGGCGAGGCTGGGTCTGTTCGGCCACATTGGCGATCCAGCGGAACAGTTCTAGGTCGCGCGCGACGGCCAGCTCGATGCCAGGCCGCAGTATTTTCACCGCGACGGTAACGGGCTCCCAGCGGTCTTCGGTATTGGCGTCGCCGTCCCCATCGGCGGGCGGGACAAGCTGCAGTATCGTCGCTTTGTGCACCTGGGCGATGGAGGCGGCGGCGACCGGCGTGTCGTCGAAACTCTCGAACAATTCATCGGCGGTGCGGCCGAACTCCGCTTCCAGCGCGGCGCGCGCTTCGGCGCTGGGAAACGCGGGTAGGCGGTCCTGCAGGGTGGACAGGTCGTTGGCGATGGTCTCGCCCACTAGGTCGGGCCGGGTGCTGAGCATCTGGCCGAACTTGATGAAGCTGGGCCCCAGGGCCCTGAGCGCGTTGGCCAGACGTTCGCCGGGCCTGAGGCCGCGCACCTCCGGCGCAGTGCGGAAGCCTGACAGCAGCTTCGCGGCGAAGATCAGCCAGCCGGTGGCCGGGAACCACTGGGCCGGGAACAGCGCGTCATAGCGCGCGAGCGTGCGGGCGATTCCGATCAGGCGGAAGACGTTGCGGACCGGGCGCAGCATGGAGTCAGATCCGGCGCGCGGAGTGGATCGCCGCGATGCCGCCCGACAGGTTCTGGACCTTGACCTGCTCGAGCCCGGCGTCGGCGATCATTCCGGCGAGCGTCTCCTGGTCGGGGAACTTGCGGATGCTTTCGACCAGGTAGCGGTAGGCTGCCTCGTCGCGCGCCACCCAGCGGCCTAGCTGGGGCAGGACCGAGAAAGAGTAGCGGTCGTAGATGTCGTCAAGGACCGGCAGCACAACCCGGCTGAATTCGAGGCAAAAGAACTGGCCGCCCGGGCGCAGGACGCGGTGCGCCTCGGTCAGCGCGGCGGGAATGTTCGTGACGTTGCGCAGGCCGAAGGCGATTGTGTAGGCATCGAAGGTCGAATCCGGGGCCGGTACGGCTTCGGCATCGCCGCACACCCAGCGGATGCCGCCGTCGTGCTCCAGGATGCCCTTGTCGATGGCCCGGGCCTTGCCGACCCGCAGCATGTCGGCGTTGATGTCGCAGACCGTGATGCGGGTGTCCGCCGGGGCCGCATCGCGGATGCGGAAGGCGATGTCGCCGGTCCCGCCGGCCACGTCGAGATAGGATATGCCCGGACGCATGGCGATGCGGCCGACGAAGGCGGCCTTCCAGGCGCGGTGGACGCCCAGGCTCATCAAGTCGTTCATCAGGTCGTAGCGCCGCGCCACCGAGGAGAATACGTCGCGCACGCGCGCGCTCTTTTCGGCGACGGGAATGTCCTCGAAGCCGAAATGGGTGGTATCTTGCGCCGATGTGGAGCCGGGTCCGGGCATAGCGCAGAGAACATATCGGAGGAGGGGCGGGCGCGCCAAAAGAAAAGCCGCCTGTTCCCAAGCGCTTATCGTCGCATGTGAAAC
>JAYPEK010000115.1:0-2046 GCA_038125725.1 Rhodospirillaceae bacterium
GACGGCAACGCCACCATGGACTGGATGGAGCAGGAGCAGGAGCGCGGCATCACCATCACGTCGGCGGCGACGACGGCCGAGTGGCGCGATCACCGCATCAACATCATCGACACCCCCGGCCACGTGGACTTCACCATCGAAGTCGAACGGTCGCTGCGCGTGCTCGACGGTGCCGTGGCGGTGTTCGACAGTGTCGCGGGCGTCGAGCCCCAGTCCGAGACGGTGTGGCGTCAGGCCGACAAGTACAAGGTGCCACGCATTTGTTTCGTCAATAAGATGGACCGAATCGGCGCTGACTTCTATCGCTGCGTTGACATGATCGTCGATCGTCTGGGCGCCACGCCGCTGGTCACCCAGCTTCCGGTCGGTGCCGAGGCCGATTTCGCCGGCGTCGTCGACCTGATCAAGATGAAAGCGATTATCTGGGACGAAGAGAGCCTGGGCGCTCAGTTCCATGAAGAAGACATCCCCGCCGATCTCGCCGACAAGGCCGCCGAATATCGCGAGCAGATGGTCGAGACCGCCGTCGAGGTCGATGACGACGTCATGGAAGCCTATCTGGAAGGCAGCGAGCCCGACGAAGAGACCTTGCGGAAATGCATCCACAAGGGCACCGCGACCCTGCAGTTCGTACCGGTGCTGTGTGGTTCGGCTTTCAAGAACAAGGGCGTGCAGCCGCTACTTGACGCGGTTGTCGACTATATGCCGAGCCCCACCGACGTGCCGGCGATCAAGGGCATCGACGCCGACACCGAAGAAGAGATCAAGCGCACCAACTCCGATTCGGAGCCGTTCGCGGCGCTGGCGTTCAAGATCATGAACGACCCGTTCGTCGGTTCGCTGACCTTCGCGCGTATCTACTCGGGCGTGTTGGAGAGCGGCCAGAGCATCATGAACACGGTGAAGGGCAAGCGCGAGCGCGTCGGCCGCATGCTGCTGATGCATGCCAACAGCCGTGAAGAGATCAAGGAAGCCCGTTCCGGCGACATCGTCGCCCTGGTC
Source organism: Rhodospirillaceae bacterium (assembly GCA_038125725.1). Classification (GTDB taxonomy): domain Bacteria; phylum Pseudomonadota; class Alphaproteobacteria; order Rhodospirillales; family Casp-alpha2; genus TMED8. The sequence goes on from JAYPEK010000115.1 coordinate 1,003, forward strand.
GGGTTCAAGGACACCACCACCGGCGACACGCTCTCCGATCCCAACAACCAGGTGATCCTGGAGCGCATGGAATTCCCCGAACCGGTGATCGAGATTGCCGTCGAGCCCAAGACCAAGAGCGACCAGGAGAAGATGTCCGTGGCGCTGGCGCGTCTGGCTGCGGAAGATCCGTCCTTCCGGGTCTCCAGCGACTACGAAAGCGGCCAGACCGTGATCAAGGGCATGGGCGAACTGCACCTGGAAATCATCGTCGACCGCATGCTGCGTGAATTCAAGGTCGATGCCAACATCGGCCAGCCGCAGGTCGCCTACCGCGAGACCATCTCGCGCGAGGCCGACATCGACTACACCCACAAGAAGCAGACCGGCGGTTCCGGCCAGTTCGCGCGGGTGAAGATCAAGTTCGAGCCGTTGCCCCCGGGCTCCGGCTTCCAGTTCGAGAACACTGTCGTCGGCGGCAACGTGCCGAAAGAGTACATCCCGGGCGTGCAAAAGGGCCTCGAGGGCTCGATGGGCTCCGGCGTGCTGATGGGCTTCCCGGTGACCGACGTCAAGGCGACCCTCTACGACGGCAACTCGCACGACGTCGATTCGAGCGTCATGGCCTTCGAGATTGCGGCTCGCGCCGCATTCCGCGAAGGCTGCCAGAAGGCCGGCCCGCAGATTCTCGAGCCGGTCATGCGTGTCGAGGTGGTGACCCCGGAAGAGTACATGGGCGACATCATCGGCGATTTGAACAGCCGCCGCGGTCAGGTGAGCGGCATGGATCAGCGCGGCAACGCCCGCGTGGTCAATGCCATGGTGCCGCTGGCGAACATGTTCGGCTACGTGAACACCTTGCGCTCCCTCAGCCAGGGCCGCGCCCAGTTCACCATGCATTTCGATCATTATGAAGTGGTTCCGAACCAGATTTCCGAAGAACTCCGCGCGCAATTGGCGGGCTGAGGAAACAGGTTCAACGAAGTTTAAGGCATACGGAGTACCGAAAGATGGCCAAGGAAAAATTTGAGCGTACGAAGCCGCATTGCAACATTGGGACCGTTG
>JAYPEK010000116.1:0-1969 GCA_038125725.1 Rhodospirillaceae bacterium
CCTCCCTTAGGCAATCACCTCAATACGTCCCATGGGCGCTGACGGGGAACACGCCAACCAGACCTGGTACGCGAAAAAATAGAGTTGGTGACAAGTCGGCGCGCTAAACGCGCGTCGACAGCCAGATCGCCAGTTTCGAGCCGGCCTTGATGGCGCCGGTCAGGAGCTCGTAGCCGGGCGCCTGTTCGGCACCCTCGGCAAGGCCGGTTTCGCGGTGCTCAAGCTCTTCCTCGCGGAATTGCGCGCAGGTTTCCTTCAGCGGTTTTTCCTCTGTGTAGGGTTCCAGCGCCTCGATCTGGCTGGCGTAGTGCTCGTCGATGGCTTCCTCGACGGCCACCGTGCAGGCCATGGCCGCCTTCTCGCCCATCAGCGCCGTGGCGGCGCCGAGCGCGAAGCCGGCGGCGTGCCAGAACGGCAAAAGCGCGGTCGGGCGCACGCGGCGCTCGGCGACCAGCTTGTCGAAGGTGGCGAGGTGGTGTTTCTCCTGCTCCAGCATATGCTCGATCAGCGGGCCGGAATTGCCTTTGCCCAGCACCGCTAACTGACCCTGGTAAATCCTGACGGCGCCGTATTCGCCGGCGTGATCGACGCGGATGACGCGCTCCACCAGTTGCTCCGGCGTCGGATCGCCGGGCAGGCGGTCGGGGCCTTGCTTTGTCGTCGGCTTCTTCATGACGTCACCCAAATGCGTTTGGCCACGTTGAAGGTGATGCCGGCCAGGACCAGCGAGAAGAAGGCATTATAGGACGCCATGGAAACGCCGAACAGGGTCCAGTCGACCTCGTCGCAGGCCTTCGGCGGCTTGCTCTGCAGCATTGCCGTCAGATCGGTGGCGGAGACCGGCTTGCCGACTTCGCCGCCGCAGCCCGTCGCCGACATCCACCAGTGCTGTTCGACGCCGACGTGATAGATGGCGAGCCCGGCACCGGCCAGGAACACGAACCCCGCGATGGCGGTCAGGTTGCCGGCCCACATCCAATGCGGCCGCTTCAGCCCGACCCAGCCGATCAAGGCGATCAGGGCGTAGGGGATACGCTGCAACAGGCAGAGAATGCAGGGTTCCAGCCCGAAGGCGTATTCGGCGGTGTAAGCCGTGACCAGCGCGCCGACGCCGATCAGCGCCAGGAAGGCTGGAAAGACACGCTGAAGCAAAGTCGGGGCGGGTTCGAAACTCATGCCAACGATATACGCCAGCCGGGCCGGCGATGCCAGAACCGCCTTAGATCAGGTATTTGATTGCGACGAAACCACCGACCAGGCCGACGCAGAAGACGACGAAGACGAGGCCCAGGCGCGCCTCGATGAAGTCCTTGATCGGCGGGCCGAATTTCCACAAAAGCGCCGCGACCAGGAAGAAGCGCAATCCCCGCGCCAGCACCGAGGCGATGGAGAACACCGCCGGGTCGAGCGCCGTGACGCCCGACAGGATGGTGATCACCTTGTAGGGAAACGGCGTCACGCCGGCGATGAACACCGCCCAGGCCCCCCATTCGTTATAGGTATCCTTGAACTGGGCGAACTTCGGCGCGTAGCCATAGAACTCCAGCAACGGCCGGCCGACCTGTTCGAACAGGAAGTAACCGATACCGTAGCCCAGCATGCCGCCCAACACCGACGAAACCGTGCACACCAGGGCGATCTTCCAGGCCCGCGTCGGCGCCGCCAGCACCATCGGGATCAACAGTACGTCGGGCGGGATCGGGAATATGGAGCTTTCGATGAACGACACCGCCGCCAGCGCCCATAGGGCATGGCGATGGCCGGCGAGGGCGAGCGTCCAGTCGTAGAGCGGTCGAATCACGGGCGGCAGGTCCTTATTCGGCGTTGCGTCCGGCGCCTTCTAACAAGCGTCCGCCATCCTGGCAACGCGGAAGCTTCCGAAGCTTCTATTGACCGGGCGAGGGCCGTGGCTAATATGGCGCCGGTTGTGCGGGTGTGGCGGAATTGGTAGACGCGCCAGACTCAAAAT
>JAYPEK010000117.1:0-1965 GCA_038125725.1 Rhodospirillaceae bacterium
TGACCGTAGGGATGCCGGATTCGTTGCCGCCGACGCGCACGCCTGCGTGCACCCCGCGAAGCACGCGGCTCGGATGGAAGAGGTTCGAGGGGAGGTCGCCCTCCCATTGCGGCGGACCGAAGCAAAACACGTCGGTGTTCGCGATCGGGCGGGCGCCAAGGCCGGTGCCGAGGATGTCGCGGTTGACGCCCACAATGCCGGTCATGGCGCCGCCGTAGGGGTCCAGCGCCGAAGGGGAGTTGTGCGTCTCGGCCTTCATGCAGACGCTCCAGCCGTCCGCCCAATCGATGACCCCGGAGTTGTCGTGAAAGACCGAAAGCAGCCACGGGCGCTCGTCCTGCATCTCGAGGGTGGGCCGCATGATGTGGGTCTTGAACAGCGAATCGATCGTCGCGACCTCACCCGTTTCCTCGTCGCGGTGGTGGATGTGGGCGGCGAAGATCTTGTGCTTGCAGTGCTCGCTCCACGTCTGCGCAAGGCACTCGAGTTCCACGTCCGTGGGAGCGTGGGGCGGCAGCCCCACGGCCGCGCGCGAGGCCTGAACCTCCGGGTCGCGGTAGTGGTCGCGGATGGCCTGCATTTCCTCGAGGTTCAGGGCGAGGAGCCCTTGGTCCGAAATCGCCAGCAGGGCCGCGTCGTCAACTTCGAGGTCCACCGTTGCAGGCGCCTGCCGGACGATGGCGGGGCGCTCCGGATAGGCCAATTCGGGCCAGGCGCCCCCGCGGCACGCCTCGGCGTCCACGATCACCGCGCGTTCGATGAGCGGGTTGTGAAGGGCCGCAGCGATGGCGGCGCCGCTGGCGCCCTCTGGAAGGCCCCAGAAGGCGTAGGTGAGGTAAGTGCTGACCCCCGCACCGTCCACCCGGGTGTCGGGCAGGAGGGTGCGCAGCCCGTCCAGGGCCGCGGTGCCGGCGTTGTCGGTCACGCCCGGCTTGGGTCCAATCGCCACCACCAAATCCGGTGCGTCAGGAAACAGCGTGCTGTCGGAGAGCAAGGTGCGGCCGGCCCCGCCGACTTCGATGATCGGGTCCGCGAAGAGGTCGTCCACGATGGCGGCCAATGCCGATTCGTCCGCCGGGCTGCGGACGAGGAAGCCGACGATGGAGCGGACCGAGCCAACCGCGAGCCCGAGGTCGGTGGCGAGGCGCTGCTGCACGACGTTGCCTCGAACATCGGTGGCGAAGTCCTCGAGGCGAGGCGTGACTTCGATGCGGACGTCGTGCATCGCCTCACCTCGCTGCCGAGGAGGCGCTGAGCACGCTCCTTGAACACTCCGAAAGGAAGCAGGCGTTCAAGAGGGCCACAACCGACACGCAGCCATGCTTCCCACGCGACCTGAGGACGGCGGCATCGTCTGCCCGCATTGCCTGCACGTGATGACCGGCACCGAGACCCAACCGCACGGGAAGCGGGAGGTGGTCCCCGAGGAGAGCCAAGACTGGCCGCAGTGGACGCTCGCCAGCATTCGAAATCCGGGCGACCCCCTCAACAAGGGCGCGGACGCGATCAAGCAAGTCTGGTGCGGTGCCTGCGGGGGCCTGCTGCACACCGCGTTCGTCGCGTGGCAACCAAAGCGCACGCATTGACGCTGTGCCGCCAACGACAGGGCGCCCTCTGCTCAATGCGCGTGCTCAAGGCCGAGTTGTCCAGCGAGCACGAGCAGCAAAAGCATCAGCGCGGCGCCGGCGAGGGTCAGCAGCATGGCCCGCCGTCCCGTCTCGGCGTTGTGGATGTCGGGGAGCGTGTCCACCGTGGCGACGTACAGGAAGGTGCCCGCTGAGAAGAGCATGGCCAGGCCGAGCGGCAAGGAGCCGAGATCGGCGAGCAGGAAGTAGGCGACGAGGATGGCGACGGGCGTCGCCAGCGCGAAGAGGACCACGTCGCGCACCACCTCGCGCCGCTCGGCGCGTTCGTGCAGGCTGAACACGCCGAGGCTGAAGGCGGCCGGCACCTTGTGGATGAGGA
>JAYPEK010000118.1:0-1911 GCA_038125725.1 Rhodospirillaceae bacterium
CAACGACCGGCCCGACTCGCTGGTGATGACCAAGCCGAAAGACGGGGCCGTCGACCTGCCGCTGTCGGTGGTGCTGAGCTGGTCTGCGGTGGATGTGGACGGGGATGGTCTGGTCTATGACGCGTATTTGGGTCGGGCCGACAGCACGCTGCGCTCGATAGTATCCAACAGTGCGACGCCCAGCTACAGCGCGGTGGGTCTGCGTCCTGGGACGCGCTACGCTTGGCGTCTGGTGGCCCGCGACGGCAGCGGGGCATCGCGCGATACGGTGGGCTCGTTTACCACGCAGGTGGACAAGGTGCCGCCCAAGATAGAGGGGCTCAGCGCGACGCCGGTCGACGACGGGGTGCAGGTGATCTGGTCGACCGACGAGCCGGCCTCCTATGTGCTGTCGTATCGGAGTAATCCGACGGTTTCGACCGACACGGTGGACGTGGGTCAGGTCATCGATACGCTGCGGGTAGCCCAAGTGTTTGACGTGGCGCTTACGGGGTTGCAGGGGGCGATGTGGTATGATGTGTCGTTGGTGGCCCGCGATGTGTATGGCAACCAGTCGGTGCCCAGCGCGAGTCGTTTCCGCACGCTGTCCGCGCCCGATACGGTGGCGCCGGTTATCACGCCGGGCAGCGTGACGGTCAATGGGATTTCCGAGTCGAGCGCGTGGGTGCGCTGGAAGACGGACGAGCTGAGCACGGGTCTTGTCGCCTATGCGGCCGATTCGGGTCCGGCCGCCAAGGTGGCCCAGCAGGTCGAGTCGTCGGGCAACGGGCTGGTCGAAGAGTCGGGTATGACGCGCGATCACGCGGTGAGTCTGGAGGGTTTGGCGCCGGGGACGATCTATGATCTGATCATCGGCTCGATCGACGCGTCGGGCAATGCGGCCCGGGAGGCCGAGGCCTCGTTTGAGACGGCGGCAGGGGCGGATGTGATCGATCCGGAGTTTACGCTGGGTCCGGCGGTGCGTGCGCAGGTCGAGTCGGCCGACGTGGAGCTGGCCGCCGACGAGGTGGTCACGGTAGAGGTGCGCTACGACGTGGACGATACGCCCGAGGACGGGCTGGTGGCCTTTGGCGCGGAGCCGTCCGAGGTGCACCTGATTGGTCTGGACGGGCTGCTGGGGGGTACGACCTACTCGTATCAGGTGCTCATCACGGACGTGGGAGAAAACAGCACGCTGTCGGATGTGCTGACGTTTGAGACGCGGGCGGCGGCCGATACGGTGGCCCCATCGGCCGCGGGGTGGCGCGTGGTGGCCAGCGCCGAGCAGGCCGTGCTGGAGGTTGGCTACGACGAGCCGGTGGCCCTGAGCGTGTCGTGGTGGCCGCTGGATCAGGTCGAGTCGATTTTCTTTGCCGACCTGCCCGAGGTCACGACCCGCCACAGCCTGACGCTGGGCAATTTGGAGGCGGATACGGAGTATTCCTACGATTTGGTGGCCTTTGACGAGGCGGGCAACGAGGCGGAGGTGATCGGAGACGTGTTTATCACGGAGGCGGCTGCCGATACGCTGGCGCCGATCGTGCTGCAGGCGCTGGTCGATGCCAAGCGGTTGGAGGGTGCGGCGCTGCGGGTGGACTTGGATGAGGTGGCCACGCTGAAGACGACGCTGACGCTGACGGGTCTGCCGGCCAGCGTCGAGACGGGCGCGGCGACGGTGGGTCAGGCGCGTACGCTGCCGCAGAGCGAGCTGCAGGAAAGCCACCGGGTGGCGCTGACCAAGCTGGTGCCGGGCGGCGATTACCGGGTGGATTTTGTCGCGGTTGACCCCTATGGCAACGAGGAGATCGGCTCGGCCGATTTCAAGGCGCCGCTGCGGCCCGATACGGAGCCGCCGCAGCTGACGCGTTTGCCGGGTATGTTGAGCGTGAGCGAGTCGAGCGCGCGGCTGGGGGTGGCCTACAACGAGGACGT
>JAYPEK010000119.1:0-1684 GCA_038125725.1 Rhodospirillaceae bacterium
CGCCCGTGGTGACGAGGTGGATGGTGTTGTCGTCGCCGCCAAAGGTGCCGGTCTCGCGCGAGACGTCGTTGGCAAGAATCCAGTCGCATCCCTTCCGGGCGAGCTTGGTACGGGCGTAATCGACCACGTTCTCGGTTTCCGCCGCGAAGCCGATGACCAGTGCCGGGCGCGCGTTGGCGGTGGCGGACAGCGTGGCCAGAATATCCGGGTTTTCCGCCATTTCCAGGGCCGGTGGAATGGCGCCGTTCTTCTTCAGCTTCTCGACGGCTTCCTTCGCGACGCGCCAGTCGGCGACGGCGGCCGCGCAGACGGCGACATCGGCAGGCAGCGCGCGTTGGCAGGCCGCCAGCATGTCGCGCGCACTCTCGATGTGGATCACCTCGACGCCGCCCGGATCGGGCAGGTTGGTCGGGCCAGACACGAGGGTCGTTCTGGCGCCGCGCCGAGCCAGCGCCGTTGCTATGGCGTGGCCTTGCCGGCCGGAAGACCGATTGGCGATATAGCGCACAGGGTCGATCGCTTCATGAGTCGGGCCGCTGGTCACGAGCGCGCGGCGGCCCGCAAGCGGCACGCTCAAATCAAAAAAATTGGCAACCGCGTCGGCAATCTCGCCCGGCTCTGCCATGCGGCCCGGGCCGAACTCGCCGCAGGCCATGTCGCCCTCGTTGGGGCCGACGAAATGGACACCGCGCGACCGTAGGGTCTCGATGTTCGCCCGGGTCGCGGGATGGGTCCACATGCGCACGTTCATGGCCGGGGCGGCCATCACCGCTTTGTCCGTGGCCAGCAGCGCCGTGGTGGCTAGGTCGTCGGCCAGCCCCTGTGCCATCTTGGCCAGGATATCCGCCGACGCGGGGACGATCAGGAGCAGATCCGCGTCGCGCGACAGCTGGATATGGCCCATTTCCGCTTCGTCGGTGAGCGAGAAAATGTCCGTATAGACCTTGTCCTCGCTCAGCGCCGACAGCGACAGGGGCGTCACGAACTGCGCGCCCGCGCGCGTCAGCACGCAGCGCACCGATGCGCCATGCTCGCGCAGGCGCCGGATCAGCTCCAGGCTCTTGTAGGCGGCAATGCCGCCACTGACGATCAGCAGAATCCGTTTGCCGTGCAGCATTGGGAATTCTCCGAAATGTTGCTCCCCGCTGTGGGGTGATGCCGTAATCTACGAATATTTTTTGTAATTAGATAGTCCCGAACGCGGCCATCGGCCAGCCGGCGCAATCCCCTCAGTCGAGGACCGCGATCAGGGCCAGTGCGGCGGTGACGGCGATGGCCAGCCAGGGCTGCCAGCGTGGCCGGGGGTTGTGGCGCAGATCCAGCGACAGCCGCCCTTCGGAAAGGGCTGTGGCGGCCTTTTCGAACGCGCGGGCTGCTTCTGGAAGCCGCTGCAGACCCAGGATTGCATCCGCCGTGATTTCGGCCAGCCGGGCCTCGGGACCGCGGTGCTCGCGCATCCATTCCTCGATAAGGGGCAGGGCGAGCTGCCACATGTTGAGTTCCGGCGCGAGGCGGCGGCCTACGCCCTCGGCGATGAGCATGGTTTTCTGCAGCAGCAGAAGCTGGGGCTGGGTCTCCATATGGAAGCGCTCTGAGACCTGGAACATCTGGGCGAGCAGGCGGGCGATCGAAATCTGGTTCGGCGGCCGGTCGAAGATGGGCTCGCCGATGGCGCGGATGGCCT